>NZ_CP006880.1:1233475-1850213 GCF_000816845.1 Rhizobium gallicum bv. gallicum R602sp | reverse complement strand
GCCAAGGTTAACGGCGCGCGCATGCTTGCGGGTGCGTCACGGGAATTCTAGCCCAAGAATTTCTCTGTCAGCCGCGCCCACATGGCGGCGCCAACCGTCAGGTTCTCGTCTGCAAAGTTGTATTTCGAGCTGTGCAGGATCTCCGAGTTCAGGCCGTTGCCAAGGCGCAGGAAGCAGCCCGGCTTATGCTCGAGAAAATGGGAAAAATCTTCGCTTCCCGGGATGAGCGGGCACGTCAAGACCTGGTCCGGGCCGACGAGTTCCTCCGCAATGCCGCGGGCAAATTCGGTTTCCTTCTCGGAGTTGATGACGACCGGGTGGCCGCGCACATAGTCGACCTCGGCCCTGGCCCCATAGCCTTCAGCGACGGTCGCGGTGAGTTTGCGGATTCTCGCCTCCAGAATGTCCCTGATCGCCGGTTCGAAGGACCGGACACTCAGCAAAAGCGTAGCGATGTCCGGAATGACATTCGAGGCCTCGCCGGCATGGATGGAGCCGACGGTGACAACTGCCGTCTGCGTCGGATCGATGCTGCGCGAAACGACCGACTGCAGAGAGACGACAAGATTGCAGGCAATAACGACGGGGTCCACCGTCAGATGCGGCCTGGAGGCGTGGCCGCCCTTTCCCTTGATGGTGATTCGTACCGTGTCGGCAGCGGCCATCAATGGACCGGAACGCAAAAGCCAGGTGCCTTCCGGTGCGCCGGGATGATTGTGCAGCCCGAAAATTGCATCGCACGGAAAGCGTTCGAACAATCCGTCAGCGATCATCGCTTCAGCACCGCTTGCGGTCCCTGCTTCCTCGGCGGGCTGGAAGATCAGGTTGATCGTTCCGTCAAAACGGCGGGTGCGCGCCAGATATTGCGCAGCCCCAAGCAGCATCGTCGTGTGGCCGTCGTGACCGCATGCATGCATCTTGCCGGCGGCCCGGCTCGCGTAAGGTAGGGACGTTTCTTCCTGTATCGGAAGGGCATCCATGTCGGCACGGATCGCAATACTGCGTGGGCTGCTGCCTACCTTAAGACGTGCGACGACACCGTGGCCGCCGACATTGCGGCAAACCTCGTAGCCCCAGGAAACCAGTTTTTCGGCGACGAAGCGTGCCGTCTCGACCTCTTCGAACGACAGTTCCGGATTGGCGTGAAGATGCCGGCGGGTCGCGAGAAGCTCTTCCTTGAGCGGTTCGAAGTCGGAGATGCGGGCAAAAGCATTGTCGCGTGTCATCAGTCAGTTCCGATAGCTAGAATGAACGGGATGGTGGCGCCGCGGTTTGGCGCCGCGGGCAGAATGCGGAGCGTACAGATTGCCCGGCTAGATGAAGCGCGCGAGAAAGCTTCTCGTGCGCTGATGCTGCGGATTGCCGAGGACATCTTCGGGCTTGCCGTGTTCAACGACTTTGCCGCCATCCATGAAGATGACCCGATCGGCCGCTTCGCGCGCAAAACCAATCTCGTGAGTGACGACGATCATGGTCAATCCCTGGCTTGCCAGGTCCCGCATGGTGGATAAGACCTCACCGACGAGTTCGGGATCGAGTGCGGAGGTCGGCTCGTCGAACAGCATCAGCTTCGGCTTGATCGCCAGAGCCCGTGCGATCGCCACGCGCTGCTGCTGGCCGCCGGAAAGCTGGCGCGGATAACTGCCGGCTTTTTCCGAGAGGCCGACGCGCTCCAGAAGCGTCAGCGCATTTTCCGTTGCGGCCTTGCGGCTTTCGCCGTGGATGCCCACCGGCGCTTCGATGATGTTTTCGAGCGCGGTCATGTGCGGATAGAGGTTGAACTGCTGGAAGACCATGCCGATCTTGCGCCGCTGTGCAGCGATTGCATTGTTGGAGAGCTTCTCAAGCCGGCCCTTTCGCAATCGATAACCGATCTGCTCTCCATCGACCATGATAGAGCCCTGATTGATTGCCTCCAGATGGTTGATGCAGCGCAGGAAGGTCGATTTGCCCGAGCCGGATGGCCCGAGGATAACCACAACCTCGCCAGGGGCGACGTCAAGATCGATCCCTTTCAAGACTTCAAGCTGGTCGAAGGATTTGTGAACATTGCGTGCGTGGACGAGCGGTTCGACAGTTGCAAGGGCATTCAATGGCTCGCCTCCTGTGCGATGGCGGGTGAGGGGGTATCGGGTACGATCGGCGCGCCTGCCTGTCCGGCAGGCTTCGCCGCGCTGCCGGAGCGTCTGTCGCCTCTGCTGTAGTAGCGCTCGATATAGCCCTGGCCGATGTTGAGGATCGAGGTAATCAGCAGGTACCAGACCACCGCGACGAGCAGCATCGGAATGATCTCGAACGTGCGGTTATAGATCGACTGGACCGAATAGAGCAGGTCCGCCATGGCGATCACGCTGACGAGAGAGGTCGCCTTGATCATGCTGATGAGCTGGTTGCCGGTTGGCGGAACGATGGAGCGCATTGCCTGCGGGATGATGATCCTGCGCAGTGCGCGTGCCCGCGTCATGCCAAAGGCTTCGGCCGTTTCCGCCTGTCCCCTGTCGACGGAAAGAAGGCCGCCGCGGATGATCTCGGCCATGTAAGCCGCCTCGTTGAGCGCCAGGCCGACGATTGCCGCCGTCATCGGCGTGATGACGGAATTTGTATCCCAACTGGCCAATGTCGGTCCGAACGGCACGGTGATCGAAATCGACGGAAAGAGCGTCGACAGGTTGTACCAGAAGATGAGCTGCACCAGGAGCGGCGTGCCGCGGAAGAACCAGATGTAGAGGCCGGCAAGGGAATGGGCGAGCCGGTCCGTCGACAACCGCGCAATGGCAAGCAGCAGACCGAGCGCTATGCCGATCAGCATGGCAACGACCGTCAGTCCCAGCGAGACGTAAAGGCCGCTGATGACCGTCGGGTCAAAGAAATATTGTGCGACGACCGGCCAGCCGAAATTCTCGTTGTTTGCAACGATCCATCCAAAATCGGCCGCAATGCCAAGTGTCAGCGTCCAAAGGACCAGGCGATCGATGCGAAACGGCTTGTGCGCGTTGACGACGTCGCGGGCACCGCCCGAAGGCGATGCGTTTTTGTGGTTGTTGGCGCTCATTTTGGCAACATCCCGCCGAGATTGATGCCCGGCTCTTTGATCATGTTGTTCTCAAGGCCCCATTTCTTCATGATCGCGGCATAGGTGCCGTTGTCCATCAGAACTTTCATGCCGTCGTGCAACACCGGTCCGAGCGGCGATCCCTTCGGCACGACCGCACCCTGGTAGAGATCTTCAAAGCCGTTCTTCTGGCCGACGCCGGTGAGCTCGAGCTGGCCATTAGACTGCGACACAAAATAGGTGAGGGGAGCCTGGGACGAGAAGAATGCATCCGAGCGCTTGGACCTGACGGCAAGGATGGAGCTCGGCTGGTCGGTGAAGGATTGAACCTCGATCGCCTCCTTGCCGTCGGTCTTGCACTTTTCGGCCTGGACCTTGATGACCTTCTCCGCCGACCCGCCAGCCATGACGGCAATGCGCTGTCCGCAGGCAGTCTCCAGCGAGGTTATGCCGTTCGGATTGCCCTTGTGCACGGCGAAGACGACGAATTCCTGCACCCAGTCGACGAAATCGTTGGCCTCTTCGCGGCTCTTGAAATCGCCGACAGGACCGAAGGCGAATTGATAGCGGCCGGAATTGACGCCGGCGAGGAGTGCCGGCAGGCCGCCGACGGTTGCGTGCTCGATCGTAACGCCGAGCACCTGGCCGAGCGCGTCCGTGAGGTCGGCGCTTGCACCTTCCATCTTCGTTCCGGTGACGATCTCGTAGGGCGGAAAGGAGCCGTTGTTGACCGAGATCATCTTGCCGGCGGTCTTGATCTCCTCGGGAAGCTTTGCCCGCAGTTCCTCGTTGACGGTGAGCTTCGGAAGTTTTGCATCCTCGGCCATGGCCATTCCAGAGAGCAGGGCGCTGGCAAGAGCGAAGGAGGTGATGGATTTCAATGGCATTTCTTATTCCCCTTTTTGGTTTGTATGGAACAGGTTCAGGATTCGGCTGCGGCAAGCTGCGGGCGATCTGAGGACGCCTGCAGCGGAAAAAGCTCTGCCGGCGTGAGCGCTCGCGGCAGGATGCCCTGCGCGTGCAGCTCCCGGGCAAAATCGGCAATCATCGCACAGTTGGCATCAAGGCCGCTTTCGTCCCAGTCCGGTGGCAGATCTGCCGAGACCCTCAAGAGTTCATCGAGCATCCATGGCGTGGTGTCGGCATATTTGCGGCGCTTCGTCGTCCAGACGCGCTTGGATTCATCGATCAAGGTGCTGAGTTCTTCGAGGACCCATGGATGTTGCGCCGCCACCGTCGCCTTGACGCCAATGAGATGCATGCCCGGCACGTAGCCGACGTCGTCGAAATATTGGCGTTCGGCACCGCGAAAATCTGCAAGCACCTGGCGGAACGGCGTATCTTTATCGAAAAAGCCCTCGGGCATGAAGGGTGTGAAAACCGCATCCAGCCCGCCCTCTTTCAGGAGCTCGACCATCGGCCGCTCGCCGGGCGCGGCCTCGATGCGTCCCGGGCGGCCAAAGCCGTCGAGACGATCGGTGACAGGGTGGGCTTCCGTCAACCGGCCGGCAAACCACATCGCATCCTCGACGCCGACACCTTCACGGCGCAAGGCTGCGCGCGTCCAGGTATTTCCGGAATCGCGCCATCCAGTCACACCGATCCGCTTTCCAGCAAGCTGACGCAGTTGCGTGATCGGGCTCTGCTTCGTCGTGATGATGCAGCGATGGCGAAAGCCGCGCATGATGAAGTTCGGGATGCCGACCACCGTCTCGTCGCCGTCGGCGCGAAGCTGGGTATATCGGCTGAAGGACATTTCCGCCGCCTCGTGGACGTCGTCTTTTCCAATATGGGAGATGAGCGTGCCAACCCTTTCGACCTTCACGTCGAGGCGGGGTGACGAGACCTCTCCGAGCACCAGCGGGGTCATGTAGTCCCAGTCGCGCAGGGCCAGTCGTATCGTTACAGTCATGCATTTCGCTCGCAAAGAATGGTCATTTCTGTTCGTAGATAAATGTTCACTTTGCTGCGATCAAATGTTATTACGTTATTGAACATTTAATCTTGGCGCAAAATATGAACGACACACGAAATGCCGATTGGTTTGCCCAAAAGTTAAGCGACAAGTCCATTCGCGGAATTGCGTTGGAAACCAGTGCCTTGATCAGGGCAGGTGCACTTCCCGTCGGAACCAAGCTGCCTGCGATCCGCGACCTTGCCTTCGCGCTTGGCGTCAGCCCCGCGACGATCTCCGAGGCCTGGAGCGAGCTGCGCCGCCAGAAGATCATCAGCGGGCGCGGCCGCAACGGCACCTGGGTCAGCGGCGATCGGTTCGTTGCCAAGCCCGAGAGGCTTGCAAGTTCCGGCAACTACGGCGAGGGCGTGCTCGACCTCACGGCGGCGGTCCCGGATGTACGCCTGCTGCCGCCCCTCACAGACGCCCTGGCATACGGCGCCTCGGCGGAAAACCTCAACAGCTACGAACGCAGCCGTATCCTGCCGGAGCTCGAAGCGGCCGTGCGGCGCGACTGGCCCTACGAGCCGGAGGCCTTCCTTGCAACAAATGGCGGATACAACGCCGTCTATACGCTGTTGCATGCGTTAGTGATGCCTGGCGCTTCGGTCGCAATCGAGAACCCGACGGCCATGCGCCTTCTCGATATACTCGAGGATCTGGGCGTGCGTATCCTGCCCGTTCAGTGCGACAAGGACGGCCCCCTGCCGTCGTCGCTCGAAGCGGCCATGAAATATCGTCCCGTTGCATTTCTGTTTCAGCCGCGGCTCCACTCCGTGACCGGCCAAAGCGTCAGCAAGGCGCGCCTGGAAGCTCTGGGAAATATTTTGGCAGGGAGCGACACGCTGATTATCGAAGACGATGGCGTGGCCGACATTTCCGGCTCACCGAAGCATTCCTTGGGAGGGCGCTATCCGGACCGCGTCATACACATCCTGTCCTATTCGAAGACGCTGGGTCCGGACCTGCGTCTTGCCGTGCTGTCGAGTTCCCGGGCGATCGTGGAGCAGATTCAATCCTATCGGAGCTTCAGCGCCGGCTGGACCAGCCGGATTCTGCAAGCAGCGGCAGCGTGGCTGCAACGCGATCCCAGGACCGAGGAAATCCTTGCCCGGGCGCGCAATATCTATCAGCAGCGCCACGATGATCTGACGAATGCGCTGCGCGAGCGCGGCGTCGAGTTGGATGATGGAGGAGGCCTCTGCGCCTGGATTCCGGTCGCGTCAGAGCCTTTTGCGATGGTCACCTTGGCGGCGAGAGGGATTGCAGTTCACCCCGGCGCAAAGTTCTCGATCCTGCCCAGCAATCATATCAGGGTCGCAACGGGCAATCTTTCGGAGCGTAGCAGCGAGGTCGCGGATGCCATCGCGCTCGCCTGCACGACCAGCTGATCCTGGATTTGATTAAGTGTCCGAGCGTCCAGATAGGATGGTAGGGTTGGACACCAGGCAGCCTCAAAGGATTGATGAACGCCAGACACTGAGCTCGTCGGCGCGTGACAACCGGATGTCTTTCTCCGGAGCCGGACTCACGCCCCTGGAGTGCGACGTAAGGTTGCCTACGGAGGATTTCCATGCGTATCCTTATACGGCCGAACAATGGGTTTTCACCGTCTTGGCAGCAGAACAAACACCGTGGTGGGCATGGGTTTCGCCTGCAGTGGCATTGGCGATCCTGTTGGTGACGCCGTTTACAGGCAGCGCGGGCCTTGTTGTTGCGGCTGCCGGAGTAGCTCTGATCGCCACCGTCTTTGCCGCGGTATTTCACGCCGAGGTTGTCGCACAGCGGGTCGGCGAGCCGTTCGGCACGTTGGTTCTGGCGATCGCCGTCACCGTGATCGAGGTAGCGCTGATCGTCTCGGTGATGATCGCAGCTCCGGGAGAAAAGGCGGACCTGGCTCGCGACACCATATTCGCCGCTGTCATGATCGTGATGAACGGTATCGTCGGCCTGTGCCTGCTTTGCGGGGGCATGCGTCACCACGAACAGGGATTTCAGCTCCAGGGAGCGAGTGCTGCCTTGGCCGTATTGGCCGCGCTCACCGTCCTGACGCTGGTCGTGCCAAACGTCGTCACGCGCGCAGCGGGGCCGATGTTCAGTACACCGCAGCTTGTCTTTGCCGGTGCAGTTTCATTGGTTCTTTACGGGTCATTCATCTTCGTCCAGACCGTGCGGCACCGCGACTACTTCCTGCCGTTCGAGGCCGATAACGAGGATGCGCACGCGCCGGTGCCCTCAAACAGGACGGCAGCCACGAGCGCAGCTTTGCTGCTCGTCGCGCTCGTGGCGGTGGTGGGCCTTGCAAAAGCTCTGACGCCTTCGGTGGAGGCAGGCGTAGACTGGCTCGGCGTGCCGAAGGCCGTCGTGGGAATCGTCATTGCGGGCGTCGTGTTGCTTCCTGAATGTCTGGCGGCGCTCAAGGCAGCGCGGGCCAACCGACTGCAGACCAGCCTGAACCTGGCGCTGGGATCGGCCCTTGCGACAATCGGCCTGACGATCCCTGCCGTTGCGCTCGTCTCGATCGTGCTTGGCGAGCCCCTGGCGCTTGGCCTGGAGGAGAAGGATCAGACTCTGCTGGTGCTGACGCTGATCATCAGCGTGATCACATTGGGTACGGCCCGAACCACGGTGCTTCAGGGGATCGTGCACCTGGTCGTCTTTGCAGTGTTCTTGTTCTTTGCCATCGCGCCGTAGCCCTCCTACAAGATCGCGCTCGTGCAAGCATGGGCTGAAGCCGGCAACCTCGTCGAAGAGCGTGAGCGGGATGCCCTTGCCTGGGCCGAGACGGTGACGCGCGCCGTTGCACCTAAGCGCGGGCCGACGATGACCATCGCAATGGCTTTCTTGGTCCCATTGAAGAAAGCTGTGATCGCACTGCCCTCGCGGTAAATCATCGCCTGCACTGGGTAGCTCATCGCGGCAGGCGCTCTCCAGGAGTGGCAAAAACCATTGCTGATCTGTATTCACTCCTAGACGGCTCGAAACCCGGGCATCTCGCTTTCACCTTGATGGCAATCCTCTTCAAACTCACGCAAGAAGTGATCCATGGACATCAATCAGGTTAGGTACTTTCTCAATTTGGCGGAAACCTTGAATTTCACCCAAGCCGCACGTCGAAGTGGTGTCTCGCAGCCAAGTCTCACTCGAGCAATCCAGCGTCTAGAGGAAGAATTGGGCAGTCCACTGATCTATCGCGATGGCAAGGACAGCCGACTTACGGCGCTTGGCCGCGACGTCCAGGCCGAATTCATGCGGATTGAACTCGCGCTTCGAAACGTGCTCGAGCATTCCGAGAGCACGGTGCTCGGCCGACGCCGTATTCTCGACATCGCCGTTGCCCCGACCATAGGCCCCGCTACCTTTGCCGCATTCTTCGACGACGCGCTTGGAAAGCTTCCTTCCATAAAGATCAACATGCATCAGCTGTTGGCCGGAGAAGGCGCGGACGAAGTGCTTTCGGGCAAGTACCACGCCTGCATCCTGCCGCGGGCGCCGCGTCCCAACCCCAAGTTCAACGTCGTGCCGCTGTTTTCCGAGCGATTCCTCCTTGCCTGTGCGGAGAGCCATCCGCTGGCGGGCAAAGATGTCGTCAGCACCGAGGCAATTGCCGCCTATCCTTACGTTGACCGGCTGGCCTGCGAGTTTCACACCGAGATCACCGAGCACCTGATGGACCAAGATGCGGTCATGCAACCGCGCTTCAGTGCCGAGCGCGAGGACTGGGTCCAGCAAATGGTAGCCGAAGGCCGCGCGATCTGCATCATGCCCGAACGATCCGTCGTCGTGCAGGGCATAGCGACGCGCCCGGTTGAAGGGATATCATTGGAACGCGAACTGGTCTTCGTGACGGTCTCCGGTTCCGGTACGCCGCTCGAGATCCGCAAGATCGCGCAGATGGCAGCTCGGTACGACTGGGCGTAAGCGGACAGAACTGTCCTTATGGTACGGCTATCGAATCTATGCACACCTGATATTGGGAATCCCCGTGGGCCTTCGCCATATTCAGGCAACAAATCCGAGAACGGAGATAGGCAATGACCTACGCAAAGACCGACGAAGCGGTCAGCAAACTTACGTCCGAGCAATATCGGGTGACCCAGCAAAACGGCACCGAACGCCCCTTTACAGGGGAATACCATGACAACAAGAGGTCGGGGATCTATGTCGACATCGTTTCGAGCGAGCCGCTGTTTGCCTCGGGCGACAAGTTCGATTCCGGCTGCGGCTGGCCGAGCTTCACCAAGCCGATCGTGTCGGAAAACGTCAAGGAACTGCGAGATGGCTCCCAAGGCATGATCCGCACCGAGGTGCGCTCGGCGCATGGCGACAGCCACCTCGGACATGTGTTTCCCGACGGTCCTCAAGAGCAAGGCGGCCTGCGTTACTGCATCAATTCCGCGGCCCTGCGCTTCATTCCGCGCGACGAAATGGACGCCGAGGGCTACGGTGCATATCTCAACCAGGTGGAGGATATCTAAATGACCGAGAAAGCTGTTCTGGCTGGTGGTTGCTTCTGGGGAATGCAGGACTTGATCCGCAAGCTGCCCGGGGTCATTCAGACCCGCGTGGGCTACACCGGCGGCGATGTGCCGAACGCGACCTACCGAAATCACGGTACCCACGCCGAAGGCATCGAGATCATCTTCGATCCCGAGATGATCAGCTACAGACGGATTCTGGAGTTTTTCTTCCAGATCCATGATCCGACGACAAGAAACCGGCAGGGCAACGATGTCGGCGCCTCCTACCGGTCGGCGATCTATTACGTTGACGACGAGCAGAAGAAAATAGCCGAGGACACCATCGCAGACGTCGACGCTTCGGGTCTGTGGCCCGGCAAGGTGGTGACCGAGGTCGAGCCGGCGGGAGATTTCTGGCAGGCGGAACCCGAGCATCAGGATTACCTGGAGCGCTATCCAAACGGCTACACCTGCCACTTCCCGCGCGCCAACTGGGTGCTGCCACGGCGCTCGGCGGCCGAATAGCCGGCCGCCTGTCTCCTGCCAGGCAGATCGGCGCCCCATTCTAAAAGTGCGGCGGATGCGCCGGGCCATAACGGAGCACGTCGTGCGGATTGGACGCCGCCACCAAGGAGCGGCGCCGGCAGTGCCGGCGCTCCGCTGACATAAACATCTGGCCAAAGATTGGTTTGAACGAACATCCAGATAGTCGGTCTCCGTGGCTGATGTAGAATGCTTATTTCCTCACAGCGACGGAGCATTCCCATGGCCTTCCACACGCAACGGGTTCAATTTGCCGGCCATTCCGGCGCAACCCTGGCTGCCCGCCTCGACGTGCCGAACTGGCCCTTACGCGCCTACGCACTTTTTGCCCATTGCTTCACCTGCTCCAAGGATTTGGCCGCAGTTCGCCGCATTGCAGCGGAGCTTGCGCGCGAAGGTATCGCTGTCATGCGTTTTGATTTCACGGGTCTGGGATCGAGCGAAGGCGAATTTGCTTCGACAAATTTCTCCTCCAATGTCGCCGACCTGCTTTCGGCGGCCGACTATCTTCGTCAGCACTACCGGGCACCGTCAGTGCTGATCGGCCACTCGCTCGGCGGCGCAGCGGTGCTGGCCGTCGCCAGGAACATTCCTGAAGTGCGCGCCGTTGCCACGATCGGTGCGCCAGCCGATGTCGGCCACGTGTTGAAGAATTTCGGGACGAGCCTCGAGGAAATCGAAAAAAGTGGTGTAGCCGAAGTGGATCTTGCCGGGCGTACGTTCCTTCTCAGCAAGCAATTTGTCGAGGACGCGCGTGCACACCGTCTCAAGGATGCGGTTGCGAGCCTGAAAAAGCCGCTCCTCATCCTTCACGCGCCGCTGGATGAGACGGTCGGAATAGAAAACGCCAACGAAATCTTCCTCGCGGCCAGACATCCCAAGAGCTTCATCTCGCTGGACAAGGCCGACCACCTGCTCACTGACATTGAGGACGCAGCCTTCGCCGGAAGGGTCATATCGGGATGGCTGCCCCGTTATCTTGCCGCCGACACGCCGCAGGGCACGGGGGTGATCGAACATGTCCGCGTGACGGAAACGGGCGAAGGCAAGTTCCAGAATTCGGTTCAGGCGGGCAGCCACCGGCTTTTCGCAGATGAACCCGGAAACCTGGGCGGGCTCGATACCGGGCCATCGCCCTATGATTTCCTGTCGATCGCACTTGGCGCCTGCACCTCGATGACGCTGCGTATCTATGCCGATCACAAGAAGCTGACGCTCGGGCGGATCGCCGTTGACGTCTCGCATGCAAAAATTCATGTCAAGGACTGCGAAGACTGCACCGAAGCGGAACGCCGCGGCAGCGGCAGGATAGATCGTTTCGAGCGCGTCATTTCCATCGATGGCGAGATCGGCGAGGAGCTTCGCAGCAAGATTGCTGAAATTGCCGACAAATGCCCGGTCCATCGCACGCTCGAAGCTGTGGCGAAGATAAAAACGATCGTGAAATAAGAAAGGTAGACAAGCGCCTCGCGGGCGCGCTTGGCTCTGGCGTCCGCCCGCGCGCGCCGTCACCATGGTGCTGCCTCCGCCCCCATTCTTCCTCTGGAGAGGGTTTAAGAAGGCACCGGTGCGGCTCGAGCCGTATGTGCTTGCGGGTGCTACAAGCAAAGGATCTGGGATTTCGCATCCACGCTTTCCAATGAAGTTCAGCCACCTGGAACAATGGGCACATCTGCGAGTTTGATTGCCACTTCACGAACGCGTGAAAAAAGGAAACTCCTATGACCGAACCCGTTTCATCCGTGGCGCACATTCATACGCGCGACGATAACCCCTACCTCAACGCAGCCTTCAACAAGGTCTCCTGGGGCGCCGTGTTCGCCGGCGTCGCAGTGGCACTTGTGGTTCAGATCCTGCTCAACCTCCTGGGTGCCGGCCTCGGCGCCGCCGTCATCGATCCCGCTTCGAGTGATAATCCGAGTGCGACAACGCTCTCGGTCAGCACGGCAATCTGGTTCGTCGTTAGCGGCCTCATCGCATCCTTTGCCGGCGGCTACATTGCCAGCCGGTTGTCCGGACGCCCCCTTCGTTCGACGGGATCTCTTCATGGCGTCACGTCGTGGGCCGTCACTACGCTCGTCGTCGTCTATCTTTTGACCACATCCGTCGGCGCTCTCGTCGGTGGCGTCTTCTCTGGTTTGGGCGGCATCGTCTCCAGCGCCGGATCCACGGTGGCCACAGCCGCCACGACTGCAGCGCCGGCACTTGCGACGGCCACCGATCCAATGGCTGGCGTCGAGCAGAGCATCCGCGACGCAAGTGGCGGCAACGATCCAGCAGCGCTGCGTGATGCCGCAGTCGCCTCCGTGCGCGCAGTTCTGACAGGCGACCAAACCAAGGCAGAAGAAGCACGCAATCGCGCTGCCGACGCCATCGCCCGAGCTCAGAACATTCCTGTCGATCAGGCCAAGCAGCAGGTCGCCCAGTACGAGCAGCAGTACAAGGACGCCGTTGCCCGGGCGAAGCAGCAGGCGACCGAGGCCGCCGAGACCGCAGCGACAGCGTTCTCGGCGGGCGCGATCCTGGCATTCATCGCTCTAGCCGTAGGTGCTATCGCGGCTTGGATCGGCGGCGCCGTCGGCACGACCCACGTCGTGCGGGACGAAGACGTCTACGTGACGCGCTGAATATTTAAGGCCCACGTAGACAAACCGCTCAACAGGGGCGACCCATTTGAAAGAGCGCTCTTGCGTGGGTTACTAAAACGGTCGTGGGGGGCCGAGCCCCTGCACGCTCCTTGCCCTGCGAATTTGGTCTGCACCTGGGATTTAAGGATCAGCTTCGCCTTGAGCGCCGTACCGGCCCGGCGCTTGCGAGTTCTGGAGTGCGGAACAGTTGGGTGCCGCTATCGTTATTGTTTGTTATGGAGGACGTCATGTCGAACGTTTCGAAGACAGGCACCGACGCGATCAACAATGCAACCAGCCCGACTACGTTTGGGCGTTCGGTCGAAAGCCAGGCGCAGATCGCTGACGCGGCCGCGCAGAGCGCGCCCGGCAGCGCTGGGGAACCACTCAGCATCTATCGTCTCGAACCGATCGCCGCACCGAACGATCCAAGATGGGCCAATTCTCCAGGACATGGAGTTGTCGTAGTGGCGGCAAGGACGCCAGGCGACGCACGGATCATCGCGGCGAGTCGCGAGCTGGACTTCATGGAGGTCGATGCCGCGCCTGCCGAAGACGTGACGACAGCTAATGCGAGTGCTTTCCGGGACGACAAGCTTTACACCGTGATCGAGATCGACCGTGATCGTACCGACGTTTCGCGCGGGATCCTGGATGGCGACGTCTCGGTCGATACGATCCGACCAGTGGAGCCGGACTGACGCGCTCCGATCCTCCCTCACTGAGATAAGCGGCCTTATCCTGTTCCGACAAAGTTGGTGAATACCTAATACCGTCCCGTATCGATAACGGGACGGCGGGACCTGCGGCGTTCAACGAAAGCAATTGCTGCAGCACAGTGCGGCCGAACCGAGTCTATGAGTGAAAAGCAGACTTTGCTGAGTACGATCGCGCTGCCGGCTTTTCACCCGATTGCCGAGCGCCGGCTGCGCCCGGAAGCAAGCTAATCGTCGGCTCTTCCGGCGGAACTGACGTTTGCTGCAATGCCGTCCAATGCATCAAGCGTATCATTCGGCAGATCAAGTTCCGCCGTGGCGAGGTTCTCGCGCAGATGCGCAACCGAGGAGGTGCCGGGGATCAGTAGGATGTTCGGCGCCCGGCGAAGCAGCCAGGCGAGAGCGACCTGCAATGGCGTGGCGCCGAGGCGTTGAGCGGCGTCGGACAAGATAGACGACTGCAGCGGATTGAATCCGCCGAGCGGAAAGAACGGCACATAGGCGATGCCATCGCGGGCAAGATCGTCAATCAGGGCATCGTCTCCCCGATGCGCTAAATTGTACTGGTTCTGCACGCAAACGATTTTGGCAATCCGGCGTCCTTCTGCGACTTGCGTGGGGGTGACATTGCTCAACCCGATCTGTCGCACCAGGCCCAGCCGCTGGAGCTCGGCCAGGGCGGTGAGCGGCGCCTCGATTGATCCCTCGGCCGGGCCATGGGCGTCGAACATAATCCGAAGGTTGACGACATCCAACACGTCGAGACCGAGATTTCGCAAATTGTCATGCACGGCCTGGGTCAGTTCTCCCGGCGAGAGGGCCGAGAGCCAGGATCCATTCTCGCCGCGCCGGGCGCCGATCTTGGTGACGATGACGAGATCTTCGCCATAGGGTGCGAGTGCGTCGCGGATCAACTGGTTGGTCACGTGCGGGCCGTAAAAGTCGCTGGTGTCGATGTGATTGACCCCGCGCTCCACTGCTTCGCGCAATACGGCCAATGCCGCGTCACGGTCCTTGGGCGGACCGAACACCCCAGGCCCTGCAAGTTGCATGGCGCCGTAGCCCAGTCGCTTCACGGTGCGGTCGTCGAGGACGAAGGTTTTGGATTGGTTTTCGGTGCTGGTCACCATCTTTCCCTTATCTGATCAAGGCGTAGATAGGGGTTGGTCATCCGCGCGATAACCGGATACAATCTGCACAGGCTGTGCGGAGAGGCGAACAGTGAGTGTCGATCTAGGTGATCTGAGCGCTTTCGTGGCGGTGGCGCGCGCCAAGGGCTTTCGCGACGCAGCGCGTGCAAGCGGTGCAAGCGCGTCGGGCTTGAGCGAGGCGGTCCGCCGCCTTGAAGCGCAGCTCGGCGTCCGGCTGCTCAACCGTACGACACGCAGCGTCGTTTTGACCGACGCTGGTCATGGCCTTCTAGAGCGGCTCGGCCCGGCGTTGAACGAGGTGGAAACCGCCCTCGACGTGGTGAACGGCTTTCGCGATCGGCCCGCGGGCTCGTTGCGCCTGAACGTGCCGGTCAGCGCGGCGCGGCTGGTGCTGCCCGGCATCGTTCCGCCATTCCTGGCGGCCTATCCTGGCATCCGGCTGGAGGTGATCGCCGAGGAAAGTTTCGTCGACGTATTGGCGGCCGGATGCGATGCCGGTATCCGCTACGAGGAGCGGCTGGAGCAGGATATGATCGCGGTGCCGATCGGACCTCGTGTCCAGCGGTTCGCCACCGCTGCGTCTCCGGTTTACCTTGATCGCCATGGGCGGCCCGTTCATCCTCGCGATCTGCTCAGCCATGCCTGCCTACGCGGTCGCTTTCCGAGCGGTGCGATGATGACGCCGTGGGAGTTCGAGCGGGACGGCGAGGTCGTGCGGGTCGATCCGGAAGGTCCGTTGACCGTGGGGATTGGCGGAGCCGTCGATCTTGCCGTTGATGCGGCGATCGCCGGCGTCGGCATCGTGGGGCTGTTCGAGGACTGGCTGAAGCCTTATTTCAATCGCGGCGCCCTCGAACCCGTCCTTGAACCCTGGTGGCAGGCCTTCTCTGGGCCGTTTCTCTACTATCCTGGACGGCGCCTCGTGCCGGCGCCACTGCGTGCATTCATCGATTTCATCAAGTGCATCGGCTGACCAGCGCTGACCTTTGACGTCATATTGGGAGCCTGCCTCCTGACACTATTGCGGTGCGCCTTTACGCGCCGCTGTCGATCAACACTCCGACCGGGCAGTGCGGAGCTTTGAACCAATGGCCGACGTTTGTTCACTGTAGACGGCCCAAGGAGCGACGCCGCCGTCACAGGCTCTCGGAAAAGACGGACGATAGCCGTTCAACGTCGCCTCAAATCTAATTGAGTGGTGACAATCGACTTCCCAGACGCTGGATCTTGATCGATCGTTCGAATTCGAAGACCGTCCTCGCCAACCTTCTCGATCGTCATTTTCGCTTGGCGGTCCCCATAGATTGTATTGGCCCAGGTAACATCGAGTTTAATGGTATTCCCGTCTCGGCTGCCCACGAGTGTGGACGGCTTACCGGATATTCCGACATAAATGCCGGAATACGCTTCTCCAGACGCCTTGACGTTCGCGGTAAAGCTGCGCGTGACAACGGCAAACGCTCGGCATGAGCCGTTCATCGAAAAGCTGGACGATTTGGCATCGGATTGCATTTTGCACGAGACATCAACCTTGCTTCCGCCGAGCTTTGTCAGGACCGCTCCGCCGCCCGTCCACTGTCCTTCGATCGACTTCAAGAAGTCTTCTTCAGAAGCGGACGCGTTCGAAGTCAGACAGGTGGCGCAAGTTAGGGCGATGACGGGTAAAACTCGCATGACGCAGAATCCTGATGGTTGAAAATGACGAACATCCGACCGATCAACTTGTTCCACACGATCGTCATAAGCAGCTCTTAGTCACCATGGAGCAGGACCTTTTCCTCGGTAGTTCAAACGAGCGACTGCCTGGCAATCTGAAAGGCCGTTCGCGAGTGGCAGGAGCGCCGATCGGCTACACGGTGGAAGAATTGCGCGAGCTCATTCGGCTTCTTTCGTTTGATGGTTGGTGACTGTGAGGTCACGGTACTTTCCGATGGCAAGAATCTGCTTGCGGCTAGGAAGATGTTGCAAGGAGACACCGCGCGGATCGCCGATGCCCTGAAAAGCAACTTTCTTGGCAGGTTGAAACCTCCAGGCCCAGCCGGCCTACGGGCATACTCCTGGTCATACGATGTACGAAGTGGAAAGCAAAGGCGAAAAGCTGCTCCTTTGGGGCGATATCGTCCATGTCGCCGCAGTGCAATTTGTCGATCCGGCCGTCACGATCGGATATGACGTCGACAGTGCCGAGGCCGAGCAAGAGCATTGGCGAGTCTTCGGTGATGCTGCGAAGGATCGATACCTCATCGCAGGCGCACACCTCCCGTTTCCTGGCCTCGGTCACGTGCGCAACAACGGCGACAAGACCTACACGGTTGGGCCATTGAGTTAGCAGGATTAGGAGTCCCCATCTGAGCGGCAATGTCAGGGACGACTGAACGGTCTTCCTTCCTCATCCTTAAGGTTCAGACGCTCGACCAACTCCTCGGCATCCTCTTCAGTGAGCATATCCATGACCACCCCGTCGATAACGACCGCCTGTCCGGTCACTGCATCGACCACCGCCCAGTAGTCATTCAGGTTCCTGCGACGGCCATAACGCCCGGTTGCCATGAGGTGAATCTTTGCGTGCTGAGGCCCGGCCTCGGCCTTTCTCTTTTCTTCGGCATTCAGGATGATCATGAGGTCAGTCGCGACATCGTGGGGCAACCGATTGAGAATCGTTCCGTGCATCTCTGCCGTTCTACCTTCGTGGTAGTCGATGACATGCCACGTGCCGTCAGAATTCTCCTCTAAACCGTACCGCTTGTAGACCATGGGTCGCCTCAGAGTTGCCTTTAATACACCTAACGTCGACCCGGAGCGTTTGTTGCAAATTTCTGAGGTGACCGACGGCATATGTCGCTTCTTCGCCACTTCCTGAAGAGGTCTAGCAATTTGAAAAAGGCTCGAAAGCCGCTTGCGGACTGAGAAAGGCGGCTTTCTCTTCGACATCAACCTCTTTATCGACGCCCTCGTCCGGCAGCCAGCTGGTCTTCATGTTGAGCAAAACCCATTGCGCAACGTTCGTAGAACTTATTGTATCTTGGACTGAAACCTGCCAATCGCCGGCAACCAACGAATGACACCATGAAGAGCTGCTGCCACCCGAGCGAATTATCCAACATGTCCGAGGCCGATCCGCCGATGAGGGCGCCCGTGCGTCGAGCTCTTTCTCCGGTATTTGTCGATAAGGCACAAATTCCAGGTGGGCTCGTGCAGGTCGGGACAGACAGGCCATACCTGACGGCGGACGGGGAAGGCCCTGCCCGGAAGCTGCGGCTCAAGCCGTTCCTGTTGGCCAAGGCAGCTGTCAGCCATTCGCAGTTCGCCGATTTCATTGCGGCCACGGGTTATATCACCGAGGCCGAGCAGTTGGGTTGGTCCTATGTGTTTTATCGGCACGTCGCTCCCAAGCTTGCGACCTCAGGCGTCGTCGGCGCTGAATGGTGGCGGCGGGTCGAGGGCGCATGCTGGCGCGCGCCATTTGGGCCCTGTTCCAATCTCGAGGCATTCAAGGATCATCCTGTCGTTCACATCTCATGGCGGGACGCGGCCCAATTTGCCGCTTGGGTGGGCGGACGGCTTCCGAGCGAAGCCGAATGGGAACACGCAGCCAAGGGCGGACTTAGCGGCGCGATCTACCCGTGGGGCGACCGCCATCCGGATGATGACTTTACCCCCTGTAATATCTGGCAGGGGCGGTTTCCGGAATTCGATAGCGGGGTAGACGGTTACGAGGGGCTCGCACCCTCGGTCTCGTTCGAGCCCAACGGATTTGGACTGTATAATATGGCCGGGAACTGCTGGGAATGGACCGCGGACGCGTTTCGCGTGAGGTCCTTGCGCAAGACCTCGCAGTCTCTAAACGCCACGGCTTTGCAGGAAAGCCGCCGCGTTCTCAAAGGCGGCTCCTACCTCTGCCATGCATCCTATTGCCACCGATACCGCATCGCTGCTCGCATGGGCAGCACCGGTGACTCGACGACCGGACATATTGGCTTCCGGGTCGCTTTTGACATTTGATCGGGACTTCGATTGACTTGAAAAGCCCGGTAGGTTAATCCATTAACCTACCGGTTTCATCGGGCCTTGAGGAGGGATCCGGTGATGAATGCGCCGGTTTCTGAGTTGTCTTTGGGAGAAGACCCATGAAACTTGCCGATCGATTGAGCCGTTGCATTGCCGTTGCGTTGTGCCTGTATGGAGTTGGAGGCGCTGCTCGGGCCGAAACGCTTAAGGTTTATTGGAACGCTGGCCATGCCTACCAAGCCTATGCCGACGTCATCAAAAAATTCGAGTCAGACCACCCCGGCTGGACGGTCGAATGGGGTCGCTTCCAATGGCCGGACATGCGCACCAAGCTGGTGGCCGACCTTTCGGTTGGAAATGCGCCGGACCTCGTTGCCGAACCTGGTGGCTGGGTACCCGAATTCGCTTTGCAGGGCATGATTACGCCGCTCAACGACTTTGTCGCAAAAGACGGCAAAGACTTGGGTTATCCACAGGACTGGCAGGATTTCTCGGTCGACCGGAACACGATCGACGGCAAGTACTATGGCATCCAATTACACCTGACCTGTGCGACGCTGGTCTATAATGTGGACATGTTGAAGGAAGCCGGCTTCCACAAGCCGCCGACCAATTGGCAGGAATTCCGCAAGGTCGCGATTGCAACCAGCAAGCGTGGAAAATTCGGATTTGCTCCCAACCAGGTTGCAACATACTACACGCCATGGATTTACCAGAATGGCGGCGCTTTATATGACTCGGCGGCTAACAAGGTCGCTTTCGACAGCCCGCAGTCCGCACAGGCGATCCAGTTTGTGGCCGACCTCATCCACAAGGACAAAGCCGCACCTTTGCCGGTGGCGGGTGCCGACTACGAAGGCCCGCAGAAGCTCTTTACGGCTGGCCGGGCTGCGATGATCCTAACGGGTCCATGGGACGTCAGCCCGATCAAAACGGGCAATCCCAAACTGAACTGGGACGTCGCACCGTCGCTGACGGAAAAGCAGCAGGCGACGATGTCCGGTGGCGTGAGCCTTTTCATCCCCAAGACGGCCAAGCATCCAGCCGAAGCGTGGGACCTGCTCAAACGGTTCGTTACGCTTGAGACGGAACTTGCAGCCTCGTTGCCCAACGGCATGACCATGCCGCGCAAATCCTGGGCTGCGGATCCGAAAGTCAAGGCAGATCCTGTGCTCGGAAAATTCAGCCAATGCCTGCCTTACGCCGTAGATTCATCCGCCAAGCTTTCGCTGACCGGCAAGAATGCTGCCGTACAGGATCTTTTCAAGGCGGCCATCCAGGACATCCTCTATAACGACAAGCCTGCGCAGGAGGTTCTCTCCGACTATGCGGGCCGGGCAAACGCCGCACTCGGGCATAAGTAACAAAGAGCAGCGGCTGCGCGTTTTGGCGTCGTCACTGCCGTCCGCAATCATTGTTCTGACGGAGGTCGTCGGCATGAGGCTGCTTAACAGCCGCAAGGCCCGGGAGGCCGGATTCGCCTACATCGTTCTGCTGCCTGCAATCGCATACTTCCTGGTCTATTTCTTCTATCCGATCGGGGTGGAGCTCTGGGCCAGCTTCTTTCGCGGGCAGCCGCTCATCGGCCAATCTGAATTTGCAGGCTTTGAGAATTATCGCCAGGCTCTGATGGACCCCCGTGTGCGCGCTGCCTTCGGCCGCACCATCGTGTTCGCGACTCTGGGAACATTCTGCACCTTGGTGCCGGCGCTCTTTCTGGCGGCCATTCTCAGCGGCCCAATCAAGGCCGCTACGACCATTCGCGCCATCATCTTCTTCCCCTATATAATCTCCTTCGTGATCGTTGCCCTGATGTGGAAGAGCCTGCTCGATCCCTATACCGGCATGCTGAACGTCTTGCTCTCTTTTCTGGACCTTCCCACGCAGAACTGGCTGAGCACACCATCGACAGCCCTTCCGACAATCATCGCGATCACCGTATGGAAGGACATCGGCTACGCGATGCTGATCTACATCGCCGCCATCCAGGGCATTCCCAAGGAGCTCTACGAGGCTGCCGAGGTCGATGGCGCCTCGCCCGCTCAACGGTTCAGGCGAATTACAATTCCGTTGCTGATGCCGACGACACTCTTTCTTGCCGTTATCAGCATGATCGCACACCTTCAGGATCTTTCTGCACCCTATCTGCTAACGGGCGGCGGTCCAGCAGAGGCGACCCGTCTTTACGCATTGCATGTCTACGAGGTGGCATTCCTGGAGCTAAACATCGGATACGCATCGGCGCTCTCGTTCCTGATGTTCATTGCGATCCTGGCAATCACGTTCGTGCAATTTCGATTCCTGAACCGGGAGGTGGTCTACTGATGTCGACCGGCTCCTCCCACCGCGCCCCACTTGCCGTCTTTGCCGTCTACGGCACCCTCGGGTTCTTTGTCATCCTTGCGCTCTTTCCATTCTTGTACATGATCTCTCTATCGCTGCAGACTGACGCCGATCTCTTCAGCGGCGTGCCGATGCTGGTCCCCTCGGTGCTGCAGTTTTCGAACTACGTGGCAATCTGGGAGAAGGCGCCGTTTGCCCGGTTCATACTCAACAGTTTCATCATCGCCGGCGGCATAACTGCGCTCCACCTCTTCTTCGATCCGCTCGTCGGCTACGTGTTTGCAAAGATGGAGTTTCCGGGAAAGCGGGCAATGTTTGCAGCACTGCTCTCCACGCTGATGCTGCCCTTCTTCATCCGGATGATCCCGCTTTACATTCTGACCGCAAAAATGGGCTGGCTGAATACCTATCAGGGTCTCATCATGCCGTTCGCCATGAGCGCCTACGGAATTTTCCTCATGCGGCAATTTATCCGGCCAATTCCGAGCGACCTTCTTGATGCTGCGCGTCTCGACGGTGCCTCGGAGTGGCGCATTTATCGATCGGTTGTCTTGCCGCAGCTTGGCGCACCGATGGCAACGCTTGGCCTGCTGACCTTCGTGTTCCAGTTCAATGAATTTCTCTGGCCCTTGGTGGTTGTAAGCTCGGTCGAGATGCGGCCGATTACGACAGGGCTGACGTTGTTCAATTCGGAGTTCTTCACACAATGGAATCTGACGGCAACGGGCGGGGTGATCCTGTTTCTCCCCAGCCTCCTGCTGTTTGTGTTCATGCAACGCTATTTCGTGCGCTCGGTGATGATGTCCGGAATGAAATAAGCCATGGAAAGGTAGATAATGAGTGCTTCTCCCAACGTCATC
Organism: Rhizobium gallicum bv. gallicum R602sp; assembly: GCF_000816845.1. NCBI lineage: Bacteria > Pseudomonadati > Pseudomonadota > Alphaproteobacteria > Hyphomicrobiales > Rhizobiaceae > Rhizobium > Rhizobium gallicum. The sequence continues at coordinate 1,828,499 of NZ_CP006880.1, read as the reverse complement.
GTCTTTTTCACCGACCAACAACGCTGGGATACGGTCGGGCTTCACGGTCATCCAATGAAGCTGACGCCAAATTTCGACCGCCTTGCCGAAGCCGGGATGTTCGTGCCGAATTCTTTCACCTGCCAGCCGGTGTGCGGACCGGCGCGCTCGGCGCTGCAGACGGGCCTTTACCCCACGACGACGGGATGCTTCCGCAACAGCATTCCCTTGCCGAGTGGCCAGAAGACGCTCGCACACTGGTTCCGCCAAGGGGGCTACGAGACCGGCTATATCGGCAAATGGCATCTTTCAGGCAGCGAGCCGGTGCCTGCGTCTGAACGCGGCGGCTACCAATATTGGCTGGCGTCCAACATTCTCGAATTCACGTCATATGCCTACGATACAGTCGTCTTCAACGGCAAGGACGAGCGCGTCAGGCTTCCCGGCTACCGTGTCGACGCCCTGACTGACGCAGCGATCCGCTTTGTGGCGGCCGACCGTGAAAAGCCATACTTTCTTTTCCTGTCCTTCATCGAGCCGCACCAGCAGAATGAATTCGACAGCTATCCTGCGCCGATCGGCTACGAGGAGCGGATTCGAAAACAAATGGAATTGCCGCCTGATCTTGCGGCCCTTGGCGGATCCTCGAGTGAGCACTATGCGGGCTATCTCGGAATGATCCAGCGCCTGGACGAGGCGCTTGGACGACTGACGGATGCATTGACAAGCCTCGGCCAGCTCGAAAACACGATCATTCTCTTCACCTCGGACCACGGCTGTCATTTCAAGACACGCAACAACGAATACAAGCGCTCGTGTCACGAGGCGTCGATACGGGTGCCGACTTTCTTTCATGGGCCCGGGTTCATGGGGCGGGGAGGCCATCAGGGTCTGGTCAGCCTGATCGACCTGCCGCCAACACTTCTTGCGGCGGCCGGATTGCAGGTGCCCGCTTTAATGCAGGGAAGGTCAATCCTCGATCAACAGGGTGCTGGCGAAGAAGACGTGCTTGTGCAGATCAGCGAGCATCATGTGGGCAGGGCACTGCGGACGCGAAGATGGAAATACGAGGTCACCGCACCGGATCTCAGCGGTTGGAACGACATGGCGAGCGCCCACTATGTCGAGACACATCTCTACGACCTTGAAAACGACCCTTACGAGCTGGAAGATCTCTGTGGCCGGGATGGCTATGAGGATATAAGGAAGCGGCTGCGCGAGCGGCTTCTGAAGCGCATCGTTGCGGCCGGCGAGAGATGTCCTAGGATTACGGCGACTTGAATGAGCAGTGAAAACATGCGTGACGGCGAAAGGCTGGCGGCCAGAACCGAACGATCCGCGACCGTTGCCGACGTTGCTCGACTTGCCGACGTATCCACGGCCGCCGTTTCCTTCTATTTCAGCAGCCGCCAGGAACATTTAAAGCGCGTTGGACCGGAAGCACGCGAGCGCATCCGCGCCGCCGTCGAAGAACTGGGGTACATCCAGAACAAAACCGCCCGCCATTTGCGTCGCCAGCAGAGTGAACGCATTTGCATTGTCCTGCCGAAGCTCGGAATACCCTATGCCGACAAGATGGTTCACGATCTCGGATCGGTGGCTGCGCAGCAGGGATTGCTGCCGATTGTCTTGACGGGCTCCACGATCGGTGCAGTCCAGAAGATCCTGGGGGAGGTTGAAGCGGGTCTTGCCGATGGTGTGATCGCTGAAGTCGGTTTTCTCACCGAAGAGCAGGTCGAGCAGACATTTGCGCCATTCAATCGACCCTGTCTCGTCATCCATCCCACAGCACAACCGCGATCCTATTCTGTTCTTAACAGCGGCTTGATCGACGCGCTTGAGTGTGCTTTCGACGATCTTCTGCACAAAGGACATCGCGATTTCGCCTACATTCAAAACGCCGAAATGCAGCACAATCCGCGAATTTCTGCGCTGAAGGCGCGTGCGGTGAGGGCAGGTCTGTCAGTGCTGATTACCACAATGGTGGGCGCAGATGCGCGTGAGGCTACCGCTGGGTGCGCGCGAAATATCGCTGAAATGGCAAAGCGGCCGACAGCGGTCTTGCTCGACTCCGACTACACGGCTGTGACACTGATCGAGGAGTTTGCTCGCCTCGGCATTCAGGTGCCCAGCGAAATTGCCGTCGTAGGGTGTGGCAATGCCGAGGAGGGCTTTTACTGCAATCCCCGCTTGACGACCATCGGCCCGGAATGGCTTTCGCTACTTGAAGCTGGCCAGCACCTCATTGACAGTCTCTCCGCGCAGAAGCCCTTGGAAGCGAAGGCGTTCTATACACCTTGGCGGTTCATCGTGCGAGAGAGCGCGTGACTGGGGCGGTTGCGGGGCCGGCTCCGATCGCGCAGATCCATTCCTCGTCCTTGCGTAAATTTTCTCCGCAGTGCTGACAGCGCGGCTGAGCTTGACCGGTCGATATTGCAAAGATCTTGGTCTTACCCGTCTGGCGGCCGACGAGCGCTCAGGGCTTCTGCTGGCTGTCCCTTTCCAAAACGTTTTGGCTTGATCTCCAAAACGTTTTGGTTCATATTGACCCTGTATCTGGGAGGTACGCAGTGTCCAATTTAAAACAGTTGGCCCAGTCGCTCGGCCTGTCGATCACCACGGTATCGCGCGCCCTTGACGGCTATCCGGACGTCTCGCCGGCAACCCGCGAACGCGTACGGGAAGCGGCAGCGCTCACGGGTTATCGCCCCAATGCTTCTGCACGACGCCTTCGCAAACAGCGCGCCGAACTTGTCGCCGTGACACTCCCGAGCGATCCGGGCCATATCGGCCCGCCGCACTTTCTCGATATGCTCTCCGGCTGCGCAGAACATCTTGCGACCGCCGGCCTTAACCTCGTGATTGCCCCTGTGCCGCGCGGCGAGAGCGAGCTCGACATGTGCCGCCGTTTCGTCGACGGGCAAAGGGTCGACGCCATGCTGCTCGTTCGCACGAAACGCAGGGACGAGCGCGTGGAATTTCTGCAGGCGCGGGGCGTTCCGTTCGTCACCAATGGACGGACCGAGTCGGCGTTGCCGCATCCCTATCTCGACGGCGACGGCTTTGCCGGGTTTCAAGCGGCAAGCCTTCGCTTTCATGCCGATGGTCATCGGCGGATCGCTCACATTGCCGGCCCCCAGGATTATTATTTTGCCCATGTCCGCTGCATGGGCTGGCAGGCAGCCATGGAAGAAAGCGGCCTTTCGAGCGAACTTTGCGCCGAAGGCGCGCCGACCGAGCAGGGTGGATACCTGGCGGCGCTGGAATTGCTGCGCCATCCACGCCGGCCAACCGCGATCGTCTGCGCGACAGACGAAATGGCGATCGGCGCCCTGCGGGCGCTCCGTGAGATTGAGGGCGGGGAGACGATCAGCATCGTCGGCCATGACGATCTTCCCACCGGTGCCTATACCAGCCCACCGCTTTCCACCATGCGCATGGCGGGCGAGAACCTGGGCCGCAGCTTTGCCTCGCTGCTGCTTCGCGCCATCGCCGGCGAGCCTTCGGAAGAACTTCAGGAACTGCACCCGATCGAATTCGTCGACCGCGGGAGCCATCGGCGTGCACTGCCAAATGCATAGAGAAGAACCAAAGAGGAGGAGAAAATGAAACATCTAGCGTCACTTGGAATTCTGGCATCGACCGTCCTTTTGGCCGCAACGCCGGTGCTTGCCGACACGGTGTTCCTGTCCACGCAACTTCGTCCGATCGCAGAAGCGACAGTGGTTCGCGAAGAACTGCTCAAGGGCGTCCAGAGCCCGGTCGACTACGTAGTCGAGGAGCCGCCGCAATTTGCGGTCCGCATGGAGGCCGAGCGCCAGGCCGGAACGCACACGATCAGCCTTGTCGGCGCCTTGCACGGCGAACTGTCGCCGCTTGCCGACAAGGACGGCCTTGAGCCGCTCGACGACGTCGCCAAGGCGCTCGCCTCGAAAGGCATGCCGCAGCCTCTGCTTGATCTCGGCAAGCTCGGAAAGTCCAGCCAGCAATATATCCCCTGGATGCAGGCGACCTATGTCATGGCCGCCAGGAAGGACGCCCTGCAATATCTTCCCCAGGGCGCGGATGTGAACAAGCTCACCTACGATCAACTGATCGAATGGGGAAAGAAGATGCAGGAAGCCACCGGCCAGCCGCAGATCGGCTTTCCGGCCGGGCCGAAGGGGCTGATGTCCCGCTTTTTCCAGGGTTACTTCTATCCCTCCTTCACAGGCGGCGTCGTGCGGCCCTTCCAAAGTGCTGATGCTGCAGCCGGGTGGGAGAAGCTGAAGGAGCTCTGGTCGGTCGTCAATCCGAACTCCACCAACTACGACTTCATGCAGGAGCCGCTGCTTGCCGGCGAAGTCATGGTCGCCTGGGATCACGTCGCCCGCCTCAAGGAGGCGATCTCCTCCGAGCCTGATCAATATGTCGTCTTCCCGGCTCCCGCCGGGCCGAAAGGCCGCGGTTACATGCCCGTTGTCGCCGGCCTCGCCGTTCCGAAGGGGGCACCTGACAAGGCAGGCGCGATCGCCATCATCGAACACCTGACGATGCCCGATACGCAATTGCTGACAGCGCAGAAGGTGGGGTTCTTTCCGACGCTCGACGCCAAGCTTCCTTCCGATATCGATCCTGGAGTAGGCTTGCTCGCGGCTGCCGTCAACGCAACCCAGACCGCGCCGGACGCGCTGATTTCGCTGCTTCCCGTCGGCCTCGGCGACAAGGGCGGCGAGTTCAACAAGGTCTATATGGACAGCTTCCAGCGGATCATCCTGCAGAACGAAGCCGTCGGCGACGTCCTGAAGGCGCAAGGCGCAACGCTTGCAAAGCTGATGGCCGATACGAAGGCCCCGTGCTGGGCGCCGGACGCCAAGAGCGACGGAGCCTGCCCGGTCGAATAAGCCTTTCGGCCCGGGCGCCTAGGCCCGGGCCGCTTCCCGAAAAGCCACGAAGTCAAAGCCAATGCCGAACAACCGCACGTGGATCCCCTATCTGCTGATCTTGCCCTCGGTGGCGTTCCTGGCGCTGCTGTTCGTCGTGCCGCTTGTGCAGACGATCTGGCTTGCCGTCTCCGACAATGGCACGCCCTCGCTTACCAATGTCCAGCGTATGGTGGGCGATCTCAATTTTACGCGCTCGGTACAAAACACGTTTCTTCTGACGCTTGCCGTTGTGCCGGTGCAGATCGTCATTGCGCTCGCCATGGGAACGATGGTCGCGAAAGTGGCAGCCGGCCGGGAAACGATCCTGTGGATCTGGACCATTCCGCTCGGCATTTCGGATCTCGCAGCCGGTCTCGTCTGGTTGTCGATCCTGCAGAACAGCGGTTATCTCAATTCCTTCCTTTACGGCCTCGGCATCATAGAACGGCAGGCGAGCTGGCTTTCCTACCAGACGCCGTTTCCACTTTTTCTCGGCATAGCCGCCGCCGAGATATGGCGGGGAACGGCCATCGTCATGGTCGTCATCGTTGCCGGCCTCAACCAGGTGCCGAAGGAATACCGGGAAGCGGCAGAAATCTTCGGCGCAGGTCCGTGGACGCGCTTCTTCCGCATCACCTTGCCGCTCATCCGGCCGGCGCTGCAGTCGGCGCTCATCCTGCGCACTGTTTTGGCCTTCGAGGTTTTTGCCGTCGTCTATGCCCTTGGCGGCCGCAATTTCCCGGTGCTCGTCGGCGAGGCCTACAATTGGCAGAACCAGAACCAAAACTATGGCGTTGCCGCAGCCTACGCGGTTCTCATCATGCTCGTCTCGCTTGCGGCCACCATGTTCTATCTGAAGGCCATCAAGGTCGATCCGGAGCGTCTTCCATGAGCACGGCCCGCGCCGCAAACTTCGTCTCGTCCCGCCGCATTCTGCTCTGGAGCGGGATCGCCGTCCTTTGCGCCTGGGTTCTCGCACCGATCTATCTGGTCGCGCTCGGCGCCTTCGGCGGACGCAGCGCCGTCTACCTCTGGCCGAAGACCGGTCTGCCGACAGGCCTTTCCTTAGAGCCCTTTCTGCTTTTCCTGAGGACAGAAGGCGTTCTCGGCTCCTTCCTGAACTCACTCGGAGCTGCAGCGATCACGGTTGCCCTGTCCCTGCTTCTCGGAGCGCCCGCCGGCTATGCGCTGGCACGCTATAATTTTCACGGCAAGGATTCCTTTCGGCTGATGGTCCTTTTGACCCGCGCCTTTCCTTTGGCAATCCTTGCTCTGCCGCTCACCGTTTCCTTCATCCGTCTCGGCCTCTACGATACGGTAACGGGCGTCGGGCTCGTTCATACCGTCCTTGCCCTTCCCTTCGCCGTGCTGGTGACGCAAGGCATCTTTCTTGGCGTTCCGAGAGAACTCGAGGAAGCGGCATGGGTCTTCGGGTGCTCGCGTATCCAGGCATTCTTCAAGATCGTCGCTCCTCTCGCCCTTCCAGGTATCGCCGCGACCGCCGTCTTTGCCTTCGTCATCTCCTGGAACGAGGTTTTCGCCGCGTCCGTGCTCACCGTCAGAAATCGGACGTTAACGGCCTATCTGCTGACCGTGCTGGCGGAAAGCCCCATGCATTACCGCTTTGCGGGCGGCCTCATGCTCATCCTGCCATCCGTGGTCTTCATCTTCGCGGTCAGGCGCTACCTTTTCGCGATCTGGGGCATTTCATCCAAGTAACGGGTCATCCAAGTAACGGGAACAGTTTCATGGCCAACATCATCATCGACCGCATCCGGAAGAACTTCGGGACCTTCCAGGCGCTGAAGGAGGTCTCGCTGACAGTCAACGACGGGGAATTCGTTTCCCTTCTCGGCCCCTCTGGCTGCGGAAAGACGACGCTGCTACGCATCATCGCCGGTCTTGAATCCGAAAGTGCCGGCGACATTCGGATCGGAGACCGCTCGGTAGTCGGGCTTCAGCCGAAGGACCGCGGCCTTGCCATGGTCTTCCAGAACTACGCCGTCTTCCCGCATATGACCGTCTTTGAAAATGTCGCCTTCGGCCTCAGGATGCAAAAGGCCGATGAGGCGCGCGTCAGCCAGCAGGTGAAAAAAGCGGCAGCTCTTCTGCATATAGAGCCCTATCTCGACCGCTATCCGAACAAGCTGTCGGGCGGCCAACGCCAGCGCGTAGCCGTGGCTCGGGCGCTCGCTGTCGAGCCGAAGGTCCTGTTGATGGATGAGCCGCTTTCCAATCTCGATGCGCTGCTGCGCCTGGAAATGCGTACGGAACTAAAGACGGTCCTGCAGTCTTCCGGCACGACGACGATCTATGTGACGCACGACCAGACCGAGGCGATGGGCCTTTCGGACAGGATCGCCGTCATGCACGACGGCCAGATCGAGCAGGTTGGCCATCCCGTCGACATCTACAACCATCCCGCCACGCGGTTCGTCGGCGGCTTCATCGGCAATCCGCCGATGAATTTCATCCGCATGCCCGTGACCGACGGGCACGTGATCGCGGGCAGCGAGCGCTTTTCGGTGCCGCCGCAATCCGGGCCCGAGATCATCCTCGGGCTGCGCGGCGAAGCCGTGGTGCTTGCGCCGCCGTCAGAGGGATTTCAAATGCGCGTTCGCGTCGCCGAGCCAATGGGTTCGCATCTTCTTTTGACGGGATTGATCGAAAACCAACCCGTTCGCGTCATTCTGCCCGCCGCCGAAAAGGTTGCAAGCGGCGACGTCATCGGCCTGAAACCTGATCCCGCGCGCATTTCTTGGCTCGCACCCGATAGCGGCAAGGCCTACCTGGCGGCTGCTGCCTGACAAATATCTGGAGTAAATGGAATGACGAAATACATCGATGAAGCCAAGGCGATCTTGGCGGCGAATGACCGCGGCGGCTACACGGTACCGACCGATCGGCTTTATCCTTTTCAGTGGAACTGGGATTCGGCCTTCGTCGCCATGGGGTTTGCCGCCTACGACATCGACCGCGCCTATCGTGAACTCGAACGGCTGGCCGAGGGACAATGGACCGATGGCATGATCCCCCATATCGTGTTCCATCAGCCGAGCGACAGCTATTTCCCCGGCCCCGACGTCTGGCGCACGAACCATGTCATTCCGACCTCCGGTATCACGCAGCCACCGGTCTTCGCTATGGCTCTTCGCAAGATTTACGAAACAGCGGTCGCCACCGGCTCGGTCGAAAACAAGCGAACCCTTACGCTCTACGAAGCCGCCTTGAAGTGGCACCGGTGGTGGTACAGCGCGCGTGATCCGGAAGGCACCGGTCTCGTCGCCTTGCTGCATCCTTGGGAAAGCGGCAGCGACAACTCGCCTGCCTGGGACGTCGCCCTTGCGCGTGTTGCGACGACAACCGAAACGCCGGTTGTGCGAAAAGATATAGGGCATGTGAACCCGCAAATGCGCCCGCGCGACGAGGACTATGGCCGCTTCATCCATCTCCTGGATACCTATGCGGCCTGCGGCTGGGACCCCGTCGAGCAATGGCAACAGGCCGAGTTCAAGATCGCTGATATCCAGACCAGCGCGATCCTGCTGAAGGCCGGTGAAGATCTGCATTATCTGGCAGCTGTCCTCGGGCGCGCAGGCGAAGCCGATGAGATTGCAGTGCTGAATGAGCGCACACGGCAGGCCCTGAAGGCGCAGTGGCGTTCTCATCTTTCGCGTTTCGTCTCGCGGGATCTGCTGGCCGGCGAGGATGTCGTCGCAGCCACGCAGGCCGGCTTCATTCCGCTTCTTGCGCTCGACCTTGACGAGGCGACAGCCGACGCTGCAGCCGCCGAAATGCGAAGATGGTGCAAGGGTATGAAAGTCGTCTTCCCGACGACCGAGCCTCTTTCCGCGAGTTTCGAGGCCAAGCGCTATTGGCGCGGTCCGGCCTGGGCGATCATCAACTGGCTCCTGATCGAGGGATTACACCGCAACGGCCACGCAGGATTTGCAGCGGAACTGCGCCAATCGACGATCAGCGCAATCGAGACCGAAGGCTTTGCCGAATATTTCGATCCGAAAACCGGGGAAGGATGCGGTGGGCTCGGATTCTCATGGACGGCAGCGGCTTACATTGCTCTTGAAAAGGCCGATAGTTCCGCAATTCAGTAGGAGCCAGCACCAAAACCGCGATATCCCGTGCCCGGCTGGAGGAGGCCGACATGGTCCGTGGTCGCGGATTGCACACGAAGCTGGAACCAAGCCGCTCTCGGCTTTGTCGATGCTCTTCAAGCTGCTTATGATCTGATGGCCAGCCATCCGGAGGCCGGTCATTGCGGTATGCATATGAGTTGGGATTTCCTGACCTGCGGAGCGTTTCGATGAAGGCCATCGCTATCTCATCCTTTGTCATGACCAGCCAGATCATGTCGACCTATGGCATGTGCTTCATGCCAAACCCAGTGGATGCAGGCACCGGATAGTCATTGAATTCGAACGTTCCGCACCTGTGGACTTTGAAAGATGGTGGGAGATCGGCCGTCGCCTATCCTTGGGCTTAGGCGCCTGCTGTCTTCATCCGGCGGTAGTCCTCCATCAGACAGCTCAACGTCTGGTGCTGCAGTATATCAGGAGCCCAATGCCGCCGAGCCCGAAGAGCGCGCCAATAATTGAGGTCCCCGAATAGGTCGTGATGGAACTGCCAATGGCGAAGACGAGTGCGCTCACGCCTGCGCTGAGAAAAATGTTGACGGATATCAGGGCGCTGCCAAGACCTGGCCTCTCTGCAATGAGGTCCTGGAGGTAGGTGATGGGGATGCTGATCAGCGCTGCAGCGCCAATACCGCTGATGACTGTCAGGGCGTAAGCGTGCCAGGGCTGTGAAGCAAGCCCGAGCAGCAACAGGTAGGCGGCATATATGATGGTGCCGGTCACCAGTGCTGCGACCTGACCCATCTGCCTGAGAAGTCGCGCCCAGACGATGATGAAAATGATCTCGAGGAAGGCAACGATGCCGACGAGAATGCCGACATCGGCTACCGTCCCGTGAACCGCGCCGGTGACGATCAAGGGCAGGATCGCCCCGTTGACATGGAGCGTGCTCGTAATGAGCGCAACGGCAATCAAGGGCGTGAAGATTCTCGGCGAGACCACTTCTGCGAGGGCAGCAAGATGAGAGAGATGATGCGTTGCTGCTTTGTCCGTGCCCTTCTGGCGCGGCAGGACCGCGCTGATCAGGGCAAAACAGAATATGCAGGAGAGACAGGCGAAAAGATAGGCGGGCAGCATGCTCATCGACGTGGAAAGCAGCGCACCTGTCATGCCAGGTACCAGCACCCACGACAGCGAGATCATTGCCCGGACGCCTGAGTTGACGGTGTTGACCTCGTTTTTGGGCATTCCCGCGGTGGCGGCCCGGACATGGGCAAAAAGCAGGGAGTTGAGCGAACCATAGATCGGTAGCAACAGAAGCGAGCAGGCGATGAAGCTCGTTTGGGTCGGAACGAAATATATCGCGCCATAGCCGAAAATACCGAAACTGGCAGCCACCAGCATCATCGAACGATATTCGCCGAGACGGTCGGCAAGGTTGCCGAGGAGGATGCTCACGAGGACATTGACCGCCGCGGCCGCAAAGATGAGGGCTGAATAAAGACCGTTGCTCAATCCCAGCTCGCGAATACCGACGACGGATTGATACGGTGATGTTGTCGCCCCCGCAAACCCGAACAAAAAGATGGCAATCATGCTGACGCGGATTGCCGGATTGCGAAAGACATCGGGAAGAAGGCGGTTCATGCGGATATCAACGAAGGGAACGATCTGGTGGTCACACGGCGCGCGTTCTGGCAATGCGCCGCCCGCCACGCGATTTGATGATGCGAAATGTCAATCCCACCGGCGCGTCGAAAAGTGCGCCTGCGGCTGGCAATCGAAATTGCGGTCGAACGGGAGGATCGCCTGCGCCGGCTGCTCTCACCTGGCAGAGTGCGTGGTTTGAACCGGCCGGAGGGCTGGCGGCCATGGGGAGAGGGGCCAGGAAGGCTGAAGCAGACGACGGTGGCATCGCTAGGAGCCGTGCTGCCACCAGACGAGGCTGAAAGGTCCCCCGGGAACCTTATATCCTCGTTCCGCAAGATGCAGATCCCTACGGGATGGTGGCCGTCATTCCGGGCCTCAAAATAGAACATAATCAGTCCTGCCAGCGCGCTGAAAGACGCGCCTGCGGTTGGTATACGAATTCGCGGTCGAACGGGAAGATCGGCCGGGTTCGGCGATGGCTCGCTAGACTTTCGATGTCCTGGTTCACGACGCCCTCCGTCAGTGCCATGAGATTCGGATTGGCAATCGGGGCAAGCTCGGGCGAAAGATAGCCCGATTTCACGACAAGCAGCCGAACCGATCTGGGATCGAGCCCAAGGCGCGCGAAATCCGCGATGCTGTGATAGGGGCGCCTGCGGGCAGCAAGAACCACCGTGACGCCGCGGGTCCGGATCACCGCCTGGCGTTCGGCCTCGCAGCCTGGATCGTCGAGTAGGATCACCTCAGCCTCGATACGAACGGGCAAGCTCGCCGGATCGAGACTACCGCCGACTGACAGAGGCACGATCGCTCCCCTGCCGGCGGCAAAGCAGGCCTCGACGGCCGGCCGGTCGGTGACGCCGGCAAAGAGCGTGTTTTCGAACTTGCGGGAAAGAACCGCGCTTAGGACATCGGCCCGGTCGCCCACACCGCCGCCGGTCGGATTGTCCGCCGAATCCGCAAGCACGACCGGCGCAGTCTTCGTATCTGCTGCGATATCGAGCATGTCGTCAAGCGGACCGGTTACCGGCCCGAAACGAAAATCCTTTCGGGCATTCCAATAGGAAAGTGCGATCTCCTCCGCGGCTTTTGCGGCAGCAGCTTTGTCCGACGCCGTCACCACAGCGCAGGCCGTCGCCCGCGGCTCGTCGGCCCAGACATAACCGATCATCAGATTGGCATCGAGAACGCCGTCGCGGCGGTCGAAGTCCGCAAGCCGTCGGTAGAGGCCCTTTGCCGGCTCATCCTCAGTCGAAGTCCGCTCGCCCGGCCACAGGACAGGCACCGGCGCCCAGGCCACGCCCGGCCGGTTCCCGCTCGTCAGCGCGTCGACGAGCATCGACCAGGCGCGCACCATGGTCTCGCGGACATCAATATGCGGCGCCGTGCGGTAGGCCGCGAAAATATCGAGCTGGTCGACGATCTTCTGGCTGACATTGCCATGCAGATCGTAGCTCGCAGCGACGATGCAGTCCGGACCGACGACGGCGCGGGCCGCCGATATCCAGTCGCCTTCGGCGTCATCCATGCCCTCGACGTTCATTGCGCCGTGCATGGCGAGATAGAGACCGTCAAGCGGCGTGGACGCCTGCAGCCGGTCGACGAACTCCGTCTTGAACTCCTCGTAGGCGGCACGCGACACCGGTCCGCCCGGAATGGCACGCGCATGGAGAAGCGGGAGGTGGTCGACCCCTTGCGCGTTCAGAAAGTTGAAATAGTCGGAACCGAGGAGATCTGCTCCGCGCATGACGCGAAAATCCTCGATCGCCATCAGCACCGGCGAGTATGTGCTGCATTCCGTGTGAATTCCGCCGACCGCAATCCGCATCGCTACCGTCCTGGCGTTTCGGGCCTAGAGTGCCGGGCTCAGGGGGACGATGGCCGCAAAGCGGTTCCAGTCCTTCTTGGCCTTCGGGGTCCATGCCGCTTCGGCGATCGCCGGAAGGCGCGGAAAGACCAGGCGGTTGAAGTAGCCGCGCGACAGGAAGTGTTCCGACCAGATGCAGGCCTGTACGCCCTTCATCTTGTCCTTGAGATCCTCGGGGAACTCGCCTTCCGCTTCATAGGCATAGGTATGTGCCGGTGGCACCGTGCCTGCCCAGCTCGCTCCCGGCTCCTGGAAGGCTTCTGCCTGGACCATGTCCAGATAATAAGCCTGTCCCGGCGTCATGACGACGTCGTAGCCCTCCCTTGCGAGATCGATGCCGACCTGCGGATTTTCCCAGGCCATCAGCAGCGTGTCTTTCGCCGCGACCCCGCCGCCATGGGCCACCTCGTTCCAGCCGGCAAGCTTGCGTCCGCGCGCCGTCAGCATGTCCTTGATCCGTTTCAGGAAATAGGACTGCAGGCCGAACGTGCCGGAAATGCCTTCCTCGGCCATCAGCTCCTTTGCCAGCGGAGAGGCAAGCCATGAACCGTTCGCCACTTCGTCACCGCCCACATGAATGTAGGAGGAGGGGAAGAGCTCGACCATCTCGTCGAAGACCTTTTCCAGGAATTCGTAGGTGAGGGGCACGGCCGGGTTCAAGGCGTTGTTCGGATAGCCCTGAACGGAATGATAGCTGTCGGGTGCCTCCTGGCCATCGGTGAGTTCCGGGAGGGCGGCCAGCGTTGCGGCATTGTGACCGGGAATATCGATCTCCGGCACGACTTCGACATTCAGTGCCTGGGCATGGGCGACGATGTCGCGGATATCGCCCTGCGAATAGAAGCCGCCGACCGGCTCAGCGCCATTGCCGAGCTGCGGCAGCAGCGGCTCGTTTGGACCGCGCAGGACGCCGGTGGTGGTCAGCTGCGGATAGGCCCTGATTTCCAACCGCCATGCCTCGTCGTCGGTCAGATGCCAATGAAAGATATTGAGCTTGAACCAGGCAAGGATATCGATCAGCCGCTTGACGTCGGCAACCGGATAAAACTGACGTGACACGTCGAGATGGCAGCCGCGCCAGCCGTAACGCGGCTTGTCGGAGATGCTGCCGGAGATCGGAAAGCGGAACCTGCCTTTTGTCGTGCGCGCCCCGTTGAGCAACTGCGCAAGCGAGGTCAGGCCATACTGGAGCCCGGCCGCATCGCGATAGGAAAGCGTGACCTTGTCAGAGGCAAAGGTTAGCCGGTAACTCTCCGCATCGAGCGAGGCCTGGCGGTCGAAGACCAGTGCCCGGCCCTGCGGCGATGGCGCCAGGCTGAAGACGGAATGGTCGCTCTCAAAGAGCCGGCGCGAAAGGGAAATCACCGTCGAGATCGAAAGCAGCTCGTCGGAGCGTGCGCCCTGCGGATAAAGCACGACCGGAAAGCTGTCGCCCGGCTTGGCATCGATCTCTGCCGGCCAGGGCTGGAGCGCGAAGGGAAGATCAAGGTGGCCCTCCGGCAGCAACGCCGGCGGCGGCTCGCTCAGACTGCCTTCAAGAAGCAGATCGGAGACAGCCACCTCGACATGCGTGCCGTCGACCAGTGTCAGGTAGGCGGATTTTGCCCCATCCGTGCAATGCTGCGCCTTGCGATGAAGGCCGGCAACCGTGAAGATCCAGCTCTGGCCGGGCGCAAGAAGGAACCCCGGAGGCGGCGAGAATTCGTGGAAGTTCGCGTTCCGGCGCAGGAACTGGGCGTTCTCGCAGGCTTCAGGGTCGCTCACCCGCGTCAAGGATGTATAGACGAGCTTGAAGCCGGAAAGCGGGCTTTCGGAGAGGTTTAAGAGCGTGAAGGTGAACTGGCCGTTTGGCCCGCCCTTTGGGGTCCAGCTGTTTTCCAAGCGATAGTAAACCGGTTTCATGTCCTGTTCCTCTCTTTTGTTTATGGATTTCAGTAATGGTCTGATTGCGAGAAGGTGCGGGCGAGCTCCGCCTGGCCCGCCGTCAGGCCGCAATCCACGGGCAAACAAACCCCGCTGATGGCTGCCGCCTGCGATCCGGCTAAAAAGGCAACGGCATTGGCCACATCCTTCGGGTCGACAACCCGCTGGAGCGGATACCATCGCCGCGCCTCCTCGAAGACGTTGGGATTGGCAGCCGCGCGCGCTTCCCAGGCCCGGGTTCTGACCGTGCCGGGGGCGACCGCATTGGAGCGGATGCCGAACTTGCCGTATTCGACGGCCACCAACCGCGTGAAGTGGATAAGCCCCGCCTTCGCCGCGCTATAGGCCGGATGCCCGAAAACGTTCATGCCGTTGACGGAGGCGATGTTGATGACCGATCCTTTCGAGGCCTTCAGCATGTCCTCGACGGCGCGAAAGCATAAGAATGCAGCTTCGAGGTTGAGGGCATTATCCATGCGCCAGATGGAAGGCGTGGTATCATGAAGGCTGACAGCACGTGCCGCGCCGGCATTGTTGACGAGCGTCTGCAACTGTCCAAGTTCGGCGCAGCGGCTTGCAAGATGAGAAACGCTCTCCTCGCTGGTGACGTCGCACCCGACGGCAACGAAACGGTTTTGCGGACAAAGCGTGGCGGCAACGGCTGCGGCCGCCTCCCGGTCGATGTCGGCAAGCAGGACGATGTCATGGTCATCGGCGAGCCTCGCGGCGATTGCAGCGCCGATGTCTCCAGCAGCTCCCGTCACGATAGCGACCGATTGCGTCATGCTTCATCCCTTCCTTTTGCACGTCCTCAGTCTCCGAGGAGCTGACGGTCGTCGCCGTCGCGGTGGGCGACCAATTGTTGCTTGATACGTCTTAGTGTTACCGCCGCCTTCGGCTGGATGGCATAGGCGACAAGGCTCGCGATGATGTCGACGGTTGCGATATAGGCGATGCGGGTCGAGGTGGGACGGAATATATTGTTTCCTTCCGGCAGATCGATCGGCACGACGATCTCTGCCGCCGCTGCCACCGGACTTCCGCTCTGCGTCAGTGCAATCGTCGTGACTTTGGCTTCGCGCGCCAGCCCGAAAGCGCGAACGAGCTCGGCATTGCGCCCCGAAAAGGACGAGCCGATCAGCACGTCGCCCGCGCGCGCTGCCGCCGCCATCATCAGCTGCATGCTGTGGTCCGAACTTGCCGTGATGCGCAGCCCTAGGCGGAAGAGGCGGTTCTGGAATTCGTCGGCGATCATCGAGGAGTTTCCACCCGAACCGAAGGCATAGATCATATCCGCCTTGGCGATCCGGTCGGCGGCGCGTTCGATTGCGGCGATGTCAAGCGAACGGTGCAGGAGGAACAGCGCGTTCTGGGCCTTGGTGATGATGTCCTGCGCAACGTCGGCGGGATCGCTGCTTTTGGACTCGGGCTTCAGATAGCGGACGCCGATATGCGCCGTGCGGGCGAGTTGAACCTTGAAGTCAGAGAAGCTTTCGCAGCCGAGACGGCGGCAGAAGCGCGTGACGGTCGGCGGCGAGACCTCGGCCTTCTCCGCAAGCTCGATGATGGAGGCGTTCACGGCAAATTCGAAATCGTTGACGATGATTTCGGCAATCCGGTTCTCCGATGGAGAAAGGCGGCCCTTGTCTTCCTGCAATGTGGAAAAGATATCCAACCAGTCCTCCCGGTGATGGCGCCCTTACTGATCTTTCTTCTTATAGGCGACGCAGTCTATCTCCACCTTGCAATCCACCATCATTGAAGATTGCACGCAGGCGCGTGCCGGGGGATGCCCGCCGAAATATTCCTGATAGATCCTGTTGAACGTCCAAAAATCGCGGGGGTCGTCGAGCCAGACGCCGACGCGCACGACATCCGCGACGCCGTAGCCGGCCTCTTTGAGGATCGCCAGCACATTGGCAATTGCCTTATGCGTCTGGGCGATGATGTTGCCCTCGACGATCTCGCCGTTTTCCATTGCAACCTGACCGGAAACATAAAGCCAGCCATCGGCTTCGACGGCGCGCGCAAATGGCAAAGACTTGCCGCCGGCGCCGGTTTGAACAGTGCCATAGCGCTTGATGGACATTCCGGATCCTTGCAAATTATTTTCTTGATAAGTTGACAAGTGACCATAGAAAGCAGAATTTGGCCAGCGAAAAACGCGATTTATGAAAAGAATTTAAATAAAGGGCGAGCATGCGCGATCCTTTCAAGAATCCCTTCCCATCGTCCGACACAGCCCGGCATTCCATCTGGGAGATGCTCGTTCCGCGCGATATCGACGCGTTTTTGGCTGCCGATTGGTCCATGGTTGAAAACGACTTCGTGGAAGATGGTTTCATCGGGATCGATGGTCGCAAGCAGGTGAGTCCGGACAAATGGCGTCTTGCCTTTCCGACGCTTGCCGCCTATCGCGACGAATGGCTTCGGCAGGCCAAGGGATTTGGCAGGGAACGCCTGGCGGAGGACGCGCGCACCGCGATCTTTTCGACGACGACGCTGGAATCTATCGAGATCGAAGGCGACATGGCCCTGGTGCGCAAGAAATTTGATGGCGGCATTGCCAAGGCCGACGGCAGCCGCGATGTCATGCAGTGGCAGACGCTCTATTACTGCCGGCTTCACGAGGGGTGCTGGAAGATCTGCGGGTTCACCGGCTATCTGCCGAATCCTATGGGTTGAAGCGGTGTCGACAACATAAAGGCCAATCTCTTGCGCATTTTCACGGCGGCTCTGGCGACCGAGACCAACACCTTCTCACCGATTTGTGTCGACCGGCGGGCTTTCGAGGCTTCGCTTTACGCACCGCCGGGACAGCATCCTGAAACGCCGACACTTTGCACCGCGCCGATCACCGTCGGCAGGCGTGTCGCCGCGGCAAAGGGCTGGGAGCTGATTGAAGGAACGGCAACCTGGGCGGATCCGGCCGGGCTCGTCAACCGTTCCACCTATGAAGATTTGCGCGACGAGATACTGGCTCAGCTTAACGCCGCAATGCCAGTTGACGCGGTGGTCCTCGGGCTGCACGGAGCCATGGTGGCGGCGGGCTACGAAGATACCGAAGGCGACATCCTTGCGCGCATCCGGGAGATCGTGGGACCCGATATTCTCGTCTGCGCCGAACTCGACCCGCACAGCCATCTGACCGCCAGGCGCGTGGCGGCCCTCGACTTCGCCGTCTACTTCAAGGAATTCCCGCACACGGATTTCGTCGACCGCGCCGAAGATCTGTGGCGCATCGCCGTCGATACGCTTGAAGGCAGGGTCAAGCCTGCCGTTTCCGTCTTCGATTGCCGCATGATCGACGTCTTTCCCACGTCGCGCGAACCTATGCGCTCCTTCGTGGACAAGATCATCAAGATCGAAAGCGACGACCCGGATGTCCTGTCGATTTCCGTGATCCATGGCTTCATGGTCGGCGACGTTCCCGAAATGGGAACGAAAATGCTGGTGGTGACGGATGGCAAGCCGGAAAAGGGGGCAGCGCTTGCCCGCGACCTGGGGCTTGAGCTGTTCTCCAAGCGCGGAACCTTCATGGCACCTCAGATAGATGAGAAGGAGGCGGTCGCGCGTGCTCTGGCCGCCACCACCTGGCCGGTCGTCATCGCCGATGTGTGGGACAATCCGGGCGGCGGTACGGCAGGCGATGCCACGGTCATCCTCGAAGAAATGCTGACCCATGAGGCGAAGGATACGGCGATCGGCACGATCTGGGACCCGATGGCGGTGCAGATCTGTTTTGCGGCAGGGGAGGGCGCTGAGATTCCGCTTCGCTTCGGCGCGAAATCGGCGCCCGGCACCGGAAATCCGATCGATGGCACCGTGACGGTCGTCAAGCTTGTGAAGGATGCCGAGATGCAGTTCGGCGAGAGCCTGGCACCCTTCGGCGATGCCGCTCATGTGGTTATGAACGGCATCGACATCATCTTGAACTCGACGCGTGCCCAGAGCTTTGATGCCAGCCTCTTTACGGTCATGGGCATTGACCCGACGAAGAAGAAGATCCTGGTCATCAAATCTACGAACCACTTCTTCGCGTCGTTTTCGAAGATCGCGGCCGAAATCCTCTATTGTTCCGCGGGGACGCCTTATCCTAACAATCCGGCCAAGACGCCCTATCGCCGGGCACCGAGAAATATCTGGCCGATGGTCGCCGATCCTCATGGAAATGAATGCGGAGCCGCGTAGATGCAGGAAAACCGGTTGGGGACGGCGCATGCCCTACGGTGTCCTCACCGAACTTCGCGATGCCGAAAGAAGGGATTGAGCCTTTCAATCAGAGATCGAGACGTCCACAGGACGGGCGTGGCGAGGCATGCTACTGCCCGATAGGTCACGATGAACGGGTGCCTGCCACTATGCAACGCTTGCGTCAATCCGCGGACGTCAGCGTTGCCCACCCGAAGTGTCGACCTTCTCTGCGAGCCAGATTTTGATGAGCGACTGATAGGGTACGTCGCGTCTGCCGGCCGCGACCTTTATCCGTTCAAGAAGCGCGTTCGGTAGCCGCAGCGAGATTGATGTCGAGGATGGCTTCAGGTTCGGCAAGCGCACGCGCTCCGCCTTGTCCCAGTCGATATGATCGTCGGAATCCTGACTTTCCCAGAAGGCCCGTTCTTCCGCTTCCGTCTTGAATTCCGGAGTTGGCTTAAGCGTCTTGCTCATAATAGCTCCGCTCCTTGCGGCTCATGTCCCGGGCCGAGATCACCCGTATCTTCGTAGCGTTCTGCCGAAGCGTGAAGGTGACATGAAGCAGCCTTCCGTCGTCGGTGCGCCCAAGAGCGTGGATGCGTTGCTCTTCGGCGCTATGCCTTGCGTCGGGAACCGTCAGCAGTGGCTCGTTGAAAAACATCTGCTCCGCTTCTGCCTGGCCCACGCTGTGCTTTTCAGCGCTCTTGCGGGCGTTTCCCGCGTCCCAGTCGAAGCCCGTTATCCGCTCCCAATCAATCATCGATGTATATTGCCATAATATACACTGATTTCAAGGGCGAGACAGCGAAGGCAAAAGCGCACGAGAAGGAGAGAGAGCCGCTCGATTACCACGCACGGGTGCTCAACACGACGAGGGTGATATAGCGATATGCCATAAGGGGACCCGCGGTCCTCCTCCGATTACCCAAAATGCCGATTCCAGGTTCTGGTACGTGACGAGGGTCTTCGTTTTTCGTCTTTTAGACCCCGAGATGAATCTCATTAAGCGTCCCCTCGACCCTTCGTAAGAGAACTCTGATGTGGCGTAACGCGTGGGTGGGGCCACCTCAGTCGCTGAGGCGAAAGAACGATCGTCTTCGCCTCCGCGACCGAAGGTCTCGCCACCATTATAAGCACGGGTCTGTACGTGTCGTGCCGCCCTGGATGAACGTTCAAACGACCCAATAGCAGCGCGAGAGAGCGGCGATCAGTCCCTCGGGCTTTCATGGCTTCCAAAGCAGCTGCGGAGAAGGCGGGGTTCGAGCCAGGAATAGGCCTTTGTGGAAGGGTGCGATCAGACCAAGGTCCGACGTCTAGTCGCGAAGGAGCTGCTACAGTGCAGCTGCACGCAAGGCGCGCTGCCGCCACGTTTAGATCAGGGAGGCTCATGTCCCACGGTATCATCAGCGAAATTCGCGATGCGCGGAAGGAACTGTTGAGCCTTTCAATCAACGATCGCGAGCATCTTGTTCGCCGGATTGTGGATGAACTGCACGCGGTTCGCACTAGCGACTTTTCCGACAGCCCGTTCGCCAACAGCACGGGCCTCGACCACCTTGTTGCACGCACTTACGACACGATCCCGGAGATAGCGCGGATGGACGACAAGAATTTTGGAATGGTCCTCGACCAGTTCGTTGAGCTGCTCGAGACGATTACGAGCATCGTTCGTCTGCCGCCGACAGTGCTGCACTAAGGGCGAAGTGTTAGGGCAGCTAATGACGGGAACGTCATTTTCATAAGGGCGCGCGTTATGCTGACGGAGTTCTCATGGACGCATACATTAACCACTATGTCGAACTTAGCAGCCGCCTTCGCTCGGCGCAGGCCTTTTGCGAATTTCTGGCATCCGGCGGAAGGGTATGGGACCAGCTGGATGGCGCAGCCTGGCGCGATGTTACGGCCGAGGCTGAAAAGCGCGAGCTTCAAAAGGTCAGGGCACTGGAGACGCTCCGGCGCCAGCTTTACCCTGATGTTGCCGCTGAGGACAATTCGCCCTTTCGCCATTGATGCCGGAGCCTCGCTGGCGGACGCGGGTTCAATCCAGGCGACACGATATCCATTTTAGGCCTCTGAGCGACCTCGCGTCCTAGTTCTGGGCGGCCCTGCGAGCAGCAGAAGCTGAGGCGCCCAAGTCCCTAAGCGTCACGGCGAGCGCACCACTTGATGATGCAGAGCCTGTTGCACAAAGACACGGCTCGGCGCCGTCTCTGCGGGATCACCGAGCACCATGAGCGCAAGAACGACAGCTGCGATGGCCGCTGCGATCACCGCGAGTGGAAATCCCATATCACTAGCCCTTGTTTCGTCGCATAAGATGGTCTTCTCTTGCCCCGGCGGACCTTGCCGCCGGGGAAGTCGGTCCTAGTCAGACGATGATGTAGACGATCTTGAACGTCGAGGGTTCGACGATGATGATCCTGCCATCTGCCAGGATGAAGAAGCGATAGCCTTCATATTGCGGGACGATCTTGACGATCCGCGGCGGCAGCGGCTCAAGTCGGATCGTCTTTGGTATTGCTGTGCCAACCTCAACCGCGAAGTCGACTTCGCGAACCGGCTCGACATTGACTTCCTTCACGACCTGCTGGATTTCAGTCTTCTGTTCGACAGAGATGTTGACTTCGGTTTCAGTCTTAGTGGAAGTGGATTGATCGGACGTTCCCGTCGTCGTGCTTCCACCCGTCGTGCCAGTGTCGCCCGATCCTGTGGCGTCAGACGGCTTATCGGATGTGGCTTTTCCATCAGGCGAAGTTGTTTCTCCGGAGCTCTTCGTCGAGCTCTTTTCGCTCTCGCTGCCGGATGCAGGCGCCTGCTGCGAAGTGGATCCGTCGGCAGGTTTCGTTGTGTCTTGCTGTTGAGTGGTAGGCTGATCGGTACCTTGCGATGAGCCGGATGTACCCGTTCCTCCGCTATCGGGTTTGACCGTTGTGGCGTCGCCCGTTCCTGCGGACGGGGCTTCTTGACCCGAGCCGTTGCTTGGCGCTTCTGCGCCTGACGGCTGCTGCGATGTGCCGGATTGCGGCTGCTCGCCTTGCGTCGTGCCCTTCTTGGGCAATATAGGAGTTGCATCCTGCGCGGCTGCAGAAAGCAGACCAACTGGCGACGCGCCGAGCGCGAGCGAGGCGATCAAGACAGGTAGTATCTTGCGGTTCATAGCTAAACTCCATAGCCGAGGACGTACTGCGCCAGAGGGCGTCGCAGCACGACGTCCTTGTGGTGTCGTTTGAGTTGGCAGGTTGGACCCGGCATGCCGGGTCCAACCTTGTCGTCAGTTGACGATCTGGATGACCTTGCGCGAGGAAGGCTCGACGATCACACGCTGGTCGTTGACCACAGCGTAGGCGTATGTCGGGTCATCGGGCACCGGAGTGACGACAACGGCCTCAGGAAGAGGCTGTCCGACGACCACCTTCTCCTTTATGACGACGGTGCCCGACGGAGGAGGCGCTTCGCGCACATAGGTTACGACCTTCGGCGGCGGCGGATCGAGTAGAGTCCCGACGACCGCACCTGCCGCGCCCCCGATTGCGGCACCGGCCGGACCGCCGACGATTGCGCCTGTGGCTGCACCGCCAACCGCGCCGTTAACCGTCGATGATCCTGCAAAGGCAGCACCCGACATGAGGGCGATCGCAGTGGTAGAGACGAGAATCTTGGTGAACATTTTCTTCTCCATTTCCGTGGCTGTCTTGGCAGCCTCACAGGTGAGCAAACGACAACACAATGGAGCGGTTCCCTCCGTCAGACCATTGGCCTGAAGCACTTAAGACTTTGGTCTCATTGAGTTCGTGTGGTAGCTGGTTGGTCTCCCTCACCTGCGATCAAGTTCAGCGGACAAGCACCTTATTGGTGGCAGGGAAAATCTTTTCAGACCAAAGAAAATCTTCATGGCGAAGGTTTCATCAAGACGTTCGAGCGATAGGTTTCGGGTGTGTAGCGACGGGGTAAGTCCAGCTACTCCTGCTTTCGACGGGCCACGCCTGGGTCGTTGTTGCCCCGTCGACGTTGCTTGTCGCTCCCGAGACAGGGCATGATCTGCAATCTGAGAAGTCGTGCGACGCTTTTCTTCATGCTCGCGATGCTTGCACAATTCGTGAAGCCGTCGCCGTATCTCCCGCGCTGCAATTTTCATCATGGAGGCGCGATGAAAGTAACGGTCGACTGCCAATGTTTGCCGCGGTGGCTCACTCGGAGGTCCTTCAGTGGCTGGTTGTCGCCCAACAGGTCATTCGAATATAACAGCAGCGCGTTGCGGGCATCATCATGGTCGCGCTGAAGCCAGGGAGTGGCAAGCTCAGCATGGTTAGTTCTTCAACAGCCTGAGACTCAACAATAAAACCCGCTGAAGCGCGGGCAATGCATTTCACGAAATATACTGCGACAAGGGCTCGTCCAACGACAGGTCGAAGGCGAGCCCAAGCCATCAGCTGAGTTCCAAGGGAGTTACGCCCGCAGCACTGCAGATCACGCAGATTCAGCGACTGGTAGGACGATGAAACGCGATCGTCATAAACGTCCAGGGAAGAGACCGCTCGTGATCGCCTGATCCAGACCGCCTTCTACAGGTCGATCAGCGCGATGCCAAGGTCTTCGCGCTTTCTGCGGCGGAATCCGACTGCGCTTTCGCGGATGATGATCTCGAGCGTAGGATGCACGGTGCCCTTGATAAAATGGCCGCCCCGGGTGCCTCCGTCTGACAGGCCGAGAACCACATGCATGTGGAGGCTGGCCTTGCCGTCGTCACCGATGGCAATGTCTCCAATGGCACTTAGGACCTCGGTCTGTTCCTCAACCGGGATCTCCTTGTAGTTCTTCGTCGCGAACTCGAAGAAGCCGAGCGTGGCGCTACGGAAGGCCCCGATGGCGGTTAGCGACGCGCCGCCGACCTTTTGCTCCTCGGCAAAGCGCGTGATTGCTTCGAACGCCTCTTCGCCGTCGTCCAGGACCAGCACAAAGTTGCGCTCGCGCCACGGATCACTTTCGGCAAGTTCCTTGCTCTTCATTTGGGTCCTCCTTGGAAGAATGGGAGTTTCATCAATGTCGGTCGTCACGAACACGCTCCGCATCACGCTCCTCTACGAGCTGCACAGGGATCTATGCCTCAAGGATGTCGAGGTCTCGGCGGTGGCTGAAGCATTCTACCCCTGTATACGGGTCGCGATATCGGTAACCGTCGACACCTACTGGCTATATTCTGGCGTTCCATATGAACGCCAGTGAACAGCTTCATAAATGAAAGAGGGACGTCAACGCCCGGTCCCTTCTTCTCCGACGGCCACCGACCTGCGCCGACAAGCGTCGATCAGCTCGTCCGCGCTTATCGGCTGCGTGGGAAGCTTTGCTCCTGACGCAGCCCGTCCATGTCCTGGCTCTGACGAAGTTCGCGGTCGGCAGGACCCTGTCCTTCGGCGACCGTTCGCTGATGACCGGTAGGAAGGATGTCGTCGCGCAGATGTTCGTCCACGGGAACTTCCTCATCGAGCTCATAGGCTCGCACGCGCGAAGTCGTAGACTCACCGCTTCTCATGTAGTGACCCGCACCCGCCGCAGACCCCGCGGCGGCGTCGGCTTCGAACACATCGTCGCGAGAGCCGGAGACCTGCTGGTCGCGGTTCGCTTCTCCGAGACGGTTCCGATCATATCTCGCCTCGACATATGTCTCGTTCGGCTTCAGGACGTTCCAGCCTTCGCTGCGCCAAAGGTCGGCGCGTTCGTCCATGTCGATTGCTCCTTCATCGTCGAGTATGTCGTGGGCCGTGTCGTAGGTGGCCTCGTCCACCGAAGCGGACACCAGGAAGCCACCGCGTCGAAGTCCTTCAGCATAGACGGCACGGTCTTCGTCCGGAAGGAGCCAGTCTCCGAGTTGAGGCCAGAAGCCCCCACGATCGTCGCTTTCGACTTTAGCCTTCTCGGCATCGGCTTCGTATCCCGGCATCAGCCGGACGTCGGTGACGCCCGCCTCTTTGAGGCGCTCGACGGCATCCTCCGCTTCGCGTCGTGAGTCAAAGAACGCAGTCAGCATGCTCTTTGCCGGTTCGCCCGAGACCGCGGGGGCGCTGTCGTTGTAAAGATTGCTCATGTGGTCCTCCGATTGCTGCTCTTCCCTGCGAACGGTCCGAGCCCGACAATGTTCCGGGCGACGCAGTCCAAGCCGTACGCTACACGCCCGCCACCTTCACTTTCCGAAGCCTGAAGAAATACCGGCACGGGTCGTCGCGCACGCACATCATTCCGACCACTTCGTCATGACTTACAAGCCGGAAGTGGTCGACGATGGGCTGCTTGTCGTAGATCAGCGCCGCGCTTTCGACTTGTTCAAGTGTTTGGAGCGATATCGAAGCTGTCGTACCTTTTGCGCGCAACGCCTGCTGAAGGTGCAAAAACAGCTTCCGAGCAACAGCCGTTCGTCCCAACGGTGCCGCCTTGATCGCGAGCCCAATGGGGATATAGGCGGGATCAATCGCCACAAGCCGTCCGGGGCGCCGTTGGAAGAGCAAAGCGTCCGCCCGCATGTCGGCATGGAAGCGCTTTCCGAACCAGTGCAAGTTCTCGAGGACGCCGTCCAGCGGGTGACCCGACGGAAGGCCGACGCCTTTCCAAAGTCCGATCATGTCCTTTGGTTGGACAGGGTCCAATGACCGCAACCAGGAAGTCATTTCCTGCTGCTGGTCGCCTCGCATGGGATCTCGTTCTCGGCAGCTCATCTCGATCAAATGAGAAGAAAGTCCGGAAGTTCCGCATTCATGGAGTCTCGCGCACTTCCTGGTGAAACGCCCACGCAACGGCCCAGTGGGAAAGGGCGGTCGCGCACCGATCGCGCTTCGACTTGTCTGATATTCCGGGTTGTCCGACCGCGACACTGACTTCAATCTGCCCCAGCCACCGGAACCATTGGACGTCGGTTAAACCTGCTGCCCCGGGAGAGAATGCTACAAATAGGCGACATCTGAACGCCTCGCGACGGTTTCGCCAAAAGGGAAACGTATGTTTTGGATCACAACGGGCGCATCCTTCGGCATCATCGATGGAACGGAGGCCATGCAGCGGTTCTGACGCAATAGGGAATGGCAATAATTCGCCGATATCATCACCCTGATGCTGCTGATCTTCTGGCCGAGCGTAATTTCGAACGCCCGTCTCGCTAAGGCCGGGCGGCTGTTTTTTCAGTGCTTCGTTCTGTGCATGCCGTCAGTTGCCGACCCACTTTCATCGACGCACTTCCAAGAACCGTCTTTATTCTTCTTCCATTTACTCCCTTCCTCCAGAGCGGCCATGAGTTTCACTACCAGTTCGGGATCGTCACCTTCTGGCACCATCCCAACTCTCATTTCAAATTTCGGTTTCTCCGTAATATCGACCCAGAACTTGTGCCCCTCGAACTCAAGGACAGTTTGGCCTGCTGGCAGTTTTGTTATCAGAGACACAAGTGTTTCCTCCCTTTCATTTAAGGCTTCGCTAATACTGCCATAAAATTGCCGGTTGGAGGAGTCTGACCTTCTTTTGTGCAATGAGACCCGAACCGTCGGAATGCGGGAATTTGGTCGCGTTCTTGCGTCGATCTGATCCGATAAAATATTCTGATCTCAATCACTTATCCAGGAAGGTTAGGACTCTAGCCGAGGCACTTGCGCGACACGCTATTCCACCCGCATCCACCTGCATGGGGCATTTCTTTGATCTGGGATGGGCGTATTGCCAACCAGCATAACGGCTCGATGGCATGTGCAACCAATGTTGATCATGTCAACAAGGCATGCAGTGCGATGGCGGCAACAAAAGTGATAACAACGAGCCAGGCAATCTGCATGGCTTGGCGATTGGCTTTTTCGAACACGCGAAATCGTGCCCCTCGCTTCGGGCGAAGGCGATGTGGCCGAACGGGAGCGGCGCTGGAGCGGACGCTCTTCTTCTTTCCTGACGTCTCGGCCTCCCTTGAACAAATTGCGACCAACCTGCTTCTAATGCCGCAGAGGACGCGTAGTTCCCCGAAGACGACGATCTCGGCCGCCGATCTTGCAGGATCATCCCGGCTCGATGAAGCCAAACCTTTGTTTGATTGAACCGATAGCTGCGGCAAAAATCCCCCGCTCGATTGGCGAGCAGCATGGAGACGCCTGTTGGATTGCAGGCCGACGGCTCATGCCGACGATAGCCATTCAGTCAGTATCTGCGGGTTGGAAACTGGAACTACGCCATGCGCCGGATTGATGTGCCCATCTGGGGTTTAATGCCAGACGGGCATCTCGATTAACGCGTCGCAAGCAGCTCCCGAAGTTGATGGGGCTTATCGACGCCGAACTCAAACCACATCACCAACTCCCTTGCAGCCTCTTGGGCCTCCAAGTTCAAAATGTCGTAGTGACGACTGTCGCACCATTCCTTGAGCAAACCGTCCAGCATGTCTAGATCCTTTGAAGACAGCACGCGTTTCTTCAAGGCCACTTTGTGTGACATTCTATTTCCTCCCAAAAATAGTACTTTTACCTGCTGTTGACCCCAGCGCGTATGACTTTAGTCTAATGTTTCTTTCTCGAAAATACACTCCGGCATACTTTGACGTTTTGACCGTGTAACTGTCTGTTTGGGCGCAGGAATTTTTTACCGAGTAGCATGACGGCCGACGTAATCTCATCGATGCGGCCCAGCCTGGCGACGGCGTGCTGCGGCTTTACATTCCTTTACATTTGCCCAGAACACTCGAAACGTTGCCCTGTTAGCGTTCCATCATTGCAGCAGGTGCTGCGCAGTGAAGGAGACTAACGATGGAAAACGAGAACAAGAATTTGGCGAGCCCGACTTTCGGCGAACCAGCCTCGAAAGGATGGGGGCGACGCGCCGCGATTGGCGGCGTGGTAGCCGTCGCTGTAGTCGGCGCGGCCGGTTTTGCAGCCGCGAGGAGCGATGTTTTCAGCTTCGGCATGGGCGGCCACATGATGCACGCACATATGGGAGGTGGCGGCTTTATGGAACACCGAATAGGCTCCGTGCTTGACGAAATCGAGGTGACATCCGAGCAGGAAGACAAGATTTGGGAGATCGTCGACAAGGCGCGTGATGAGATCGGGCCGACTTTCCGGGACTTCCGCGAGACGCGTGAGCAGGTTGTCGAGCTCCTCGGTGCTCCGACCATTGACCGGGCCGCCGCGGAGAAGCTGCGCAGTGAGCGCGTCGCGGCCATCGACGCGGCCTCGCGCAAAATGACGACTGCTCTGCTCGACGCCGCCGCAGTTTTGACGCCGGAGCAGCGCGTTAAGCTCGTCGAGCATTTGAAAGAGCGCAGGGGCCGCGGCCGGTGGTAAGGCTAAGTGGGCCGAGCGGACTGAACGGAGGGCAAAGTAATGGCGCAACGGGTCTTGATTGTTGACGACGATACGCGCCTCTCCGCTATGCTCGCCGACTATCTCTCCGGCAACGGTTACACCGTCCACGCCGCGGCGACGGCCGCGGCGGGCCTCACCGACCTTGGCCGCATTATGCCGGATGTCGTGATTCTCGATGTCATGCTGCCAGACCTTGACGGCTTCGAGACCTGCCGGCGCATGCGCGTGGTATCGGACGTGCCGATCTTGATGCTGACGGCCAAAGGTGAAGAAACGGACCGTATCGTCGGGCTGGAGCTTGGGGCCGACGACTACCTGCCCAAGCCTTTCAATCCGCGCGAATTGCTGGCGCGCCTGAAGGCGATCCTGCGCCGCCGCAACGGGAGCGCAGCGGTTTCGCGCGTCCTGCGCTTCGGACGGTTGGAGATCGATGCGGGATCCCGCTCGGTCAGGATCGATGGCGATGAATGTGTCCTGACCAGCTATCAGTTCGACTTGCTTGTGGCGCTTGCCGAAAATGCCGGGCGCACGCTGTCGCGCGAACGGTTGATGGACACGGTCAAGGGCGAGGAGTTGGATGCGTTCGACCGCTCGATCGACGTCCATATATCGCGCATCAGGGCGGCGATCGAAAGCAATCCCAAGCATCCGAGGCGCATTATCACCGTACGCGGCGCCGGCTATGTCTTCGCCCGTTTCCAGGACGAAGAGAGATAGCGATGCGCAGCCGGCTTTTCCTGAAAATCTACCTGACGCTGCTGGCGAGCCTTGCAGCGGTCGCGCTCGCCAGTGCGGCCTTCGTGTGGCTGGGGCAGGGAGAGGAGGAGTCCAGCTGGCAGAGCCAACGCGCGCGGTTCGTCGCCGCACTGATTCCGCCCGACATGGACCTGCAGTCGATTAAGGCGACGCTGGAGCGGTTTTCACGCGCATTCGACGCCGACATTGCAGTTTACGATCCGCGCGGTAGGCTGATCGCGAGCGCCGGCCAGCCGCTCCCGCCCGACGTTCGCGAGGGTCGCTGGCGCCACGCCAGAGGCAGCTTTCACACCATGGTGACGGAGTTGCCTGACGGGCGCGTGGTGGCAGCGCGCATGGCGCGGCCGTTCCGTCCGTCCGCCCGCAATCCGCTAACCTATTTGGCGTTGATCGCCGGCGTCATTGGGCTTGCCGCCTATCCGGTGGTGCGCCACCTCACCAGCCGATTGGAGCGGCTACGCAGGGGCGTGGATGCCTGGGGGAGGGGTGACTTCGTGGCGCGTGTACCAGCGGACGGCAGCGATGAGGTCGCGGCGGTCGCGAAGAGTTTCAACACGGCCGCCGATCATGTCGAGCGATTGATCACGTCGAACCGCGCTCTGCTCGCCAATGCCAGCCACGAATTGCGCTCGCCGCTTGCGCGCCTTCGCATGGCGATCGATCTCTATGAGCAGGCGCCGGACGAGAACCGCAAGGAGGAGATCGTGCGCAATCTGGCCGAACTGGACACGCTCGTCGAGGAGATTCTGCTGGCGAGCAGGCTCGACCATGTCCAAAAGCTCGATGCGCCCGAGTCGATCGACCTCTTGGCTCTTGTCTCGGAAGAAGGGGCGCGCCACGGCGTCGAGGTCTTTGGCACGCCCGCGGCTGTCATGGGCGATGCGCGCCTGCTCGGCAGGCTCGTGCGCAATCTCATGCAGAACGCGTTGCGCCACGGCGTCCCTCCCGTCACGGCCAGTGTTGCGCAGGTAGACAGTACGGTGGAACTCGAAATCCGTGACGAGGGTCCGGGCATACCGGATAGTGAGAATGTCCGCGTTTTCGAGCCGTTTTACCGGCCCTCGGGACGAAGCGAGGTCACGGGCGGCTGGGGCTTGGGATTGGCGCTGG
Organism: Rhizobium gallicum bv. gallicum R602sp; assembly: GCF_000816845.1. Taxonomy (NCBI): domain Bacteria; kingdom Pseudomonadati; phylum Pseudomonadota; class Alphaproteobacteria; order Hyphomicrobiales; family Rhizobiaceae; genus Rhizobium; species Rhizobium gallicum. Next base: position 1,798,702 of record NZ_CP006880.1, on the reverse strand, counting down.
TGCGCCAGATCGCCGAACGCCATGGCGGTGCGGTCCGTTACGAATCCCCCTCGGGCGGCGGCGCCTGCTTCGTCGTGACACTTCCAGCGCATCGGGCCGCCCCAACGATCGGTTGATGTTGTCCGCAATGCCGCGTGGCAGTATCGAGTGGGCTGCCCCGTTGCGCCGGCAAACGTGGCTCACACACCGTCCTTGACGCGCTCCCAGGCGTTTTTCAGATGCCGTCCAAGCGCCTCCGACAATGCCGGCTGATTGCGCTGTTCCAGGGCGACGATCATCTCTTCATGCTCGGCAACGGCGGCAGCCCATTTCTCAGGACCTTCATGACCGACGAAACGGATGCGCTTCAGCCTCGTTTGCAACGTCGTATGCATGTTCGAGAGCGTTGCGTTGTGCGCCATCTGGACGATTGCCGTATGGATCGCCTGGTTGAGCTTGTAGTAGTTCAGCCGGTCGCCCGACCTGTATTTGTCCAGCATCTCATCGTGAAGGGCGCGAACATGGGCGATTTCCTCGGCGGAGCCGACCTCGCATGCGAGCCGTCCGGCGAGCTCCTCCATTGATTGCAATACCGTCAGCATGTCCTCCACATCCTTAGCACTGAAGCGCTTCACGACTGCTCCGCGACTGGGGACGAGCTCGACGAGCCCTTCGCTCGCCAGATACTTGATTGCCTCACGCAACGGGGTCCTTGAAACGCCAAGCTGCTCACCGAGCTGGCCTTCATGGATACGGCTTCCTGGTGCGAGATTCCCCTCGATGATCATGTCGCGCAGGTGGTTCACAAGCGTGTCGTGCAAGGCTGTTCGCTGCAGCGGCGCAACGCTGCTGACATCACCCGCACCCACGTTGACTGAGTTCATCCGGATCACGCTGATTCTCCATTTTGAGGGCGCTCGCTGAAGCCACCTAATGAAACTCCGCAGAGATCAAGTCAATAAAATATTCTGCATACAGCATGCAGTACTCTTGATATTGAATGCCAAACCGGTGTATCTGCTTCCTCGAGGAGAAACATGTGGAGAGGTTCATGATCAAAGACGGCGCAACCGAAACGCGTCCAGTAATCGCCCTTGCGATGGGTGATCCGGCCGGCATCAGTCCCGAACTCACCGCGCGCATCATCGCCCTTCCCGAAATCCGCGAGGCGGCGCATCTGGTCGTGATCGGTGACCGTCGTATTCTCGAAGACGGAGCAAAAGAAGCCGGCCTCGACTTGAACCTTGCCAGCGCGCCGCTCGACAGTTTCGAGCAGGCGGGTAAGGATCGCCACGTCTTCATCGACCTTGCTCATCTCAATCCTGCCGACGTGGTACGCGGCGAGGCGACACTTGCAGGCGGCACTTTCGCCACGACGAACTTCCGCACGGCGCTGAAGCTTGCTGACAGCGGCCGAGCGCACGCAGTCTGCTTTACCCCCTTCAACAAGAAGGCGATGCGTTACGCTTATTCGGGCTACGACGACGAAATCCGTTTCGTTGCCGACGTCATCGGTTTCACTGGCAAGGCGCGTGAATTCAATGTTCTCGAGCGCGTCTGGAACGCCCGCGTGACTTCGCACATACCACTGGCGGAGGTTGCGTCGGCTCTATCGGTGGAGGGGATTGTCGCCGAGCTGGCGCTGACGCAGGCATGTTTGAAGAGCGCTGGTCACGAAAATCCGAGGATCATCGTCGCGGGCCTCAATCCGCATGCTGGTGATGGCGGCAACTTCGGGACGGAAGAGATCGAGATCATCGAACCAGCCGTGGCAGCCGCGCAAAAAGCCGGCCTCGACGTCGCGGGCCCGTTCCCCGCCGATACCGTCTTTCTACGCGCACTCAAGGAAGAGTTTCACGCCGTCCTGACCATGTATCACGATCAGGGGCAGATCGCGATGAAGCTGATCGGTTTCGACAAGGGTGTGACCATGATAGGTGGCCTGCCGTTCCCGCTGTGCACGCCCGCCCACGGCACGGCCTATGACATCGCTGGAAAGGGCATCGCCGATGTAGGCGCCAGCCGCGAGGCGTTGCTTCTGGCAGCGCGCATGGCAAGGAGGGCTGCAGCACTGTCTGCTGCGGCCTGACTTCAAAAATCTGCAGCATCGCCCGGCATGGAGGAGGGTTCGTGCCGGATGAGTTCAAAGGAGGAGTAACAATGAAGAAGCCTTTTTCCATTGCATGCACTATCCTGGCGGCGCTAAGCGCGGCTCCCCAGGCATTCGCATTCGAGCCGAACCGCCCGGTCGAGTTCGTCGTCGCCTCGGGCGCCGGCGGCGGCACCGACAATTTCGCGCGCACCATCCAGTCCATCATTACGAAGTACAAGTTGATGGATCAGTCGATGGTCGTCCTGAACAAGGGTGGCGGCAGCGGCGCGGAAGCTTTCCTCTATGCAAGGCAGAACAAGGGCGACGCGAACAAGCTCTATTTCGGAACGAACAACGCCTATCTGCTGCCCCATGTGGCGAAGATGGCCTACTCGACCGAGGATCTGGCGCCCGTTGCAGCCCTTGCGTTTGACGAATTCCTGATCTGGGTAAAGTCCGATTCGCCATATGGAAAGCCTACGGACCTTGTTGAGGCCGCCAAGGCAAAGCCTGGAACGGTTGCCTTTGCCGGCAGCCAGTCCAAGGATACGGACGAGACGCTTGTCGCCCTGATTGAACAGCAGACTGGGGCGAGCTTCAAGTATGTGCCGTTCAACGGCGGCGGCGAAGTCGGCGTGCAGCTGGCGGGTGGTCACGTGGCTGCAAACGTCAACAACCCGAACGAGAATGTCGGCCAATGGCAAGCTGGCGCCGTGAAACCTCTCTGTGTCTTCTCGTCCACGCAAATGGCAAAAAGCGAGCCGATCCATGACGGCAAGGGCTGGCAGGATATTCCGACCTGCATCGAGGCCGGGATTCCGATCGAATCCTACAAGATGCCGCGCACTGTCTGGGCTGCAGCCGATGTTCCGGAGGATGCACTCGCCTACTACACCGAGGTTCTTCGCAAGGTGAGCGAAACGTCCGAATGGAAAGAGTATGTGCGCAAGACGTCGCAGACCGGTGATTTCCTGACCGGCAAGGCGCTCGGCGAATTCATCGCGACCAGCGAGACGAATGCCGTCAAGGTCTTCAAGACCGAAGGCTGGCTCGTCCAGTGAGACGATCGGTCCGGCGGGCGCCGCCGGACCGGTTCTTTCTCATAGGGAGGATAGCAAATGCACGTTAAACGCATCCACATGGAGCTGGTCGCCGCGACAGTGACCGCAGGCATCGGACTTCTTGCTGCGACGGGCTCGCTCGATCTTGGAGTAGGTTGGGAAAGCTCTGGCCCGCAACCTGGTTATTTTCCCTTTTATGTCGGGCTGATTGTGATCCTGGCGAGCGTCGCCTCCGCCGCGCAGACGCTATTTGCGCTCCGACGGCACGGAGAAAAGCGCAGTGAGATCTTCCTGGAGGCTGAACAGGTCAGCCGTCTGGCATCCTTTTTCTTGCCGATGGCGGTTTTCGTGGTCGTTGCCATCCAGCTTGGCCTTTACCTCGGCAGCGCGCTCTATCTCTTCTACGTCTCGTGGAGACAGGGCAAATATCATTTCCTTGCAGCCGTTTCCCTTGGTCTGGGATTTGCCGTGGCACTTTATCTGATTTTCGAGATCGTCTTCCAGATCCCGCTGCACAAGGGTCCGCTCGAAAACATGTTCGGCGTTTACTGAACGACAGGGAGGATTCGATGGGAAATTTTGGGCTGCTGCTGGACGGATTCCAGATCGCTTTGACGCCCTACCACATCATGCTCATGGTGGTGGGGGTGATGCTTGGTTTGATCGTCGGCGTACTGCCGGGCCTTGGCGCGCCGAATGGCGTGTCGTTGCTCATTCCGCTGACGTTCTCGATGGATCCGGTGTCGGCCATCATCCTGCTCGCGTCGATGTACTGGGGTGCCCTGTTCGGGGGATCGACTACCTCCATCCTCTTCAACATTCCCGGTGAGCCGAGTTCGGTCGCCACGACGTTTGATGGCTATCCGATGGCCCGCGCAGGCCAGCCCACGCGCGCGCTGACACTTGCCTTCATGTCGGCGGGCATCGGTGCGCTTGTCGGGGTCGTCGTCATTACGCTTCTATCTTCGTGGGCAGCAAGCTTCGCCTTGCGTTTCGGCGCACCGGAATATTTCGCCGTCTATTTCCTTGCCTTCTGCGCTTTCGTCGGGATGGGCAGTGCTGCTCCGTTGAAAACGGTGGTTTCGTTGGGACTTGGTCTTCTCTTCTCGACAGTTGGCATGGATACCGTCACCGGATCGCTTCGTCTGACATTCGGGCTTGACGTGCTCATTGGTGGCATCAGCTTCCTTGTGGTCGTCATCGGACTTTTCGGGATTGGAGAAATCCTCGCGACGGTCCAGGACGGCCACAAATTTCGCGGCCTCTCGTCAAGGATCGATCTGCGCGACGTGCTCCGCACGATCGCTGAACTGCCCAGATACCTCACCACAGTCATCCGCTCCTGCGCGGTCGGGATCTGGATGGGCATCACCCCGGGTGGGCCAACTGCTGCGTCATTCATGAGCTATGGCATCGCGCGGCAATGCTCCAAGCCGGGCCAGGCCTTTGGCAGCGGGCGTGCGGAAGGTATCGTCGCTCCAGAAACGGCCGATCATTCGGCGGGAACGTGCGCGATGCTGCCGATGCTGGCGCTCGGCTTGCCGAGTTCGGCGACAGCTGCCGTCATGATGGGAGGACTGATGATCTGGGGCCTCACGCCCGGACCGATGCTCTTCACAACCAAGCCCGATTTCGTCTGGGGCTTGATCGCCAGCATGTATATATCGAACATCGTCGGCGTAATTTTGGTCCTTGCCACGGTGCCGATGTTCGCAGCGCTCATGCGCATTCCGTTTTCGATCATCGGGCCAGTCATCGTGGCGATCTGCTTCGTCGGCGCTTATACTGTCGCCAGCGAGACGTTCGACCTCTGGCTGGTGCTCGTCTTCGGCGTCGCAGGCTTCGTCTTCAACAAGCTTGAATTCCCGATTGCGCCGCTGGTGCTTGCCATGGTGCTTGGCCATAAGGCTGAAAATGCCTTCCATCAATCGATGATCATCTCGGACGGCTCCCTTAGCGTCTTCTTCTCTAATCCGCTTGTCGGGACCATCACCACGCTGGCGCTGGCGCTCGTCGTCGTTCCCCAGGCCGTCAAACTGCTCTCCCGGTTGCGGCGGCGGGGTGCGGCAGGCTCGGCCCACTAGAGCCGGCCGCCGCCTTTTCTTTCGAGGTTGGAGTCATCATGAACTACCATAGCTACTTCCCCAAAGGCGCCGCCCCTGTTGAATGCTGCATCGTCGGCACCGGTGCGTTCGGGCGCAGCTTCCTCGCTCAGAGCCGCAGAACGCCGCTCGTCAGCACGCGTGTGGCGGTCGATCTTTCCGCGAAAACTGCAGTGGCCGCACTGCGTTCGATTGGGGTGCCTGCCGATGAAATCGCCCTTTGCCGGACAAAAGAGGAAGCCGCGGCTGCCTGGGCCGAGCATCGGTTCATAGCAACGGACGACCTCGAGACAGTCCTCGCTCTCCCGTTTACCGTGGTTGTCGAGGCGACTGGCCATCCCGAAGCCGGCGCGCGGCATGCGCGCCTGGCCATCGATGCCAGCAAGCATGTGGCGCTCGTGTCAAAGGAGGTCGACAGCGTGGTAGGCCCTGGTCTCGCCGCGCGGGCTCGCCGCAACAATGTGCTGGTAACCCCTGTCGATGGCGACCAGCCAAGCCTTCTGATAGGGCTGATCAGTTGGGCTCAGGTTCTCGGTCTAAATATCATCGCTGCCGGCAAATCCAGCGAATACGACTTCGTCTTTGATCCGGCCGAAAACATCCTGACCTGCAACGGCACGTCGCTCTATGCACCGCAGTTTGCCGCATGGCTCGAGCTGGGCACCCTTGCGACCCCGGATGTCGCCGCGGGCAGGGCGCAGGCAGCAGCGGCGCTGCCGCAGAGGACGGTGCCTGATCTTTGCGAGCTGACCCTTGTTGCCAATGCGACCGGCTTCACGGTGGATCGGTTGGATCTGCACGCCCCCATCGCACGCATCGGCGAAGTGGCGGACTTCTTCTCACCGGTGGAGGAGGGTGGTCTGCTCACTGGCAAATCAACTCTAGACGTGTTTCATTGCCTCCGGCTCCCTGGCGAAGTCAGCTTCGCCGGTGGTGTCTTCGTTACAGTCGAATGCAACGATGCGGAGACATGGGCAATGCTTGCTGAAAAGGGCCACGTGGTCAACCGGTCGGGCCGTACCGCAATGCTCTATCTGCCGCGCCACCTCCTGGGAGTCGAGGCGGCAAGCAGCATCCTGGAAGTCGGCCTCAAGGGCGTGTCGAGCGGGGCCGAGGCGCCGAAGCCGGTTATTGACCTCATCGCGCATGCCGATGCCGACCTGTCGGCTGGAACGCTACTTGCGGCAAGCGGTCATCATCATTCGATCGCCAATGTTTCGGGCAGAATGGTGCCGGCGCAGGCGATGTCGGCCGAAAGTCCGGTGCCTTTTTATCTCGCCGCCAACCGCAGGCTGGTTCGGCCGGTATCGGCGGGACATCCGATCCTATGTAGTGACATCGAAATCGATGGAAGTTCCGAGCTGTTGAAGCTGCGACAGGAGCAAGACCGCACATTTTCGAATGACAACGGCGCGGTCGCAGTCGGTTAAAAGCCTACTTATCTTCGATCTCAGAAGGCCATATTTTGGCGCCATGCAAGACACTCAGGATACGAGTCCTGGCATCACCGCATAGGCCGCAATATAAGGCGTGCGCGAAATAACAAGTTCGCGTGTTCCAGCAATCCGGCCGGGGCGTCCGCTTTCAGAAAACTCAAGGAGACGACGCGCGGCGCGAACGACCTCTTTATCGACATGAACCGCCGCGCGCGGGTTTCTGCTTCGATATAGCTGAAGATACTGTCGCGATCATCAAGAGCGTTATTGCGACCAGACTTGTCTCATCAGTCTCGCTTGCCTTAAGCAGTGGCGCTGACCGGTGTGTACTGAAATGCTTATCGGCGTCGGCGTCTTCGATGTCGGCTCGCCTATCCTCGAGGGCTTGCAGTACTTTAGCACGGAACCAGGAATCGTGATCTGTAAGGCATCGAATCATAGATGATGAAATAGTCGTCTTCGATCAGGGATGACATTTGCGCTTCTTTTCAGCTCAACAGTTGATGCTTGGCTACGGTCATGACTTCGCGCGTCAGGTCAACCAGCCGTTCCGACGCTAGACGGTTCATTTGCCAGTACAGAGGAACGTCCAGTGGCGTTTGCGGGATCAGTTCCACCAGACGCCCGGAGTCCAAGTGCACGCGCACGAGCGGGGCCGGGTTCATGCCCCATCCCATGCCGGAAAGACTGGCTTCGATAAAAGCCTGCGTCGAAGGTAGCCAATGGGTCGCAGGGCTAAGGTCTTCTCCGAGCACCTGACGTATCCACCGGCTCTGGAGCCTGTCCTTTTGATTGAAGGTCAAGGCGGGCGCATTGCCGATAGCCTCTGCCGTAACGCCCTGCGGGAAATGCCGGGAAACAAAATCGGGGCTCGCCGTTGCGTGATAGCGGAGCGCGCCGAGAAACATGTGCCGGCAGCCCTGAACCGGCTTTTCCAGGCTGGAGACGGCAGCGATCACCTGCCCGCGCCGTAGCCATTCGGCGGTATGGTCCTCGTCATCGATCGCAATATTGAAGAGGTACGCAGAGCGTCTGGCGAAACTGGACATGGCCGTAAGGAACCATGTTCCAAGACTGTCGGCATTCGTCGCAATGTGCAGCGTCACCCTAGGCTCGGGTTTGGCCGGATCGACAAGGGCGGGTAGATGCTTGAACAGGTCTGCTTCGAGCATGCCGACATTCTCCATGTGCCGGCAGAGCCATTCTCCCTTCTCCGTTGCAGTGCACGGGGTGCCCCGCACGACCAGAACGATGCCAAGACGTTCCTCAAGCTGTTTCACCCGCTGCGAGACGGCCGAGGGCGTGACGTTGAGAATGCCGGCGGCCTTTTCGAAGCTGCCTGTTTGAACGACCGCGGATACGGCGCGGAGAGCGGAATAGTCGATCATGAGTTAGTTTTGCTTAATCGGAGTTAGCAACATTAACTATCCTAAGTCGTCGGGATACGATAGCGGAAAGTCTCGATATTTCGGGAGCATTTCAAGGTGAACTTTCCGGTTTTTGGAACCGGCCTCATGATGGGGCTTAGTCTGATTGTCGCGATTGGCGCGCAGAACGCGTTCGTGCTGCGCCAGGGCCTGCGCAACGAGCATGTATTCGCCGTCTGCCTCGCTTGTGGTTTGTCGGACGCTGTGCTCATCACGCTGGGCGTAACCAGTTTCCGGCAGATCAGCGCATGGCTACCCTGGCTCGATCCGGCAATGCGCTATGGAGGAGCGGCGTTCTTAATCTGGTACGGCGGCAAAAGCCTCTATTCCGCCTTTCGCTCGTCGGGAGCGCTGGCGGTGCAGGAGGCGGGTCTATCGAATTTTCGAGCGACTCTTGCGACCTGTCTTGCCCTTACCTGGCTCAACCCGCACGTCTACCTTGATACGGTCATGCTGCTTGGTACCATCTCGACCCGGTTTCCGGGATACGAGGTATCGTTCGCGTCGGGAGCCGCAACCGGCTCGTTTCTGTTCTTCTTTTCGCTTGGCTACGGTGCGACCTGGCTACGGCCGATCTTCTCGAAGCCGGCATCGTGGCGAATCCTGGAAACCCTCATTACTTTTACGATGTGGATGATTGCCTTCAACCTATTGAGGGAGATGTAGCCACGGATCTGCCGGGATGTCCGCAGGGGTCGAAAGTGCACGATCCGCCATCCCGCTTTTGGCGACGTCATAAAAAATTCGATCGTGGCGCCCAAAAGACAGAGACAGGCGCCTGGTTTGCACGTTACGTTTCGACCGACCTTCCGTAACAACCAACAGCATGATTGGGCCTCAGATTGACTGCCGAACTCCACCATCTCCTGATTGTCTACACAGCCTATGTGATCGCAGCCGGAAGCCCCGGCCCCAGCAATATGCGGATCATGGGGGTGGCGATGCATAACGGGCGGCGTGCAGCCCTCATACTCGCTGCCGGCGTGGTCAGCGGTTCGATCTTCTGGGGTGCGATGGCTGCAACAGGTGTCTCAGCAATCTTGACCCGCTATGCGGAAGCGCTGATCGTACTGAAAATCTTCGGCGGTCTTTATCTTCTTTATCTCGCCTTCAAGGCGGGTAAAGCGGCACTTGCTTCGAGCGATCAGGCTGTGTCGCATACGGGGCGAAATGGTGCCGCGGTGTCGGGAGCAGAACTCTACCGGCGCGGCTTACTTATGCACCTTAGCAATCCGAAATCGATCCTTGCGTGGATCGCCTTGGTGACGCTGGGTCTTGGCCCAAACTCGTCATGGCACACGCTTGCGACGATCCTTGGCGGTTGCGCGGTGTTGAGCGTGACCATCTTTTGCGGCTATGCGGTCATTTTCTCGACCGCACCCATGGTTCGCCTGTACAGTCGCGCGAGGCGCTGGATCGAAGGAGTACTGGCCTTGTTTTTCGGTGTTGCCGGTCTCCGGCTGTTATTGGCGCGCACGTAAGTATGGGGAAAGCATCATGAAGCTCTTCACTGGCCTCTCGGCTTTCTCAATCACGCCCACGGATGCCTCCGGACGTGTCGACACGGCCGCGCTCGCACGCCTCCTCGAACGCATTTCCGCGGCCCGCGCCGACTCGATCGGATTGCTGGGAAGCACCGGCGGTTACGCTTTTCTTTCGAGACACGAGCGACAGCGTGCCGTCGAGTCGGCAATGGCGTGCGTTGGCGGGAAGATACCTGTCATCGTCGGTGTCGGCGCGCTGAGAACCGACGAGGCGCAGGCCCATGCCCGTGATGCCAGGAAGGCGGGAGCGAATGGTCTTCTGTTGGCTCCCATGTCCTATACTCCCCTGACGGACGAGGAGGTCTTTCAGCATATTCTGGCCGTTGCGGAAGCGGGTGAACTGCCCTTGTGCATCTACAACAACCCGAGCACCACCCGCTTCACCTTCACCGACGATCTGATCGTCCGTCTGGCGAGCGCACCGAACATTGTCGCCGTGAAAATGCCGCTTCCCACCCATGGGAATGTTAAGGCTGAAATTACGCGTTTGCGAAGGCGCACGCCGGATGGCTTCGCAATCGGCTATAGCGGCGATTGGGGCGCAGCCGACGCACTGCTGGCGGGCTGCGACGCCTGGTACAGCGTGATCGCTGGCTTGTTGCCTTCCGAAGCCGTTGCTCTGACGAGAGCAGCCCAAGCAGGAGACGCCCGCGAGGTCGAACGCCTCGATCAGGCCTTTCAACCCTTGTGGAGCCTGTTCAAGGAGTTTGGCAGTTTCCGCGTAATGTACGCGATAGCTGACGCCCTTGGCCTTTGTCGCGCCGCGCCACCACGGCCAATACTGCCTTTGCCGCCAACAGACATGCCAAGAGTGAAAGACGCACTCGATCGTATCTTGATCTGACCGCACATAGGCGCATTTGGGAGCTGGCCAAGGCGTGATGGTTCCGCAGCCGGAAGGAGCCTCATCTGGACCGAGGATTTGATTATGTTGGCCTTTGAAGACGTTGAAAACGTACTTGGGCTTTCCTGCCAAGGGAGGTGGCTCTTCGGTCGCCATTCGGGTTGATATCGCGCATCGAGGGCGGGCTGCCGATTGCTGCACTGGAGCGGCTGGCCCATCTGCTTGCGCAATACGACCGTCAGTTCAAATATCGCTCTATTGGGGCCGCCGATTGTTTGGCGCGTAATTTCGGACGCGGGACGCAGTGGCTCCGGACAGGTGTTTCGTGTGGTGACCGGGAGTGTGTCAAAAAAGCTGTCTTAAGGTCACTGATCCGGCTGTCCGTCCGAAGCTGTTTCGCCTCATCATAGCAGCCGGCCGCTTGCGTTACCGACTTTGTATTTCGTCGCATGTTCTAACGATCCGGCGATCTGACCGAGCCGCATTCCGTGTAAGGCGCGATGCAACTGCAGAATCGAGAACCCCCGTGGCGTTGCCGGCCAGCGGCGTTGCCGCGGGTCTGTATCCAAGCCCGCGACTTTCGCGCATGGCACTGCGAGGGGAGTGGGCTGCTTAGCCGAGTTGCGCCCGGCTGGGTGCCGACGCCCATAGGATCTGACGGGCGCCGGCAATTTCACCGTCGGCAGACAGTTGCATTCGGCTGCGGCACGCTGCGTCAGACGAACCCAGGCACGACGAAGACCAACCAGGCAACCAGCGGCCCGATGATCGCGATCAGGGCGCTGTAAATCAGCAGTTGACGCAGCACCTTCTCGCGTTTGTCATCCGGGGCGTTGGCAACGACGAGTGCGCCGTTGGTGGAAAACGGGCTGGTATCAACGATGGTCGTCGAGATCGCGATTGCCGCTACCACGCCGACGGCGCTGATATGACCTTGCAGCAGGAATGGCACCGCCAAGGGAATGATGGCGCCAAGGAGCGCTGTCGAGGATGCAAAGGCCGAGACGATGGCGCCCGTGAAGCAGAGCAGCAGCGCAACCAGGAGCGGCATGCCGAGACTTGAAATGCCCTGCGCGACATAGTCGACCGTGCCGGCTTTTTCCATGACGCCGACATAGGTAATGATGCCGGCAATCAGCAGCACGGTCGACCAGCTTACCTTGTCTATTGCCGCCTTTTGAGTTTTCGGTGACAGCAGCGCGAGAGCAACTGCGACAGTCATGGCGACCAGCCCTACATTGAACTTGAAGACCAGGGCACCGATGCCGAGAGCCGTCAAGCCGATCAAGGTGGATATCCGCTCGCTGGTGAGGCGGAATGTTGCAGCTGTGTCGGCGGCCGTGCCGTAGGCATGCTCTCTGATCGGCTTTGCGGGCGTGCCCCCATGGCCTCTGATCGATGCCGATACGCCTTCAGGGTGCAGTTCGGGCAAGGGGCCGAACAATACCGATTGCTGCTTCATTACTCGCGCACCGCCAAAAACGAAGAACACCAGTACGGCAATCGCCAGATTGAAGAAGAAGCTGGAGAGGAATAGCGATGTCGGAGCCAAGGGCAGGCCCGCCTTCGCGACGATCTGATTGGTAATGCCGCCATAGACACTGATCGGCGAAAAGCCGCCGGCCTGTGCGCCGTGGATGACCATCAGGCCCATCATCACCGGGTGAATCCTGTATTGCACGGCAAAGCTCAGCGCCACTGGCGCAAGGATGGCCACGGCTGCCGGCCCCAGCGCTCCAAAGCCGGTAATGACCGCAGCGACCAGGAACATCACCCAGGGGATCCATGCGACATGCCCTCGGACCAGGCGGACGGCGCATTCAACAAGCCAGTCGATGGTGCCGTTGATCTGCGCGATCGCAAAAAGGTAGGTCACGGCGACCAGAGTGAGGAATAGATCGCTCGGAAAGCCTGCGAAGATATCGTTGGCTTTCATACCGATTATCAGCGTGCCGAGCAGGAACGTGCAGGCGAAAGCAAGTGCGCCCATGTTGATTGGCTGGATCGTTGCGACGACAAACATGCCGATCAACAAGAGTATGGATAGTATTTCGACGCTCATGATTCCCCTCCCTCCGGCGCTCTCGCGCCGGCAGCTTTTCGTTTGCAACAATTGAAAATGTCTGCGCGCCGTCCTCCCAGAAGGCGCGCAGGCGGATCAGGTTTTTGCGTAAAGGTCGGCGTATCTCTGCCGAAGAACGTTCTTCTGCACCTTGCCCATGGCATTGCGCGGCAAATCCTCGGCGAAGATGATGCGCTTCGGCTGCTTGTACCGTGCGAGCCGGTCGTGGAGCGCATGAAGAATGGCGCCTTCGTCAAGCGCCGTATTGGGTTTGCGCACAACGATGGCCGTGACGCCCTCTCCGAAATCGGGATGAGGAATTCCGATGACGGCACTTTCGGCGACGCCATCGAGTTGGTCGATCTCGCCTTCGACCTCCTTGGGGTAGATGTTGTATCCGCCGGAAATCACCAGGTCCTTGCTACGGCCGACAATGTGGACATAGCCGTCCGTGTCGATCTTGCCGAGGTCGCCGGTGATGAAGAACCCGTCGGAGTTGAATTCGGCTAACGTCTTTTCCGGCATTCGCCAGTAGCCCTTGAAGACGTTCGGCCCCTTGATTTCGATCATCCCGGTTTCATCGTGCCGCAGCACGGCGCCGGTGGCCGGATCCGTAACGCGCACTGTCACTCCAGGAAGCGGCAAGCCGACCGTTCCGGCGATCCGCGCTCCGTCATAGGGATTGGACGTGTTCATGTTGGTTTCGGTCATCCCGTAGCGCTCAAGGATGGCATGACCGGTGCGCTTTTCGAACTCGACATGCGTTTCGGCAAGCAGGGGCGCCGAACCAGAAACGAAGAGGCGCATATTCGCGACCGCCTGCTTGTCGAGGCGGCGGCTCTGCAGGAGGCGCACGTAAAAGGTCGGGACACCCATCAGCATGGTCGCCTGCGGCATCAGCGCCACGACCTCGTCCGCATCGAATTTCGACAGCAGGAACATCGAGGCACCGGCAAGCAAAGTGACGTTGGTGGCCACGAACAGCCCGTGCGTGTGGAAGATGGGCAATGCGTGGATCAGACGATCGCCGGATGTAACGTGCCAGCAATCGCGCAAGGTCGTGGCGTTTGAAAGGAGATTTTCATGCGTGAGCATCGCCCCCTTGGAGCGGCCCGTGGTTCCTGAGGTGTAAAGGATCGCCGCCAGATCATCTGCCGAACATGACGCATCCACGAAATCAAGCGGTTCGTCCCGTGCTAGATCGAGCAACGAGCCTGCACCGTCTGCGTCAAGCGTTTCGACGATTGCGCCATGCGCCACCGCAATTGTTGCGACCGCCTCACGCTGAGCCGGCGAGACCACAACCAGGCGCGGTTCGGCATCGCCAATGAAGTAGTCGAGTTCGGCGAGCGTGTAGGCTGTATTCAGTGGCAGATAGACAGCGCCACAGCGAAGGCAGGCCAGGTAGAGGATCAGGGCTTCAGCGCTCTTTTCCACCTGCACCGCAACACGATCGCCGGGGCGAATTCCGAGGGCGTCGATCGCACTGGCGATGCGGCCAGAAAGGTCCAGCGCCTCGTCGTAGGTCCAGATCCGTCCGCCATTGATGCGGATGAATGGGGCATTTCCGGGTGCGGCGGCCCGTATGGCGTCGAAAAGATGGTTGCTCATGTCGCCCTCCTCCAATTGCTGTTTCACGATTCGCGCGAAAGTCCGCGAAGCCTGACGACCTTTGTGGCGTCCCCGTTCCGGCCGAGGAAATTTTTGACAGCCGGTGAGGCTGCAACTTCACCACGTTGCGCAAGTGCCTCGTGATTGGCTACGATGTCGTCGAGCTTGTAGAGATAGTTGACCATCAGACCGTGCGCCTGTGCCATCGCCCTGGCCGAGTGGTCGCCGAGAAAATTCAGTCTTTCCAGCCGCGCCCCGTTGCCCAGATGGAAACGGGCGACGGGATCAAGCGGGCGACCCTGCGGCGTGCGTTCGATCAAAAAATAGCGCGCCGCAAGCGGCAGCAACACGCGCTCCACCTCAGCCGCCTTCGCCGCGTCGTCTGCCCATCTCGGATCGTCAAGTAGCGCCAGGGCCTTGCGATCGGCATCCGACGGCAGCGGGCCGGCTGTCGAGGCACGCGCTTTGGCGAGCCAGCGGGCAAAGCCTGGAACGGGCGAGAGCGTCACAAAATTCTTCAATCCGGGCAGGTCTCGCCGCAGGTCCTCGACGACCTGCTTGATCAGAAAGTTGCCGAAGGAGATTCCGCGGAGGCCGTCCTGGCAATTGGAGATCGAATAGAAGACAGCCGTCGTCGCCTCGTCGGCGTTGATCTGCTCTCTGCCTTCGTCGAGCACGTCCGCGATGGTGTTTGGTACCGACCGCGTGAGTGCCACCTCGACGAAGACAAGCGGTTCGTCTGCGAGGCGAGGATGGAAAAAGGCAAAGCAGCGACGGTCGGCTGGCGCCAGGCGGCGGCGCAACTCCTCCCAACTGGCGATCTCGTGCACGGCTTCGTATTTGATGATCTTTTCGAGAATGTGAGCCGGCGTCGACCAGTCGATTGGCCGAAGTGTGAGAAAGCCGCGATTGAACCAGGAGCCGAAGAGGTGGGCAAAGTCAGTGTCGATGGCGCGATATTCGTCCGCTTGCGCGGCTAAAGCGAGAAGTTGCTGACGCATCTGGACCAGCTTGGCCGTACCATTGGGCGCTTGGTTCAATCGGCGCAGGAGTTCCTGGCGCCGTGGTTCAGCTGCCTGATGAAGCGCCGTGATCGTCTCGGAGTTCTTTTCCGCATTATACGTTTCGATTGCCTCATCGAGTTTGGCCGTGTCTGGCCCGAACCTGTCATAGAGCATTTGCAGAAACTGCCGCACGCCGTCGGCTTCAAGTTTACTCCACCGATCGAGGATCTCGGCAGCAATGGCCATCCCGGACGCCTCGCCGCGGCTCGACATCAGCATTTCGCAGAGGGTTTCAAAATCGACTTTTGTCGCATCCGCGGGCGTGCGCGAATCCGCAAACAAAAGCTTGCGTCCGCGATCCGTGATGTTTTGCAGCATGTCGCTGAAAAATGAGGTTCCAGGCATGCCATTCTCCTCCCTGCTTCGCGGCGGTAAAGGCGTCCGGATCGCCCCGTTCTCATTTCCGAGGCATCGCGGTATAGTATTTAAACTGGCGCATATCGCGTACAATGTCAATCATTGTGTATACAAGAAGCTGATTTTGGTATTATCAAGGTGGAACGCATGTCTGAAAACGTTGGCAGGTGGCTTCGAGACGAGATTGAAAACTCTATTCTTTCCAATGAGTTCGCGCCCGGCGAACGGCTGGACGAAATGGTGTTGGCCACCCGGTTCGGTGTATCTCGGACACCCGTCCGCGAAGCGCTGATGCAGCTCAATGCGATTGGGCTTGTCGAGATTCGCCCGCGCCGCGGGGCGGTCGTCATCGATCCGGCGCCGCACAGAATTTTCGAGATGTTTGAGGTCATGGCAGAGCTCGAAGGTCTGGCTGGATCGCTCGCTGCCCGCCGGCTGGATGACGAATCTCGCGCGGCAATCACGGCTGCCCATAGGCGCTGTGAGCTGTCGGCCGGGGCCGGCGACAGCGACGCCTATTATTACGACAACGAGGAATTCCATAAGGCCATCTACGCAGCAAGCCGCAGCGAGTTCCTTGAGGAGCAGTGCCTGCAACTGCATCGGCGTCTGCGGCCTTATCGGCGGCTTCAGCTACGTGTACGAAACCGCTTGTCGACGTCCTTTTCCGAACATTGCACCATTGTCGATGCAATTTTTTCCGGAAACTGCGAGGAGGCTCGCCGTCTATTGCGGGCACATGTCGGAATACAAGGCGAGAGGTTCAGTGATCTGGTCGCCAGCATGACGGCACGGTGACACAGGTCGAAGGCAGCAAGCTGGCGCCACCGGTATTTCTGTGCGTTCTGGAATCCCTGCGCAGCCTGAAAAGGCATGGGACGCAGTTTCGTCGGCCATTTCGTCTGGCATGGGTCAAATGTCGGCCAAGAGGGGCCGCGCCGTCCGGCGCGGCCCGTTCAATGAGGAGTGACGATCGCCGAGGCCAGTTGTCGAAGGTTAAGGGTGCCGATGGCCGCTCCCGTCGAATCCATTACGGCGGCGTCCTCATCGGCGCGTCGATCGGTCAATATCCTCATTGCATCTTCGATTGTCGTTCCCGATGCTATGTTCGTGCCGTTCGGCCGGTGTCCCGGTTCGGCCGGCGTCATAATCGCATCCACGTGGATCACCCGTCCCCGATTGACCTCCTTCACGAAGTTGGCGATGTATTCGTCGGCCGGTCTAAGGACGATGTCCTGGCTGGTGCCTTGCTGAATGACCTCGCCGTCCCGAAGAATGGCTATCTGGTCACCCAGGCGGAGGGCCTCATCGAGATCGTGAGTGATGAATACGATCGTCTTTTTGATCTCCTTTTGCAGGTCAAGCAGGACGGTCTGCATGTCCATTCTGATCAGCGGATCGAGTGCCGAGTATGCTTCGTCCATCAGCAGGACCGGCGCGTCGTTGGCGAGCGCGCGGGCAAGGCCGACGCGTTGCTGCATGCCACCTGAAAGCTGATTGGGATATTTCTGTTCGAATCCGTTCAGTCCGACGCGCTCGATCCATCGCATGGCGGTCTCGACGCCTTTGGCGCGAGGGACACCTTGGACTTCCAATCCGTAGATCGCGTTTTCAAGCACGTTGCGATGCGGAAGCAGCGCGAATTTCTGAAACACCATTGCCGTCTGGTGGCGACGAAACTCCTGCAATTGCGCGGCGTTCATCTTGACTACGTCGACACCCTTCACCAGGATCTCGCCTGCAGTCGGATCGATCAAACGGTTGATATGCCTGATCAACGTGGACTTTCCGGAGCCCGACAGGCCCATGATCACCTGAACGCAACCAGCCGGCATCTCGATGTTAATATCTTTCAGACCAAGCACGTGTCCGTGCCTTTCGTTCAGTTCGGCTTTGCTGAGACCGTTCCGGACGGCGTCGACATAGGCCGCGCCGTTAGGCCCGAAGATCTTGTAAAGGTTGCGTATTTTAATCCCTTCGAAGCGTTCATCAGCCATGGACCACCTCCCGGTGCTTCTGCAGGCGGTGTCCGTATGCCTGGCTGACCCGGTCGAAGATGATTGCGATGCCGACGATGGCGAGTCCATTGAAGATCCCCAGTGTAAAATACTGATTGGCGATGGCCTTGAGAACAGGCTGACCTAGGCCCTGCACCCCGATCATCGAGGCGATAACCACCATGGCAAGCGCCATCATGATCGTCTGGTTGATTCCGGCCATAATCGTCGGCAGCGCCAGGGGGAGTTGAACATTTCTGAGCTTTTGCCAGCTTGAGGAGCCAAAAGCATCGGCCGCTTCCAGCACATCCTTGTCAACGAGGCGGATGCCAAGGTTGGTCAATCGGATCATCGGAGGTATCGCATAGATCACGACTGCGATAAGTCCTGGCACGCGTCCGATGCCAAGCAGCATCACCACAGGTATCAGGTAGACGAAGCTGGGCATCGTCTGCATCACGTCAAGGAGTGGATTGACCACTCTCTGGACCCGGTCCGACCGCGACATGAGGATTCCAATCGGGATTCCGATAGCGATGGACAAGATGGTGCAGACCAGGATCATCGAGATGGTCCGCATGGTGTCGTCCCACATGTCGAGGTAGCCGATTGCCAGCAATGTCAGAAGACAGCCCAAGACCACCTTGACGCTTCGGCTGCCGGCCCACGCGATGGCTAAAATCATCAGCGTAATAATCGGCCATGGCGTCTGCGTCATGAAACGCTCTGCGGCCATCAGGAAGTGCTGCAGCGGCGAGAACATGTTTTCGATACCTTCACCGTAAGCGCGGGTAAATGATCTAAATCCGTCGTCTATCGCCTTCTTGAGATTGCGAAGAGCGTCATCATCCATGTGCGGGAATTTGTAAAACCATTCCATGCGGTTCCCCTTTTCTTAAAAAGAGCCGGCCAAATTCTTCTTATTTTCGGCGTTTACGTGTGCGGTGCGCATGGATACGCACCGCACACAGGACTTACAGAGAAGCTTCGATCTTCTCTGCTGCTTCAGGCGAGACCCACTTGGTCCACAGGTCCTTGTTTTCTTTCAGGAAGTGTTTCGCACCATCTTCGCCGGACGCTTGATTTTCAGTCATCCAGGCCATCAGCTTGCCGACCGTGTCATTGCTCCAGGAGCGCTTTTCGAGGTAGGTCATGACCTCAGGACCGACCTTTTGCGAAAATGGTTTCGCCACCAGGGTTACGACCTTGTCGACAGGCCAGGCGTTCGGCTTCGGATCAGGGCAATCGGCCACGGTGTTGCAGCGCTTCCATTCGGCCGCATCATGGGGCACACCGGCATCCAGCTTTACCATCTCATACTTGCCCAGTAGCGCAGTGGGCGCCCAATAATACGTCGCAAAGCCCTGCTGGCGCTCATAGGCTTTTGCAATCGCCCCATCGAGGCCGGCGGCCGAACCAGTGTCAACAAGGGTGAAGCCCGCCTTGTCAGCGTCGAAAGCCTTGTAGAGCTGCGAGGTGACGATCGTTCCTCCCCAACCCTGGGGACCGTTGAAAATCGCGCCCTTCTTCGAATCCTCCGCATCGGGGACAAGTTCGGGATGTTTCAGCATGTCGGGGATCGTCTTGAGGTCGGGATGAGCCTCGGCAAGATATTTGGGAATCCACCAGCCTTGAACGCCGCCATCGGGAAGAGGGGAGCCGACTTGAATGATCTGACCGTCTTCCGTTCCTTTCTTCACGACATCCGGCAGAAGATCGATCCAAGCTTCGGGCGCGATATCCGGCTGGCCCTTCTCTGCCATCGAAGTGATGGTCGGAACCGTGTCGCCAACGGTGATGTCGGCGCTACATCCATAGCCTTCATTCAGAATAATCTTGTCGAGGTTTGAAAGAACCTCTGCGCTTTGCCAGTTCATGCTGGCGATCGTCACGCTTCCACATTCTGCGGCGCTGACAAGCGATGTTCCGCCGAGAAGGCCGAACATCAGGCATGTTGATGCAAGGAGTTTGTCCATTATCGTTCCCTTTGTTGAGCGGCGCTTTTTGAAGCGGGGCGCTGCGTTAGCCCGCTCATGCGGTCGTCAGGAGGCGCCTCCCATACTCACCGATTTTTTAAATGCCGCCGAAAGTCCTTCCGAAACGGTGGCTTCCAGGCCAAAAGCGCGCATCGCCTCGATCGCCGCTGCGGTCGTACCCCGATAGTCGAGAAACGAATTGACGACGTTGTTCGGACAGTCATCTTGATGCTCAAGCAAAGCCCCGGCCCCTATCAGCACCGTGTTCACGGCGCGCCGTGCGATATCTGTGGGAAGGCCGTGGTCGACGGCATCTTTCATCATGGCGGCGGCGAACAGCGCCGGAAACGCAGGCCCCGACCCGGACAAGCCAGTCAAATAGTCAATATCGCTTTCGCCATTTACCTCATCTTCGACGCCAAACGCACGAAAGATACGACGTGCGATGCTTCGATCGGCCTCGTCCATGTCACCTGATGCAATCCAGGGCGTATAGGATCTGCCAACTTCTGCCGCGGCGTTGGGTAGGGCGCGGACAACGCGGCCCGTTTGATGATTTGCCGCAAGCTGGTCCAGGCGGATGCCCGCCATAACAGAGATGACGAGTTTGCCGTGGGCGTCGACCGACAGAGACGGCCAATCGGCCGGACGGACAGAAACGATGATCACGTCCGATCGATCCGCAAGCTCCTGGTTGTTTTGCGTGCAGTGAACGTTCGGAAAAGACGCGGGCCTCGCATGCCGATAGGAGAGCGTGAGTCCTGCGTGGTCAACAACGCCCTTGTTGAGTATCGCGCAGGCAAGGGCTTTCCCAAGCCACCCTCCGCCACCGATCACGCCGATCCTGAGTGAGTCCTGCATCCGCTTCATCTCATTTCGGTTTATGGCCATGCCTGGCAAAGAAGCGGTCTAGCTCTCTTTGCTGGGGTATCTGGCCGGTGTAGATCGCGATATATTCGGGAATACGCTTCATTCGCACCGCGATCTCTTCGCGGGACTGCATCGAGATGTAGCCGATCTGAACGAGATAGGTCGTCCGGGCCCGGACGTCGGCTGTTGTTTCCTCGAATCCAAAGCGCATGAACATTCGCTTGAGCGCCTCAAGCCGAACTTGATCTGCCTTTTGGACCTCGAAAAGAATCTCTTCCGATTGCAGCGCCCAACTGCGCACTGCAAATTCGAACTTGGAGTCAAACAAATTCTGATCGAGCCAGCAATCAAAAACGTTCAGCATGGCCTCGGCAAGTGATTCTGCGTAGGCTTCGCTCTGCTTTATTATATTTCCGGTGTTTTTTTCTCGCCAGCGCGCAATCAGGCCGGCAAGCAATTCTTCGCGATCCTTGAAGAACCAGTAGAAGCTCGTCCGAGAAAGGTTGAGTTTCTTGGCCAAGGGAAGAATTTTCACTGAATCAACGCCCGACTCCAGCAGAGATTCGTAGGCCGCTTCCAGCCATCCCTCCTGCGATCCGCGCCAACCGGTATCGTTCAAAGCCTGCTCCATGATTGACCTCCTAACAAAAAATGAAACCCGACACAAGAAAAATGTACACATATGTCGACAACAATGACCTTAGTGTTTTGTATGTTGACACGTATGTACATTTCCGCATAGCGTCTAGCACAACCGTCCTAGTCCGGAGCCCGACAGATGTCGAACGATCCTCTCCTTCAGCCTTATCAGCTCAAGCACCTGAAGCTTCGCAACCGCATCATCGTAACGTCGCACGAGCCAGCATACCCTGCCGATGGTATGCCCAAGGAGCGCTATCTCGCCTACACCGTAGAAAGGGCAAAGGGCGGCGTCGCCATGACGATGACGGCCGGCTCTGCGGCTGTTTCGAAAGACAGTCCGCCCGTCTTCAACAACCTGCTCGCCTACAAGGACGAGATCGTGCCGTGGCTGAAGGCAATGACCGATGCGGTCCATGAGGAAGGGGCGGCGATCATGATCCAGCTCACGCACCTCGGCCGTCGGACGCGCTGGGACAAGGGCGACTGGCTCCCCGTTGTCGCACCGTCGCATCAGCGCGAGGCCTCACACCGGGCTTTCCCCAAGAAGATCGAAGATTGGGACATCGAGCGCATCATAAAGGACTTTGCCGACGCTGCAGAACGCATGAAGGCCGGGGGCATGGATGGCGTCGAACTGGAGGCCTATGGACACCTGCTTGACCAATTCGCGTCCCCGCTGACCAACGAACTCGAAGGTCCTTACGGTGGTTCGCTCGACAATCGCATGCGTTTCTGTCTGGATGTTCTAAAGGCGATCCGGAAACGGGTCGGAGAGGACTTCATTCTGGGAATACGCTACACCGCTGATGAATGTCTTCCCGGCGGCACCGGCAAGGCTGAGGGACTCGAAATTTCCAAGCGCCTCAAAAAAAGCGGCCTTATTGACTACTTGAATGTGATCCGCGGTCATATCGACACCGACGCCGGCCTCACAGATGTCATCCCGATCCAGGGTATGGCGAACTCCCCGCATCTCGATTTTGCCGGTGAGATTCGCGCCGCGACGGATTTCCCCACCTTCCACGCCGCCAAAATCCCGGATGTTGCAACTGCCCGCCATGCGATTGCGTCGGGCAAGGTCGATATGGTCGGTATGACCCGCGCTCATATGACGGACCCGCACATCGTTCGCAAAATCATGGAGAAGCGCGAAGAGGACATCCGTCCCTGCGTCGGCGCCAACTACTGTTTGGACCGCATTTACCAGGGTGGGGCGGCCTATTGCATCCACAATGCCGCGACCGGCCGCGAGCTGACTATGCCGCATGTGGTCAAAAAGGCGAACGTTCGTAAGAAAGTTGTCGTCGTCGGCGCAGGCCCGGGGGGGCTGGAAGCCGCAAGGGTTGCAGCCGAGCGCGGCCACGACGTCGTCGTATTCGAGGCGGCCAACGATCCCGGCGGTCAAATCCGCTTAACGGCCCAAAGCGAGCGCCGCAGGGAAATGATCAGCATTATCGACTGGCGGATGAACCAGTGCGAGAAGTACGGTGTGGTCTTCCGTTTCAACACCTGGGCAGAAGCCGACACGGTGGAGGCGGAGAGGCCCGACGTGGTGATCATCGCCACCGGTGGGATGCCGCATACTGACGTCCTCTCCACAGGTAATGAACTTGTCATCTCGGCCTGGGACATCATTTCGGGTGACGTGAAACCAGGAACGAACGTTCTTATCTTCGATGACGCGGGCGACCACGCAGGGCTGCAGGCTGCCGAGTTCATTGCCAAGGCGGGCGCCAAGGTGGAAATCATGACACCTGACCGTTCCTTCGCCCCGGAAGTCATGGCGATGAACCTCGTGCCCTATATGCGTTCGCTGCAGAACCTCGACGTCACCTTCACGGTGACCTTCAGGCTTGAAGCGGTCGAAAAGCACGGCAATCAGCTCATTGCCCATGTCGGCAGCGATTACGGCGGTGTTGCAAAGCAGCGCACGGCCGACCAGGTCGTCATCAACCATGGGACAATCCCGCTCGATGAACTCTATTTTGAGCTGAAACCCTTTTCCACCAATCTCGGCGAAATTTCGCAGCAGCAACTGATCGTTGGCGAACCCCAGGCTGTCGTGCGCAATCCTGAAGGGAAATTCCAGCTCTTCCGGATCGGTGATGCTGTGGCCGCTCGCAACACCCATGCTGCCATCTACGACGGGTTGCGGATCGCCAAGGATATCTGACGAAAAGGCGGTCCGACATGTCGGACAGCCAACCTTTACGCAGTGATGTCGGGCAGGGCAGTCGAAGCCTTTGCGCGCACGGCAATTCTTCAAATATTCTCCGCGCTCGCGGCCGGAGATGACGTGAACAAGGATGAACCTCCATGAAAATTCTCGTCCCCGTGAAGCGGGTGGTTGATTACAATGTGAAGATCCGCGTCAAGCCGGATGGCACGGGCGTCGAGCTTGCCAACGTCAAGATGTCGATGAACCCGTTCGACGAGATCTCGGTGGAAGAGGCGCTGCGGCTGAAGGAAGCCGGCAAGGCTGAGGAAGTGGTCGTCGTGTCGATCGGTCCGGCCAAGGCCGAAGAGACGCTGCGCACCGCGCTCGCCATGGGTGCTGACCGGGCGATCCTGGTCGAGACCGACGAGACGGTCGAGCCGCTTGCCGTGGCCAAGATCCTCAAGGGCGTGGCAGCCGCCGAACAGCCGGGCCTGATCATCGTCGGCAAGCAGGCGATCGACGACGACTCGAACCAGACCGGCCAGATGCTCGCCGCGCTGTTGGGCTCTGCCCAGGCAACCTTTGCCTCGAAGATCGAGATTACCGACGGTAAAGCGACCGTCACCCGCGAAGTCGATGGCGGCCTGCAGACGATCGACATCAAGCTGCCGGCCGTCGTCACCACCGACCTGCGCTTGAACGAGCCCCGCTACGCCTCGCTGCCGAACATCATGAAGGCGAAGAAGAAGCCGCTCGACAGACAAAGCCCTTCCGACTTCGGCGTTTCCACCACCCCGCGGCTGAAGGTGCTGAAGACCGAAGAGCCAAGTGGCCGCAAGGCAGGCGTCAAGGTCAAGTCGGTCGCCGAGCTCGTCGAGAAACTCAAGACCGAAGCCGGCGTCCTCTAAGGCGAGAAAGGAAATACGACATGGCCATTCTGCTTCTGGCTGACCACGACAATGCAAGCCTTTCCGACCAGACCGCCAAGGCGCTGACCGCTGCCCGCCAGATCGGCGGCGATGTCACCATCCTGGTTGCCGGCAAGGGTGCCAAGGCTGCCGCCGATGCCGCTGCCAAGCTTTCCGGCGTCTCCAAGGTGCTGCTGGCCGAAAGCGACATGCTTGCCAACAATCTGGCCGAGCCGCTGGCCGACCTGATCGTTTCGCTCGCCGGCAGCTACGACACGATCATTGCGGCTGCGACCTCGACCGGCAAGAACGTCGCTCCGCGCGTTGCCGCCCTCCTCGATGTGGCGCAGGTGTCGGAAATCATCGAAGTCGTCGCGCCTGACACCTTCAAGCGGCCGATCTATGCCGGCAACGCCATCCAGACGGTGCAGGTAACCGATGCCAAGAAGGTGCTCACCGTGCGCACCGCCTCCTTCGCTGCTGCGGCGACCAGCGGTTCGGCTCCGGTCGAGGCAATCCCGGCCGTTTCCGATCCGGGTCTTTCGACCTTCGTCAAGGACGCGCTGTCGGCTTCCGACCGCCCGGAGCTGACGTCGGCAAGGATCATCATCTCCGGCGGCCGCGCACTCGGCTCGGCCGAGAAGTTCAGGCAAGTCATCCTGCCGCTCGCCGACAAGCTCGGAGCGGCCGTCGGCGCAAGCCGTGCGGCCGTCGATGCCGGCTATGCGCCGAACGACTGGCAGGTCGGCCAGACCGGCAAGGTCGTCGCCCCTGAACTCTACATCGCGGTCGGCATTTCCGGTGCCATCCAGCACCTTGCCGGCATGAAGGACTCAAAGGTCATCGTCGCCATCAACAAGGACGAGGAGGCCCCGATCTTCCAGGTCGCCGACTACGGCCTCGTCGCCGATCTCTTCGAGGCCCTGCCGGAACTGCAGAGTTCAATTTGATCGCTGTTATTTCCGTGTTAACAGGCGCGCCGGTCTAATCCATGAACGTGCTGCCGGAGTCGTAGTCCGGTTTCATCCACGGCGGAGAAAAACATGTCGCAAGCCCCGACACCACTCAAGCGGAGCGCGGACCTGCTACTCAATGACGACAGCGCGCCAATACGACGACAGGTCTCCGTGCTTGGCGGAGGTTTTCGTCCCCGCGCTTTGCAGGAGGTTCTCAACGCAATTGGCGACGTCCTCTTGTCCTCCCAGGCTCCTGTCATGGCGAGTTACATTGCGGGCAAGATATACCAGAGGCTCGAAAAACGGGGTGTGGCCAGACGCATCGACACCGCCACACCGTTGAAACCTGAGCATTTTGACCGCGCTCTTTCCAATCTGCATGCCTCTCTGCCCCGGTTTGCTGGCGGCGCAACAGGCTTGGCGGAACTGAACGAGCAACTGTCCTGGCGAAGCGGCCGGACCGGCCCATTTGCAAGCCTCAGGTTCGAGCAATCTCACGCCCATGCGATCGTTGTCGGACCTCACGGCCTTGAGGAACGCAGTGACGTGCGCCTCGGACTGACCTTGATGGCCCCTTACAGTCGTTTTCCAGATCACGTGCAGTTCCATTCACGTGTATTCTTGCTTCTGTCCGGTGGCGAAGTTTGCCTCGACGACAGCAATTGGTTCCGTGCCACTGCAGGAACCGTCTTCTTCAACGAAGCTGGCAAGAAGTTCGCGATGCGATGCACTGCTGAGCCCTTACTGGCAGTCTGGTGCCACGTCGAAGACACGGCTCTTTGATCGATGCGATGATCCAACCGATATGTGAATTGCGAAACGAAATCAGGAAGGAAGAAACCCATGGACGTTCGTGCCGCCGTTGCCGTTCAGGCCGGAAAACCGCTGGAAGTCATGACCGTGCAGCTGGAGGGCCCGCGGGCCGGCGAGGTTCTGGTCGAGGTCAAGGCGACCGGCATCTGCCACACGGACGATTTCACGCTGTCTGGGGCCGATCCGGAGGGCCTGTTTCCGGCAATCCTCGGCCATGAGGGTGCCGGCATCGTCGTCGATGTCGGCCCGGGCGTCACTTCGGTCAAGAAGGGCGACCACGTCATTCCGCTCTACACGCCGGAATGCCGTGAATGCCCGTCCTGCCTGTCGCGCAAGACCAATCTGTGCACGGCGATCCGCGCCACTCAGGGCCAGGGGCTGATGCCGGACGGCACGAGCCGCTTTTCGATCGGCAAGGACAAGATCCATCATTACATGGGCTGCTCGACCTTTGCCAATTACACGGTGCTGCCCGAGATCGCCGTTGCCAAGGTCAATGCGGACGCTCCCTTCGACAAGATCTGCTACATCGGCTGCGGCGTCACCACCGGCATCGGCGCCGTCATCAACACCGCCAAGGTGGAGATCGGCGCAACGGCGATCGTCTTCGGCCTCGGCGGCATCGGCCTCAACGTTCTCCAGGGCCTGAAGCTTGCCGGTGCCGACATGATCATCGGTGTCGACATCAACAATGACCGCAAGGTGTGGGGCGAAAAGTTTGACATGACGCATTTCGTCAATCCCAAGGAGGTCGGCGACGACATCGTGCCCTATCTCGTCAACACGACGAAGCGTGGCGCCGACCAGATCGGCGGCGCCGACTACACCTTCGACTGCACCGGCAACACCAAGGTGATGCGCCAGGCGCTGGAAGCCAGCCATCGCGGCTGGGGCAAGTCGGTCGTCATCGGGGTGGCCGGTGCCGGCCAGGAAATCTCCACCCGCCCGTTCCAGCTGGTCACCGGCCGCAGCTGGATGGGCACCGCCTTTGGCGGCGCGCGCGGCCGCACCGACGTGCCGAAGATCGTCGACTGGTACATGCAAGGCAAGATCCAGATCGATCCGATGATCACCCATACGATGCCGCTCGAAGACATCAACAAGGGCTTCGAACTCATGCATTCCGGTCAAAGCATCCGCGGCGTGGTTGTCTACTAACCCAGCAGACGGGGCGGCGCGCGAACACCGGCATTCGGTTCGAAGCCGGCGGCCGCCCACCACTCCTTTGTCTTCGCGAGGTCAACTCACCGATGCCTCTCGTCCTGCGATACGGCTTCGAGCATCCCGAGGATCGAGTAGGCGGCCTTAATCCGCTCAGGGATGGGATAGTTACGATTGGCAAGCAGTACTATGCCGATCCGGCGCGTTGGCACGAACGCGGCATAGGCACCAAAGCCACCGGTGGAACCCGTCTTATTGAAAAACACGTCCTCGGCTGGTTTTTGTGGCGGCACCAGCGGAGTCACCGCGTGCGGCTTCATCGCCATGTCGGAAGAGTTGCCAGCAAGGAGTGTATCCAGTGTTGCCGGCCAGGCATAGAGCTCCCACCCCAGGGACTGGAACGTATCGCCTGTCCGATAGTAGCCGGTCTGGGTTGCGCCAATCGCCTTCTGCAGCGAAGATTCAAGCCCAGAGGTGTCTATGTTCGCCTCGACGAAGCGCAACAGGTCGGCGGCAGTCGTCTTGACCCCGTAGGCCTGGGCATCGAGCGCTCCTGGGCTTACTCGCACGGGGTTGTTTTTCTTGTTGTAGCCGAAGGCATAATCTCCCATTTCCGCCTCTGGAACGCGGATATAGCTGTTGGTGAGGCCAAGTGCAGGAAAGAGGGTGCCCTCCATGAGCTCGGGAAAGGGTTTTCTGAGGCTCGCAGCTGCGAGGGTTCCGAAGAGACCAATGCTGGGATTGGAGTAGACGCGATACGTGCCGGGTTCATAGCCAGGGCGCCATCCGCGGAAATAGCGCGTGAGCGTGCTGTTGTTGATGACCTCGTCGGGAAACTGCAGCGGCAGACCTCCCGCCGTATAGGTACCCAGTTCGAGCACGGTGATATGATCGAAGGCGCTGCCTGCCAGCTCCCGCATATGCTCGCTCGCAGCATCGGAGAGGGCGAGCGCTCCTTTGGCCTCAGCATAGGCGCCGAGCGTGGCGGTAAAGGTTTTGCTGACGGAGCCGATCTCGAACAGCGTGTCAGCGGTGACGGGCGTTGCCTTTTCCTTGTCGGCGAGACCGTAGTTGAAAATAAACCGGCGGCCATCAACAGAGATACCGACCGCCATGCCGGCTACACCGTTTTCGGTCATCAACCCCTTGATGGTCCGGTCGACCACGGGCCTGATCCTGCCTTCAACGACGTCTGCCTCTGCACTGCAGGCAAGAAAGGTGCCGAAAAGGGAAAAACATGCACCAGCGCAAACCGCATATGTCCTGCTGGATATTTGACTCATAGCTCCTGGTATCCTCGCTTCGATGGGATCGCCGCATTCCCGGAACCGGGCTTGCGCAGTGCGACGGGCCTGCAGCTGCGGTCACACGCAGCCGTCAAGGCACAGGCGACCGGCCGCAGGCGCGACACTTTATAGGCCGTCGTCCGCGCCTTGAGCAAACGACGAAATCTCGCCTGAGGCATAAGAAAATCTAGGCCCGCCGGTGGCTGTTGAAGTTCAGCTAACCCTTTGATTTCAACGGGCGCTGCCCATATCCATGTAAGCCGGTTCGAAAACGTGTCCGTCCGGATCAGCAAAGGTGCGCAGGTACATGAATCCCAAATCCTGCGGCTCGCCGACATCCGCCTGGCCGCCGGATCTCGCGGCAGCCTCCACCATGGCATCGACCTCCTCGCGGCTGTCGCGAGACAGAGCGATCAGCATACCGCTCGTTGCGTGCGCGTCAGCTATCGGCTTTGCCGTGAACGTCTGATAATAGCCATGTTGCAGAAGCTGGAACGTGATCGTTTCTGACCACACCATCGAGCTCGCATTTTCATTGGAGAACTGCTCGTTCTTGACGCAGCCGATGGCCTCATAGAAAGCCGTCGCGGTTGCCAAATCCCTGACCGGCAGGTTCAGAAAGATCATTTTAGTCATTATCGTGCTCCTCTCAGAGATGGCTTAAACAAAGGTTTGCTCGAACGTCTGGCTCGGATGGATGCAGACGATCTCCAGCCGGTCGGTGCCGACATTTTCGAAACGATGAGGAACGTTGGCCGGGCCAACAATGATGTCGCCGGCAGAGCCGCGCGTCTTGTCGTTGCCAACCGTGAACTCGGCCTCCCCCTTTCGAACCACCCAGGTCTCGGCATAGGGATGAACATGCAGCGCCGGGCCGCGGCCCGGATCCGCGTCCACGACAAAAAGCGATACCTCGCTGCCGAAGTGACGACCTTCGAAGCGGACCGTACGGCTCGTGCCGGGTTCGGGCTGCTGATAGCGATAAACCGAAAACATCCTGATCTCCTCCAACCGTTCACAGTTATCTTCGCAGGAAGACATATTGGCAAACTATCTTCTCGTCAAGATAAATATCTTCTCGCAAAGATATCTTTGCGCCTGAGGCTCCATGGTGTATGGAACGGCACCACGCAAATGTGGCACGACAAAGCAAACGAGGATCATGCGGGTGGCGCCAAACAACAACCGCGGCTCAAAGGAGGGCGCTGTCGAAGACCATGTCGACCGGCTCCGCGCGCAATGGGCCTGCGAATTGCCGGACCTCGACACCGAGCCGATGGCGATCCTGGGACGCGCGAAACGGCTAACGAACCTGGTGGCGCCCTCCATCGAAGAGACCTTTGCCAAGTTCGGCCTCGATCGCGGCGAGTTCGACGTTATCGCGACCCTGCGCAGATCTGGGCCACCCTACCAGCTGACGCCGACGGCAATGTATACGACGCTTATGTTGTCTTCCGGCGGGCTGACGCACCGCCTTGATCGGCTGGAAAAGGCTGGTCTGATTGTACGAGAGAAATCGGCCCATGACGGGCGAAGTGTTGTCGTTTGCCTGACCGCAACGGGAATCGCGCTGGCCGAAAAGGCGTTTCGCGCGGATATGGCCAGTGAACTCTTGTTCCTCGAAGGTTTGGATGTCGAAGAGCGCGCGGCCCTGGCCGCGCTGCTGCGCAAGCTTGTCATGAGCGTTGAGGCAGGCCCGAGTGACGGGGTCACGTCGTGATCTCAATGGTTGCGCTTGACCCTAGTCCTGTGTCCACGCCGAAAACGCGTCGGGCAATACGTTCGACCCGCAGATCACCGTGACCACCCGCTTGCCGCGGTATCGCGAGGGATCTTCCAGGATCGCTGCAACGCCAAGGGCGGCCGATGGCTCGACCACGAGGCCGGCGTGCCGATGGAGCAGGCGCATGCCCGCCTTGATGCTTGCCTCCTCTACCAGCGGCACGTGATTGGCGACGGCGAGCAGGTCCTGAAGGACCGCCGCGATTGGGAACCGGCCGGCGACACCGTCGGCGATGGTATCGGCGCGATCGGTGGTGACGACTGATCGCGCCCGCCAGGATAGGGCCATGGCGGGCGCCCCGCTGGGCTGGATGCACACCACCTCCGTTGCGGGCGACAGGCACTTGAAAACGTGGCCAACGCCGGTGGCGAGCGCACCGCCGCCGAGCGCGAGCAGCATCGTGTCGATGCGGTCGAACCCTTCGACAAGCTCCAGCCCGATGGTGCCGGCGCCTTCGCAGGTGTCGAGGTTTTCGCTGTCCTCCACGAGTAAAGCGTTGCCGCTGGCCGCGATCTCGCGAGCGCGCTTTCGCGCGTCCTCGATGTCGCCCTCGACAAGTTCGACGGCGGCTCCGAGCCGGCGCATGTGATCGATCTTCGCGCCATTGGCGCTTGTGGCGGCGACCACTGTCACGCCAATACCGCGTTCGCGCCCACTATATGCGAGCGCCTGCCCGAGATTGCCGGCGCTGGCGCAGACCGCGGCCTTCTGATCGGCTCTTTCGAGGCGGGACATTACGACCTCGGTCCCGCGTCCTTTGAAGCATCGGATCGGGTTTGCGGTCTCAAGTTTGATGATCAGTTCGCAGCCCAGAAGATCGCCAAGAGATGAACAGCCGAATTGGGGCGTGTCGCGAAACATCCGTGAGATTTGTTCCTTCGCCTCAAAGATGCGCCCGAGGTCGAGCCTGGTGTCTGGTTGCCCGATTTCCCGGGATGCTGCGGGTCTTTCACCGACAGGCTGCATGTGACATCCTCCGACGCTGTTGTTGCAGTTGCACATCTGTGCGTTATAGCGCACATTCGAAGTGTGCGCTATAACGCACAGATGCGAGGTCAGTCATAAATGAAGTCCCTCAGTCCCGTTGACACGGGGAATCTACTGAAATCGATCAGGCACGACCTTGGATGGAGCCTCGACAAGACTGCAGAGCGTACTGGAGTAAGCAAGGCGATGCTGGGCCAGATCGAGCGCGGCGAATCCACGCCGACGGTCGCGACGCTTTGGAAGATCGCGACGGGCTTGCGGGTTCCGATGACGGCCCTGCTCGAGCCGGATCGCGAAGAAGGCGATGTGTTGCTCTTGCGTGACGCCAGTCGTCTCCGGGTGCGCCCGTCGGAGGAAGGGATGCAACGCGCATTGTTGTTCCCTTATGAGACCCGGTTCGGCTTCGAACTCTATGAACTGACCTTCGCGCCCGACTTCGAGAGTATCTCAGAGCCGCATGACATCGGGGTTGTGGAGCATGTGACCGTCCTGCGCGGGGAGATCGAATTGCTGGTGGAGGAAGAGTGGAGGCGGGTCGAGCAAGGGCAGTCGCTGAGGTTTCCTGCCGACCGCCGCCATGGTTACCGCAATCGGACGCAAAGTGAGACTGTTGTCATGGATTTGATCCACTATCGGTTCATCCCGCAGAATATCGCGGAGCGCAAAACGCAAGCGGGTTCTTGATCGAGGCGTTCCGACGTCGCGACCTGCATCTCCACTCAGATAGCGGCGCCAAACGCCTGTGAGGTGAGCGATCCATCGCTGCCCAGTTCAGGCCGAAGCCTCCACAAAATCGGCTTAGACATCTTCCCAGGGAAAGGTGTCGAGCCGCTCGGCTCCTGTTGCCGTGATCAAGACTTGAGTCTCGAGCTTGATGCTTTCGGATCCCGCTTCCGCAATCAAGCTCTCCACGTTAAGTACCATGTCCTTTTCGATTGTGCCGCTGCAATTTCGGCCGAAATCCGGATGCAGGAGAACGCCTGGCCACTCGTCCGCCATACCCGTGCCGTGCAGCGCCAAGGTATAGCGGTAGGGGATATACTTTTCCGGGATACGCCAAGAACGATCGTTGAACTCCGCAAACCCGATTCCCGGCCTGAGAACTGCGAGGTTGTGATCGATCTGATCCCTGGCTGCGGCATAAAGCTCCCGCTGTTTTTCGTTCATGGTACGATGACCGCAGGTCCATGAGCGGGAGAGATCGGCACAGTAGCCATAAGGGCCGATCATGTCCGTATCGAATGAAATCATCTCCCCAGCCTTGATCTCGTAGTCGGAACACTCCTGGTACCAGGGATTGGTCCTCGCGCCGGCCGTCAGAAGCTTGGTCTCGAGCCACTCCCCGCCACTTCTGGCATTCTCGAAATGCAGTTCCGCCCAGATCTCCCTTTCCGTTCGACCGGGCTCGGACTTGTCGTACATCCTCGCCATTCCGGCCTCGCAGACACGGATCGTCCACCTCATGAGCTCGATTTCATCGGCGCTCTTGATCGATCTCGCCCGCTCTGCCAATTCCTGCCCATCCAGAAGGTCGAAGCCTCTCTTGCGCAGCTCGAAAGCACCCGCAGGCTCGAGCTTGTCGATGGCGATGCGGGCGTTGCGGCCCTGCGACCTAATGACGTCGGCCACCTCGTCGGCCCATTCCTTCATTCGGCTCTCGATCAGATCGCCGGCGGTGAAGAAGATCCAGGACTTCGCAGGCCTGACTTCGTCGATACCCGGAAGTCCGTCGTTCACATGTTCTGCGCCTTCAAACTCGAACAAGATCGCCGGGCCATCGGCAAGGATGAGCGCATAGCGGGACGCATTGTGCATGGTCCAGATGCTCATGTTCGATGAGTCGAACGCATATCGAATGTTAACGGGATCATAGAGCAGGAGTGCGCCGCAGTCCCATTCCTGCATCGTGGCCTGCAGTCTGCCGAGGCGATATCGGCGAGCCCTATCCAGAGTGGCGGAGGAAAGGGGACTTTTGAGCGGCCGGTCCGCTCCCTCCGGATTGAGATAGGCCTGCTTCCTTTCGTCTTTGAAAACGGTCGACCCCGCTGGGCCTCCTGGGGCGATGACGTTCTCATTCATTGGGTCGGGATCCTCTCGAACACAGTTCGTGCAAAAACGGACGCGTGTCAGCCCGAGGAGCCATGTCGGCCATCCAGGGATGATCAGCGGTCAATGACCAGATCGCTCAGCGGCTTTGAACAGCAAGGCAGGAATAGGCCGGCGTCGACCTCCCTCTGGCGAATGCCGCCGTTATGCTTCATCTCGACTGATCCCGAGACGAGCTTGGACTTGCACGTTCCGCAGACGCCATTGGCACATGATGACGGAAGCCTCAAACCAGCCTTCTTGGCACAGCCGAGAACCGTCTGTTCCGATGCAACCTCGATCGTTCGAGCCTGCTTCAGGAATTGCACTTGGAAGGTCTTCGCGACGACCGGCGCCTCGCCGATAGGCAGTTCGGCATCATCAATGACGGCGGCGTCGAAACTTTCCTCAATATAGTTCGACGTCGGTACCCCCAGATCGGCAGATATCTTCCTGGCCGCGGCCATGAACGGCGCCGGGCCGCAGCACATGACGATCCTCTCGGCTATATCCGGTACCGCCATCTTTATGTACTCGGACGTTATTCGTCCCGTGATGCCAGGCCACCAGCGTTCGCCCGTGAGATGTTCCGGAAGAAAATGGAGCCTCAGCCCCTTCATCTTCGTTGTAAGCATGGACAGTTCGTCACGGAAGATGAGGTCGAGCGGCGTCCTTGCAGCATGGATGAACACGACGTCTGTCGGGTCGCAGGTGTCGGCCAGATCACGGACAATCGACATCACAGGCGTGATGCCAGATCCGCCTGACAGCAGCAGCTTCTTGCCGGCACCGGAGGGACGGATGAAATGTCCCAGCGGACCTTGCGCCTTCACGGTCGCGCCGGACTTCAGATTGTCGTGCAGCCAGTTGGAGACCCGTCCGTCCGGCACCCGTTTCACGGTAACCGTGAAGGCATTCGGCCTCTGCGGTGAC
Source organism: Rhizobium gallicum bv. gallicum R602sp (assembly GCF_000816845.1). Classification (NCBI taxonomy): domain Bacteria; kingdom Pseudomonadati; phylum Pseudomonadota; class Alphaproteobacteria; order Hyphomicrobiales; family Rhizobiaceae; genus Rhizobium; species Rhizobium gallicum. The sequence continues at coordinate 1,764,568 of NZ_CP006880.1, read as the reverse complement.
GAAGATATGCTGTAGCAACGGGGTTCGGCATCTGCTCCAAGCGGGAAGTCGAAGAGAAAATACTGACCGGCCTGGAAGGCGAACCGTTTGCCCTGGGGAGACGCGAAGGTGAAGCTTTTGACGTCGTGCGTCTCTTGATGCACGTCGATACAGACAAGGGTATCGTCCAGTTCTGGATCCCAGACGTCCGTCGGCGCGTTCGAAGCGCTCGTCAAGGTCTTAATATCCATGAGCTCGCATCCGGTCGATGTACCAGGTCGCGAACTTGTCGAGATTCGTTTCGGAGAAGCGCGAGTAGGGACCGGGGACATAGGCAGGGTCGAGGGCGCCTGCGTGAGATCGCGCGACAAGCTCCGCGTCCTGGTCGGTTGTCGCAACCCAAACGTTCGTCAACTTTTCGAGATCGTAGTCGACGCCTTCGACGGCATCCTTGTGAACAAGCCATTTCGTGCGCACGAGGGTCTTGTCAGCCGAAAGCGGGATGACGATTGCAACAACCGCATGGTCGCCCATGAAGTGGTTCCAGCTATTGTGTCCCCACAGATGCGTGTCGCCCAGGTCTTTCCTGGTCATGGTGCCGAGAAGCTTCGACGAAGCCGCGGTCGCGTCAGGCGTCTGCGATTCACCGGCACCCGAAATGATCAGCCGCTGTGTTCTGAAGTTTGTCTCGCAATCGACGAGCTGTTCGACGGCGGCGGAAGGATAGCCGTCGGCCTCCCAGCTCTTGGTTTTGTCTGCATAGAGAGCTTGATGCTGTTCTGCCTGCTCTCGGTCTTCCGGGCTCAGGCTTTCCGGATCGAATCCGAAATCCAGATCGACGAACGAGACGCAGAGCTCCGGATGGTTCGCAGAGCAGTGATAGCATTCGCGATTGTTTTCCATCGTCAGCTTCCAGTTGCCGTGTTCGACCACGTCAGTCTGAAAAGCCACCTTTGTGTTGCGGATATCGTAGGGCGCGAGCCGTTCCGTCATGACCTCTTCAAGGTGCTCGATGTCGGCCGGTGGGTTGTCGGAGAGGCAGGCGTAAATGAGGCCGCCGATCGATTTGAAACTGACCGGCCTGAGGCTCTTGCAGCTCTTGTCGAAATCGGCGCCCATGTGAGGCGCGTAGGCGAGCTCGCCGTCAAGCTCGTAGGTCCACTGGTGGTATGGACAGACGAGCTTGGAGACCACGCTCGATCCCGCGTCAAGGATCCGCGAGCCGCGATGACGGCATACGTTGTGCACGACGCGGATCTGATTGTCGTCGTCGCGAAGAATGATGAGGCTGCTGTTGCCAATTTCGATAACGTTGGCGTCTCCCGGTTCTGGAACATCGCATTCCAGACCGATGCAGATCCAGTGTTTGCGAAAGAACACGTCGACGTCGGCTTCGAAAACATCCTCACGGTTGTAGAGCCCGGCGGGAAGCGAATGGCCGTCGGCCCTTGAGTCGAGAAGCGATGAAATCGACGAAGCGAAGGTCTGAAGCATAATTCTACCTCATGGTTGGATGGGCAATCATCCGCTTCATCTTTGCATGGTTCAACGGCACAAATCGGCCGTCATGACATAACCAGATGTAATGGCAATGCGGAAACGTTGAAAAAAGAAGCTGCCCGGTCAGCCGGCAAAGCGGGTCGGTAAATTGTATTTTCTAACAATTTTGATTGTGTACACAAAGTACACAATAATTGACTTCTGTCCCAAGCCATGCGATCATGGGCTGTCAGATGAAAAAAGAGGGCTGAGATAACCGATGGCGAAGAGCGTCAAGAGCAATCTCTACGATGACCTGAAACGTCAGATCCTGACGATGGAGCTGGACCCCGACGCCGATCTGGACGAGTCCAGTCTCAGCGAGCGCTACGGCCTGTCGCGAACGCCGGTTCGCGATATTTTCCGCCGCCTGGCGGGTGAGGGCTACGTCGACATTCGCGAGAACAGGGGGGCGCGGGTCATCCCGATGAACCACGCGACCCTGCGGAACTTCTTTCTTGTTGCGCCGATGATCTACGCGGCGATTGGCCGCCTTGCAGTGCAGAACTTCAAGCCTTCGCAACTCTCGGACCTGAAGCAGACCCAGGAGCGCTTCCGCGCCGCTAGTCAGAACATGGACGCGCTGGCGATGGTGCTCGAGAACAACCGCTTCCACGAGATCTTCGGGGAGATGTCGGCCAACGTCTACCTGCAACCCAGCCTGGGCCGGCTTCTCATCGACCACGCGCGCATCGGTCATACCTTCTTCCGACCCAGGAACGCGGACATGAAGCGGCGGCTGCAGTTGGCTGTCGAGCACCACGACAGCTTCATCGAGGCGCTCAGCATTCATGACGAGGACGCTGTGGTCGATCTTGTCTTCGAGCACTGGGAGTTGTCCCGCGAAAACATGGAAATGTTCATTGCGCCGCACGGACTTAAGGCGGACGCCCCGATCGGCGCTCCAACCACGCAATCATTGGAGAAATCACCGTGAAGTTTGAGGGGATCTTTACGCCGGCGGTGACGCCGCTCGACCGGGATGGGCAGATAGACCGCGTTGCGTTTTGCGCCGTCATCGAGCAGCTCATCGATGCGGGCGTGCATGGCATCATCGTCGGTGGCTCGACGGGCGAGTACTATGCCCACAGCAGCCAGGAGCGCTTCGAACTTGCGGCCTATGCCAAGGATGTCATCGGCACCCGGCTGCCGCTCGTCATAGGAACGGGCGCAACGAGAACCGAAGACTCGGTCGAGTACGCCAAGGCGGCAAAAGAAATCGGCGCGGATGCGATCCTCGTGTCCTCGCCGCCCTATGCGTTGCCGACGGAACGGGAAAATGCGGTCCACGCGCTCACGGTGGACCGTGCGGCCAACTTGCCGATCATGCTCTACAACTATCCGGCCCGCATGGGCGTGATGATGGGCGAGGAGTATTTTTCCCGCGTTGGTAAATCCAAAAATGTGGTCGCCATCAAGGAAAGTTCCGGCGACATGGGCAATCTTCATCGTCTCGCGCGCAAGTATCCGCATATCTCGCTGTCTTGCGGCTGGGATGATCAAGCTCTCGAATTTTTCGCATGGGGCGCAAAGAGCTGGGTATGCGCCGGCTCCAACTTCCTTCCGCGCGAGCACGTCGCGCTTTACGAGGCCTGCGTGCTGGAAAAGAACTTCGACAAGGGTCGCGCGATCATGACCGCGATGCTGCCGCTTATGGATTTCCTGGAATGCGGGAAGTTCGTCCAGTCGATCAAGCATGGATGCGAGTTGATCGGCCTGAGCGCCGGGCCGGTCCGCGCACCGCTGCGTCCGCTGAATTCCGAAGAAAAGCGAACCCTCCAGACCGTCGTCGCCACGTTGAAGCGCACGGTTGCCCAGATCACGTCGGGAGCAAATCATGCATGAACCCTTGACCGCTGCCGAATACAAGGCGATCGCCGCAGGCCTTCAGTTCCCGACGAATGGATTCATTGACGGGGCCTTCCGTCCGGCGCATTCCGGTCGGACTTTCACGTCCACGAACCCTGCCACGGGCGACGTTCTTGCCGAAATCGCCGCGTGCGACGCCACCGACGTCGATTATGCCGTGATCAAGGCCAAGCAAGCCTTCGACGACGGCCGCTGGCGGTTGTGTTCGCCTGGCGAGCGCAAGGCCGTGCTCCTCAAGCTCGCCAAGTTGCTGGAGCGCAACCGTCATGAACTCGCTATCATGGAAAGCCTGGACAGTGGCAAGCCGATCCGCGAATGCCAGACGGTCGACGTTCCCGATACCATTCATACCATTCGCTGGCATGCCGAACTGATCGACAAGCTTTACGACAACACCGCACCTGTCGGGGCAAATGCACTGACAATGATCGTCCGCGAACCTGTCGGCGTCGTCGGATGTGTGCTTCCGTGGAACTTCCCGCTGCTGATGTTGGCCTGGAAGATCGGTCCGGCCCTTGCAGCCGGCTGCTCGGTGATCGTGAAGCCTGCGCAGGAAACGACGCTCACCACGCTGCGTGTCGCCGAACTTGCCCATGAAGCAGGGATCCCTGCGGGCGTCTTCAACGTCGTGACCGGCGGCGGCAAGGAGGTCGGCGAACCGATCGGCATGCACATGGACGTCGACATGGTGGCATTTACCGGATCGACGCCTACCGGCCGCCGCTTCCTGCGCTATGCCGCCGACTCCAACCTCAAGCGTGTCGTGCTCGAATGCGGCGGCAAGAATCCCGCGGTCGTTCTCGATGACGCCGAAGACCTCGACCTTGTGGCCGAGCAGGTGGTCAACGGCGCCTTCTGGAACATGGGTGAGAACTGCTCGGCCACATCGCGGCTGATCGTCCATGCCAAGGTCAAGGACGAGCTGCTGCAGCGCATCGGAGCCTACATGCGCGAATGGAAGACGGGCGATCCGCTCGATCCCGAAAACCGCATCGGCGCGCTGGTCAGCAAGACCCACTTTGAGAAGGTGAAATCCTTTCTCGACGACGCGAAGAAGGAGAAGCTCTCTGTCGCCCACGGCGGCGACACGCATGGCGGCATCTTCATCGAGCCGACGGTGGTCGAGGGTGTAACGCCTTCCAGCCGTCTGTTTCAGGAAGAGATCTTCGGGCCGGTCCTTGCGGTCACGACCTTCAATACGCTCAGCGAAGCCATCGCTCTTGCCAATGACACCAACTACGGTCTTACGGCGTCCGTCTATACCGCAAGCCTGAGAAACGCCATCAAGCTTTCGCGGGAAATCCGGGCCGGGGTCGTCACCGTCAACTGCTTTGGCGAAGGGGACGCGACCACGCCGTTCGGCGGCTACAAGGAGTCGGGATTCGGCGGCCGCGACAAGTCGGTCTTTGCCCACGACAACTATTGCGAACTCAAGACGATCTGGATCGACGTCTCGGACCGATCTGTGGACGAGACGATCCGATGACCCGACATGTGATCAAGCGTCTGCCGATCGACACCGGCACTTCGGGATGGGAGGCGGTCAGCGAACGCGCCTTTCCCGCAACGGCGCTTGATCGAGACGCTACGGTTGACTGGCTTATCATCGGCGCTGGATTTGCCGGCCTGTCGGCGGCACGGCGCCTCTCGCAATTTCGTCCCCAAGACAAGATTGTCGTCCTGGAGGCTCGTGAACTTGCGAAGGGACCGGCCGGGAGGAACTCCGGCTTCATGATCGACGTGCCCCACAACTTGTCGGCAGGCGAGTACTCGGTGGCAGACGAGCAGGCAACCAGAAACGAGATCAGACAGAACCGTTTGGCGATCGCTTTTGCGGCGGACGTCGCGGCCGAATACAACCTGTCGAGCGATACGTTCGATCCGTCGGGCAAGGTCAATGCCGCGGCCTCGGACCGAGGGCTCGGCCTCAACGACAATTACCGCAAATCTCTTGAGAAGATCGGCGAAGAACATCGCGTTCTCGATGCCGACCAGATGCGGGAAATGACGGGCTCGCGCTATTATCGTGGAGGGCTTTACACGCCAGGTGCCGTGATGATCCAGCCCGCCGATTATATCCGCGGGCTGGCGCGCGGACTTCGATCGAAGGTTACCATCTACGAACATTCGCCGGTGCTGGAGCTTTCACGCGAAGGTAAGTCCTGGAAGGCGATTTCCAATCACGGATCCGTCTCTGCGCCGAAGGTCATTTTAGGGGTGAACGGTCACGTCGAAAGCTTCGGCCACTTCCGTGGACGGCTGATGCATATCTTCACCTACGCGTCGATGACCGCCCCGTTCTCCCAGAACGAGTTCGCAGGCGACGTTACCGGCGCCGATCGATGGGCGCTGCTGCCGGCAGATCCCATGGGGGCGACCGTTCGCAAGATCACCACCAATGGCCGTTCGAGGATCGTCATCAGGACGAGGTTCACATACGACCCATGTCTCAAGGTGTCGGAGAGGCGGGTTGCCGGCGTGGCTGCCGAGCAGCGCCGGTCGTTCGATGCCCGTTTCCCCGGGCTGGAACGCCTGCCGATGGAGTATAGCTGGGCCGGTGCGCTGTGCCTCAGCCGGAACCACGTGCCGGCATTCGGCGAGGTGGAAGAGGGCCTTTTTTCGGCGTGCTGCGAGAATGGTCTCGGCACCGTCAAGAGCACGCTTGCGGGCATGATGGCGGCCGATCTGGCGACCGGCACTGCTAGCCCCGAACTCGACAAATACAAGAATCACCCGGAACCGAGCAGACTGCCTCCCGAGCCCGTCGCGTGGCTGGGCGTCAATTCGGTCATCCGCTTTCAGGAATTGCGTGCAGGCCGCGAGGGATGATCCGTCGCCGCGCAATATGAAGACTGCGCTGCCCGCAGGACTTCAATGAGAATGGGAACGAGAACTAGGAGTAAGAATAATGAAGGCTTTGTGGAGGGCGCTCTGCGCCGCTGCGATGATCGCAATGAGCATGCTTCCAGCGCATGCGGAAGAAAAGACGATCAACATGGGCACGCTGTCGTGGGAAGACCTGACGCCCATCACCGGAATAACAAAGAAGGTTCTTGAGGACGCCGGCTACACCGTGAAGGTGACCGAGTTCTCCGAATGGGGCATTGCCTATGCCGCTCTTGCCAAGGGCGACATCCAGGTGCTCGCCTCTCAGACCGACTACGTCGCCCAGGACTACTGGGATAAGAACAAGAACCGTCTGGAAAAGATTTCGCCCGTTTCGCACGGTCTCTATCAGGGTATCGCCGTTCCTAAATATGTCCCGATCGATTCGCTCGATCAGCTCAACGAAAACGCCGATAAGTTCGGCGGCAAGATCGTCGGGATCGAACCGGGCTCCGGCCTCATGCGTGACACGTCGGACGCGGTCAAGGACTACGATATCAAGCTGCAGCTTCTCGAAGGCAGCACGGCGGCGATGACGGCGGCGCTGAAATCCGCCTACGACCGCAAGGAATGGGTCGCGGTGACGATTTGGGAACCGTCGTGGATGGTCCAAAAGTATGAGGTGAAGTACCTGAAGGACCCCAAGGGCGTCTTCCCGCCGCCGCAGAGCTACTACTGGATCGGTCAAAAGGGCTTTTCGGAAGAGAACCCGCATGCACGTGAAGTGATGGCCAGCGTATACGTTCCACTCGCTGACATCACCACGATCAATGGCGAGGTCAAGGATGGCAAGACGATGGACCAGGCTGTCCAGGACTGGATCGGCGCCCATGCCGATCTCATCAAGCGCTGGGAAAACATCAAGAAATATTAATCGCGTCGTGGCTGTTCCGATCTTGTCGGGCGGCCACCTCGACGCCCAACGAGAAAAGCCAGCGCCAATTGGCTCAAAGGGGATCGCTATGAAAGCCGCAAATGTCGATATCAATGAAGTCCTGATTGACTGCCAATCCCTCTGGAAGGTCTTCGGAGACAAGTCCTCTGCCGCGATGAAGTCAATCGCCGAGCGCGGGCTCAGCAAAAAACAGGTCCTGCAGGAATTCAACTGCGTTGTCGGCGTATCCGATGCGAGCATCCAGGTGCGGCGCGGTGAAATCTTCTGCGTCATGGGACTGTCGGGGAGCGGAAAGTCGACGCTCATCCGGCTCCTCAACAAGCTGATCACCCCCAGTGCGGGAAAGGTCCTGGTGAAGGGACGGGACTTGGCTGCCTTGTCACCTGTTGATCTCAGGCAGATGCGCGCCCGCAATATCGGAATGGTTTTTCAGAGTGTGGCGCTCCTGCCCCACAGGACGGTCCTGGAGAACGCGGCCTTTGGCCTTGAGGTGCAGGGAATTGCCAAGCCCGAGCGAAACGCCACGGCGAGTGCGGCTTTGGAGAAGGTCGGCCTTGCCGACTGGGTGAATCGCTATCCCAGAGAACTTTCCGGCGGCATGCAGCAACGCGTCGGTCTTGCCCGCGCGCTTGCGGCCGACCCCGAAATCATCCTCATGGACGAGCCGTTCAGCGCGCTCGATCCCCTTATCCGGCGCCAGCTTCAGGATGAGTTCAGACAACTCACCAAAGCCCTGGGCAAGTCCGCGGTTTTCATCACTCATGATCTGGACGAGGCCATCCGTATCGGCGATCGCATCGCCATCATGAAGGATGGCGTGATCATCCAGACCGGCACGGCCGAGGAGATCATTCTCAATCCCGCTGATGCTTACGTCGCCGAATTCGTCGCTGGCATATCCCGGCTTCATCTGATCAAGGCACATTCTGTCATGCGCAGCGTCACCGATTTCCAGCGAAGCGAGCCGAACTCCGACATTTCGTCTCTGGCGCGCACCACGCCTGATGCCGACATCGACGAGCTCATCACGTTGACGATGCAGTCGGAGCGTGATGCCATCGCCGTCGTAGACAACGATCAGGTCGTCGGCGTGGTCACGCCACGCAGTCTTCTGATGGGCGTCAAGGGCACGTCCACAAACGATCTCGCGGCGGCGTGACCCTAACCTGGAGCTCAGTGACATGGACAGTTCAAGCTTCACCGATATTTTTGACGAATGGACGGACTCCGCGCTCGAGTGGGTGAGTGACAACGGAGAGTTCCTGTTCGATTACGTTCGATGGGTTCTCGAAGGGCTCTACGACGCGATCCTGTGGCTCCTGGAGCTTCCACCCTTCTACGTGGTTGCTCTCGTCATAGCGCTTGTTGGCTGGCGGCTGGTCAATGCCTGGTTCGCCATATTGAGTGGGGCTGCACTCGCGCTCTGCTTTTCCATGGGCCTTTGGCCGGAGACGATGAGCACCTTGGCTCTGGTGCTGACAGCGACCGTACTTGCGTTGGCTATCGGAATTCCGATCGGCATTGCAGCCGGGTTCTTCACCGCCCTGGATCGCTTCATGGAGCCTGGCCTGGATTTGATCCAGACGCTTCCGCCATACATCTACCTGCTGCCGGCGATCGCGCTGCTCGGCTACGGGCCGGCCACGGCGCTGATTGCGACCGTCGTCGTCGCCATGCCTCCTGCCATCCGGCTGACGTCTCTTGGCATCCGGATGACGCCCAGGGAATTCATCGAGCTCGGCGAGGCAAGCGGCATCACGCCAGCCAAGATGTTCTTCAAGATCCGCCTTCCGTTTGCGCTTCCCAGTATCATGGCAGGGATCAATCAAAGCCTGATGATGGCATTCGGCATGGTCGTCATCGCAGGTATCGTCGGATCCGGCGGGCTCGGGGAAACGATCTACGGCGCGATCCGAACGCTCGATATCGCAACCTCGATCAACGGAGCGATCGCCATCGTGGTACTTACCATGGTGCTTGACCGGATAACCCAGAGCGCAGCACGCCTCGGTGCGGGGAGGACGTCATGAACGCTACGACCGTTCAGTTTTCGCCTGGCGCCTTCCTGGCCCCAGCAGTCGATTGGCTCAACGCCAACCTTCATCCTTTGTTCGCTACGATCAGTTACGTTGTCGAAGCGGTTCTGTCTGGAATAGAGGCCGCGCTCCTTTTAGTGCCGCCCTATGCTTTGATTGCGACTGTCATCGTTTTGGCATTCGCGGCGGTCGGCCTCCGTGCCGCAATCCTCGCGGGTCTTTGCCTCGGTTTCTGCCTGCTCGTGGGACTGTGGACGGCCTCGATGCAGACAGTCGCTCTGGTGACCGTTGCCGTGTTGATATCCGTTCTCATTGCATTTCCGATCGGCGTGCTGTGCTCACGCCACAAGACCTTGGAGGCAATGGTTCGACCGGTTCTCGACGTGATGCAGACGGTTCCGCCGTGGGTCTATCTCATCCCGGCGGTCATGATTTTCAGCCTCGGACGGGTACCGGCAATTATTGCCACGATCGTCTACGGCATTCCGCCAATGCTGCGTTTGACGACACTGGCATTCAACCAGGTGCCGAAGGAGTTCATGGAGCTTGGCAGCGCCATCGGCGCCCATCCGCGATCGGTGCTTTGGAAGATCGAGATCCCCCTGGCCAAGCAGACGCTCCTTGTCGGGCTCAACCAATGCATTCTTCTGTCTCTGGCGATGGTCGTGTTGGCTGGACTTGTGGGAGCAGGTGGTCTCGGCGCAGAGGTGACGCGCGGTTTGACACGTATGGAGATGGGTCTTGGGTTGCGAGCCGGCCTGGCAATCGTCGCCGTCGCGCTGCTGCTGGACCGGTTGTCCCGTGGCTTGTTTAATCGCCAACCTTTCTAAGGATTGATGCACGCCGCTTGCTCGCGGTTTTCGGATCGAATGAACGTCTGTTCCAGCGAGCAACTGTACCAAGGAGACAAGATGATGCGACCAGAAGATTGCCGATCCTGCGATGCTACCGAGCCAGCTAAGCGTCTGAAGGTGGGCTTCGTTCTGGCTCGATCGTTTACGCTTTCGGCCTTTGCGCTGTTCATCGATACCCTGCGCCTGGCGAGTGACGAAGCTGATCGTTCCGGGAGGGTCCTTGCCGACTGGCAGGTCCTGGGAAGTACCAGACATCTGATTACATCGAGCTGCGGTGTCCAGGTCGCTCCCACGTCGGACTTCGTCGATCCGTCCCGTTTCGACTACATCGTCGTGGTTGGCGGGCTGCTTTGCGTGGAACGGCCTGTTGACCAGGACACGATTGCCTTCCTGAAGCGGGCCTCCGTCCAAAAGGTGCCGCTGATTGGGCTTTGCACCGGTACGTTCATTCTTGCGGACGCCGGACTGATGACACGTCACGAGACGTGCGTAAGCTGGCTGCATGCCAAGAGTTTCCGGGAGAGTTTTCCCGATCTTCCGGTGCGGTCGGATCGGCTTTTCAATCTCGATCGCCAGCGCGGATCTTGCGCAGGCGGAAGTAGCGCCGCCGACATGGCCGCCTTGCTCGTGCGGCGCTACATCAGCCGGGAGGCGGAGCGAAACGCCTTGGAGGTTCTGCAGATCGAAAGGGCGCGGTCTCCTGCAGATGTGCAGCCCCGCCGGCCGCTCCATGAGAACTATGACGATGCACGCGTGAAGGCCGCGATGATCACGATGGAACAGCATCTGGAAGACGGGATCTCGATCCCGGCGCTGGCGGCGTCGGTGGGACTGTCGCGGCGCCAACTCGAGCGCGTATTCCTTGAGAAGACCGGAATGTCGCCAGCCCAGGCCTATACCCGTGTGCGCATGGAGCGTGCAAAGTCTCTGCTGGCCCATTCAAGACTGCCGATGATCGAGATCGCCCTCGACGTCGGCTTCGAAAACGCGTCGCATTTCACCAGAACGTTCAAGCGCATATTCGGACAGACTCCCTCTCAGCTTCGCGCGACGACCGTGGGAGTTCACTAAACGTGCGCCAAATAGGAAAGATCAGTGAACTTTGGCGCTATCCGGTAAGTTCAGTCGCAGGAGAGCGGCTGGATCATGCAGAGGTTTCCATCGACGGATTGATCGGTGATCGACGCTTTGCCCTTGTGGAGGTAGCGACGGGAATTGTTGCACATCCCGAACGCGATCAGCGTTGGCATAAAGCCGCATTCGTCAAATCCAGAACGACGGCTGCCGGTGAAGTGGAAATCCAAGTGCCGGACGAAGATTGGCTTGCGACCGGTGCACCGTATCTCGCCCATCTTTTGTCGGCATTCTTCGGTTTCGAAGTGGCTGTGAGACCGTATCAATGTTCCGCAAACGCTACGGCTGAAACGGATCTTGCCGTCAATCGATATGACGTCGCGCCACTCCATCTGCTGACGAGCGCTTCTGTGGAACACCTCAAGTCCATCGATCCCGACGGCGATCCGGACCGACGCAGATTCAGGCCCAATATATTCGTGAAATCTGACGCCGACATCAAAGGCTTTGCCGAGCTGGACTGGGTGGGGTGTCCGCTCCACCTGGGAGCCGTCCCAAGCGCCATCGTTGCCCCGACAAAACGATGTGGATTTACAATTATCGCTCAGGAGGGCCTTGAGAATGATCCCGAAATACTCAGGAATGTCATGCGGCATGGCAACCGGAATATGGGCGTCTATTGCCGGCCCGGTCATAGGGGCACTTTGAGCGTGGGCGACAGCGTGCTTCTTTAAGGCTTACAACCGCCGCCGCCACGGCAAGAGGTCAGCGCTTTTATATGAGCTGCTTAGGCGAAAGGTGCGAGAAAGGCTTTTCAACAGCTGCTGCCGCGCTTCGAGCTCTCACACCGTGCCATAATCAGGGGTCATGTTTTAATCGCGGTGAACCCCGAAAAACGGCTTCTGCCGCGAGGTTTTCAACGTTACTTGACATAATCAATGTAATGCTAGCAAGACAGGCGGACAAGTTCATCGGAGGTCGGGCTGCCTTGGTCAGTTTGCGAAGAAAGCTTCCGCCTTTGACCGGATTGACAGCATTTGAGGCTGTTGCCCGGGTAGGGAGCTTCACGAAGGCGGCGCGCGAATTGGGCGTCACGCAAGCAGCCGTCAGCCGTCAGATCCATCTGCTGGAAGAAAGCCTTGGCTTTCCGCTCTTCCGGCGCCTGCATCGAAAGATCGAAGCCACAGACAAAGGTCGCTTGCTCTCTGCGGCTGCAACAACGGCCTTTAACCTCATGGCCGACACAATCGCGGAGATAAAAAGGGACGAGAGCCACGAAGGCCTTACAATCTCGGCCAGCGTCGCCTTCTCCCATTTCTGGCTTTTGCCGAAGATCGCCTCATTTTCCAGAAAGCACCCTGAGATCCCGCTACGGATCATCTCTCAGGACAATGCTGTAAGCCTCGATGGAGGCGATGTCGATTTGGCGATCCGCTACGGAAATGGGATGTGGTCAGACGGTAGAGCCGAGCTTCTCTTCGAGGACGAGATTTTCCCAGTCTGCAGCCCGCACTACCAGGCGAAGCTGGAGGGGTTTGCAGACCTGCACGACCTAACCCGGCATCCTCTCATCAGCTCTGATACTGAAGATCCAAGCTGGACAGGATGGGACGAGTGGTTCGCCGCCTTTGCAATCCGAGCCCCAAGGCGGCCGTCGGGATTGCGATGCAGCTTTTATACGGAAGCCATCTACGCAGCCTTGAACGGGCAGGGCATCGCGTTGGGGTGGAAGCGTCTTGTCCAAAACCTGTTGGATCAGAAGGCCCTGGTCAGGCTGACCGAGGATTCGATCGCAACGCGAAACGGCTATTTCGTCATTGAGCCGTCGCGAAGCGCCAAGAATGCTCGCGTCGCACAGTTTGTCGAATGGCTGAAACATGAAGCACGCGACTGCGAACCGGACCGGTAGCACATAGACGAGCCGCCGCTAAATGGCGCTTTTCGGACCGCGCAGGCCAACGCAAGTTGAGCCATTGGCCGGCCGTCAGGAGAAAGCCGTGGGAAGACCCTCAGCTCTCGAGATCGTGTGGCATGTGAAAGCCTTCGGGCAAGACCCCTAATATTTCAAGATCTTGAACTGCCGCCGGCTTCTTGTGCTCGCCTTTTACCGCGCATGCTGCCAATACCGCCCTCAGTGCGATAGGGCGGTAATGCTCCGGAAGTTCCTCAGAACTTTCTTCGGATTTCGGTTCCGTGGGCATGGTCGTTCTCAACTTTCAAAATTGCGGTGGCGGAAGCGGCCGCGCGGTCTGATCCGGACATGCGCGGCACTTCCCCGTGTCAGCCAATCGTCATGAGGCTTGCATTGCCGCCGGCCGCAGCCGTGTTGATCGAAATCGAAACCTCTTCCAGCAGCCAATTGAGGCAATATGCCTCGTGATCTTTTGCAAGTTCATCGGTCGTGGCCGACTGAACGAGGACAAGAGGCCCCTTCAAGGCCGCAATCCTTTTGTTGATAGAGCCTGTGCGTTCCACATCCCCTTCGACCAGGGCGCCGGAGAATGGACCGTCGGATTCCCAGTTCGAACTCCAGGAGATCCTAGCCAAAACGGACGCTGGAAGCGCGGTGAGGGCGATCTCAAGGTTCGACGCACGATCGATCACCATCTGGTTTCCGGTGGCCAATGCCGCCGCAAGCTGACGGAAGAGGCCCTTTGCGGTTACCGGCGCAAGGAGGATCCTCCCCCTTGGATGAAGGGCATAGAGGTTTCGTTCGCCCACAGGTCCCGCCAGTTCCTTTTCGAGCCCGAGCGCGGAAATCGCGGCAAGCTCGCGCGCTGCTTCGGCTTCGGCGTTGTGGCCTTTCCGGCCCAGCCAGGATGCGAAATCGCGAAGGGCAGGGTCGGTATGGACCGAACTGTGTTGCGGGGGGACGGGCGCGCGCTGTACGAGACGGCCGATGTAGAGGGGCCCGCCTGCCTTGGGTCCCGTGCCGGACAAACCCCGCCCGCCGAAGGGCTGGACGCCGACCACCGCGCCGATGATGTTGCGGTTGACGTAGAGATTGCCCGCTTTCACCCGTCCCGTGACGTGCTCGATTGTCTCGTCCAGTCGCGTATGGAGCCCGAAAGTGAGGCCGTAACCGGAATTGTTGATATCGTCGATCAAGCGATCGAGATCTTCGCGGCGATAGCGGATGACATGCAGCACAGGTCCGAACACTTCGCGCGTCAGGTCCGACATCTGCTTCAGTTCGATGATCGTCGGCGGAACGAAGGTGCCAAGAGCCGCAGTGTCGGGAAGCGGCAATTGCTCCACCTTGCAGCCCAGCGAGCGCATCCGTTCGATGTGCTGGTCGATCTCGGCCTTTGCCTGTTCGGAAATCACCGGTCCGACGTCGATGTTGAGCCGGTCGGTGCGTCCGATCCTGAGCTCCTTCAACGCCCCCTTCAACATGGCGAGCGTCCTGTCGGCGACGTCATCCTGGAGGCAAAGCACCCGCAAAGCCGAGCAACGCTGGCCGGCGCTGTCGAAGGCGGAGGCAATCACGTCGGCAACAACCTGCTCGGCGAGCGCCGAGGAATCCACGATCATCCCATTTTGTCCGCCCGTTTCCGCAATCAAGGGTATTGGTTTTCCGGCCGGCGAGAGGCACTCACTTAGCTGGGCCTGGATTTGACGGGCGACCTCGGTCGAGCCGGTAAACATGACCCCTGCCGTTTCCGGGGCCGCCACCAGTGCAGCTCCGAGACGGCCGCTGCCGGGCACGAACTGCAGCGCGCCACGCGGCACGCCGGCTTCATGCAGGATTTTCACGCTTTCATAAGCGATGATCGGGGTGACGCCAGCGGGTTTCGCCATCACCGAATTGCCGGCCACAAGGGCGGCCGCCACCTGACCCGTGAAGATCGCCAGCGGGAAGTTCCAGGGGCTGATGCAGACGATCGCGCCGAGCGGTGCATGCGCTGGACCGAGCGTCTTGCGTGCCTGGTCGGCATAATAGCGCAGGAAGTCGATCGCTTCGCGGACTTCGCCGACCGCGTTGGCGGCTGACTTGCCTGCTTCTCGCATGGCGATGGCCATCAGTATCTCGATGCGGGCCTGCATTATGTCGGCGGCTCTATCAAGGCAGGCTGCTCGCTCACGAGGCGACAACGCAGCCCATTCTGCGACACCATCGGCAGCCATACGTGCAACTCTGGGCGCATCGTCAACCTTGAGCTCCGTAACGTGACCCACGATATCGGAGTGATCGGCCGGATTGGCAATCGGCCGTGTCTCACCGTCCTGCGAGCCGTCGGCGAGTAACGGCATGGCATGGAAGTATCGGGAAAGGGTGGCGGCGAGATTAGCGGAAAGCTCCGACAAGGCTGCTTCATTCGAAAGGTCAATCCCCTTCGAATTGAGCCGGTCCTTTCCGAAAAGCGCAGCCGGAAGTGCGATCTGGTCATGCGGCATGCCGACCACGGGCATGGCTTCGACGACGTCCACAGGATCTGCAACAAGCTCATCGACCGAGATGTTTGGATCAGAGATGCGGTTTACGAACGATGAGTTTGCGCCATTTTCGAGAAGGCGGCGGACGAGATAGGCGAGCAAGGTCTCATGCGTGCCGACTGGCGCATAGATGCGGCACGGTCGATTAAGCTTGGCCTTGCCGACGACCTCGTCATAGAGCGGTTCGCCCATGCCGTGCAGGCATTGGAACTCGTATTTTCCAACCTGAAATTCCGGACCGGCCAGATGATATATCATCGCAAGCGTTTGCGCGTTGTGAGTGGCAAACTGAGGGAAGACTAAATCGACGGCAGCGAGCAGCTTGCGCGCACAGGCAATATAGGAAACGTCGGTATGAACCTTGCGGGTGAAGACGGGAAAGTCTTCAAGGCCGTCGAGCTGTGCGCGTTTGATTTCGGCATCCCAATAGGCGCCCTTGACCAGCCGCACCATCATCCGGCGACCGGAACGGCGGGCAAGATCAATGATGTAGTCGAGGACGAAGGGGGAGCGCTTGCCATAGGCCTGCACCACGAAACCGAGACCGTTCCAGCCGCTGAGATCCTGGTCGAGGCTCAATTCTTCGAGTAGGTCGAGAGAGAGTTCGAGCCTGTCGGCCTCCTCGGCGTCGATGTTGAGACCGATCTCGTACTTCTTTGCCAGGAGCGCGAGCTGCTTTACCCGCGGCAGCAATTCGCCCATCACGCGGTCTGCCTGAGCGCGGGCGTAACGTGGATGAAGCGCCGAGAGCTTGATGGATATTCCAGGCCCTTCATATATGCCGCGGCCATTGGAGGCCTTGCCGATCGCATGGATCGCTGCCTCGTAATCGCGATAATAGCGTTCTGCATCTACAGCAGTTGTGGCAGCTTCCCCGAGCATGTCATAGGAGTAGCGGAAGCCGCGGGCTTCGAGCGGCCGGGCGCGCTTCAGTGCTTCGTCGATCGTCTCACCGGTGACGAACTGTTCGCCCATCATGCGCATCGCCATATCGACGCCACGCCGGATCACCGGCTCGCCGGCGCGCGCGATGAGACGAGTAAGCGCTGCAGCCAGGCTGCGGTCGTTGACGGTGGACGTCAGTTTACCGGTGACCACAAGGCCCCAGGTTGCGGCATTCACAAACATCGACTTCGTGCCGCCCAGATGCGACTTCCAGTCTCCCTCGGCGATCTTGTCGCGGATCAATGCGTCGCGGGTTTCAGCGTCGGGGATGCGCAGCAGGGCTTCGGCAAGGCACATGAGGGCGACACCCTCCTGGCTTGAGAGAGAATATTCATGCACAAGCCCCTCGACCCCGGTACCCTTGTGCTTGGCACGCAGGGCTTCGATGAGGCTGCGCGCGGTCTTAGCCGCATCGGCCTTCGCCCAGGAAGGCGCCCGTGCCGCTTCTACGAGGGGAGGAAGGCATTCGGGCTCGGGACGACGATATGCTGCGGTGATTGCCTGTCGCAGGGGCGTCTGTGCTCTGATTGGTGGTGCAAACAGCGAAAAAGGCATCGGGTTCGGCAAAGTGTTGTCCTTGTGGATTTTGTCGGATTGGCTCGACATTTTGGTGCCTTTCAGTTCGCTGTGTTGGATGCCGATTGCGTTGTAAGCGTCAGTGATGCGGTTGGAGGGGTATCATGCGCGCCCGTTCCGAAGTCCTTGATCTCCGGAGAGGCGTGCAGCGCGGCACCGTGCGGTCGTAAGCGCCGCGCACAACCTCAACCTTGCGAAAGCGGAGCTGAACGATCTCGCTGCCGCCCTTCGGGAAGTCGTCGCGGATGTCGGTGGGAACCTTCTTGCCCGTCATCTCTTCGAGTGCCTGCGTGTTTTGAAAATTGCGGCGTTCCCGGCTGCGACGCTCCATGAGACCGAATGGAATATGCACCACGTTCATTACTTCTTCAAAATACGACAAGATAATGCCACTTGCATCACGAAAGCATCGGGTCGGATCAAACTCCGCCCGCCCGGTCGGGTGCCGAAACGAGGCCATACGTCGAATTGTACGCCTGGATGCGTTCAACAAACCTTCCGGCAGGGGAAGGCAGGCGAGCGCGCGGTCCATGTAAGTCTCGACACGCTTCAGAAACGAATCTCTGTGGTTGCGGATCCTGTATTCTAACGGGGCTGGTCAGGGTGGCATTCCTCCTCAGCAAGCAATCCACACTAGCACGCACGATCAAGGCATTCAGACTTGATTTTACTGGTTTATAGCCTGTATGGATTTATTGTTGCGCGCGGAGCTGTGTGAAATGACTAAAGATGAGCATGAAATTAGTGAACTTGACCTATTCGACAGGAAGATTCTCGAAGCGCTCTCCGACGACGGAAGGATGTCGATCACCGATCTTGCGGCGCGCGTCGGGCTTTCTAAGACGCCTTGCCAGCTGCGATTTAAACGGCTCATTGTTGACGGCTACATTGAAGGGTTCAAAGCCGTCATCAACCCCTCGAAACTGAATCTGGAGCATATAGCCTTTGCGGAGGTCAAACTCTCAAACACTCAGGAAGATGCGCTTCGCGCCTTCAATGCGGCAGTCAAGAAGATCAAGGAAGTCGAGGAATGTCACATGATTGCCGGACGCTTTGATTATTTGCTCAAGATCAGGACGCGTGACATACGCCGCTATAGACACGTACTTGGCGAACGGATTTCAAACTTGCCGTTTGTGGCGAGCACATCGACGAATGTCGCCATGGAAACGGTGAAAGAGAACTGGAGCGGGTCTAGCTACGCAAGCTAGCGCCCGGCTACGGCTTCCGCATGTTCTTTTAGCGTTATGAGATTGGCTGGACATACTCGAACCTTGCACGATTTTGCGTGTGGCCGGTGCGTTTTATGTCAACGGTCGGCACGGATATCGTTGCCGGATTGCGTCATCGTGGGCGCGGTCAGCTTGCCTGGGTCGTCATCGGACTTTTCAGAATTGGACAAATGCTCGCGACGAGGACCCGCCACGCCTGTGGCGGTCTCTCGTCAAGGTTCAATCCGCAGGACGTGTGCCGCCGCGATTTTGTCAGGCGGAGGACGCTTCCCATCCAACCGACGTGGATGGCGGCGCCTGATGCCTGACTGCGTCCGTTTCGGGTTGAAGGAGGCTTATGGTTCTGTGCACGTCAGTTCGACCTGCGCCTCCGATCGCCGCCGATGCATCTTTTTGGGGCCTGAAGCGTTCCCCACGCACAGCAAGGAGACGCACCATGGCCAGGCGGGAATTCACGAATACCGGCATGGGCAAGCGCTACATGCCCAGCGACAAAAACCTCCGCTCCCTGTCAGCCGATAGTCGCCGCAAAGCCAAGGGAGCGGACGACGATCGCGAAAACGCACTGAGGCAAAGGCAATGACGAACATCCGTTTCAAGGGCTTTGACAGTCCCACCCAGCTTCGTGAACACCTTGCGGACGTGGAGGAGGGCGCCTCGGCCGACGATCCGGCCGAAGACCTACCAGGCGAGGATGAGCTGCAATCGGCCCTGCGGGAGGTTGCCTGGCTCCGGAAGGACGTTGCCGACCTGCGTGAGCAGCTGGCCCCGTTCCCTGGTCAGCTCAAAGCCGAGGGGGGGAGCCGCGTCGGCGCCGATCCGTGGCTTCGCATGGGAGTAGCGGTTCTTGCCGCGATCGCGCTCGCACGATGGGTGCTTCATCTTCGCCAGGGTGCGCCAGGCATCCCTGCGGCGATGGTTCCGGCCCGCATCGATCGCGATCGTTGGTAGCTAGGTCCGCTGCCGTGGATTTCATCCAGACTGTGCCTCAGGATCTCCCATCGGTTAAAGGGACGCTCCTCAGCACGCGCAGAACATCTGGCATCAGCACGCCGACGCTGCCATAAATGGCTTCATCATTGGAGGCACATCATGCAGAGGAATGCGCCGGACTTCAGCCTTGGGGGCAAGGTGACTTTGGTGACGGGAGCGAGCCGTGGCATCGGTCGAGCTTGCGCGCTTGCCTGTGCCGCAGCAGGCTCCGATATCGTTTTGGGGGTCCGCGATGTCGCAGCGTCGGCGGGCCTGGTTGCCGAAATCGAGAGCGCGGGACGAAAAGTTCTCCCAGTTAAACTGGACATTCCCAATAAGGCCCATATCGCGCAAGCCGTCGACGGGGCGCTTGCGACGTTCGGTCGGATCGACGTCCTCGTCAACAACGTCGGCGTAGCTCCGGGCAATCTTGCGGAACTCGTTGAGGAGAAGGACCTTGACGAGATACTCGATGTCAACATCAAGGGCACCTTTCTGATGACGCAGGCAGTAGGCCGTCACATGATCAAGCGCAATAGAGGCCGGATCATCAACATCAGCTCACAGGCCGGTACCGTGGCACTGCGCGGCGAGGCAATCTATTGCATGAGCAAGGCGGCAATTAATCACCTCACGCGCTGCCTTGCAGCCGAATGGGCACGCTATGATGTCACCGTAAATGCCGTATCGCCGACGTTCATCCACACGGATGGTACAGCACCTTTTCTAGCCGATGCCGACAATCGCAAAGCGACGCTCGCTCACATTCCACTAGGCCGGATCGGTGAAACCGATGATGTGGTGGGTGCCGTAGTCTTCCTTGCATCACCGGCTGCGAGCCTCATCACCGGCGCGAACCTGCTGGTGGACGGTGGATGGTCTGTCGCCTGAGGCCGAGGCGCTCCTGCAGCGCAAGTCTTATGCAGACGAGAACAACGTTTGCCCGGATAAGATCGCCTTGCGTCATCGGCGCCGACGTAGCGGACCTCTCCGTCTCGGCCCGATCCGGCAACAGCGATAGCATTCTTCAGCTTGGCAACATCGATTCCGACAAAAGCTTCTCTATAATCTGCCAGGCTCGTCCTCCTATCGTGAGGATCGGCTCGGCCTATCCGAGCAACCCTCGCAAGACCAGTGTAGGGCGAGCCACCTCAGGCACGAAGACGGACATTACGGTCTTACACTCATTCGAGGCCGGCGAGGCCGTCTATCGGTCACTGGGGTTCGAGATCGCGCGAGAGATGCCGTTGAAATTCTCGTCCCCCAACAGAAAACACCGCTTTTGCAGGACGGCGCATTACCTCGCTGAGCCGCCAGTGCAGGCATTAGCTAGCACTGAACGAGTTCGATTGGCCGATCACAAGGTCGAAGGACTGCCGGCGACAGGCGGCTGGCCTGCGCTATCCTGGAGTTCCACCTCCTGGCTTTACCCCACAGTTCCGTGGCGCTGTTTCCTCGGCCCCAATGCGGTCGAGCCGGAGGATGATGACTGTCAAGGCGTGGGAGGGAGCGCCTTATCGATCTTGAGGCGTAACAGAAGCAAGTGGCAAAATTTATTATGTGTCGCTCCGCTTCAACAAGTAATCCAGGCCGCCGGCGCGGTACCAACGATAGGCGTAAGGTTCGAGCACCATATGGTGCTTACCCTTCTCGTCGGCGCGACTGTCACTGTCGTCGGCTATGTCAATCAACAGGTGGCCGGCGTCATCGAGGCCGGCGTCGAAGGTAATCTCCACCGGCTTGGCGTGGAAGTTGTGGATGATGACAACGGCATTATTCCGCCACTCGTAGCGGACGGCGAGCACGCCGCGATTGTTGCAATCAAGAAAGCTGAACTCGCCCCAACCGATCTCGGGTGCCTCCTTGCGCATGCGGATCATCCGCTCGGTCCAGTTAAGCATGGATTCCGGATCACGGCGCTGGAAGGCAACATTTATATGGTCGAAACCGTAGGGGCCCTTCGAGATGACCGGCAGGACCGGCCTGTCGCTCTTGGTGAAGCCACCCTGCGGCTCGTTCGACCATTGCATCGGCGTGCGGGCGCAGTTGCGCTCCGGCAGCGACAGGTCGTCGCCCATCCCGATTTCGTCGCCATATCGCAGAACTGGTGTTCCGGGCAGCGAGTACATCACACTGTAAGCAAGCCTCAGGCGGCGCATATCACCGCCGAGCATGGGGGCGAGGCGTCGACGGATACCGCGCTCGTAGAGCTGCATCTCTTTATCCGGGCCAAAGGCTGTAAACACCTGCTGGCGCTGCTTCTCCGTCAGACGACCCAGATCCAATTCGTCGTGGTTGCGCAGGAAAATGCCCCATTGACCGGTCTGCGGGCGTTCCTGTGTGTCATGCATCGCCTTGGCGAGCGGTCGGGTGTCTGCGCTGGCAAGCGCATAAAAAAGCGCCTGGTTGACGTGGAAGTTGAACATCATCTGCATGCGGTCACCGTCGTCACCGAAATATTGCAGGTTCTCCTTCGGCACGACATTGGCCTCAGCCAAGATGATGCTGTCGCCCTTACGCCACTGCAGGAATTCGCGGAAGGTTCGCAGCATGTCGAACTGTTCCTTCGGCACTTTCACGTTGGCGCCCTTTTCGGCGATAACGAAGGGCACGGCGTCCATGCGGAAGCCGGAAACGCCAAGTTGGATCCAGAAACCCATGATTTTCAGGATTTCCGCCTGAACATGCGGGTTTGCGGTATTGAGGTCCGGCTGGAACTTGTAGAAACGGTGAAAGTAGTACTCGCCGGATTTTTCATCATGCGTCCATGTCGCCTTCTGGACACCTGGAAACACAATTCCTTCATCGGCGTTGGCGGGTTTGTTCTTCGACCAGACATACCAGTCGCGATAGCGCGAGTTCTTGTCCGAGCGGGCCGCTTTAAACCATGGATGTTCATCGGATGTGTGATTGACGACGAGATCGATGAGCACGCGAATTCCGCGTTGCTTGGCTCCGTGAGTGAATTCGACGAAATCGCCGAGCGTTCCGTAACGGGGATCGACGTTGTAGTAGTCAGAAACGTCGTAGCCATCGTCGTGACCCGGAGAGGCCTGGAACGGCATCAGCCAGATCGCGGTGACGCCAAGCCCGGCCAGATAATCCAGTCGGCGCTGAAGGCCTTGGAAATCGCCGATGCCATCGCCATTGGCATCCATGAAAGTCTCAACAGAAAGGCAGTAGACGACGGCGTTTTTGTACCAGAGGTCGTTGATCACAAACATGCTCCTTGGGAAGTGGTGGTCCGGGGAACGAAGCGTGCGAGCAGGAGAAAGGTTCCCCGGTTAAGGTCGGTATGTCTTGCTCAGTTGATGCCTTCGGGTTCCATCGCCCCAACCGTTTTCCGCTTTTCGGCGAGCGTCAGCAGGCTTTCCCGGATAGGGTCAGTATCTATCGCCGCGGGACGAGTGCTTCATTCTGGTTGATGAGTTTTAGCGCATCCTTGGGACGGACCACATCTGCGACCCTTCCGAGGCTCGAAGACGACCGCGCCCTCGACGCCCGATGACCAACCTGGACGTGAGCAGGTGCTGCAAGAGAACCATGTGTATTCGGGGACCCTCGGGCCAACGCAGGCAAGCCCGAGGATTCGTAGTGGAAGGAACGCCTTGCCGAACGCTGAGGCGTAAAAGTCTACCCGTTCACAAGGGCAAGCTCCTGCTCGCGGTAACGGCTGCCGGTGACCTTTGTCGGAGCGAGCGCCTCGCCGATCTGTTTGAGCTCATTGTCCGACAAGGTGATGTCGGCTGCCGCAGCATTTTCTTCCAAATGCTTGAGCTTGCGCGCGCCGGGGATCGGCACGATGAAGTCGCCCTGATGCAGCACCCAGGCCAGTGCGAGTTGCGCCGCCGTTACGCCCTTTGCCTGCGCCATGTCCTTCAACGAGGCGACGAGGGCAGCGTTCGCGGCCATTGCGTCAGCTTGAAAGCGTGGCAGGTTCTTGCGCCAGTCATCGGCACCAAGTTCATCGGGTTTATTGATTGCGCCGGTCAAGAGACCACGACCGAGCGGACTGTAAGGGACAAAGCCGATGCCAAGCTCGCGGCAGACCGCCAACACCTCCAGCTCCGGATCCCGGCTCCACAGCGAGTATTCGCTCTGCACCGCCGCAATTGGGTGCACATTATGAGCGCGCCTTATCGTGGCAGCGCTTGCCTCCGAAAGGCCGAGTGCTTTCACTTTGCCTTCCTTGACGAGGTCCGCCATGGCTCCGACAGTTTCCTCAATCGGCACGTTGGGGTCGACGCGGTGCTGGTAGAAGAGGTCGATCTGCTCGATTCCGAGCCGTCCGAGAGAGGCCTCTGCTACTGCCTTTACATGTTCGGGGCGGCTGTCGACGCCGACCATGCGCGACGGCCCTTCGCCCTCATCGGTGATCTTGAAGCCGAACTTGGTTGCGATCACGACGCGATCCCGGTGCGGTTTCAAAGCCTTGCCCACCAGAATTTCATTATCGAAAGGACCGTAGACCTCTGCAGTATCGAAGAAGGTTACGCCGATCTCGACAGCGCGGTGCAGCGTGCGAATGGCGTCTGCCTCATCCTGACCGCCATAGGCGAAGGTCATCCCCATGCATCCGAGGCCCACCGCCGAGACGTTGAGTTCGTTTCCGAGCATCCGTTTTTTCATCACTGATCTCCTTTTATGATGAATGGAAGATAGGACAAGGAAGGTTGTTCGTTAATTCGCCTGGAAATTCACACGCTGTTCTATAGAATGGAACAATGGACAGAAGTCGCCTACCTCAACTTGCAATCTTCGCTACCGTGGCCGCTTGCGGGGGATTTCGGGGGGCGGCCAAGGAGCTGGGGATAGCACCGTCTGCTGTGAGCCACGCCGTCTCGAGCCTGGAGGCTGCTCTGGGAGTTCGGCTCTTTTCTCGCACGACCCGAAGCATCGCGGTAACGGAAGAGGGCGCGCTGCTTCTAAAACGGCTGAGGCCGGCGCTGGGCGAGATCGATCTGGCGCTTGATGCGGTAAAGGAAATCAAAAACCGTGTAGCCGGCAATCTTCGCCTCAGCGTGCCACCCTTTGCGGCGCATTGGCTTTTGGCGCCACGCCTTGCGGCTTTCAGCAGGGCTTACCCGGGCGTCGTTCTGGAAGTCCGGGTCGAGGAGCCGTTCAACGACATCGTCGCTGCGGGCCTTGATGGCGGCATGCGCCTCGGAGAGAGCCTGGACCCGGATATGATCGCCGTCAGAATGAGCGCTCCTATGCGGGCAAGCGTCGTTGCTTCACCCGCTTATTTCGAGGAAAAGACCGTGCCGGTCCATCCGCGTCAACTGATGGATCACGCTTGCATTCGGCGCCGATTTGCCAGCGGACAGGTCTATAGATGGGAATTCGAAAAAGATGGCGAAGAGCTGGTCCTTGATGTCGATGGCCCGCTTATTCTAGGCGACGACCGGCTGGTGATCGAGGCCGCGCTAGACGGCGCCGGCATCGCGTTCCTGCTAGAAAACATGGCGAACGCCGCCGTTGAAGAAGGGCGGCTGCGTTGGATTCTTGCCGATTGGTGCGCGCCGTTTCCCGGTGTCTATCTTTATTACCCAAGCCGGCGTCAGATGCGCCCAGCACTGCGCGCCTTTATCGAGTTCTTCAAGCATGCAGGCTGACAGTCATGCAAGTTGCCCTGGACCGTTTTGCCTGCAAAGTGGGGGAGGAGCCTCCCAGCCGGGCGGGATGACGTTGGAGGTGTGGGACCGACCCATGGCGCGCTGGCCGGCAGCAATGATCAGGCACTATTTCCACAAGGCTTTGCGCGTTCACCGATCCCAAGGAAGCGATGCCCTTTCTAATGATGCTGACCATGGATGGCCGGAACCGTGAACGAGGCAGTCTGGCCGCCAATCACACGGTGTTCAGGCGTGACAATTTCGATCAGTACCTTATGTTTGCCAGCCGGCAGGCCCGTCAGAACAATTGCACCCGTGCCGCCTGCATCCGCCCAGCGCCACGGAAGATCGTCGACGTTGACGTGCAGGTGGCCCACCCGTGGCGATACGTCGCTTGCGCCGGGACCGAAAATCGGCAGGATGCGAAAATTCTCCGTCCGATACGGAATAATGGCCACCCCTCGCGTGGTGAGTGGTTCTGCAAGGGGCTGATCGACAAGTAGTTTCGGCTCGGGCTCATCCTTGATAGGTAAAAACTGAGTCTGGACGCTGCCTGGCGTTTGGGCTTGGGCAATCGCGGTCGCTACAGTCAGAAGAGCGATTGCAGCAAGGCCGAGGGCTCTAACGGTCGTGATCATGACAAATATCATCCTATGATAACCGCGCCGGTCGAGACCGGAGATTTCCGATCGCCGGCGCGATGTCTGGTTGAAGGAAATAACCGAGATGCGGATCAAGCCACGCTGAGCTCGACTTCGATGTTGCTGCGGTGGCCTTCGAGTAAGGGCAAAGCTGGTGCGCCCGTTCGACAAGGATGGTCGCCAGTTCAGGCGCGCTTCCCGGCAGGCTCACACTCAGCCGCGCGCGTAGCAGATAGCCATATCACTCAAGACAAGGTCGACTTCGGTATTGATCGAGGCATCGGCAGGCAGGCGGAGGTGGCGCTTGCGACCGCGCCGAGGAAACATGCGGACCAGCCCGCCGCAAAGAGCTGCTCGGGATTGGCGCCAGCGCCCGTCGATCCGGGTGGCGACAGCTTGATGTCAAGACGCCCGTCTAAGCTGCGCGAGGCGCCGTCGCGCCCGCCGGTGGTGTGGGTTTTACCCGTGTAGACGACTTTCGACATTTCATTTGGTCCTGATCGGATGTCAGCCGGCCTGATAGCGGGCTGCTGGCTTGTTGGTGGACAGATTTCCCGCCATGGCCTGCCGGGCGCCGTCGAAGGCATCCCATTGGCCGGCATCGTGAAGGCTCGGGATGGTGACGAACTCCTTGCGCGAAAGCCCCAGTAGGGCAGCGTCGACCAGGTCTTGAGCCGGCATGACCATTTCTTGCGGCAAGTGCTGAACCGGAAGCCCCGCGACATCCCAGAAGTCAGTCGCAGTGGCACCTGGGAGAACGACCTGTACGTGGACGTTGCTGTCGGCCAGTTCCTGGCGCAGGCTCTGGCTGAAGGAGAGAACAAAGGCCTTCGTGCCGCCGTAGACGCCGTTCAATCTTTCCGGCGCGACCGCCACGATCGAAGCAATGTTGATGATCGTCCCCCGGTCCCGCTCGACAAACCCAGGGACGGCTGCGTAAGTGAGGCGCATCAGCGCATCGACATTGAGCGCAATCATCGCGCTCATGGCGTCGACGTCGGACTGGATGAGCGAGGCGGCCGCCCCGACACCGGCATTGTTGACCAGCATCGTGATCCGCGGGTCGTCAGTGATCAGCGTTGCGACCCGGGCGACGTCGTCCGTTTTCGTGAGGTCGGCAGTGACGGTCAAAACGGTGCGGCCCGTCCGTTCGCGGATGGCAGCCGCTACTCGTTGCAGCCGCTCGCCGTTTCGCGCGACGAGCATCAAGTCATAGCCCTGGCGGGCAAGTCGATCCGCATAAAGGGCGCCAATGCCGCCCGATGCGCCGGTAATGACGGCGATTCCTAACGTTTCCTGCATGGCATTTCCTTTCGGGTTGTCGTGGACACAGCCGAGCGTCAGTTGCGATTTGTGGACTGCGATGGGTACGAATATGAGCTCGCCAAAGTTGGCCCGGTAGCGAGCAAAAATGAGAGCCAGCCTCTCGTTTGACAGACTTGATCAGCGTTGGCGCTGATACCGAGGTGCCGGCTCACTGTTCATGAGGTCGTCAAGCAGTGCCTTGCGTGCGTGCTCATAACTCGCCCAGCGGCCGGTCTTTACCAGCGAGGGGATGGTGATCGCCTCGCGACGGTCGAAACCGACCATCGCGGCATCGACGAGATCGGCAGCCGTCATCATTGCGGGTATTGCTTCAGGCACGCAGGCGGGAAACCGCCAGAAATCGGTACGCACCGCGCCGGTCAGAACGCGCTGAACATAGACGTTTTGATGTGCTATGTGCGGCCACTGCTGCGGGGCGTGCATATGCCTTAACGTTCATTCCGATCAGGCGATCGAGATTGAGCACCCGGTCTTCCGGAAGCGGTTTGCCAGCTGGCAAGTCGAGATTGACGACAAGGTCAAAGCCCTTCTCCTCCACGAACCTAGCCTCCACGCCTTGGAGGCCTTGGTCCGTCGAAAGGTCGACAGCAACAACCTCGACCGCCACATCGGTCTCAGCTTGCAAAATGCTCGCAAGGGCGCGATTGGCCGGTCAGGGTTTTTTGCGAGCAACACGAGGTCATATCCGCGGCGAGCAAGGCGGTCGGCATATAACAAGCCGATCGCGCAGGACGCCGGGTGAAGAGGGCCTTGGGGTGAGTTCGCGACAGATGTAGTCGTTGCCACCGTTTGGGACTTGCCGGATTCAAGAGGTTGCCTCTCGCATTCTTGCTCTACCGCCCCGGGTGGCAATGCTCGATCCTCGGCGCCGATCATCAACAGGTCGTGACTGCCCGGTTCGATCAGCGCAAGGCGGTCATATCGAGGCTTTGAACCTTCAAAGGAAGAAGAACATGAACACGCAATTGAAACGGAAGATCGCCTTTGCCCTGTCGATGGGTATCATCACAACCGGAATTATCTCCTTCGTCCTTCTTGCGCTCAACCTCGGCTTTTCAAAAGGATTCGTCCTGACATGGCTGCGCTCGTGGAGCATCGGGTACCTAATCGTCATTCCCGCCATCCTGCTGATCGGACCGCGACTTCAGGCGCACGTCGATCGCCTGGTCCGATGATGAAAGGATCACCGATGGGCCTGGCTGTATGTATGAGAGCCTGCAGAAGCTGAAGGTGAATAGGTCGGCCCACCAGCCCCGTGCCCAGCTGAACAAAACCCGCGCGGATGCCTGGAAGAGCCTTTAGGAGAGGATTGGCCAAGCAAGCTCAATTCGGTTTCCCGGGAGTTGAAAACAAGACATTTCCAGCGATGGAGCAATGGCCACATGACTACGGCAGATGCTTTCTCCAATCACTACGTGCATTTTACAAGGACCAGGATTACTTCGAGGCAAATCTCGGCCTGCTCAAAAACAGCGGTGATGGTGGTCTGGGGTGAGAATGACTTTATATCAAGAAAGAAATGGGAATCGAGCTTGCCGAAAGGGGTCAATGCGGAATTCTCGCTCCCTCGCGGCGTCGGACACTACTCAAGACCCGGAGCGGACAATCGACAAGGTCCGCGCGTCATTGCGGTGAGTGCGCAATGCCACCATAGTTGCCGCACGTCGCGCGGAACCGTGGCAATGCCCAGTCGATGAATGTGCGCACCTTCAAGGCAAGAAGCCCTTGGCGCGAATAGACGATATGGATCGGCCTCGGCCCGCTATCGTAGCCTTTCAGGATCGGCACAAGCGCGCCAGCGGATAATTCGTCGGGAATCTGGTAGTCGAAGAGGCGGGCGATTCCGACGCCGCCTAACGCCGCGGCAACACAGTTGGCTGCGGTGTTGACCTCGATGCGGCTTCGCGGCACCGCTTCGATTGGTTTGCCCTCAACTTCGAATCCCCAGAAGAATGACCGGTTGCTGAACATGATGCCCTCGTGGTTCGGCAAATCGGTGGGATGTTGAGGAACGCCATGCCGCTCCAGATAGGCTGGGCTGGCACATGTCAGCAGGCGAAATTCGCCGGCCTTAACCGCATACAGCGAACTGTCGGCGAGTTCGCCTAGCCGAATGGCAACGTCCACCTGCTCATTCACAAGGTGAACTGAACGGTCGAGCGACAGAAGGTTCAACGTCACCTCCGGGTGCTCTTTCATGAAGTCCAGCGCGATAGGCAACACGTACCGACTTCCGAACTCCACTGGCATTGTGATCGTGAGGATTCCACGCGGCGTTTGATATTCGCCGGAGGCTCGGCGTTCAACCTCTTCGAGGTCTGCCATGATCTTGCGTGCGGCTTCGACATAGTCGCGCCCGGCGTCGGTAAGCTGCAGATTGCGACTTGTTCGGATGATGAGACTTGCGCCGAGGTGCCGTTCAAGATCGGCGACCTTGCGGCTGACGCTGGGCAGGGGAGCATTCAGCCTGCGGCTGCCAGCCGACAAGCTGCCGGCGTCGATGACCGCAAGCAGTACCCGCATCGCATCAAATCGATCCATAGGGCCCAACGACTGGAATGACCTTTCAAAGGTAGCCGAAATCACGTCCGGTGCCTAGATGGCGGCCTCGGCGACAATCGTTGCCGCGAACACTTACGGGACAGGCTCATGCGGGTCATTTATACGCTCTGGGGCAACCGATCCTGGCGTGACATTTGACACTCGCACGACTGGCCGATCACAATGTCGCCAGGACTGCGTTCGACAACCGGCTGCCGTAATTCGCGCGCGTGCTCACCTTCTTTTCCAGCGCTTCGATCACCACGGAGGAGAAATCCACGCCGTAGAGCCGCTCAATGTTTTGGAGCCCACCCGGCGTGAATACGTTGATCTCCAATATCTTGGAACCAATGATATCGAGACCGACCAAGAACATGCCATCGGCGACGAGCTTCGGTCTTACGATTTCGGCGACCTCAAGGATTTCTGGCGTGACCTTCACTGCGGCTGCGGTTCCAGCCGCGCTGATGTTGGAGCGCACCTCGCCCTTTGCCGGGACCCTGCGAAATGCCGCATAAGAACCATCCTTTTCCAGCGGCCTGCCGTTCATCAGAAACAATCGAATATCGCCTTCGACGGCATCGGGAAGATAGCCCTGGGCGATCAGATATCCCTCGCCGCTGACTGCTTCGAATATCTGATTAAGATTGGATTCCTTGCTTGATTTGATCTTGAACACGTGCCGGCCGCCCGATCCTTGAAGCGGCTTGAGGACGACGCCACGCTTCTGGCTGTCGATGAAGGCCCTGATCTCGTCCAGGCTCTTGGAAATAAGAGTAGTCGGCCGTATGACTTCGGGGAAGTCTTGAAAATAAAGCTTGTTCTGGGCCTTCGCCAAGGCGTCGGGATCATTGACGGCGATCACGCCGCGCTCAACCGCAAGCCGTCCGAACATTGCCCCGACATGCGCTGCCCAAGGCCGTTCATCGGCGTCCAGGGATGGGTCGTTGCGCAGGAAGAGAACATCGACATCCACCACGTCAATCGTTTTGGTCGAGGTTTTCTCATTAAGGGTCGCGATGAATGCGTCGGCGTTCTTGGGTTTTCCAACACCTGGAATGATGGCCCGCACAGAGAGACTGTCATCCGGTCGAAGCACAAAACCATCGGGCGTGACGTAGCAGATATCATGGCCACGGGCCATCGCCGCAATCGCCAGAGACGTCGTCGTAAAATACGAAGCCTCGCCCTCGATGGAGTTCACGAAGAACGCAATGCGCATCTAGCTTTCCTTTGGTTGGACCATGTCGATGGGCCGCATTCCCTGTCTGGCCCTGTCGAGCCTTTCGCGCCCTTCACCGGTGGCGAGAAACAGCGGATAGACAGACGGTTGCTTCAGCAACCCGCGTGCTGCAAGCTCTTCCATGACGCCAAAATGAGAAGAGGCGATCTTTCCCATCCAGAAGGGTTCAAGCGCACCGCCGCGCTTGAGGTGATCCAGGAGCTGAAGCAGTCCTCTCAGGTAGATCGCGTCTTTGGCGAGACCGCCGCCTCGGTAGACCCGCAGCGCAAGATTGAACGCCCCGAAGTGGGTGAATTTATAATCCTGAACCAGACGATAGAACGCATGTTCAAAGGGCACGTCCGCAAGCATGTCGGCGCATGCGACGACGCGGGCAGCAATTAACTTCAGCCGTTCCACGGTCATACCGCCTGAGAGGTATTCGGCGAACACCGCAAGACCTTCCTGCATCCCTTCATAGCCAGAAAGGCCAGAGCGAAAGAGCCGCAGGCCTTGCGAGGATCCGTTGAAGTAGGTGAGCAGGTGGACGCCGATCTCATGGGAAAGAAGTGGCTCCACGCGCCGTCGATCCATATTGGTCGTCTTTGATATCAGAAGGCGATGATTGGTCACCATCAACCCTGATGGAAGATCATCGCGAAGCTCGATTTCGACTTTGAAGTCCGGCCAGGCCCGCCGATACATAGCGATCATTGCCTGCGCCCGTTGCGAAACATAGTTGGCGTCCGCATTCGGCGCCTCGGAAACCCGGTCGTCAAAATCAGCCGGGTCGTCGTTCGAAAGCATGCCGAGAATGCTTTCGGCTTCGGCAAGAAGAGACGGTTCGACAGGCCCGTACAACGCTCTTCCGAACTCAATGAAGCTGGCTGCCTGGCGCGACGCGATCAAGGAAAGCTGCAAATCCACTTCGCGCTGCTTTTCCCGATAAAGATCGTAGAGAACCGGGTCTTCCATATGATCAAAGGAAACCGAAAAGAGGTGCTGCTTTGCGCTTTCGACCTGGATGGTCAAAGGCCGGTAGAGGAAGGCGGGATCGCCTTTGAAACTGTTCGACTTGAACTGTTGAAACGCCTGCTGAGCGTTGATGGGGGTAACCGCAAGGAGCACGTCAAAGGCCGAAGCAATTTCATCGATGCCCCGGTCAACACGGCTCACGGCATCAACAAAGGCGCGTCGGCCCAAGGATCGATGCGATGTTAGTTTCAAGATGCCACGAGAGCCTATGAATGCGGCACATGCCCGTAGCCCGGCATCGAACAGGGTTGCAATCAGCTGATCTCGAAGCTCCGGGTATATCTGTGCGGACTCGGGCGCGCGGTAGATCGGAGCAAACTCGGCCGATAGGACGGCGCAACCGGGTAAAATAGAAATTTCCTCATCGATCACCGATGGTGGAGCGCCTCGTTCCTCGACCCTTGGCGTGCGAAACCGAGCTTCGCTCGCCATGACGGCCTGCGAGAATGCCTCTTTAGCTACAACGGCATTTTCGGTTGACCAGACCGAAACCTCGAAGGGGGGCAGATAGGGCGCGTCATCGGTAAGGAACTTGTCGCGACCAAGCTCTCCGCTTCTGATGACCAGGAATGATCCAAATCGTTCGACCGCGATGGCGCTAAGAGCCTGGATGACGGGCATGACCTGCTTTGGGGTCGATGCGAGAAGATACGAAGCGTTTGACTGTGTTACCGAGCGGGCAACCTCTTCGGTCTTGCGGGTCTCAACGTAAATGAAGAGGAAGGGCAGCAGTCGATCAATATGAAGTCGCCCGCCTTCCGGCAGCTCCTTGCGGATCGGCTTATCATCACGCAGACACTGTGTGACCTCCTCCAGCCAACTTTCCTGAACTGCCGACGTCTGTTGCATCATCGAGGCTGCCCCACAATGCGTTCCAGAAGCGGAACCGCCGCCGTTACCGCGTCGCGAAGCTTGCCGAGTACGGCGTTGTCCGGCTGCCCGGTCCATTCGTCCATGAATATCTTCTTGAACTCGATGGCGATGGCACATCCCGTCTTGGGGAACTGCTCATGGATAAACCGTGTTTGCTCTCCCTTGCCCTGGAAGGCGATATTCTCGCCCACAGCCAGCGGCTTGTCTCCGATCTTGAAGGCTCGGAAGTGCTCCATCAACGGATCAACGACATGCGCCCAGCGATCGCGGTCCATCGAGAAGGTACCGATGTTGATATCTGGGGCTTGCTCGGGATCGGTCCGGATGTCGGGACCGGCGCGGCGATGGTTATAGCTGTGGACGTCGAGAAGGACGAACTCCCCGTGGTTTCGCTCAATAGCCTTTAGAAGGGAGCCAAGCATTTCATAGTAGTCATCGTAAACCATCAGCGAGGCCAAGTGTTGGGAGGCGGGAAGGCCATTTTTCCAGACGGTTAGCCCCCAAGCCTGCTCGGGACGGAAGTAGACGGCCTGTTCGCGACCCCGGTTGAGATCGATCTCAAACCGAGAACGATGAAAAACGATCTGGTTCGGCACGCCACTGATCAGGACGGCTGTGAAGGGGTCTTCCTCACGAAGACGCTCGGACTCGCTCAAAGCACAAAGCGGCAGCAAGTCCTGCCGCATAAGCCGACCGTCATGGATTGCCGTCGCGATGACCGGAGATTGGCCTCTCCTGACGCTCCATAAAGAACCGGTGGCGGAACACGCGCTGTTTAAAACCTCGATCTGGTTTGTCAGTGATCGACCTTTCTGAACCAAGCCCTGCCTAAAGTTGTCGGGATTGCTTTTCCGCCAGCTGGACACGCCGGTGCTCCTTGGTTGCCTCTGCTTTTTCGCGATCTTAAAGAGAGTGGATCACAATCAGGACCAACGAAGGCGGGACGATCCTTCAATGGAGGGACGACCGGTCGATGGCTGCAGAAGGTTTCCGGACACATATTATCTACCGATTGCAGGGCTCTCGCCTGTTAGAAAAGAAGGTAGATCGGCGTCCACCTTGATCAAGATGGGCGGCATCGAGGCATTTGCAGGAGGGGCACGAACACTTCGACGGGCGGGCATTGATGTTCGAGGAAACAAAGCCTGCCTGAACCGACGGATTGATCATCTTGAAAACGTGAGGTTCGCGGCCTTGGCTGCGAAATTTATGGAACAGCCAAGCCGGTCAGGTTTTGATGTGAAAGATGCATTTTGGGCCGGTTCAGGAGCTGGATGGACAGCGCATGTTGAACGAGAGCGCATTGGCTATGCGCGCCGGCAGGTGGAACATGCTCGCTATCTGATCGTCGGTGGTTGCTCCGGCACGCGGGCACCGCATTCGGCCGTCACAGATCTTAGCGGTCATTTAGCGCGCGTAGGTGTCGGAAAAAGGAGGAAGAATGCTCAAGATAGGTTCGATTGTCTGGGGTGTAAGGGATGTCCCGCGTGCCATTGAATTCTGGTGCGCTGCTTTGAATTATAAGCCCGCGAGGGAGCCGTCGGCGGATTGGGCGATCCTCGTTCCGAAAAAGGGCGAGGGGCAACAGATGGCGATCACAATCGTCTCATCTGATCCTGAAACGCATCAGCGCCATCATCTCGATCTTTACGCATCCAATCAAAAAGCCGAAGTCGAGCGGTTGTTGTTAATCGGCGCGCAACGCGTCAACTGGCGCTATCCAGAGGAAGCGGACTACATCGTCTTGGCTGATCCAGACGGCAACACGTTCTGCGTCATTCAAAAGGAATGAGTTCCGCATGACGTCGATTTTCCACCAAGCCCTAAAGAGCTTGCGCTGGATAGTGAGCCCGAAGTTGAACGGGCCGGCTTGGCTGTTTTCGGCGGTGATCATGCGAGCAAAAGGCGATGAGTGCGGGCAGCAGTTGCAGGGCCAGATCGCCAGATGTGGGGTGAACGCGCGTCTCGTTGGCCGACCATGACGCGCGAGAGAGTGCGCGCGAGCCGGAAGACGAGCATGTTTTCGCGAGAAGAAACCCCAAGGCTTAGATGCACTGAGCAATGGAAATCGGCTACTCCTAGGAAACCATCTTGGAGGCACGCCAATCGACAAATGCGGCCAAAATTGCTGCCAGCAATGCGAGTGATGCCGATATCAGCATCATACCGAGCAGTACATGCGTTGCACCTGCCTTCACAAGGAACAGGCCGGCGATTGAGGCTGTGAGCGCACCGCCAGCGGTTGTCATTGCAGCGGCCAGCCCCGCCGCGGTACCGGCGAGATCGGCGCGCACCGACAGCACGCCTGTGTTGGCGGCGGGCATGGTCAGTCCATTGCCGATGCCGATGAACATGCAAGGCCCAAAGAACGCAAGAACGTGGGCTGCTGTCGCCAAAATCGATAGGATCAGGCCAACCAACAGCCCCATACACGTTATGAGCCGCCCGACAATGAGGGTGGCGCCTAGCGCGTGCTTTGAGGCGAAGCGGCCAGCCAAATAGCTACCCAGGATGAAGCCCGCCGGGACCAACCCCATGTACAAGCCGAGTTTCGCACTTGAGCCGTCGAGCGTGTGACCGACGGCCAGTGGTGCTCCGCCCAGGAAGATGTAAAGTGTTCCCATGGACCAGGCCATACACAGGGTGTAGGCCCAGAACCGCGCCGAACTCAGGAGCTGTCCATAGGCGGCAAGATAGTTCCCATGCGGTCTCTGTGAGTGCGCGGCCGTTTCCCTTAAATCACAAAGGGCCAAAGCGAGCATAGCTGCACCAAGGACCGCAAAGACAATAAAGCTCGCCCGCCATCCAAACAACTCGTCCAACGTCCCGCCAAATATCGGACCGAGCATCGGCGCAACTGCCCATCCCACGGCGGCGTAGCCGATTTTGCTTGCGGCTTCGCGCTCGCCCGATGTCTCCTTGATCAGGACGAGGGCCACGGAAAAACACGCAGCAATGGACGCCTGCATTGTTCGAAACAGAAGGAAAACGCCGATATTGGTCGCCAGTGCACAGCCAACGGACGCGACAATGAAGATGGAGACAGCCATCAATACGACCGGCCTGCGCCCATATCGATCCGTCATCGCCCCTGCGATGACCGCTGTCAGCGCCGTTGCCGTTGCATAGCCCGCAACCGAAAGATTGACGAGCGCGAAATCAGCTTGGAACGTGGCTGCAATGTTCGGAAGCGACGGCAAGATCATGTTCACCGGCAGCACCGCAAGCGCCGAAAGCAAGATGAGGGTCGCTAGCCGGGGCGGGGCAGTCGTCAGGGTTTTGTCCGTTTTGCCGGTCAATCGGGTGCACGACGTCTGAAGGGGATTTTCGCTCGTCATGGTTTTGTCCGTCTCGTCAGTAGGGATTGCGGAAGTCTGACGAGGCGCGGCCCAATCTCGGGGGCATAAAAAAAGGCCCCGTCAGGAGCCTGCTTACCGCGCATGGGTGCTTTCGCCGGATGATTATACCATCCTGCCCATGCGCCCTATCACCACGACGAGAACCATTGCGATCTTCATGAGGATACAGCTAGAGAGGAATTTGCACGTCGTCAACGCGTATCCTCTGCAGACCACGCCCAGGCCAGGTATGGCGATGATCGCTTGGGCCGCGCGCTAATGCCCGCAACAGGGTCCGACGCATAGAGGAACCAGAATTATGTGCTGATCTCGCCGAGCTCCCGCTCCTGGAAAACAATTTGCCACGCCGCTCATCGCATCAAAGTGGATTGCCGTACTCCTCTTTAGCGGTTAAAGCGATGTCGCACATTCTGGTGGGGGTATCGCGATGACGAACAACGCACGTAAGATCATCACACTTCTTGGTCTGCTGGCTATGATGACTAGCAGCACTGTCTATGCCCAGGACGGCAAGACGCTTTCAGTTACCGATGACCGCGGGGTCAAAGTCGAGGTTCCATTTCAACCGAAGCGAATCGCTTCGATCTCGTATTTTGCGGATGACGTAGCGCTCGCATTGGGTATCAAGCCCGTCGCCAGCACCTACATGACAGCCGGCCGCGAACCTGACTTTCTTCTTGGCATGACTGCGGGTATGAAGCAGATCGGCCAGCGCGCCAAGCCTAATCTCGAGCTTTTGTCGGAGGCTAAGCCCGACCTGATCGTCGCGATCCGCCGTTACACGCTCGGCAATGCACCGCAACTCGAAAAGATTGCTCCCTTCGTCGCCTTTAACATGGAGCTCCTGGACGGGAGCGACCGCGAGATCGCAGAGCTTTCAAAAATCCTCGGCAACCCTGAGCGCGGCATCCAGCTCAACAAGGAGTTCCGCGAGCATCTTGCCGATTTTGCGGCAAAGGCACCCAAGGACGTGCGCCCCCGGTTCGCGATCATGTGGGGTGGCGAAACACCCTTTGCGTTCCACACCGAAAATACGGCTGCCTCCATCGTAACTGCGATCGGCGGCGACAACATCGCCGGAAACATGACGCCGGGCGGGGAGTTCGGCATCGATTTGAGCCTGGAGACAATGCTCGAGAAGGATCCCGAAGTTCTCTTCATCTATGACTCTGGTT
Source organism: Rhizobium gallicum bv. gallicum R602sp (assembly GCF_000816845.1). Lineage (NCBI taxonomy): Bacteria > Pseudomonadati > Pseudomonadota > Alphaproteobacteria > Hyphomicrobiales > Rhizobiaceae > Rhizobium > Rhizobium gallicum. Next base: position 1,727,487 of record NZ_CP006880.1, on the reverse strand, counting down.
CGGACCGGCCGCATGAGAACAACCCGATCTGGCAGGAGCTCACCGCCGTGAAGAACAAGCGGGTCTTCTACGTCGGCGACCAGTGGGTCGAGACGAACGGTCCGATTGCCCGCGAGATCGTCCTGCGTGAGGCCGCCCACTATCTCTATCCCGATGCGTTTTCTGCCGTCGACGTGAGGGCGGAAGCTGCGAAGATCATTCCGGGTGAGGCCCAGAACTAAGGCTAATGATCGCGACGACGATGGACGCACGGAAATCCTCAATAGCCATTGGGTTCGTCGTCGCCGCGACTTTGTTGATCATCGTCCTGGGGCTGCTGCCAGGCGCGAAAATGCTATCTCTCGAGAGTGTCCTGCGCGTGCTTTGGGCTCCAGACGGCAAGATCGACTCGATCCTTGTCTGGACCCTGAGGCTGCCGCGAAGCCTTGCGGCTTCCATCGCGGGTGCCGGACTGGCGGTTTCGGGGTATCTTCTACAGGCGCTGACGCGCAATCCACTCGCAGATCCGGGAATCACGGGCGTGACTGCCGGAGCGATCGCGCCTATCGTAGGCTGCTTCGTTCTTCTACCGTGGCTTTCTTCAGCCTATTATCCGTTCGTTGGCCTTGCGGGCGGTCTTGCCGCTGCTTCGGTGACCTTCTGGGTGTCGCGCGGCGGAAACGGACGTCCGCTGCACCTGGCGCTCGGCGGCGTCAGCATTTCCCTTTTCCTGGGCGCTATCACGATTTACGTCTTGCTCCTGGCAGGGCCGCAATCGACCGCGCTTCTGTTCTGGTTGTCCGGAGGCTTCCAGGGGCGCACGTGGTCGCACGTGATTCATATGCTGCCATGGGCTGTCGTTGGCGTGGCAGGCGCCTTGTTGCTGCACCGCGTGATCGCCATGTTTTCACTCAGCGACCACGCTGCCGCGGGCATGGGCCTCCAACTCAATGTCTGGAAGCCGATTCTCCTAGTTCTCGGAATCTGTCCCGTCGCAGGCGTTGCCCCCGTGGCGGGTCCTGTCGCCTTCGTCGGCCTTGCTGCGCCCCATATAGCTCGTCTGCTGAAGCCGCGGGGGGCCGTTTGGGAAATCGCCCTGACTGCGGCTATTGGGGCGCTGATGGTCACCTGTGCGGACCTCATTGCCCGGACGATTGCCATACCCAAGGAATTGCCCGTCGGTATCATCACGGCGCTTCTGGGTGGGCCGGTCTTCATCTATCTCATTCAGCGTGGACGTCTCGACTTCAAGGGGCAGGGCGCATGACGGCGGGTTCGCAAGTCCTTGGCAGACCAACACCGTGGCTATTGCCGGCTGCCGCACTGATTGTCTTCATGTCCTTCGCAGCCGCGGTTTTCCTCGGCGTAGTGGACATTCCCGCGTCGGACATTGCCGCGGTCCTTGCCGGAAATGGCTCACCTGAAGCCCGCTCCATCATCCTCGATATCCGCCTGCCGCGGATCGTCACAGGCATCCTTGCCGGAATTCAGTTCGCTGTTGCGGGATTTTTGCTGCAGACCATCACGCGAAACCCTCTCGCCGATCCTTCATTAATGGGGGTGTCGCAGGGGGCGACCTTGACGGTGACAGTCTTCCTTCTTTTCACAGTCTACATTTTTAATCCCGGCTCGAACACAGTAGCCGAACTTCCGATCGCCTGGCTGCCAGCAGCCGCCATGGTGGGCGGCATGACTGCAGGCGGCCTCATCTACCTGCTTGCCTTCAAGCTCGACCTCAGCCCACTCCGGGTCACGCTCTGCGGGATTGCAATTGGAGCCGTGCTCCATGCTCTTGCCATAGGCCTTATAGCAGGTTGGGGGTCGGCTCGTATTGAGATCATTCTCGAGTGGCTCTCGGGCAGCCTTTACGCGCGCACCTGGGAGCATGCGCTCTTCCTTCTGCCGTTCACGATCGCCGGCCTGGTCGTCCTGCCCTTGATCTACCGTCCGTTGATCCTGTTGCAGTTCGACGCGCCCGTCGCCCGTTCGTTCGGAGTGTCATACCGCAAACAGTTTTCCGTGGTGCTATTGGTCTCCTGCGCCCTTGCTGCGAGCGCCGTCGGCGCGGTCGGGCCAATCGTCTTCGTCGGGCTGATCGTTCCGCATCTGTCTCGCTTCCTGGCCAGACGCAATTTCCAGATGGTACTTCCTTTGACCGTTGTGCTTGGTGCGGTCATCGTCACCCTGTGCGATCTCATCGGCCGCCTCGTCGGTCGCGCCGAGGAGATTCCCATCGGCGTCGTCACAGCAATCGTCGGCGTGCCGGTCCTGCTCGCCCTTCTACGCAATGCCCCTTGAGATCGCTCATGCCTCTGAGTTGCTCGCAGTTGTCGGTTTTTTACGGTCGTCGCAAGGCGCTGGACGGCTTTCGGCTTTCCTTGAATAAGGGGGAAATCCGCGCTCTCATCGGCCCGAACGGATCCGGCAAGAGTACGGCCCTGCAAGCGATGGCCGGCCTGATCGATCCCGCCGAAGGCCACGCCGCAATCGAAGACGTTCCCGTGGCGTCCATGTCGCGACGGGCCATTGCCAGGAAGCTTGCCTTCCTGCCACAGCAACCATCAGCCCCTGACGAGATGACGATTGCGCAGCTGGTGCGGCAGGGCCGTTTTGCGCATGTCGGTCTGTTCCGCAGCTATAGCCGCAAGGACGAAGCGGCTGTCGAGTGGGCGCTCGAAAGCACAGGCCTGACGAGCTTGGCCGATAGGACGCTTCAGCAACTCTCCGGCGGTGAACGGCAACGCGCCTGGATATCGGCGGCGCTGGCACAGGAGGCGGGCATTCTTTTGCTCGACGAGCCGACATCGTTCCTCGATATCGGCTATCAGGTCGAGGTTCTTGACTTCGTGCACCGGCTAAGCAGGGAGAGGGGCGTGACGATCGTCATGGCGATCCACGACATCAATCAGGCGATCGCCGTCAGCGACCGCATCTCGCTGCTGGAGAAAGGTGAGCTGCGCTTCGACGGCGAGCCGAGGGCGCTCGCCCAAAGCGGCCTCATCGAAAAGACGTTTCGGGTGAAAGGGCGGTTTGTCGAGGTTGCCCCGAACAAGCCGCCGCATTTCGACGTCGAGCTTACGCGGCTACTCCGCCCCGACGCTTGACCAGACGGAAGACGACCTTGGTCTGGGTGTAATAATCCAGCGCGTCGGCGAAATCCGGCGTCCAGCCGTCCTCGACGAAAGGAATGAAGCCGTCATATTCCAGCTTTCTGCCGGAAACGTCGAAGCCCGCCTTGGCGAAGGCACGCCCGTAATCGGAGATGGAGCGGTCCTGCACCACCGTGTTGGTGCGTTTCGCCACCAGTTCCCGCCATTTCGGCCAGAGGGGATTATCGGTGTGGCAACCGGTCACGGCGTAGTAAACGCCACCTGGCTTCAGCGCTCTCCAGATATCGGCAGCGTGTGCATCAATATTCTCGATCAGATAGATCACCTCGTGGCTGATTGCGAGATCGAACTCCTCCACCCAGCCTTCGAGCGATCCGCCAACCGCATGCTGGACAGGAAGATTCCCTTTGAAGGCCTCGGCCTTGGCGATCGATTGCTCCGCGATGTCAATGCCGAGGGCCTTGCGGAACGGTCTGATGGCGTAAAGATGACGCAGGAGGCCGCCTTGATTGCAGCCGAAATCGAGAACGCACTTTTCCTTGAGATCACGCTCGACGATGAGGTCGACAAGATGTCGCCAGATAGGGGCGTGCCCATCCGCCATCCTCTCCTCGGCTTCAGGATCGACGTACCAGGTGGCGATGGTTTTCGGGGCAATTTGGCTCATGCTTGGTTTCTCCGATGCGACTCATCCGACGCCGTCTCATAAGTTGGCGAGCACGATGTGGATAGGTCTTGAAATCACGAAAACTGAACTTTCTGCGTAAAGCCGGGTCGGACGCAGAGGCAAAACTGGAGCAAGAACGGCATTATCCACGTCGATCTCCTCGATGGCGTCGCGGCGGCTTTCGAGCACCATCTTTGATGACGCGAGCGTCTGGCAGCAAAGGTCCGTGGTTGAGGACACAGCCGGCGTAAGGTGAGTTAAGGACTAGCTCGTTCGCATCGATCCTGATTATGGAGTCGTGTTGCAACCCGTGAAACAATTACTCTTTAGACTGAATGCTCCGCTCACCTCTCCTCTAGCAGCGGGCGGCAACCTATATCAGCGCTGAATTCACTTTGCAGTATTCGTGCCTCGACAGGAGACATGTATGAACCAGAACCCATATGAGCTTTTGGGCGTGAAGCCGGATGCGAACCAAAAGGAAATTCAAAGCGCTTTCCGCAAGCTCGCCAAGAAGTTCCATCCTGACCTCAATCCGGGTGACAAGAGAGCCGAGACGCGGTTTAAGGATATTTCCGCTGCCTACGAACTTCTGAGCGATGAGGAAAAGCGTGCCCGCTTCGATCGCGGCGAGATCGACATGACAGGCGCCGAGCAGGCGCCGCGCAACTATTATCGCGACTACGCCTCGGCGAGCGGTCCTGGCGGTCCCTACCATAATACCTCCGGCTTCGCCGATTTCGGCGACGCCGACGATCCTTTTGCCAGTTTCTTTTCGCGCCGCAGCGGTGGCGCGCAATTCCGCGCCCAAGGCATGGATCGTCAGTTCTCGATGGAGGTCGACTTCCTCGATGCCGTCAACGGCGCCAGAAAGCAGGTCAGATTGCCGGATGGCCCGCCCCTCGACGTGCAGATTCCGGCAGGCACCCGAGACGGACAGATGTTGCGGCTGCGCGGCAAGGGCGAGCCGGGAATTGGCGGTGGACCGGCGGGCGATGCGCTGATCGATATCCGCGTTCGTCCGCATCGCTTTTTCACTCGTGATGGTGACGATATTCGCCTGGAATTGCCGGTTTCGCTCAGCGAAGCCGTGCTCGGCGGCAAGGTGCGCGTGCCGACACCCTCGGGTCCCGTCAATCTGACGCTGCCGCCGTATTCGAATACAGGCAAGGTGCTGCGCCTCAAGGGCAAAGGTGTTGTAAGGAGGGGCGGTGAACAGGGCGATGTCTATGTCACTCTCAAGATCGTCCTGCCTGACAAGCCGGATGACCGGTTGACCGCATTCGTCAAGGATTGGGCCGAAACGAGCGCGCAGGATCCAAGAAGGAGCATGGAGGTCTGAGCATGGATGATGTTGAATTCCGGCGTTTCCTGAGGATCGACGTCACCGAGCTGAATTTTTGGATCGAAGAGGGATGGCTGGTGCCTGATGCCGTGGAGGAACGGCTGCGGTTCCACGACAGCGATGTCGCCCGCGCGCGATTGATCCTCGATCTTACCCGGAAGATGGGACTTAACGAGGCTGGCGTCGATGTCGTTATGGACCTGATAGACCAGCTTCACGGGCTGCGCGGAACCATGCGCCGGCTATTGACCGCGATTGGTCAACAGGAGCAGGAGGTGCAGCAACGGCTGCTGAGCGCCCTCGCCGATCTCGAACGCTATCGCGACTAGGCCGCTGCCGGACCAGCACGGTCATTTGAGCCTCCGTTAGTTCCACGCGGGCCCGAAGGCAACTTCAGTGGCGTTGACCGCGGTGACGATGTTATACTGGCGCGAAGGGCCTTCCAAGGCGTCTTTCGGGATTTGGTCTGATGGGTTCCGCACTCTGAAAAACGCGACGCTGCCTGAGAGACAACCCCGCAGCCGGCAGTGCAGACGTTTGCCATTCGCAGATCGTTCGGTGCTGCTGCACTTGGAAAAAGTTACAGCGTTTCAATTGCGTTCGTCAGAACCAGACGTCAGCGACCGTGCGTCCATCAAGCGGCAGATCGTGAAAGCTGTGGAGGCCGTCAAAGCGGCGCAGTGGAACTTCCGCCACCTGCTGCGGATCAGCGAGGCGAAGATTGACAGCTATTCTTGTTCGGCCGTTGTCGTTTGGCCTCAAGCTGCGCCAGGCGATAAGGTTGCCGCAGAGCTTGCAGAAATTGAATGAGATCCTGCGAGACCCGCAAATATACGCTGCCATAGCATTCCCTGGGTCTTCGACGGCGATTTCCTGACCATCGTATCCGTAGGTCCACAGCACGCCATAGCGGCGGCAGACCGTGCAATTGCAGATCGTGGCATCGGGTATGTCTCCTCGATACTCCCAACGCACAGCGCCGCAATGACAAGTGCCACGCGTTATCTTAGGTACGATTCGTACCGGCCGTCCCATGGCGCGTTTCCATCTGCATCCGTACCTGTTCGCCTGCCAGCTGATCGTGGCGCTGGTCGCGGGAGACTTCCTTAGCGCCTCTCGGAGTAAGCTAAACAGCGCGCCCGTCTCCCGGCTCGGCGAAATCCGAGTGCTTCATATCATTGCAACCCAGAGGAGCGCAAGCTTCGTAGCTTGCGCCGTCCATAGCACACAAGGCCATGGCCCAAATGCGGCCATATGCGGTGAAACGGTGGCCCGAATGGCGATCGCCACCGTTGGCACGCCAACCCTGCCGAGCGTGAAACTCAAATTGCAGCAGCATATCCGCGTGGAGCCAGCTCCACCATTGGCACTCAGGCGGGGGATACGACCTCAAGGCTGCGGTGCAGGATCGGCCTCCAACTCTGGAATCTCAACCTCGCGGACGGCAGCAAAACCGGATTCGCCAGCTGGCAATCCCTGAAGCCGACGGTTGCGTTAAGTCGTCGATTGTCCATTGATATGTCACAATAGTTGCACCAATGACACAGACGGATCCTGTCGTGCCATAATTGCCTTATTTTCTTGCTACCTGATGTTGCCCCGTCAAAGTCGGCTGGTATCTCTCGATATACGCGAATCGACGATGGGGAGACGTGATGAGGAAACTGGCGCCAGTGGCATTGATTGCCATTCTCAGTGCATGTGCAAGACCCGCCGACGGACCAAGCGCCAGCAATATCTACAACACCACACTCCCGCATTCTAACCAGAAGGTGCCGGTGCTGCGTCTTGCGGATGCTCCTGCTGCGCCGGCGAATATCTCCGCTCTTTCCTATGCGCCTGCCGACCGCGGCCTGGCGGTCCTGCGCTCCGGCGGCTATTCGGACGCACGCCTTCGCCGCGGGGACGTCATCGACGTGACGATCTTCGATTCGGGCGAAGAAGGCCTGTTTTCATCGACGCAGAGCAAGACGCTCAATCTCGGGCGCTTCACGGTTGATTCCAGCGGTTATGTCACGATGCCTTTCGTCGGCCGTCAGCGCGTGCTGGATTCCTCTCCCGAGGCGCTGCAGAGTCAGATCGTCAGCGGCTTGCGCGGTTCGGCGGTCAATCCGCAAGCGGTTGTGACGGTCGTGGACAAGCCGACGAGCGGTGTCACGGTCAACGGCGGCATCAACAAGCCGGGCGGCTATCCGCTGACGGCGCGCAAGGAACGCGTCCTTGATGCGATTGCGCTCGCCGGCGGGACATCGTCGGACCCAGGTTCATCCAGTGTAACCCTCATTCGTGGCCGCCAGCGCGCCAGCGCGCCGCTCGAACGGGTCATGAGCGACAATTCGCAGAACGTCTACCTGCTGCCGGGCGATCAAGTCATGATCGACAAGGATGCCCCGAGCTTCACCGCATTTGGTGCTTTCAAGAGCGTTGGTGAATTCGAATTCCAGCCGGGCAAGCTGACGCTTTCCCAGGCACTCGGACGCGCAGGCGGCCTGCTCGACGACCGCGCGGATGCGAGTAATTTCTATCTCTTCCGCAACCAGCCGGTCTATTCACCGGCCACCATGGTCAATGGAAAGCCCGTCGCCCCGGCGCGCATTGGCGCGAAGCCGGCGATCTACAAGATCAACCTGCGTGACGCCTCGAATTTCGTGCTGATGCAGCAGTTCCAGATGCAGGACGGCGATATCCTCTACGCGAGCAATGCCGGTCTCGTCGATGCGGCAAAGCTTTTGACGGTCTATCAGAAGAGCGTGCCGACGGCGGCCGCTCCCCAGCCCGGCGCAACGAACTGACGCGTCAGCCGGCCGCCATCACCTTCTTGAGAAGTGCCCCGGCCGATCGTGCATCGGCAGGGCGCTTGCCAGCATCCTCTTTGCTGAACTGCCCAGCCAGCGCGCGAAGGCCGGCGGCGTCTTCGTTGGCGTGATCTAGAAGATAATCGATGAGGCGGCCGAGCGAATAGATATCGCTCGACGGCATAAGAGACCGGCCAGCCTGTTGCTCGGGCGAGACGAAAGCCGGCGAACCGGCATGGGCGATCTCGAATTCCGCATGACTGTGACCGATTTCCAGTGCAATGCCGAAATCCGCCAGTTGCAGTTGTGACACGTCTTCGCCCGGGATCAGCAGGTTGCCAGGCGCAACATCGCAATGGACAAGGCCTTGGTCGTGGGTTGCGGTCAGGGCGGCAAGCAGCGCCAGAGTCAGCGAATAGACCTCGCGCACCGACAGCGCTTGCAGGCTCAAGCGATCGGCAAGGCTTTTGCCGATCCAGTCCATGAGCAATGCGGGCCGCCCATCGGCGAGCCGCAGCACGGCCCGGGTCGGGGCGATATTGCCATGCCGCATTCCAAGGCCAATCGTGCCTTCGCGCAGAAGCAGCGCGCCTGCAATCGGGTCGTCCGCCATGGCGGCCGGAACCGACTTGATGGCATGCGACGTGCCCAGGTCACGGTGGCGCACCTGCCAGATCTCGCTTCGCTTACCGCGGTGGGTGAACATTTCAAGGCTGAAGGTGTTGGCAATGATAACCGGATCATCGTCGTTCAGCCGGTTTTCGCGACGGTCGAGTGCGTCGCGGATGCGGTCTACAAGCATCCGGCGCTCGTCTTCCCGCCGCCGTCCTTGCGGGCCGTCGCAAAGAACCTGCATCATCGCCGAATATCTCGCGGCGATCTCGGCAAAATCCTTAGGACCGCTTCCGGTCATGGGCTTTTGAGCTCGATGACGAGGGCGCTCAGATTGTCACGGCAATTGCCGATCAAGCCCTCCTGTACGAGGATATCGGCCGCCTCCCTAGGGGAAGCGGACAGCAGGATTTCGGCAATCCCGCGCTCTGGCACAATACGCGCAAGAGGGGCGCTGCAGAGCATGAGCCGGTCGCCGTGCCGAGCCTCTTCCAGAAGCACATCAGGCACGAGTTGCCGCCGAAGCCCGACGGCATTCGTCAGTACCCGCCGGATGCCGATCTCGACATGGTCGCGGGTCAAGCAGCGCATCATGCCGTCGCGCACGAGGTAACAGCGCACGTCTCCGGCCCAAAGCACGGCAATGAAACCGTCAAGAATGGCGGTCGCCGCGATGCTTGCCAACGGCGGCTCGCGCCCTTCAGTGGCGGCTGCCGATTGCAGCAGACCATGCGCACGCCCGAGCTTGCCTTTGATATCCTGGACGAATGCCTCCATGGTTTGCGGCCGCTCGATCGCTGAAAGGGCATTGATCGTCAGACGCGCCGCCTTGACGGCAGCCAGGCCGTCTCCGACGCCATCGGCAACGCAAAAAAGCGGAGGCTCGTCGGAGACCAGGAGAGCGTCGGCATTGGTCGAAAGCCTGGTGCCGGCATGTGTTGCATGGCTGCGCTCAATTACCAGCCCCGGCCTGACGGGTGGTTTTGGCGGTGCAGGCGGCGAAATCGCAGCAGCCCGGCTCGGCAAGCTTTCCGTTACGGCTTCCGTGCCACCGAGCAGCCGCATGAAATCCTCGGCTTTCGGCGCCCCTGCCGTCCTGAAGCCAATGACCTTGCCCGTACCGGGTTCTGACTGCCACCAAAGCGATGTCGGTGGTGCACCGGCGCCACCGCGGCTCTCGCCCTCCGATGCCCTTGGCAGGCGCAACCGCTTCAATATCGTGGAGAAATGGCCAATGTCAAAGTCGCGATTGCCGACCGTCTCGGCCAGGCCTTCAGCTGCGGTGAACCAGGTGGCATCGAGATAGAGCTGTCGGGGATGGTCGGTGAAGTCTCGCAATTGAGCCGCAATCACGAGCGGGAAGCTGCGTCCTACACGGTCCCTGCTGGGCGACAATACCCCGGCAATGGCCGAACGGCTCCAGATTCCGGCCTCGACGATGAAGCGCCAGCTTGGCGTTTTGCCGAATTGTTGCTGCCACTGTTCGCCGAATGCATGGGCGCAGGCCGAAAGACCATTCTGCAGCCAGCGATCGAGCTCGGAACGCACGGCGGTGTCGAGACCGGACGAGACGAAATCGCCGTGTGTCGGCACCTTGCCGAAAAAACCGATCCGATCGGTCTCAGCAGCCTTTGCGTCAACGGCGGTCGCTCCGTTCATGGCCATGCTCAAAACTGCGACGGGCAGGAGAACTTCGAAAGGGCCTCCAGCCGGAATGGATTGAGCACGGAACCGAACTGGACGTCGAACTCGGCCGTCTGACCATTGGTTTCGAAGCGCGCCCGGAAGAGATCCTGGCTTTCGTTGAAGATCTTGGCATCGTCGAACAAGCGGAACGGCGACCAGTCGCCATTTTCCGTCATGGCCTGCTGCCAGCCACCCGGCTGGAAAGCGATCCTCGACAGGTTGGCGCTTTCCTTGGATGGCCAGGAGATCGATTTCGACTGGACGGGACCATGGAAATAGATCACCCGCTCGCCGTCGATCTCCATCATCACGGCATTGGCGCTTTCGCTCAGCGACACGGGCTTTACGTTGATGGCCACAACCGGCTCCTGACTGCCGGCCGGAAAGAAGGCGCGGTGGATCTTGTCGGCGTTTTCGAACTGGGCAATCGCATCGCTCGCAATGCCGGGCGCGCCGAAGGTGCCCTTCCAGCCCCAGGGCGAGGCGCTGGTATCGACAAAGGGTGCCAGCTTCTCCTTGAAGAAGGTCTGAAGGAGGCCATCGGGGCCGAAGAGGCGAACGAAATCGCTCATGGCGACATCACGCTGTGACGCGCGATCAAAGGGATAGCGGCCGGTGACGGCATTGGAGCAGAAGCTTGCGGCATCGCTGGTCCACAGATTGCTGATGCGGGTGCGCGCGGACTTCACGGCAAGTGAACCGACATCGGCCGACAGGCTTGCGATCCAGGTATCGACCGGCGCGGGAAGGCGGCGAGCATCTTGGAGGAGGTCTTGCGTGGCGGTGGTAAGCTGGCCGTTGACGTCGAAGACCTGGGCGATCTCGGCCGTCGAGGTCGAGGCGCGCGAGAGCTGTTCGTGGAGCTTCTGCAAGCTCGTCTGAAGCGAGGCGATCTTCGAGCGCGGCGCGCTGGTGCGATCCTGTCCCTGCAGCGCAGCCTTTGGCGGCTGCAGAGCCTCGCGCAGGTTCCCATACGGATCCGGGGCATTTTCGGCACCGGAGAGGATCGGGGTCGAGAGCGCTTCCGGCGCCGAGCCATCATTCGATGCGAGTTCGCGCCCGGCCGGCATCCGCAAATCGGTCGCCGCGGCGATCGATCGCGATATGGCTTCTATCACGCTCGGCTCGGCCGACAGAATACGGGTGGTTTCCGTAGCATCGCCAAGCGACTGCGAAGGACGCAGGCGGAAATCCGACAACAATGCGGACCACTGCTGGCTGAAATTGTCGAAATAGAGCTGCAATGCCGCCTGCGCCACACGGTCGACGGTCATACCGGCGGAGTTGGTGTCGGTGCCGCGCACCCATTTTTCATCGAATGCCTCGCGTGCGGCATCGGCAAGACGTGGCATGACGACGGTCCGATATCCGGTCGTCGTATAAAACCCGGAAATGCCGTCGCGAAGCGGCGCCTTCGACCTGCGCTCGAAGACCTGTTCGCCAAGCGGGCCGAAAGCATCGGCAGGCACCCACGGAGCAAGCGCGCGGGTTTGGCGATAGCCGGCAAGAATATCATGGGCGCGGGCGGCAAGGCTTTTCGAGCGGATTGTCTCACGCGTCCTGGCAATCAAGACATTGTCGAGTTCGACCGGCGAAAGCGCGCCCGTGGCCATCGTCTCGGCATGGGCAATCAGCGCACGGCGCGCGGCCGCACGACCTTCACCCGGATAAAGCGCCGTGAACATCTCCTCGGATTTCAGCGACACGAATTCCGGCTCGATCGGACCGAGGCCGCCCAACATGCCGTAGAGCTTCAACGCATCGAAAGCCTTGCCGGCATCTTTCGCATCCGCCATTTCGTTTTGTAGTTCAACGAGCATGCGCGGCAAAAGCAGGGCATTCAGTGCCCGTTGATAGGCATCGCGCTGGCGACTGGCGATCTTGCCTTTCTGGTCAAGGCCGAAACTGACCGGCCAGACGCGATCCTTGGAGAAGCCGCTGGTGACGGCTTTCAAATGGTCGAGCGCCGGAAGTATGCGCAGGAAATCCTGATCCGCGACGTTGCGCACCGGCACGCCCCTGACAAGCTGCTCGTATGCGCCGATATGTTGCTCGGCGCTTGCCAGTGCCCGCGCGTTCTGAAAATAGGTCATCGTCCAGCTGGTGAAAACGACAGCGAGCAAGACCAAGGCTGCGCCATAGGCTGCGCGGCGGAAATAGGTCTGGCGGCGCGAGAGCCTGGCGTCGCGCGAAACGAGCGAAGCCTCGTCGAAGATCACGTCCTTGAAGAGGCGCGTCAGGAAATAGCTGCGGCGCATGCGCGGCACCGCATTGGCCGCGAACGCGTCGGACTGGGTTCCCGAGGCAAAATAGATACCGCGCAGCAGCGGCGCTTCCACCAGTTTCGAACTGGAGCAGAGTTCCGTCAGCGTCTCGTGCAAACGCTCCTTCAGGGCAGCCAGTTCTGCGGGGAAGCGGAAGATGCGTCCGCGAAGCTCGGCATTCGGCTCCTGTTGCAGCCGCTCGACCAGCATGGCGCCGACGCGTTCCTGCAGTAGGGCAAATTCCTCCGAAAAACGGTCGGGGAGATTCTGCGACTTGTAGCTTTCCTCAAGCCCGAAGGTCGTGCCCCAGACCTGCTCGCGGTCACTCCTGTTGAGGCCATCGAAGAATTCGACGAAACCGGTCATCAGATCGGCCTTTGTCAAAACGACATAGACGGGCACGCGCGCCTGCAAGAAATCGTCGAGTTCCGACAGGCGCTGGCGGATGGCTCGCACCTCCTCGCGCTGAGCTTCCGGATCGCGTTTCAACAGATCGCCGATCGAAAGCGTTACAAGCACGCCGTTGATCGGCTGTGAACGGCGATATTTGCGCAACAGGCCGAGGAAACCTTCCCAGCCGGCCTTCGAGGCGCCGTTGAGATCATCCTGCGTCGTGTAGCGGCCGGCGGTGTCGATGAGGATCGCCTCATCGGTAAACCACCAATTGCAGTTCCTGGTGCCGCCGATGCCCTGCACGGCACTGCTGCCGAGAGCATCGCCAAGCGGAAACGTCAAGCCCGAATTTGTCAGCGCCGTCGTCTTGCCGGAGCCTGGCGCACCGAAGATCACGTACCAGGGCAGCTCGTAGATGTAGCCGAGACGCTTGCGCGTAATGCGCCGCAGCAGCGCCAGCGCCTCCTTGAGGCGCGTGTGTATTTCGCCGACCTCAGCCTGTTGGCTTGCGGCCGCGTCGGCCGCCGCATCCCGCTCGATGCCTTCGACCAGCTTGTCGTCGCGGCGGCGGGCTCGGATCAGCGAATAGACGAGATATCCGATCCAGGCGGCAAGCACGATCCCAAGCGCAATCAATCGGGCGCTGACACTCGCCAACGGCTTGAAGTCGCCATAGGCCAGTATGTAGCCGTAAAACCAGATGACGACGCAGATCGCCGCAACCCAGATAATGGAGAGGAACCGCCGACCGAGCAGGCCCGCATAGGATTCCACATAGGATCGGAGCGTATAGAAATAGCCAAGCGGGTTCACGGAGACTTGCCTCCTGCTGCGGATGTGGCAGGGCCATTATCGGTCCCGCCCGGTACAGGCGCATTCATGCCCGCATCGTTCAGTCGTTCACGGGGGTCCGTGAGCACGAGGATTTCGGTGCGCCGGTTGATCTCACGGCCCTGCGGCGTGTCGTTGCTGGCAATCGGATCGCTATCGGCGCGGCCATCCGTCAAAATCGCGCCGGGACCGGTATAAGCGGCAAAGATTTCGCCGACGGAGCGGGCGCGCGCTTCCGAAAGGTGCCAGTTCGACGGAAACTGGATTGTCCGGATCGGCACGTTGTCGGTATAGCCGACGACGACGGCGCGGAATTTTTCTGCCGCCAGTGCACCGCCGATGCGCTCCAGAAGGCCGCGGAACTGGCTGCTGACCTCGGCGCTGCCGGTTTCGAAGAGACCTGAATTGTTTATGCGGACCCGGAGCCTGCCGTCGTCATTGGAAAGCGTCACCAGCTTGCGCTCCACCTCTGGCTGGAGGAAGGCGAGCAGGTTGTCGAGGCGGCTTGGTTGCGGCGGCTTGACCGGCGGGGCGATCACGACCTTCGGCACCGGCGGCGTCTCGACCTGTGCCTTGGGCGGAGCAGCGGGCGGTTCCGGCGGCTCGATCAAGACGCTCGGCGTCTCGCGCGGCGGCAGCGAGGCAAGCCGCTCGAAGGTGCCGTCCGAGGCGCGGTTCAGCGAAAGCGTGAAGAAGAGATAGCCGAGGGCGAAAAGAAGGACGAGGGCGCAAAGCAAGGTCCACAGAGCGACGGCGGTACGAAGCGGGGTATGGCGAGCGGAAACGCCGCGCCAATGCGGCGACAGTTCCCGTTCGAAAACGCCGTACTGACCGAGCAGCGTCTTATAGAGGCTGTCTCGGATGCGACCGAGCTCCAGCGTGCCGCGCGTCGAAACGCGGGTTCGCCCCTCGAAGGCCAGAGACAGGCAGAGATAGATCAAGAGCAGCAGGTCCTTGTTGGCGCCCGGGCTTTGATGGAAATGGTCAAGAAGATCGAAGACGCGATCACCACCCGTCACGTCCATATGGAAGGTGGAAACAAGTCCGGAGCGCGCCCATCCGGTGCGCACGCCCCAGGGTTTGCTGAGAACCACGTCGTCGACCGTCGCGCAAACGATATAATGGGCTGCACGGGCCCGCTCAGGGCTGATGCGGGCTGCCGCAAGGTCACGTTCGTAACGGCCGACTGCCTCGATTGTCACACGGCGCAGCTGGTCGACATCCGGCTGGGCGTCACTGTAGCGGATCGCGTGCGCGAGATTGAGAAGCGGTGCGGCCGAACGCACGATGGTTGGAACTTCCTCGCCGCCGAAGCGGAAGTCGCGCACCAGTGCTTCTAAGGACAAGCCGCCGATACCCGCTTCTCCGCGGTCGTTGGGGATGCCCGGAATGATGTCCTTGACGTCGAGGGCATCATCGAGCAGTTCCGCCATCTTCCGTGCCGATTGCGTCTTCTTGACGCCGGCTTCGGTGATCTCGACCACGGTTGGCAGATCCTGCCAATTTGCAGACCGTTCGTTCTTCATTCTCTAAGGGCCCATAGTTCCATTTCGAGGCCGGGAAAGTCGCCTGCGAGATGCAGGGCGATGGCGCCCGAAGTGTCGAGTTGCTTCCAAAGCGGATTCTTGGTGTCGAGTTCGAAGTAGATGGTGCCCGAGCGATAGGGCAGTTGGCGCGGCAGAACGGGCAGCGGACGCACGGGAATACCGGGCAGCGCGACATTGACGAGATCGGCGATGCGCTCGACCGGGCCGACCTTGACCTGGGCGGGGAAGCGCCGCCGCACGTCCTCGGTAGGCATTTCGGCGCGCACGGCGAGCACGAAGCCGGCATCTTTGAGCAGCGAGCGGTCATGGATCGTGCCGACCCGTACGCCGTGGCGGCGCTCGGCAAGCTCGATCGAAACGGCGGCCTGTTCGAGAACGGCCGACAGCGAGGTCCTGAGATCCTCAAAGACGGCCGAAAAGGTCGCCTTCAGATCCTCATGGCGATAGGGCGGGAAGTCGCTTGCCCGCTTGCCGGCCGTGGTGAACGTCGCGAGCTCGCCGGCCAGCTGAATGCAATGTTCGTAAAAGGTGATGGGATGCATCCGCGTCGCGTTGGCGGAGATATGCCGCAGCATTGGGTCCGCGCGATTTAGGATCTGCAGCAGGAAATAGTCGCCGACTTCAGCTGTCCCTCTGATCGTTGGATCGCCGATGCGTTCGGCGATCGCCTGCGCCCGGTGGCGCACGATGCCAAGGAGCTCGGTGATGAGCTCGGCAAGGCGTGGCTGGGCAGCGCAGTTGAGGCTTGGGGCGATAAAGTCGGGATCGAGGATGACGGCGCGGTCCGATCGCACCTCGATGACGCGGGCAAGACCAAGCAGTTCGTAACCGGAAAGCTCGTCGCCTGTCTTCAGATAGCGCAGGCTCAGCCGGCCGACATCGATCGGCGCCATGAAATCCGTTTCGACATTGGCGTCGGGCGCTTCATAATGCGAAGCGACGATGCGCACGCTGTTCAACGCCGCGCTGCCGTTGATCGCGACGTCTGCTTTTCCGGGCTGTCTTGCCGGTAGAGCGAGATAGATGATGGCGTTCTTGGTGTTCTCGTCCAGATCGATCGGTGCCGGCAGATCAGCGTCCACCGGTGCTTCGAAGGGCGTACCGTCAGGCAGGATGCCGCGCAGGTTCGAAAGCGCGAACTGGCCGATCGCCAGTGCGCTGCGATCGATGCCTATTTCAGCGATTCCCCAAGGGTAGGGCATCAAGGCACGCGTCGTGGTCCGGACAAGCCGCTCCGTCCAGCGGTCGGATTGTTGGAAATGCTGTACGCGAAGGAACATGCCTTCGCTCCATGCCACCCGGTTTTCATTTCTCATGATGCGCGATCAATCCTTCCCGTTATCGGCTGGCTGTCCTGCCCGGCGCTGCCAGACGGCCCCATCATCGCTTCGCGAAAGAGCTCGCGTATGGAGAGGCTCCTGCCGCTCTTTTCGAACTGCGTCCGGTAGGCCTGCCAGTAGTTTCGCTTTCGCTGCCACGGTTGCCGGTACGGCTCCGCGTCAATCCTGGCTTCGACGATGCGCGGCTCCAGCATGTGGCTTGCTGCGCGGACCAGCTTTTCCAGTGCAGCGTTCAGCACCAATTGCCGCTGCAGCAGAGCCTCCAGCCGCGCGCTGAGTGCTGCATCCTCGCCGGTGATGAAGCTTGCTCCGTCGCCGATCTCGGCAGCTTCAATCTCAAAGATCGAAAGCGTCCCGTCGCTCGCCTCCTCAAGCTGCCGGACAAGCGCCTCAAGCGCCGGCATGCCGAGAGGTGGGCTTGCCGCCAACGCGCCGAAGGCCCTGTCTATTTCCTCGGCATTCTCGGCCGCTCGCGTCTGTCCGGTTACCTCCTCGGTCGTTTCCCCCGCTTCTGCCGCTGGCCGATTTTGCCGGAGGTTAACGGCGCTGCGCGTTGCTGCCCCATGCTCCAGCTCGCTGCTATAGCCAGCGTCGCTGTTCCAATCGTTTGGCACGATCGCCGCCAGACCTTCGACCTGCGGAGGTCCGCTCCAGCCGATCTCGACATCGCGCGACGATGTTCCGTTCCTTTTCGTCGCCGCAAGATCGGCTTGCGGCAGCCAGTCGTCATTTGCACGTTCGCCGAGAATGCCGGTCGCCGTACGCCCGCCGGGCGCGATATCGGCGAGAATCGACGAGATCGTCAGCGTCTCATCGGAAAGCCTCAGGCTTGCATCCGGATCCTCGAATTCAAGATTGTTGTCACCGGATATGTGGACTGAGAAGGCCAGTCCGCCGACCTCTAAGCGTGATTGGTCATTGAGCCTTGCACTTTGTCCTTCCAGCAAAAGCATGCCATCGACACGCGATCCGTTGGCGCTCTGGTCGCGCAGCAGGAAACCCTCGCGGTCCCGCTCTATCGTGCAATGATGCTTCGAGACGTGGCATTCCGGATCAGACATCTGCCAGTCACAGTCGCCAGCCCTCCCGAGTGTGCGCCGGCCGTGCTCGAAGAACCACTTGGGAGCGACGCTGTTGACAAAATTGCCGTTGATCTGCCTGAGTTCCAGCCGCATTACCATCTCCCCTCACACAGCTTTTACGGGTGCTGAAGCACGTTCGACGACGACCGCGTCGCTGCTGTCTCGGGCTGCAGGTGCTACGCGGGCCCAGCTGTTCCAGCCGAGCCGTGGCGGGTCACCGGCCTGGCCGAGCTGGCAGAAGGGAATTTGCTCCTTCTTCAGGATGATCTGGATGTCGAAATCGAAACCGGAACCGACATAGAGCCGCGTCAGCGCGAAGAGCTCCCCGATTGCCGGCCTGCCCGGCGAAAGCGTCAGATAGGCGTCATAGTCGAGCGGGCCGATCATGACGCGGAAGCCGCCGCTGAAATCGTGGATTGCAGCGCCTGCCGTGGCATTGACGCCGAGCTGCACGTCGCGTCCCGGCTCGAGTAGGCTTCGGTCCTCGACCGGGATCGTGAGCCAGCGTCCACGGAACTGCTCGATTTCGACGGGCAGTCCGGTGAACTCGCAGAGCATGGCGCGCAGGTTGACGAGGTTTCTGACGCGCGCGGAAAAGAAGCCGCTAAAGCGCAGGATGAGCTCATCATCGATGCCGCTTTGTTCGGCAAGCCTCTTCGTGCCGAAACCGGTGAGAGAAAAGAGCGTCGTGACGAAACTGTTCTTGCGCCGGTCACGACCCCAGCGCAACCGCCGCGCAATGCGGTATTTCTCGCAGGCATCGACGAACAGCGCGCTCATGCGGGCGCTGAAAAGATCAAAAAAGCTGGCAAGCGCGCGCGATCGGTTGCGCTCTTCGCGCATGATGAGTTCGTTATAAGCCGGTGGCATCGAGCCGAGCGGCCCGGTAAGGCCCGCCAGTGAGCTGCGGATCACGGCCTTGTCGCCCGTCCGGTTAAAGCCGCAGACGGCAAGCGGTGCCGGCGACACGCCGATATGCGCACGAACGCCAAGATCGTGTCCGGAAGCCTGCTGGGCGACACGGAAGGCCGTCGTCGGCTCGAACCGGCTTGGATCTTGCTCCAGCTTCTCTTCAAGGTGATCGCTCGTCTTTTTCACGGCCATGCTCATGCAATCACCTTCCTCACAGGAGCGGACGTTCGGCGGCTCGCGCCGGCCAGCTCGCGATTGGCTTCGATTGCCCCTTCATGGCGATCGAGAGGCGGGTGAAGCTGTTGAGCGAGGTGTAGAGGCCGAAAAAGCGATCGAGCACGCTGCCGAACAGGAAAGCGGATGCCCGATCGATGGCGCCGGGATCGAATTCGAGCGTGATCTCGGTGCCCGGCACCATGCCGCCGTTGCCAAGGCGTGCCGTCGAGTTGCGGGCATGGATCCGCGCTAGTGCATCGACGAGCTGCTTGGTTTCCGGGCTGTCACGGAAGGCATAAAGGGAAAGGATATCCTTAAGGGCGGTCCCTTCGTTGTCGAACAACGACAGATGATTGAGCATCAGGTGAGACATCAGTCGCCAGTTGCGGTCGTCCTGCTCGTTCATCCGCACCGATGGCGTCGGTGGAATGAGAGCCTCGACCCGGGCGACCGCCTCGCTGCCGGAAGCAAGCTGCAGCTGCGGATGCCCGCCGCCGAAGGGCAGCTGCTCCGGCAGGTCGCGGTTGAGGCACAATGTGTCAACGCTGGCGACCGCATCGATCGCGCCGGTCGGCCGGTGCATGCGGTCGACGAAGGCGATATCGACGTCGCTCGTGCCGTCATCGGCCTCAAAGCGGCGCGAAATCTGCCAGTAGGTCGAGGCCGTGCTGCCTTTCTGGCGGCGCCCGAAGAACGGCTGAGAGAATTCCTCCTGGCCGCCGCGGCCCGTCAAGAGGACGCGTTCGATTGCATAAATCTCCCGGGTCCGCTGACGTCGGGCATCCGGTAGCAGCCGGTATTCCGTGCGAGTTCCGTCGACGGCCACCGGCTCGCAGATCTGCCGGAAGAGATTGACGACCGGAGTGGCATTGAGAGCGAAGTCGCGCGCAGAAACGGCTCGCTCCAGCTTGGCATCGCTGTCGTTGAGATAAATGAAGATCTCGAGCGTTTCTCCATGCCAGGGATCCAGCCCTTCGATATCGAAGAACAGGAATTTCTGCGGCAGGGCGAAGAATTCCGTCAAAAGCCCGTAGCCGGTGAAGCTCGACGGGGGATAGGGCAACATCGCCTGCTCAGGGTCAAAGCCGACGGGCTGCAGATTGCTCGCCCGCAGAAATTTCGGCGTACGATCGTCGGCGTGATGGGCAAGCGCGATCCCGAGCGTATGGTTTGCCAGAAGCTCATAAATGCGGATCGCCTGCTGCCAGGGCGAGGCGATGTAGAGCCTCAGCCGCTTCAGTCCGCTCTCGGAAAGATGGCCCATGCGGGGTGCGCTCGAACGGATCGACAGCCTGAGGCATCCGGCTGCGCCGGGATAGGGCGAAAGCGGCGCATTGAACGGCTGGCCGGAAAGCGAGGCAGAGGCGATCTCGACAGGCACGATCTCGACGTCTTGCGTTGTGCGGAAGCGGCAGGCCTCGCCGCCGACCGGCTCAGCCAGGATTTCGCTATGACGCGGCACCGTCTGCACCGAAGCCAGCATCTCGCTCGGACGGAATTTCACGATGCTCATGGAGGGTAACGGCGCCAGGTAATGGGGATAAAGGGTTTCCAGAAGGCCGTCGGTAAGCTCGGGGAATTCATCGTCCAGCTTCTGGCGCACGCGGGCTGCGGAATAGGCGAAACTCTGGATCAGCCGCTCGACATGCGGGTCGTCGGCGACATCACCCGTCATGCGCAGCCGGCCGGCAATCTTCGGGAAAGCATCGGCAAAGCGTGCGGCGCGGCGGCGAAGCGCGCCGAGTTCGTCATTGTAGCGTTGCAGGAAGCCGTCAGCCATTTGCCGCCTCGACCATGAAGCGTTGCGTTGACGGGTCGATCATCGATTCGAAGCTGATCGGCGGCATGCCCTCATGCAGACGGAAGCTTGCCTGGATGCGCATGCGCAGCGCCCGCTCACCGTCGTGACGGCTCTTCAGGATCGTCACCCGCACATCCGAAAGGCGTGTTTCGAAAAGCGCAATCCGCCGCTCGATGACGCGCGCCAGCCGCAGCTTCGCATTGTCGGTTACCAGATTGGCGGACACGATGCCGTCCACCCCGTAGGAGACCAGTGCGTCCTTCAATTCGTCGAGGATGGCCGGTGGCGCCGTGGGGCAGCGCCGCGTATTGAGCAAGGCTTCGAGATCGCGGCGGATCGCTTCACGCATCTCGCGCACCTGCTCGGCAAGGCTCAGGTGGTCGTCGCTCGGCAGATCCGGGTTCGCGTCGATCAGCCGGTCGAGGATCGACTGCGACAGCATCCGCTCGCGCGGACGGCAGCGCTCGAGCGGATCAGCCATGAATGGTTCTCCTTGCTTCGAGGTGTTCGGCTGCGTCAAGGTTCACCGTCTCATGGAAGGAGACGAGTTCGTCGCCCGCCAAGAAGCACCGATGGCCGCGGCCCGTGGTGATGCCGCTCGGCTCCTTCACCCATTCGGTCTCGCGACCAAGAAGCAACGCCGGACCGGCTTTCGTGCCATGATAGATCGCGGGCAGAAGCACCGGCGCGCTGGCCCCGTCAATCAACGACAGCTTGCCCCGGCGAAAGGCAAGATCGCGCGGCCGTGCGATGGGCTCGATCGTCACCGAAGCGATTTTGGAAAAGTCCACCCAGAGATAGGCGCCGCCTGTCATGATGATTTCGAGCGCGTGGGGGATGCGATCGTCGAGGTCGCGAAAATCGGAAATCTCGCGTCCGTTCCAGACCATTGGCCTCTCGCCGCGCAGGTCTTCCAACCGGTCGAGGGCGATCTCAGCATCTGCCCTTTCCTGCGTCCGGGCGGCGATGCCAAGGCGCATCGCCGCCATGTCCAATTCGCTCGGCCCTTGCGGGAATTCCGGCACCGCACCCTTTTCGAACCAGGCATCGCGCGCGGCAATTGCCCGCAACTGGTTGCGCAGCAGCGCAAAGCCCATGGCATCTTCTGGTGAGAAGGTAACGGCGACATTGCACTGGGCGTCGGCGCGTTCGTAGTCGCCCGACAGAACCAGAAGGTCGATGTAAAGGTGCCGCGCTTCCTTGTCGGTCGGCGCGGATTTCACCTGTGCCTTCGCAAGTTCGAGCGCCTGCCCCAGAGCGTCTTGGCCAAGCAGATTGGCGATTTGGGCGGAGAGCGTCATGCGGACATCCTTTGCGGTGCGTCGGTCGGGCGGGCAAAGCGTGTCGTGGCGTTTGCCGTCTCGGCGATGAGGTGGAAACTGGTGGAAACGTCATCGAGTTGGAAATGCGGCTGCAGCCGCACAGTGCAGGAAAAAGTACCGGGCTTGCCGGGGATATCGTGAACGCTGATACCCGCCGAGCGCAGCGGCCGGCGCGTCCTTAGCGTCAGGTCGGCGTCGTCGTTGCCGAGTGTATAAGCCGCCAGCCAGTCCTCCAGCCGCCGCTGGATCGACGGCGCGTCCGACAGCTGGCCGATCTCGTCGCGCATGATGACCTTCAAGTAATGCGAGAAGCGCGAGGCGCAGAGCACATATTGCAGCATTGCAGCGATCCGTGCGTTTTGGCGCGCATGCTCACTGGAATAATGCGGCGGCGCATGCAGGGACTGGTTGGAGTTGAAAATTGCCGAGGCCGACAGGTAAGTCGTCGCGACCGGCACAATACCCAGATCGCAGAATTGCTGTTCCTGCATGCTGGTGAGGCTGATCTCGACCGGCGCCTGGGCCGAGAGCCCGTTGCTTTCGGTGCCGAAGTCGTAAGGCGCAAGCTCATCGGCACCCAGCATGCCGCCATCGATGGCATCCTGGGTCACGCCGCGGATATCGGCGAACCAGCCCGATTCATTGAAATTGCGAATGACCATCGAGGCGAATGCAAAGGCGCCGTTGCCCCACAGCAGCGAGCTTCCATCCTCGCTGATCGTCTCGCGGAACGGGAAGCCGTCGTTGCGGTGGCGCGCCAGCGGTTCATGGGGTGGCCGCATCAGGATGCGCGGCGCAACGAGGCCGAGGAAGCGGGAATCTTCCCGTGCCCTCAGGCTGTTCCAGCGGATACGCGACGGATCATGCGCAAGCCAGGAGAAATCTTGCACGCGGTCGAGCTCGTCGAACCGTTCCAGGCCGAGCGCCTGCGGTGACGCCCCGGCAATGAAGGGGCAGAAGGCGGCGGCCGCGACCGTGCCGAGCTGCACGAGCGTGCTTACCGCATCCCCGTCTCCCGCCATCTCCGGCGCGCACATATAGTCGCCGACGATGAGACCGAACGGCTCGCCGCCCGGCATGCCGAATTCGCGGCTATAGACCATTTCGAACAGATGGCTCTGGTCGAAATCGGCGGCGCGTTCCAGATTGCGTGCCAGCTGATCCCAGCTGGCGCTCAAAAGCTTGATCTTGACTTCGCCGCTGCGGCTTGCCTCGCGCACCAGCATGGCAAGGCCGCGCCAGCGGGCCTCCATCTTCTGGAATTCCGGATGGTGAAGAATTGCATTGACCTGCCTGTTGAGGGCATCGTCGATCAGCGCAATCAGCTGATCGGCCGTCCGTCGCCACTTTGTGCCTGAGTTCATCGTCATTGCGGTTCACGCATTGCAGAAGGTGAGGGACCGCGCGCCCGATGGACGCGCGGATATCGATCAGTTCTTGGAGGGAATACGGGCGACCATGCGCAGCGAGGTCGTCAGCTCTTCCATCTGCAGCCAGGGGCGCATCCAGGCGACCGCATTGTATGAACCCGGTTTGCCGGGGATTTCCTGGACCGTCACCTTGGCATCGCGCAACGGATACTTGGCGCGAGATTCCTCGCCGGCATCGTCGTTGGCGTTGACGTAGTTCGAAATCCAGCGGTTCAGCCACACTTCGCAATCCTCGGCTTCCATGAACGAGCCGATCTTGTCGCGGCCCATGACCTTGAGATAGTGGGCGAAGCGTGACGTCGCCATCATGTAGGGCAGGCGGGCGGAGACTGCGGCATTAGCAGTCGCTTCCGGCTTGTCGTAGAGCTTTGGCTTGTGCGTCGTCTGTGCACCGAAGAAGACCGCGTAATCGGTGTTCTTGTAGTGGCAAAGCGGCAGGAAGCCGAGCTTGCCGAGCTCGGCATCACGCCGGTCCGTGATGCCGACTTCCGTCGGGCATTTGAGATCGAGGTCGCCATCGTCGCTGGCAAAGATATGCATCGGCAGGTTCTCGACCTTCCCGCCATTTTCCGCGCCGCGGATCGAGGTGCACCAGCCGCTCTTGGCAAAGGCCTCGGTAAGACGCGTGCCCATGACATAGGCGGCATTCATCCAGCAATAGGCCTCGTGATCTAGCTCGCCGGTCTTGGAACCGCCCGTCTCGTCGAAGCCGAATTCGTCGATCGGATTGGTCTTCGGGCCATAGGGCATGCGGGCAAGCACGCGCGGCATGGCCAGTGTCACGAAGCGCGAATCGTCGCTTTCGCGAAGGCTGCGCCATTTCGTGTACTCGACCGTCTCGAAGATCTTTTCGAGATCGCGCGGCTTTGCCAGTTCGCGGAAGTCCTCGAAGCCGAACATGCGCGGGCTTGCTGCTGCGATGAAGGGCGCAAAGGCTGCGGCAGCGATCGACGAGATGCCCTGCAGCATCTGAACGTCTTCGAACGAATTGTCGAATTCATAGTCGCCGATCAATGTGCCCATGGGCTCGCCGCCCGGCGTGCCGAACTCATCATCATAGACCGACTTGAAGAGCCTTGACTGGTCGAACTCGACCGCCTTGGCAAGATCCTTGGAGAGCTCGCGCTTGGAAGTGTTCAGCACCCGGATCTTCAGGTTGACGCTGGTTTCGCTGTTCTTGACCAGGTAGTTCAGCCCGCGCCAGGAACCTTCGAGCCTGGCGAATTCCGGCGACTGCATGATCGCAGCCAGCTGACGGGAAATCGTCCTGTCGAGCTCGGCGATCGCGTTGTTCAACGTGATCGTCAGGTTGCGGTCGTACTTGACGGTGCCTTTCAACGCCTGGTCGGTCAGCGTGCGCAGCAGGTTCTGCGCGCGATCCGGCTCTGTCTGGCGGGTGGCGGCCACGACCTTTGACAGGAGGTTCTCATCGGGTACGTATGCGACCTCGTCCTGGGCCGCCAGTTGAGTATCTGCGCTCATTCCTCAATCCTTTTCGGTGCGAGCAGCCCGGAAAGCGGCAAACGGCCTTGGGAATATCCGGTGCTCATAAAAAGATGGGACGGACGTTCAAACGTCCGCCGGCCCTTCAGTTCACGTTGTCCTTGTTGCCGGCGGCGCCGAGCTCGGAGACCAATTTGTTGAGGTCGCCATTGTTCTGAAGGATGTCTTCGAGCATCCGCTCCAGCTCCTCCGAGCGGTCTGCCTTGCTCATCAGGTCGCGCAGCTCATTGCGCGCATCAAGCAGTGCCTTAAGTGCCGGAACCTGATTGACGACCGCGCCTGGCTCGAAGTCTTCCATGCTTTCGAACTTCAGCGATACGGCGAGATCCGAGCCGTCGTTCTGCAGCGTATTTTCGACCGTGATGTTGAGACCGGGCGTCATGCGGCGCATGACGTCGTCGAAATTGTCGCGATCGACCTGAACGAATTTCCGCTCGCCGAACGGCTTGAGCGGCTGCGTCGGATTGCCGGAGAAGTCGCCGAGCACGCCGACGACGAAGGGCAGCTCCTTGACTACCATCGCACCCTCGGTCTCCACCTCGTATTTGATGTGGACGCGCGGCTTGCGAACCCTTTCCAGTTTCTCATGCACACTTGCCATATAGAGTCTCCTTCATGCCCTTGGCAGATTGTAAATTCGGTTCATGCGAGCCGCGCTCGGCGAGAAGCGCGGGTAGGATTTTCCGGTCATTCACCCTTGTCGGCGGCAGACTTGATGCCCGCAGCACTCAGCACCGCGTTGCGGGCCTGGGGTTCGGGAAGCAGTTCGGCAAGCAGCTCGGAAAAATCCATTCGGCTGCGCCGGACCAGAGTTTCGAGCGCCATCGAAATCGGCGAATGAGGCTCGGTGCGGCGAAAATAGCGCGCGACGCCGGCGAGGATTTCGAGCGCTTCCTCGCGCGAAGCAATAGTGTCGGCGCTGCGCGGCCGCGGGGCCTCAGGCTCCGGGCTATTGCTGTTGGCAGCCAGGGGCGCGGTTTCCGCATCAGCTGCAGCCTCGTCGTTTTCGATACCCGCAAGCTGGCGAATTGCGGCTGCCGCTTCGAAAAGAACATTGCGCGTATTGGAACTTGGCGGTGCCTGATCACCGCAACGCTCCGCAAGAAGGGCAGTCAGGGCATCGAAACTGGCGATGCATTGGTTCAGCTGCTTGAGGTGCGCGGCCATGGCCGAGACGCCCGCTTCGCTTGCTGCAAGATAAAGGTCCTCGCGACGCTGCGATTCGTTTGGGCGCTGCGAAAGCTGGAAGTCCCAGAGCGAAAATTGGCCGAACTTCGCGCCGGGAACGAGCGGTGAAAGCCGTACCGCCTGAATGATCGTTCCTTCGCCGCCCATCCCGTTCAAGCCTGCCAGGGGCGCAAAACGCTCGTGGAAATCGTCGTCGCCGATCGAATGCAACTCATCCCAATGCTTGTCTAAAAGCGACATCATCGCAGCGTAGACTTCGCCCAGTCCTGCGAAGCCTGCAAGCCTTAGTTGAGCTTCGGCGAGCCAGGCTAATACTTCCAGGTCCTTGCTGTCTGAAGAAAGAATTCGCAATCCAAGATTGTTAACATCGATCCATGCAGGTGATACCCCAATGGTCTCGCCAGGGGAAATACCTCGTTCTACAGTCCGAGCGAGGTTCCTAGCATCTTTTATATTATAGTATATCTTGCGCGATACAGTATTGTTGCGGATGTTTTCTCCACAAGGCGCATTTTCATCAAATGGAATTGCGATGTCGCGAATGTTCAAATTCGATTAATCCTCATATTTGAAGACGATGACCGAGGTCATATTATTGTGGGGCAGCATTCTTCATTGTCAACCACGGTGGATTTGCAACATTTTTATGACACGCGATGGATAGACTTGACATAAAAAATTCTCGTAATTTAATCTTGCCAAATTGAAATACGCGCCCTAGCTGTCTCAATGCATCTCATAGGTGTTCCCCTTGGACATCGGGGGAGGGGGAATCACGAATGCCGCAGATCGATCTCAATCGTCTGATCAGAACGCTTGAGCCAAGCCTCCGTGTCGGTCTTGAGACAGCGGCATCCATTGCCGTGCGCCATCAGCACCCGGCTGTCGACATCGCCCACTGGCTTCGCGCACTGCTCGATGTCGCGGATGTTGCCCCGGTTCTCGAAGAGGTCGGCATCAGCTTGCAGACCTTGCGAAGCGAGCTCGATGCGGCAATTGGCGATGTCGCTCGCGAAGAGGGGCGGGCTCTCGCGCTTTCGCAAAATCTGCTGACGTTGGCGCGCGAGGCATGGTTGGTCGCCTCGCTGCAGTTCGGCCGAAACAGGGTCCTTGTCGCTGATGTCCTGTCGGCGCTGATTTCGGATTCGACGCTGCGTGTCCTGGTGCGCGCAATTGCGCCGTCGCTGCGCGATCTTGACGGCAAAGCCTTGGAAAAGTTGCTGAAAAAGACCGAGCCTGACGAGGGCGGCGCCGAGAGTGCCATCCTTCCGGCGGCCGGGCGAACGTCGCCCAATGGCGTCGACGATAACGAATTCCTGCGACTTTACACTCGCGACATGACAGCAGATGCCAGGGCCGGACGCATCGATCCGGTCATCGGCCGAAACCGGGAGCAGCGGCAGCTCATCGACATCCTGATGCGCCGGCGGCAGAACAATCCGATTCTGGTTGGCGAGGCGGGCGTCGGCAAGACGGCCGTTGCCGAGGCGCTGGCGCTTCAGATTGCCGATGGAAACGTGCCCGACAAACTGAAGGCAGTGCGACTGCTCACGCTCGATCTGAGCCTGCTGCAGGCCGGAGCGGGCGTCAAAGGTGAATTCGAGCGTCGCCTCCACGGTGTGGTCGATGCGGTGAAAGCCTCCGCCCAACCGATCATCCTGTTCATCGATGAAGCGCATAGCCTCATCGGCGCGGGCGGACAGGCGGGTCAAGGCGACGCTGCCAATATCCTGAAACCGGCGCTCGCGCGCGGTGAACTGCGTACCATCGCGGCGACCACCTGGAGCGAATATAAACGCTTCATCGAAAAGGATGCAGCACTCACCCGCCGTTTCCAGACGGTACACGTGCAGGAGCCGGACGAGGAAACGGCAATCCGAATGCTGCGCGGCGTGGCCGAAACCTTCGCCGCCCACCACAAGGTCCGCATCCGCGATGAAGCCCTGATTGCCGCAGTGCGGCTTTCGGCCCGCTATTTGCCGGCGCGGCAGTTGCCGGACAAGGCGATCAGCCTGATCGACACGGCGGCTGCGTCCGTCTCGCTCGCCCGCCAGACCATTCCCGAGCCGCTCCGGAACCTGCGCAGCGAACACGATCTGCTCGAAGCCGAAGCGACGTGGCTCTCAAGCGAGCCGGATACCCCTGAAAACACCGAACGTCTCGCCAGAATCGACGCGCAAATTAAGCTAATTTCAAGCGAGATCGACGCTCTTCAGACAAAATACGACGAGGAACTGCGCCTGCTGAAGGAGGCAGACCGACTGGAAGCGGCCTTCGTGCCGAGGAGGGTGGAAGATATCCCGGAGCCTGCCGAAGAACCGAGCAATGTCGCACCCTTCCCGGCAAGCGGACTATCGGCGCAAGGCGCACGCGCGGCCTTTGCGGTCGCCGAGCGAAAGCTGCAGCAGGCAGCCGGTGAGGCGGCACTCGTGCCGCGCGTTGTCGATAAAGACATCATCGCGACGATCGTCGCGCGCTGGACCGGCATTCCCGTCGGCAAGCTGCTTGCAGATCAGGTCCAGACCACCAAGAGCCTCGATGACCGGCTGAAGGAGCGGATCGTCGGCCAGGATCCGGCGATCGGCCGCATTGCTGATACGATGCGGGCTGCTCGCGCCGGACTTTCCGATCCGCGCCGGCCGCCGGCCGTGTTCCTGCTCGTCGGCATGTCCGGCACGGGCAAGACGGAAACGGCGCTGTCGCTTGCCGACCTTTATTACGGCGGCAGCCAGCAGTTGACGACGATCAACATGTCGGAGTTCAAGGAGGAGCACAAGATCTCCATGCTCCTCGGCTCGCCGCCCGGCTATGTCGGCTACGGCGAAGGCGGCGTGCTGACGGAAGCCGTGCGCCGACGACCCTATGGCGTCCTGCTGCTCGACGAGATCGACAAGGCCCATAGCGGCGTCCAGGAGATCTTCTACCAGGTCTTCGACAAGGGCACGCTGCGTGACGGCGAGGGCCGCGATATCGATTTCAAGAACACGACGATCTTCATGACGGCCAATGCAGGCTCCGAACTCCTGGCAGCCCTTGCCGCCGATCCGGATGCGATGCCGGATGGCGAGGCGCTGGAAGCATTGTTGCTGCCGGAACTGCAGAAGCATTTCAAGCCGGCCTTCCTCGGCCGCACGATTATTCTGCCCTTCCTGCCTTTGCAGCGCGAGGCACTTTCGGCGATCGTCGACATGCAGATCGGCCGCATAAGGGATCGTGTCACGGCCACCTATGGCACCGCGCTTTCGCTATCCGATGAAGCCCGCGAGGCGCTGGTTTCGGGTGCGAAGACCAGCGTGATGGGTGCCCGCGCCATCGAGGTGATGATTGCCCGCGAGTTGCTACCGGTGCTGTCAATCTTTTTCCTCGACCGGATGTCCGACGGACGGAAGGTCTCGCATGTTTTGATCAATTTCGACAGTGGCCGCTTCGGCATTAAGCCGAGCTCTGCGGCAGACGAAAAGGTATTCGCCGGACCGGATGAAAACCGGCAGGCGGATGAAGCAGTCCCGGACGGCGAGGGCCGTTCGGCCAGCACAACGGACCGAAAGGCAAATGCGCCTTAGACGCAACTAGGCAACCCCGCTCGATAAGAGGAGAGCTGACAGCATGCCGATTTATCTGCAAATCGACGGTATTCAGGGTGACGCAACCCATGAGCAGCACCGCAAGTGGATGGACATCGAAGCCATCCACTGGAACGTTTCTCGTAACATGAACACATCCGCCGGCTCCGCGGCCAACCGCGAAGCCTCCGAGCCGACTGTATCGGAAGTCATCCTGACCAAGGTCAGCGATTCCTCTTCCACGAAGCTCTTCCAGGAGGCCTGCGCCGGCCGTACCGGCAAGCGCTCGGTCATTCATCTGGTCACCACCGGCAACCCCGGCAACACTTATGTTGAATATTCCCTGGAGAACACGCTGATCGCCAGCTACTCCATCGATTCCAACGGGGACCGCCCGATCGAGACGATCAAGCTCAACTTCACCAAGATTGAAGTGAAGTACACGCCATACGACGATCAGCACTCGCCGCAATCGCCGATGATCGCATCTTACGATCTCGCAACAACGAAGGCTGCGTAAGACTTTCTCACTCTGGATGCCGGCAGCTGGCCGGCATCCGTTTTCGCGTTAAAAGAACCGGAGCTGTCGCCCCGCCGAACTGCAAGCCGCTGAACCAAAGTCCGATATCTGCCGGTGGACTTCGGTTGCTCGCGCGGCGTTTGGCGCCAACGAGGAAATTTCCCTCATGAGCACGCCTGCTATCGATAAGATTTCACTCACCTCCCAGCATTTGATCGTCGAATACACGTCGACCGAAAGCATCTTCGGCATGGTGGCCCCAAGCTATAAGATCAAGGGTGTCAAGGTCGTCGGTACGAGCCACCTTCAGGTCATGCGTTATGTCTACACGATCGCACGTGTCGAAGACCTGTACTTCGAAGGTGACAAGTTGCAGCACATGCCGGGCTTCCGCGAACTCGTTACCGAATGGATCAAGCCGGGTCAGCAGATCGTCAGCGTGCCAAACGGCAGGACGAGTATTGCTCATGTTTACACTGGCAAGAAGAATATCGCCCAGATATCGGCTGTCGAAAAATACAAGGCGACGGTGCCGATGGGATTCCTCGACATTATTGGCAAGGACCCAACACCGAAGAAGATTCTCTACGGCAATCCTGCTGTTCCCTTCATCCAGCAGGGGGACGACAAGCCGATGGCGGCTGCCTACTACAACAGCGCGACAAACCAATTCGAAATCCTTCGCCAGTTCGACAAACATTCGCTGCTGCAGAACTTCCAGCGGCGCTTCTCAAAGGCAATGACGGCAACCGGCTAAGCCGGCACGTCGCCGCATCTCCTGGCACGCGAGACGAAGGGCCCACGATGAACGATCTACCCTCGGCTGCCGATTTCATTCAGGCAAGCAGGAACCTGCGGGTGAACTCTCCGCTTGGGCCGGACCAGCTTTTGCCGGAGCGGGTTTCGATCGAGGAGGGGGTATCTTCGCTTTTCGAGATCCACGTCAGCGTTCGTGCCAAGCGCGAGGCCGTCAAGCCTGAGGAGCTGATCGGCCGGCTGGTCGATGTGTCGATCGAAGTCCAGCAGGGAGAGGATGGCGACGGCGTCCGCCGCCCCTTCAACGGACTGGTGACCGATATGAACGAGGGCCCGCCGATTACCCGGGGCTTGCGGTCTTATGCGCTGGTGCTGCGGCCGCAGATGTGGCTGCTCTCGCGCCGCTCCGATTGCCGCATCTGGATGGACAAGACCTCGCTGGAAATCGCCGAGACGCTGTTTTCCGAACACGGCATTCCGGCGCCCGATACGTCCGGCGTCATCACTCCACCTCCGCCGCAGCATTATTCCGTCCAGTGGAACGAGACCGATCTCGATTTCCTGATCCGCCGTTTCGAGGAGGACGGCCTGTTTTACTGGTTCAGCCATGAGGAGGGCGGTCATCGTCTTCATGTCGGCGACGGCGCAAGCTCCTGGGCAGGGCCGTCGCCGTCGGCGCGGGGCGAAGGCAGGGTGCGCCTGGCGCAGGGCTCGTCCGATCGCAACCACATCACCGAATGGATGCGGCGTTACTCCTACGTGCCCGGCCAGCGGGCAGGCGCCGACTGGAACTTCGAGACGCCGCAAATGGTGCCGGGCACGATGACGCCGTCGCTGGTGCAGATGCCGGAGGCTGCCAAGCGCGAGCTTTACGAATTCCCCTCCCGCATTGGCACGGTGGCCGCCGCCGAGCGGGCGCAAAAGCTCAGGATGCAGGCAAGCGAGGCCGACCACAATCGGGTGTCCGGTCTTTCGACCTCCCGCGTGCTGGAGGCCGGCCGCCGCTTCACGCCGTACGAGGAGGCGCATCCGGATCACGTCTATGAAGAGCATGTGATCATTAAGGCGCGTCATATGGCGGTCGATCGGTCCTATGAGACGAACAGCAACGAGCCGGAATACTACAACCATTTCGAGGCCGTTCCCTCCCGCGTGCCGATGACGCCGCACCGGGCGACGAAGCGGCCGAGGATCGAGGGCACGCAGGTAGCGATCGTTGCGGGACCACAGGGAGAGGAGATCCATCCGGACCAGTATGGCCGCATCAAGGTGTGGTTTCCTTGGGACCGCAGGGCGAAGAAGGACGGATCGGACACCTGCTGGGTACGTGTGGCGCAGAGCTGGGCGGGCTCCACCTGGGGCGGTCAGATCATTCCGCGCATCGGCATGGAAGTGATGGTCGCCTTCGTCGACGGTGACCCAGACCGGCCGCTCATCACGGGTGTCGTGCCCAATCCGGCAAACGGCGTGCCCTATGATCTCCCGGCCAACAAGACCCGCATGGTGATGCGGTCCAACACCCATAAGGGCTCCGGCTTCAACGAGATGAGCTTTGAAGACGAGGCCGGCCAGGAGAACATGTTCTTCCATGCGCAGAAGGATCATACGACTCGGGTGCTGAACGACCGGACGAAGCGCATCGACCGGCACGAAGTGGCCTCGATCGGCGCCAACCGCGCCGTGGAAGTCGGCGGCAATCAGAAGCACGAGATCGGTGGCTCGATGAACACCGTCGTCGGCGGCACGGGTCCGATGGCGATGGCGCTGATGGGGGCCGTGCAGGGGCTCTCGGGGCAAACTGCAGGTCTTTTGAGCCAGGCTGGTCAGATCGCCGGCGGCGGCGGACCTGGCGTTGCCGCCTTCGCCGGCACGCTCGCCTCCTCGGCGCTTGGCTTTCTGAGCGCCGGTGGTCTCGGCAGCCGCCAAGGCGTCGTTTCCGGCCCGAATCCGCGGGCCGATGCGGGCTCGGCTCTCGCCGGCTCGGGCACCGGCGTCGGCGATGCAGCCTCAAGCCTCTTTCCGCTTCCGGGCATCATGAACACGATCGTGGGTTCGTTCCAGTCGACAACCGTTGGTATTGCCAAGGCCGAGCAGATCGGCATGAGCAAGGTGACGAACATCGGCCAGACCGAAATGATCAACGTCGGCAAGCAGCAGAACATAGCGATCGGCGAACAACAAAATCTCACGATCGGCAAAGAGCAAAATATCAATATCGGAGAGGCCCAAGGCACGGTCGTGGGCGAGAAAATTACCGTCAATGTCGGCAAACTCTACAATCTCGTCTCCGGCGAGAAGTACCATGGAGAGGCGAAGGTCTTTGAGGTCTTTGCCGAAGACAAGATCTTTCTGTCCGCACCCGGGGGCTACATCGAAATCAACAAAGCCGGTATCCGCATCCGCGGATTGAAGGTCGATATCGAAGGTAACCAGATCAACTTCAAGAAAGGCGGTCCCGGGGAGGGGCCGTCCTGTCTGCGGCAGATGTCAAGATCGTCAACCCCGTTCGTGAGGATGTGACGATGGAAGCGACGCCAGCAATCGATCTGCCGGACATCTCCGAATCCTCCCGCGTCGTGAGGCATGCCGTCGATGATATGAGCGGGCACATCTGTGCAGTGCTGGATGGGGGGGCTTTTGATGATATGCCAGCCACGCTGGCCGGCGAAGGGATAACCTGCCGCTCGCTGTTCTTGGAGGGGGTGCCGGCGGATTTTCGCAGTGCAGGGCCGTGGATGGTCGATCTCCTGGCGGCGCCGACGCGATCCTATGTCGAGTGGTTGGACATCCATCATTCCTGCGCGGTCTACTGGTCGTGCCCCTCGGGGCCGGACGCCCTTTACCGGCACCTGAGAACGCTGAACGAGGTCATGATTCCGCTGGAAAGCGATCGTGACGGGACGCAAGGCACTTCGGAAAAGCAACGTTATGAACGGGTTCTTTTCCGCCACTGGGATCCCAATGTCCTCGGCGCCTTGCTGCCCATCCTCACGAAACCGCAGTTTGCCCGATTTCTAGGCCCGGCGGATAGCGTGGTCTTCAACGGGCCGGATTATGGGGGCGTCCGACGGGCGCGGAAGGCGATCAACATGCCAGATGCGGTCATTGGGCCGCTTAGGTTGGAGCCGGCCCAGATGGAGAGGTTGAAGGCCGCCATGCTCCATTCATCGCGGCTGCGGATTGCGCGTTTCCTCAAGAAGAACAGACCGCCTCACTTTTCGGGCGTGGACGACGACTTCGTATGGGGCGCTACGCTGGCCAGTGAACGAACGGCCGATGAGCTTGGAATTCGGACGGAGCGCGGGCGGGCACGTTGGGCCTATGTCATGGTCGTTTCGGACGGCAAGGCGGCGGATCTTCCGGAAGTGCGAAGCTTCCTCCAAGAAAAGGGAACCACACCGGACACCCGGGTCAGGGAATTGATCGGCCACACGGTCGACGCGCTGCGTTCCAGCAACATCCTCAATGGAGCAGCGTCATGACCTCGGTGGCGATAGGAACCGCAGGTCAGGTTGGGGGCCAGGTTGCAGGCGGCGTTCTGGGCGGGGCCATTGGAGGTGTGCTCGGAGGGCCGGTTGGAGCGTGGATCGGTCGCGCGATCGGGTCAAGGGTTGGTGGCATGGCTGGCCGCGCGGCTGCTGAAGCCATTGCAAGCTATATGGAAGGTGCGAACGAAGCTGCCGAGACCGAAACCAAGGAACAGGAAGCTGCAAAGCCCTGTGTGGATTGCGGAGAGATCGATTGCTTCAATCCACCGGAAGGATCGACACCCGAGCAGATCGAGGAATTCAAGCGGCAACTTAAAGAGCAGCAGGACGCCATCAACGATATTTCGCCCGACCAACTCGTCAAGAATATGGAAAACTACGAGGAATTCGGTCGGGGTGCGAAGGATGCTGTGGATCGGGCGACCGCAAGAGACAGTTGGATCCAGAACAGGGTCACCGAACTGCTCAAGCGCGACCCGAGGATGACGCGGAAGGGTGCGGAACAAGCTGCGAAGGGCGAACTGAGTACGATGGACGTTATCCATACGCCGGATCTGTCAGCCGGCGGATCGGGGAAAATCTCTCAGCACAACGGCGGAATGGGACCACGGTCGGCAAACAGATCGATCGGTTCCCAATGGTCCAAGACGGGCGCCAACTCGGACAAGACGCGATTGGAGCAACTCAAGGAGCATGCGCAGAAGGCCAAGGAAAAGGGTGAACGCACGAACGCAGACTTGAAAATCTGCGAGGATGGCAAATCATCTAAGTCGAGCAAGAAACCGGCAGGCTCGAAGGGCGGCTCAGGGAATGGTCAGGGTGGTCCCGGCAATGCCCCGATGTCATAGTATTGGTTATTGCATCTATCTGTTCTGACTGGAGGTAGCGTGAAAGATTATCAGATAAGGCTGGCTTCGATCATCGAGGATTTCGGTGCTCCGCAAGGCGGCGAGGCGGCGCCTGCTGCCGAGCCCGAGCGCTACCGGGGCAGAGTTCCCGATGCGGTGATCGAATTCTGGCAGCAGAACGGGACCGGGATCATATTGGACGGATATTTCCAATTTTGCGATCCCGACATGTACGCCCCGATCATGAAGCTGGTTTTCGACGGTGATTCCGAGATCGAGGCGGGGAAGACCCATGTGCTGGGATTTGGCGCTTTCGGGAAAATGATCGCCTGGAACGAAACCCATCAGGACATGATCATCGATCTCGTCAAGGGAATGGTG
The DNA here is from genome assembly GCF_000816845.1 of Rhizobium gallicum bv. gallicum R602sp. Lineage (NCBI taxonomy): Bacteria > Pseudomonadati > Pseudomonadota > Alphaproteobacteria > Hyphomicrobiales > Rhizobiaceae > Rhizobium > Rhizobium gallicum. The sequence continues at coordinate 1,691,908 of NZ_CP006880.1, read as the reverse complement.
TCATGCCCGGCCCTGACAAGCGGCGAGAAATTCGATGAAAATATCGCCGTCACGAGCCAGTTGATGACGCTCGATCAAGCTTTTCTTGACGAATACGATGCGAATGCGAAAAAGCTTTTCAAAAGCGCGCGCTCGAAAATCGGCAAGCTGAGAGTGGGGCAAATCTATGGGTTCAAGCCCATTCTTGCTTTAGGCGGAAACCGTTCACTGGATAGTCTGACGATCTATGAAGCGCTTCCGCACATGGCCATCCTGGCACAGGCGCACGGCATGCAACTTATGGACAATGCGAGTTTTCCGCCAAAAGCGGTCCGCGCCATCGGAAGTTAATGTCAGTCCTAAAGGAGGTCTGAAAATGCTGCCGTCACCGAAAGTTCGAAGATGAGGAATTCCAGATGGTTGGCAGTCCGGTCACGCTCAAAGGCCATATGCATGTTTGCCCCATGGTTGATCCCGGTCCGCGGCCACATGTCGGCGGGCCAGTTGTTTCGACCTCTCAGTCCTTCGTCTGCGTCGAGGGCGTGCCGATTGCAACAGTGAGCGACCGATGCACATGCACGGGCGTGCCGACGACGGCCGGCATTACCGGTGGATCGTCGGTCGCGAAGATTAACGGCAAGAAGGTCGCCCGCTTTGGCGATTCCTGCGAGCATGGAGGTCGTTTGGTCCAGGGTGTTCCTTGGCTGACGTTCGAATAGCAGCCGGCAGGCCCGACGGGTCGCAATTCCACACGAAGGATCTCGATGATCTTCTCCGGCGAATGACCTGCGTGTGAAGAACAACCCAATGCAAGTGTGTTCCTGGAGCGGCGACGAGATAAAGGTCAGCCGCACGCATGAAAGACCGCATCACGTTCGAGTACGTCCTTGAAGCTGATCGAGGTCGAAAAGACCGTGTTTCCCCCGAAGGTCAGTCATCGTTTCTCAAACCGAACGAGTTTCTCATGCGACTGACCACAAGCATTGACAGCCATTTTCTTTGTCGTCACTTCAACCGCATCCGTTTTCGCAGGTGAAGTCGGCCTGCAGGATATCCGCGTCTTCTCGCATGAACGCGGCAGCGCACTTGCCGTGACGATCTGGTATCCATCGAAGGGCGATGGTGAACCCGCACTGGTCGGCGAAAGCAAAATTTTCGAAGGTACCCCAGCCTCGAAAAATGCTTCTATCGAGGTGGGTCATTTCCCACTGGTGCTACTTTCGCATGGCTCCGGTTCGAGGGTGGAAGGCATGGCGTGGATCGCCAAGGTATTGGCGGAGTCAGGGTTCATCGTGGCCGGCCCCAACCATCCCGGCACAACGAGCGGCGATTCCACGCCAGCTGCCACGCCAAAAATCTGGGAGCGCACCCAGGATATTTCGACCATCATCACGGCACTTGTCAGCGATGCGCGCTGGCAGGCATCGATCGACACGAAGCGCATCGGCGTTCTCGGTTTTTCCCTCGGTGGTAGCACGGGAATGGAGCTTGCCGGCGCTCGCGCCGATCTCGATGCATATATGCGCTATTGCGACGACTATCCGGCCATGATGGATTGCCGCTGGTTCGAAGGCGGGCGCGGCTTCGTCAACAACAAGCAGGTCGCGGTCGAAATATTCGATCTGCGCGGCATCGACCTGGCGCGCTTCGAACAATCGAACCGCGATCCGCGCATCGCCTCGGCGGTGCTGGTCGATCCCGGCCTTGCGACTGCCTTCAACGCCGAAAGCGTGAAAAGCATCGATATCCCGCTGACCTTCATCAATCTCGGCAGCATCGGCAAAATCCCGGTTGCGGTGCTTTCTGATCGGTTGGCGAAACAGGTCCCGAACGCCGCTTATGCGCAGATCGACGATTCCGACCATTTCAGTTTTCTGCCCGTTTGCAAGCAAGGCGCCGCGAATTTCCTGAAGTCGGCCGGCGATCCCGATCCCATTTGCGAACAGGGTGTGAGAAGATCGCGGGCCGATATTCACGAAGAACTCGCCATCCTTATAACGCAGGCCTTTGAACGGCACGCTGCTCAGCTCGATGCGAAAACCCGCGACGGGAGAAAATAGATCCAATGCCATTGAATGGTAGCGCGCGGCGAGCACAGGCGCCACATCTGTTGCACGGCAACTTGGAGTTCGGCGCTACCAATCATGCTCGAAGGGCACCTTTGTGACCAAGCCAGATATTCTGGATGCGTTGCCTCTAAGAAATATTCAGATCGGCGATTTCGCCATGCCTTGCAAGCAAGCGGGGTGCCGTCATGTCGCCGGTCTCGTCGTCGACCATCACTGCATAGGCCGCGACCCCGACGAAGCGCGCAGCCATCGAGGCAGCAATCTTCTCAGCCGATGGACCGTTTGAAGCCTGGCGCATCTCCCCCGGCACGAGATTTCCGCGGTTCTTCTTGTAGGGCAGGACGATGAACTTCTCGGCGATTGACATGGCTTTGCCTTTCATTTCGTTCTTTAAATGTTCCTATTGGGGAAACGAGTCAAGCGATTCATTTGCCGTCTGACCGGAGCGAGCCAAACATCCCGCCGCTCGCGGTTCCAGAGGTCGAACGCGTTACCGCGCTCTTTCTTTTCGGCGTGAGCGCAGCGCACTGCCAAGATCGCCGTTGTCCCATCAGCATAGTTCAGGCGAAGCCCGCCACATACTTATTGTCCTGTCCGTGCAACGCCCGGTAATCGTGCCCGCAAGAGACGAATGAGCGTGGCCGTCAACGAGAAAGCTTAGTCGATGCTTCGGCTCTGCCGTGATTTTCATTCGATGTCGTTACCGCGGCCGAGGGCATGCCGGATGCAGGTGTGAAAGGCCTGACCTGTCAACCTGCCCGCTGGGATCCCAACAGCCTCTTCGGCACTGCGGTCCTTAGGGCCGATGCATTTCAGGACAACGCCGCGGGCGATCGCGCGCGGGCTGCCACCGACAGAGCTGCGCGCGCCGTGTCTTCATCGCAGACGAGGACAGTTCCGAGCCCTGACAAGAGGACCGCGGCAATGGCCTCGACTTTGTTGATACCGCCTGACGCGAAGACGACGTTCGGGATCTTGCGCAACGCTTCCAGCGGCGGCGCGATTGCCCGTAGATTGAGCGGGTGGTCGATGGGGGTTCCGTTCCTGTCAATGAATTGCGCCAGAACATCGCCGCAAGCGCCGGTAGCGACAAGCTCGTCGATCGTGACGTCCTGCGGCAGCCCGTAGCGCATCAGAAGCGATCGCTCGGTCATATCGCCGATACTGAGCACGACAAGATCGTTTGAGGCAATCTGCCGGAAAGCCGCCTGGAATACGTCCTGGGTTACGATTGCCGTTTTCGATTCCGGGCTGCCGGCATAAATGGGAGCTGCAAGATAGGCGCACTCGGCGTTCAAGTGCCGGGCGAGGTCGCTTGCGATGTCGAATGTGTTGATCTCGATGCCATGCGTCAGTCCACCCATCACCGAGTTCACGCAAATGTCGGGCCGGCGCATGGATGGCATATGACGTACCATTTCGCGCAGCGTGGCTCCCCAGCCGACGCCAATACCCGACAGCTTGCCGTTGCTGAGCAGCTGGGCGATGTAGTCCGCGGTCGCTTGGCCGAGCAGAACAGGTATGAGATCGGGATCTGAAGGTGATGGCACGATGATCGCCCGGCTCAGCGAGAACTCCGCGACCAGCGTCTGCTCAAGCTCGACACAGGACGTAAGCCTGGAATTCAAGGTAATTGTCACAAGGCCGGATCGGCGAGCTTCGGCGATGATTTTGTTGACACGAAGCCGGTTGGTCGAAAGCGCGTCGGCAATCTCGCCCTGCGTACGGCCTTCCATGAAGTAGAGCCATACCACACGAACCTGCATCTGCTCGTCGGGAAGTGCAATTGGCGCGCCGGCCGTCTTTGCCTGTGTCATGGACCGCTCTCGCAACCTTTGCTTTCACGCTATGGGCACCAGATCGGCCGCCTTTGTCAATTGCCGTGGTCCGGTGGTTTTTTGCATGGATTTTTGTTAGTTGACCCGCCGGCCCGTCGCACTGTTGAAGAGGTGAAGACTGTCTGCCAGGGCAAAGCATGAGACGGTCTCACCGTCCGAAAGTCGCTGGTCGCCCGCAATGCTTGCCACAATCAGTTCGTTCTTCGCATCATTAAGGCGCAGATGGATATGGTTTTCGTCGCCCACGGTTTCGACGAGCTCCACTTTGCCCTTGAAACGAAGGGCAGGCGAAGTGGTCTCGCCGAGCCTGATGGCATTTGGACGAATGCCGATCACATCGGCGTCGGCGGACATAGTTAGTTCTTCCGCCGCAATGGTGCCGTTCGTTTTAAGTTCAACGAAGTTCATGGGCGGTGATCCGATGAAGCCAGCGACGAAGATCGTTTCGGGGCGCTGATAGACTTCGACCGGGGTCCCGATTTGTTCAATCCGTCCGCCATTCATGACAACCAGACGATCAGCAAGTGTCATGGCTTCCAGCTGGTCATGCGTCACGTAAAGGCTTGTCGTCTTCAGCCGCCGCTGCAGGCGCCGGATTTCCACCCGCATCTGGACGCGCAGTTTGGCGTCTAGGTTCGAAAGCGGCTCGTCAAAGAGGAAAGCGGCGGGATTGCGAACGATTGCCCGACCCATTGCGACGCGCTGGCGCTGCCCGCCCGATAGCTGACGTGGACGGCGCTCGAGGAATGGGCCGATTTCCAGAATGGCTGCGGTTTCGGCAATGCGCCGGTCGATTTCGGCGCGCGCGACGCGGCGATTTTTCAGTCCATATTCGAGGTTCTGACGAACCGTCATATGGGGGTAAAGCGCGTAGTTCTGGAACACCATCGCGATATCGCGCTTTGCGGGCTCGACGGTGCTCACGTCGGTTCCCGCAATATGCAAATGCCCTGAACTGATGCTCTCAAGGCCGGCAATCATTCGTAGAAGCGTCGACTTGCCACAGCCCGAAGGCCCGACAAGCACGATCATTTTGCCGTCGGCGACAGTCAGGTTGACACCTTTCACCGCTGGGACCTGACCATAATTCTTCTTCAGATCGATGAGTTCTATGGCTGCCATTTCGTTCCTCCCGTGCGCCGTCATACATTTGTAACATGGTATTGACATTTGTAACAAGTCACCCCTAACCTGTTTTCATCGCCACCTTGGGAGGGGTCAGCCGCAGCCGGCAAAGCCGACGCACAAACAGCAGGCGATGGAGAGGAAAACGAAATGACAGACAAGGCTTCAGAAAACCACCGCCAGTTCGGGCGGGTCTTCAAGAGCGTTGCGGCTGGCGCCGCCGCACTGGTCTTAAGCTTTAATATCGGAGGCAATGCGCTCGCCGCAGACCGGGTAAAGGTCGAATGGTGGAATGCCGCCAGCGGCCGGCTTGCCGAGATCACCAAGCAGCTGATTTCAGATTTCAACGCTTCTCAGGACAAATATGAGATCGTCGGTGTCAGCAAAGGCAATTATGAGGAAACGATGGCTGCAATGGTTGCGGCCTATCGCGTTGGTCAGCAGCCTGTTTTGATTCAGGCTGCCGAACGCGGCTTCCAGACAATGTACCGGTCCGGCGCGATCATTCCGGTTCCTGAACTCATGGAGCGGGAAGGCTACAAGATCAACTGGAACGATTTTGTTGCACCCGTTGCGGGCTTTTATCTCATTGACGGCAAGCCCGCCGCGATGCCGTTCAACAGCTCGACTCCGATCTTCTGGTACAATGCCGAACAGTTCAAGGCGGCCGGCTTTGAAAAGCCTGGTGAAACCTGGCAGGAAGTCGAAAAGCAGCTTTATGCGATCAAGGAAAAAGGCATCTCGAAATGCCAGATGGCACTCGCCAACGACTTCTACTGGAGCCTGATCGAGAATTATGCGGCCATACAAGACCAGCCCTATGGCACCAAAGCCAATGGTTTTGGCGGGCTGGATACCGAGTTCGTCTTCAACAAGAGCCCGCTGGTCGTCGGTCAGGTGGAGCGCTTGAAAAAGTGGATGGATGACGGCGTCTTGCAGATCGCCGGCCAGGGGCTTTCTCCCGATCAGCTCTTCATCTCGGGCACCTGCTCGACCTATGTCGCCTCGACGGCCGCCCATGCTGCTGTGGAGGCGGGCGCAAAGTTCAAATGGAGCGCGACCTTCCTGCCGCACGAGGAAGGCATCGAACCGAAGAACAGCACGATCGGAGGCGGTGCGCTCTGGGTGCTCAAGGGGAAATCCGAGGACGAATACAAGGGCGCGGCCGCCTTTTTGAATTTCGTCGCTTCGCCGAAGACACAGGTCTGGTGGAGCAAGCAGACGGGATATGTGCCGGTCACCAACGCAGCCTACGAGCAGGCCAAGGCGGAAGGCTACTACAAGGAGCATCCGACGCGTGAGATCGCCATTCTGCAGCTTTCCCGCGGTACGCCGGACGATAATTCCCGCGGCTTCCGTTTCGGCAACCACAATCAGTCGATGGCGCTTCTTGTCGAAGAGATCCAAGGGGTCTGGACCGGTCAAAAGACCCCCCAAGAGGCGCTTGATTCAGCGGCTGCCCGCGGAAACCAGATTCTTCGCCAATATGAGCAGCTCCATGCGGGGAAATAGTCCAGTGCAGGTCATCGGAGGCGCTCCACGGCGCCTCCGCATCCTGGGAAGGCCATTGTCCCGCCTGGCGACAGCGCGCTCCCCCGAGGCCGGTCTCAAGGCTGCGCATTTCAACAAGCCGTGGCTCGCTGCCCTGCTCGTTGCGCCTCAGTTGCTGATCCTGCTGTTTTTTTTCTTCATCCCTTCCTACAAGGCATTGTCGCTCGCCTTTGTACAGGTCGACCCATTCGGTGGCCTGCAGATCTTCGTCGGCCTGAAGAATTTTCAGACGTTGCTGGCGAGCCCTGAATATAGAAGCAGCGCCCTCTTTACGCTGTGGTTCACGCTGTTCCAGAACATTGCAACGCTTGGCCTTGCGGGGCTCTTTGCGTTCGCCACGGATTTCGTCATCCGCGGCCGCGCCATCTACAAGAGCATCATCCTGATGCCTTATGCGATTGCGCCTGTCATATCCGGCGTGCTTTGGGCCTTTCTGTTCAATCCGGCTGTCGGTCCGATCGCACAGTTCCTGCATTCGCTGGGCATTGCCTGGGATCCGAACAGACGGCCATTCGATGCACAGATTCTGGTGACGATTGCCTCCATCTGGAAGAACGTCTGCTATGACTACATCTTCCTGGTTGCCGCATTGCTTGCGGTTCCGGCCTCGCTGCTGGAAGCTGCCAAGCTTGATGGGGCGGGCCCGGTTCGGCGGTTCTTCACGATTTCCCTGCCGCTCGTCTCACCGACGGTGTTCTTCCTCGTCGTCATGAACTTCGTCTACGGCCTCTTCGAAACGTTCGGCATCATCGATGCCGTCACGCGTGGCGGGCCTGCAGGCGCCACAAACAGCCTGGTCTACAAGGTCTATCAGGACGGCTTCGTGCAGCTCGATCTGGGGTCGTCAGCTGCCCAGTCGGTGATCTTGATGATCGTCGCGGTCCTTTTCACGGTCCTCCAGTTCCGAGCGCTTGAGCGCAAGGTCAATTATCAGGTGTAGCCATGGGCGAACGAAATCTCGGTCTTTCGATCTTCTGTCACGTTGTTCTGTTGGTTGGCGCAGCTTTCGTATGCTTGCCGCTCTACTTTGCCTTCGTGGCAGGTTCGCTCACGCTGGAAGAGGTGCAGCAGGCTCCTTTCCCGCTCGTGCCGGGCTCGCATTTTATCGACAATGTCGCAGTCGCCTGGAGGCAAGGCGATTTTGCGCAAGCTTTCCTCAACTCGATCATCGTGACGGGCGGGATCGTCATCGGCAAGCTCGCCATTTCGCTCATTGCGGCTTTTGCCGTGACCTATTTTCGCTTCCCGTTCCGCATGACCGCATTCTGGCTGATTTTCGTTTCCTTGATGCTGCCCGTGGAAGTCCGCATCATCCCGACTTACGAGGCCGTCGCCGACGCTGCGGGCCCGATCCGCTGGCTTTCCGGCATCACAGGATTTGCAGGCCTTTTGGAAAACCTGACGGGCTACAGCATCGAAACATCCATGAAGTGGAACATGGTGAACACCTATGGCGGTCTGATCCTGCCGCTGATTGCCTCCGCGTCGGCGACATTTCTCTTCCGCCAATTCTTCCTGACCGTGCCTGAGGAGCTGTGCGAGGCGGCGAAACTCGATGGTGCCGGCCCCCTTAAATTCTTCAAGGATGTGCTGCTGCCGCTTTCCACCGCCAATATCGCGGCACTTGCAATCATCCTCTTTCTCTATGGCTGGAACCAGTATCTTTGGCCGCTGCTCTTTACCACCGACAAGACGATGGCGACCGCAATTCTGGGTCTTAAGGAGCTGGTTCCGGTGTCAGATTCCGTGCCTGCATGGAACATTGCCATGAGTGCCGCTCTCTTCGTCATGTTGCCTCCGGCAGTCATCATTCTCCTCATGCAACGCTGGTTCACCAAGGGGCTGGTAGACTCCGGCAAGTAGGCCTTTGCCCAGACAATAAGGACAATTTCGATATGGTTTACATCATCGGTCATCGCGGTGGCCGCAATCTCTGGCCCGAAAACAGCCTTTCTGGCTTCCGCAAGCTGGCTGAAATGCCAGTCGAAGGCGTCGAATTCGACGTGCATTTGACCCGTTTTGGCGAACTGCTCGTCATTCACGACGCAACCCTTGATCGCACGACCGATCACTCCGGACCGGTCTTCGACCTTGCTCCAGGCGAGCACCGAAGCGTCAGGCTGAAAGACAGCGACGGAGAGGCGATACCGACGCTTGACGAGGTTCTCGAGATATTCAAGTTCAGCGCCCTTGAGCTGCATATCGAGCTGAAGGCGGATGCGAAAGGGGATGCCTATCCGGGCCTTGAGAGGAGGGCTGCAAACCTCGTCGATAGCCTCAAGCTCGCCGACCGTTCGTTCCTGACGAGCTTTCACGCCAGCGTTCTTCAAACTGTCCGTGAGGTTGCGCCGCATATCCGGACGCTGTCTTCATTTGACCGCGCAGCCGCCGAGCGAGGTGGCCTCAGATCCGGCCTTAAGAAAATGGAGGAGCTCGCCGACATCATTGCCGTCGAAAAGTCTCTGCTTGCGACGCATTGGGACGAAATCACGTCCTTCATTCCCTTTGACCGGCTCGGCGCATGGGTGCCGAATCACACTGCAGACATTGCCTATTGGTTGGCCAAACCGGTCCGGCAGATCACGACCGACAGGCCGGATCTTGCCCTTAGCATACGGGGTTCGTGAACCGTGTCCTTATCTGCGACAGACCAAACGCGCGCCGCCAATCGCTCCAACCCGGATCCCCTTCAGAACATTGACCTGGTCATTTTCGACTGCGACGGCGTGCTCATCGACAGCGAGCCGATCGCAAGCCGCACGCTTGCGGAAGCCCTGCAGGAGGCGGGCGTGGCAATCACCCCTTCCGAAGCCCATGAAAAATTCACGGGCAATTCCGAAAGGGTGATCCGCGACATGTGCGTCCGCGACTACGGCTTGGGTGACGTTGCAAACGTCTTCCAAGCCTGGCATCGGCGGCTTTACGCCGAATTCGCACGGTCCTTGACGCCAATGGCTGGCATCGGCGACATCGTTGCCAGCCTAACCCGGCCGAAATGTGTTGCATCGAACAGTACGATGCACCGGCTTCGCGCGAGCCTCGGCAGGCTCGATCTCTGGCAGTGCTTCCACCCGGGGGTCTTCAGCGCCGAGGCCGTGGCGCGGCCAAAGCCTGCCCCGGACCTTTTATTGCATTGCGCGGAGAAATTCGCGGCAAGACCGGCACGATGTGTCATGGTCGACGACAGTCCGCATGGCGTTGCGGCAGCCGTCTCCGCCGGCATGATCGCCATAGGCTTCGTTGATCCTGCCGATCCGAGGCCGGCAAGGAAGGCATTGCTTGTTTCCTCGGGCGCCTTTGGCGTGGCAACCGGAGCCGGAGAATTAACGCCAATGCTGTTGGCAGCGAGCCAGTCGATCAAGGCCTAGGTCTCCATCCCTCCCGAGACGTCCGGGCCGACTTATCTCTTGAAACTCCGCCATCTCTCTGACGGCGGCTTTATGGGGCTCTGTGCGCGCGACTTCGTGGAACTGGAAGCAAAACGTTCTCACGCGCCGAGCCTCAGCCTACCTTAACTGTACAACAAGATGTCTGACCAGCGAGTCGCTACGTTTCGTTACACTTCGGATCATTTTGAAAACATGACCGATACGTCAATCGGGCAAATGACACTTCCCAAAACGACGTCGCCAGCGACGCAGCAAAGGAGTGTTTGGAGATGACGAAGATCGATAAGGTTCTTTATACGGGCAAGACCCGGACAACCGGCGGCCGCGAGGGGGCCTCTCGCAGTGACGATGGTCAGCTGGACATCAAGCTCTCGCCTCCGGGCAGCAATCGGGACGGCACCAATCCCGAGCAGCTCTTTGCCGCCGGATGGTCGGCCTGCTTCATCGGCGCAATCGGCATTGCCGCGGGCAAGCGAAAGGTGAAGCTTCCTCAGGATCTTTCCGTTGATGCCGAGGTCGATCTTGGAAACAGCGACGGCGCCTATTTTCTGCAGGCCCGCCTTAACGTTCGCCTGCCGGGTATCGAGCCGGCATTGGCAACGGTCCTGGTCGAGGAAGCGCATCAGACATGCCCATATTCCAAGGCGACACGCGACAACATCCATGTGGAACTGCAGATCGTCGAGTAACGCAAGCGGCCGCCTCAGGCCCCAAGGGTCTGCGGCGGCCGGATTACGCGCAACGCGAACGGAAGAAGACATCCCCCATGTTCTGCGGAGGACGAATGAGACTGCTGACCATCTCTATCCTGAGCGGGGCAATCTTCGCGACGCCCTGTCTCTACGATTTCGCCTCGCAGGAACCTTCTCCGCTGGATGGCCTGCGCACGGCGGCGTCTGCGCTCGCCGTTGAAGCGCCCGGCAGTCGCGCTAAAAACCGCTTGCCCCGGCAGCGTTGCGCATCCGGATACGCGAGTGAACCTCGACGCGTCGAGGTCGCGGCCGGCGGCTTGATCGCGACGGCGCAAGCTGGCCATTCGCAGGGTGCTGCCGGCGGCAGGATCAGTTCCTTTGCATCATCTCGCTGATGATTTTCGAGAGGCTATAAAGGCGCTGCTCGATCATTGTCGGAACCTCGCAGACATAAGAAAGCGACTGGACACGCTCTTCGAAGATGCGCGTCTCCCATGTCAGTTGCGCCGTCTGCCTGGCAAGCTCGGTCTGGTCGGCATCAGATGCCGTGCGCATCTTGTCGACCTCTGCGGCCTTTTTTCTGAGATCGGCGGCAAGCTGCCTTTGACTTTCGGCATAGCGCGAAATGCCGGAGATGATCAGGCCGCGTTCTATGTTGATCTTGTCAAACACGCCCATGAAAAGCTGCTCCAGCTTTTCATGGGCCTGATCCTTGGGCAGCGATGCGATATAATCGGAAATCTGCTTGCGGGCATCATCGATCGGATTGCTGCGCTTGACGAGTTCGGCGGCGAGGTCGGACAATCGAGGGTCCTTGTCCCATTGCTTGGCCGTTTCGGGAAGCTCGCCGGCGTTCCACACCTGGCCGATCGAAAGTTCAGGCACCTTGCGCTGAACGCAAGGCCAGTCCGGATCGGTGTTTGTTGCGGGGTGTGCCGCCGGTGCCGCAGACAGCGCGGCAAGGATTGCGATCACGAAAACGCGTCGGCTCACTGGCTTGCTCCCATCTCCTGCTTGCGGACGGTCAGGCCACGTGCGGGATTATAGGCCAGGATGGCTCCCCCCAACAGGGCAAGCGTGACGGCCAGAACGACGGCAAGTGATGTCCATTCGATACGCGCGTAAAAGGCGAAGCGGATGAGTTCGACCGCATAGGTGAACGGGTTGAGGAGGCATATCTTGTAGAGCAGCGGGCTTGCTTCTTGAACCCGCCAGAGCGGGTAAAGTGCCGAGGAGGCGAAATACATGGGAAAGATCACGAAATTCATGATCCCTGCAAAATTCTCCAATTGCTTGACAAGCGATGACAAGAGCATTCCCAACGCTCCAAGCATCAGCCCTGAGAAAAACAGGGCAGGCAGGATCATGAAATAGCCGGCGATTGGCGCCTTTACGTCCCATAACCAGGCAATCGCCAGGAATGCATAGACCTGGAGAAGCGAAACGGCAACGCCGGCCAAAAGCTTGGATACGAGAAGATACCAGCGCGGAAATGGACTGACGAGCAGGATACGCATATTGCCCATCTCCCGGTCATAGACCATCGACAGGGAGGACTGCATGCCGCTGAAGAGGAGGATCATCCCGCACAATCCAGGCGTGATGTAGACCTCGTAAAGAACATAGGTCTCATACGGCGGAATGATCGAAACGCCCAGCACCTGCCGGAAACCGGCTGCGAATATGAAGAGCCAGAGCAGCGGCCGCACCAGCGAGGAGACGAAGCGCTCCTTCTGCGAGAGGTAGCGCAGCCATTCGCGAAACAGAATACCCCGCAGGCACACGAGGTACTGGATCGGCGTGAAGCCTTTCCATTCCCCGGCGGTCGCACCGCCCAACGTTCTGGTCGCGCCGCTCATTGTTTTCCTCCCCGGATATTCATGTCCGCGATACCGGTAAGCTTTGAGAATGCCTGATTGATGGTCTCCGTGCCGGTGTGGGCAAGAATGGCCGAAACCGGACCATCGGCGACGAGCTTTCCCTGGTCCAGGACCAGGATCTGATCCGCCTGACCAACCTCGTCGATCAGGTGGGTTGCCCACAGCACGCTGATGCCGGCGTGTTCCACGAGAGCACGAATATCCCTCAGAATGGTCGCACGCGACTTGATGTCGAGCCCGACCGTCGCCTCATCGAGCAGCAAAAGGGAAGGCCGGTGCAGGAGCGCCCGGACGATCTCGACACGCCTGATCTGTCCGCCGGACAGACCGCGGACCTTTTCCTCGATGCGGTCGCTCATGTCGATGGACCGAAGAAGCTCGTCGATCCGTTGCCGCGCCACACGCGATCCGATGCCGTGCAGGGAGGCGTGATAGAGGAGATTCTGTCGGACACTCAAATCGAGATCGAGGGTGCGGGCCTGAAACACGATGCCGAGATGTCTGAGTGCGGGGCCGGGATTGCGATCTATGTCCTGGCCGAACACGCGAATGCGGCCCGCCGGCGGCGAAAAAAGATGGCTGACGAGTGAAAACAGCGTCGTCTTGCCGGCACCGTTAAGCCCCAGAAGAACGGTGAAGCGCGAGGGCTCTATGGAAAACGACACATTGTCGAGCGCCTTTCGCTGCCCATAGCTATAGCTGACGGAAGTGAGTTCGAGTGCGGCGAGCGCCGCACTCTCCTGCCTATTGGATGTCTCGTCCAAGCGGGATTCAAGCTTCATTGGATATACCTTTCACAAGCGGCGTTGCCGCAGGCGAGCAGGACGCCCGGGATGCCTACTTGATGATGATCTTGCCTGTCATGCCCTTGTCGGCAAGGTCGGGAATCGACCATGTGTATTCTCCCGGCCGCACTGTTGAAAACTGCACGTTGATCGTTCCTTCTGAATCGAATTCGAGCCATGCCGGGGCTCCATTCATGTGAACCTCGAGATCGTTGATGACGATCTGATTCATCCACACGTTGCGAAACAGATCGGTTACGAACTTGTACTCAAGGCCGGCCGCCGACGTGATCTTCCACCGGTAGCCCTGTCCTGAAACGAGTTCGAAGTCTTTCCGGTTCACTGCGTAGCTGTCGTCCTTCGATCCGAGGATCAATTCCGGCACGTTTTGGCTTGCGCGCGTAACCTTGGGCTCGGGATCGCCGTCATCGTCATCGCCGGACTGGGCAAGGGCCGGTTGTTGGGTAGAAAGAGCGCCGATAAGAATTGCAAAAGCAATGACTGCGAGTTTCATGCTGTCCTCCTTTTGGAAAGCGGAACGCCTATCAGTTGGGTGCTACGGTCACTCCCCACGGCATGGCGCCGACGGTGACGGATTTGACCGGCTCGTCGCCCGCCGTGTCGATGAAGGTGATATCGTTGGAAAGACCGTTCGTGCTGATCAGGTGCTGGCCGTCGGGCGTGAAAGCCAACTGCCAGACACGCTGACCGACAAGGATATATTTCTCGACCTCATAGGTTTGCGTGTCTATGACCGCCACGCGGTTGGCCGGGCCGAGGGCGACATAGGCTTTCTTGCCATCCGCCGAAATCCGCACGCCAACGGGCTGAACCGCCTCCGAGCGCAAGCCCTGGATCTCAAACGTGATCTTTTTGACGATTTGTCTGGAGCCATTGTCTATGACGGAGACGGTTCCACCGATTTCCGAAGAGATCCAGACCTGTGAACCGTCGGGCTTGAATTCGGCAAAGCGCGGACGCGAGTCGACGAGCACGTTGGCGACGATCTCATGGGTCGAGGTATCGATAAAATGCGCCATGTTCGTCGTTTCGGAGGTGTTCACCATCGTCTTTCCGTCGGGGCTGATGCCCATGCCTTCAGGCTCCACGCCGACCGGTATTTCGGTGATCACGGATTTATTGTCGACGTCGATGACGGTGACCAGATTGTCGTCCTCATTTGCGACGTAGAGCGTCTTGCCGTCAGGCGATAGCACGAAGAGCTCCGGATCCGGACCGGAAGGCAGTGTCCCGATGATCTGATGCGTTGCCGTATCGATGATCTCGACGGTGTCGTCGTCGCTCGCGCAGACATAAAGGTGCTTTCCGTCATGGGAAATCGTAATGCCGCGCGGCCTTTGTCCAACATTGATTGTCTGGGTGACTTCCATCGTCTTGGAGTCGACGACGGTGACGGTGTTGTCCTTCTCGTTCGAAACATAGACGGTATTGGCCAGAGACGGTCCCGCATACAAGACGGCGGCGATTATTCCCGCAAGCAGATAAACATGTCTGTGCATTCTTTCCTCCCATTGCCTGTTCAGTTCAATTTGCAGGCTGTCTCCGGTTGATCGATCCCCAATGTGTCGAGTTCGGAAAACTGGTGAAGAAAACCCTCCTGGGGCGAGGTGGAGATCACACCACGCCCATCGCCGAGCAGAATTGGCTGGCGGAGCTGCCAGTTCCAGCGACGGAAGCTCACCTTCTGTCCCTTGAAGGCCGCCAGTGAGAAATTCTCGTCTTTTATGAAGGCTTCGATCTGAGCAGGATCGTTGCCGTTGGTCCGCGTCGCGGCCTCGCCGAGGATGCGGGCTGCCGTCCAGGCCTGCATGTCCTTGCCGAGCATGCGCCGTCCCGTCGCCTTCACGAAGCGGTTCTGGATCTGAGAGCCGCCCCATTGTTCGCTGGCCGGATGCCAGGACGAGGCAATGAGGCCCGCCGTGCCGGCGACGGGCCGCGGGTCCCAGGTCCGGAAAGGAACATAGCTTCCAAAGACCTCGCTCTCGTCGGCAACAATGACGACATCATGGTCGGGCAGGCCCTGGGTGAAGACCGGCATCTGTCGCTGCACCTGAACGACGCCGCTGTCGGTTCTGCGGGCCGTGCCCGTATCCTTGTAGAGCCGCTCCTCGACGATCGTCGCACCGAAACGCTTGGCAGAGCGCCGGATCGCGTCCGCAAAAAGCTGGTCCGGTTCGTGGGAACCATAAAGCAGCACCCATTTGCGCCACTGCTTCCAGATCAGATACTGCGCCAGGCCATCGGCAAGCATGGTGCGCGTCGGCGCGGCGTGGAAGACGTTAGAGCGGCATTCCTGCTCGCGCAAAATGTCGTCGGTCGAGCCGACATTGAAGAGAAGCACACCGTTCTCCTTGGCGAGATCGGCAATCGAGAGCAACTGTTTGGTTGATATGTCGGTCAGCACATATTTCTCGCCGCGCGCCAGCATCTGCCTGAAAACCGGGACGACATCCTCCTCCCGTTTCGTCTCTACCACGTCCAGGCTGTACGACTGGCCGAGAAATCTGCCGGTCGTGTTGTTGTCGTTGATGGCGATATTGGCTCCGGCAACGCCTTCATCGCGCGGGGGGACATCCAGGACCGACAGCGCAAGTTGTGGCTCATAGGCGCGCAGATATCCTATGCGGATTTCCGTTGCAGGTCCGTTGGCGGGATTTTGCTGCGCCATCAGATGCGGCGCATTGACGAGCAGCGAAAAACAAGCGAATAAAAAGATAAGAGTATTCGGCACCATACTCTTCATGGTCATACCACGCTCCGCGCCGGCTTCAACGAAGGCGGACGCGCTGTCTCGATTAGGTGCCCACTATGTTTGTAGTCCAATCCCCGATAAACTCAATACTTGCACTCAACTTTTCCCGCCACGGTTGGGAAAAATGCGGCGCCTGCGGAGACATGCCATGACATTGATGTTGGCCAGTGTTCAAAATCGCAACGAGGCGGAGATCGTTCTACAGGCAGGTGCGGACATTATCGATCTCAAGGACCCTTTGCGCGGCGCGCTTGGGGCGGCAGACATCCCGCAAATCACCGACGTTGTCGATTTCGTGTCCGGCAGACGGCCCGTCAGTGCCGCCTGCGGCGAACTTGGCGGCGATCTGCAGGCTCTCAGGGCAAGGGTCGAGGAAGTGGCCGCGACAGGTGTTGATTTCATCAAGATCGGGTTTCTACCGTCGTCCCGTATCGGGGCGGATGCGCAAGCCTTGGCCGATATTGCCGGCCGCAAGAGGTTGATCGCCGTTGTTTTTGCCGACCATCGATACGAGGAGAACGTCATGACATCGTTTGCAAAAGCAGGCTTTTACGGCGTCATGCTGGATACGGATGACAAATCGAAGGGACGGTTGCTGGATCACATTCCTCCAGATCGGATTTCGGATTTTGTGGCGCAGGGACAACGGCACGGATTGATGACGGGCGTTGCCGGCTCATTGGAAGCACCCGACATCCCCCGCTTGCTGCCGGGCAAGCCGGATTTTCTGGGCTTCCGGGGAGCGCTGTGCGAGGGCCTGTCCAGGAACGCCGATCTGGACGCTGAAGCCACGGCAAAGATCCGTGCTCTTATTCCCGGGGAGCGGCCAGCTGAAAAAACGCCGAGCGTTGACCTCGAACTCCTGGCGGCACGAGGGTATTTCCCCGATGCGGCTGAGGACAATCTCGGCACCGACCAGATCTTCGTGCGGGATTTCGTCCTGCCGGTCGACATCGGCGCTTACAGCTTTGAACATGGCAAAAAGCAGAAGGTCCGGTTCGATGTGACGGCGGATGTCCTACGTCTCACCCGCGATCCGAAGGACATGCATCATATCGTTTCTTACGACCTCATCATGGACGGCATCCGCGCGATCGTCAGCCGTGGTCATGTCGATCTGGTTGAAACGCTTGCCGAGCAGGCTGCAGCGTTCATCCTTGAGAACCCGCGTGTGGCTCGTGTCGTTGTGCGCGTAGAAAAATTGGAGCTGGGTCCGGGCGGCGTTGGCGTGCAGATCGAGCGCAAGAGGGAAAGCGCCCGATTGTCAAAGCCGCTTCGCGTCGTAGCGGCAAAGGCCGAAGGAGGAAGGAAAGTGGTATGAAGCCGCTGGTCGTCAAGCTTGGAGGAAGCACGGCCGGCCGTATCGAGATGGACCAATGGATTGCGGTGCTGGCATCGGCGCGCCTGCCATTGGTGATCGTTCCCGGCGGCGGACCGTTTGCCGACCAGGTGCGCGTTTCGCAAAATAACATGCACTTCTCAAATGCCGCGGCACATGAGATGGCCATTCTCGCCATGGATCAGTTCGGCATCGTGATCGCCGAGCGGCATGCGCGTTTTCAACCGGCCCGGTCGCTGCGCGAGCTCGACGCAATTCTCGCCGAAGACGAAATACCGGTATGGCTGCCGTCCCAGATGACCCGCAACGCCGACATCGCACAGTCGTGGGATGTGACGTCGGATGCACTTGCGGCCTGGCTGTGCAGGCAGATCGGAAGCCGCCAGTTGCTGTTGTGCAAGCAGGTCGATCCGGAATCCCTTCCGAACGATCTGGAAGCGCTCGTTGACAATGGCGTCGTCGATGCCATGCTGCCGCAACTGCTCGGGGAGGAGACAGTCTTGTACGTTGCCGGACCATCGTCGCTCAGTTCGCAGCTTCTCGCGCTGCCCATGACCCGCATACCCGGGCGCCCAGTGGGATTGCCCGAGGAAGCCCGCAGAGAGACGTGCCGATGACGCGGCTTCGAACGCCGCGATGGGCCTGGGTGCTGACCGGGTCAGGCCATTTCTTCGTCGAATGCTTCGAGTTGATCCGCTCACTCGACCATTGCGACGTCTTCGTGACGAAGGCCGCAGACGAAGTTCTCAGGATGTATGGGCTGAAGCTCGATTTTTCGGACACGACGCGCGTGCTTCACGACAAGACGGCAAGTGCGGTCCCTGTCGGCGAATTCTATCACGGCGTCTATCATAGCGTCGTGATTGCGCCTGCCACGTCCAATACCGTCGCAAAATGCGTGGCGGGAATCTCCGACACGATCGCCACGAATGTCTACGCACAAGCCGGCAAATGCCGCCTTCCATCAATCGTCTTTGCTTGTGACACCGCGCCCGAGCTGGAGACAATGGCTCCCCACGGAATGGTGAAGGTCTATCCGCGGCCGATCGATCTTGAGAACACGGCCCGTCTCAAGACCTTTGAACGCACGCAGGTCGTGGAATCCTTTGCTGATCTGGAGCTGGCGGTGGCGCGGCGGAAAGGGGAGATCGACGGTCGTGGCTGAGCATCTCGTCTTCCTGACCGGGCACCTGGCAAAGGCCAGGCTTGAAAACATTCTCACCGGACTGGGAACAACCCCCTTCACCTACGAGATCATCGACATCGGTGTGAAGGTTGCCGCCCTGATGACGGAAGAAATCGTCAGCCGTCGCTTGCCTCGGCCGTTGAAGGCGGACCGGGTTGTCTTGCCCGGTCGGTTCAGAGGCCATCTGGAACGGTTAAGCGACGAATTCGGCATCCCTTTCGTGCGCGGACCTGACGAGGTGGCGGATCTGCCTGTCTACCTTGGCCGGGCGGGAAAGCCGCCGGATCTGTCGCGCCACGAGATGCGCATTTTCGCCGAAATCGTCGACGCATCGACCCTGTCGCTGGAGGCGCTGCTAAAAAGAGCGCGTGCGCTCGCAAACGGCGGCGCCGATGTGATCGACCTGGGCTGCCTTCCAGATACGCCCTTTGCCCATCTGGAAGAAGCCATCGGGCGGATCAAGGCCGAGGGGCTTTGCGTCAGCGTGGACTCAGCGAACGCCGATGAACTGGAACTTGCCGCCCGCTCCGGCGTCGACTATCTTTTGAGCCTGAACGAAAAGACAATTGGAATTGCCGCCCGCCACAAGGTCAAACCGGTTCTCATTCCAGCCGTGCCGGGCGACCTTTTCTCTCTCGGCCGTGCCATCGAGGCGGCGCAGAACGCCGGGATATCCTTCATCGCCGATCCGGTTCTCGACCCAATCCATTTCGGCTTCGCCGCCTCGCTTGGACGCTTCATCGAGGCTCGCCGCCGCTGGCCGGACGTCGAGATGATGATGGGTACCGGCAACCTGACCGAGCTGACCGACGCCGACACGTCGGGAATAACAGCCATCCTCGCGGGCCTTTGCTCGGAGCTTTCCATCGCCAACGTGCTGGTCGTCAACGTCAGCCCGCATACCGTGCGCACGGTGGAGGAACACGACCGGGCGCGACGCATCATGTATGCCGCCAAGCACGATCATGCGCTGCCCCGCGGCTATGACGCAGCCCTCCTGCAAATACACGACCGCGCGCCCTTTGCGAGCTCCATTGCCGATATCGAGGCGCTTGCGCAAGACGTGCGCGACGCCAATTTTCGCATCATGACTGCTCCTGACGGCATCCATGTCTTCAGCAAAGCCGGCCACTGGAAGAGCGACAACGCCTTCGACCTCTTTCCTGTGCTTAATGTCGAACAGGATGGCGCGCACGCCTTTTATCTGGGAGCGGAATTGATGAAGGCGGAAATCGCCTGGAAGCTCGGCAAACGCTATTCGCAGGACGAGCCGCTTACCTGGGGCGTGGCGAGCCCGGGCGCAGGCGAAGACCGCACACGGCTTGCCGTGGCCGGGCACACGCTGCGCGCAAAGAAGGGCGGCCCATGAGCTTCATTCGCGAAACGATCGTAACGACGGTGAATGCCAAGGGCCGGGTGCATATCGCGCCCCTTGGTATCATCGCTCAGGATGACGGATGGATCATTGCACCGTTCCGCCCCTCCACAACCCTCGAAAATCTTACCGCCGTGCCGTTTGCCATTGCCAATTATACGGACGACATGCGGATTTTCGCGGGCTGTCTCACCGGACGGCGGGAATGGCCGCTGGTTGCGGTGCAAGATTGCCCTGTCCCGCGACTGGAGGCAGCGCTCAGTCATTCCGTTTTGCAGGTCGTTTCCGTCACGCAGGACGAGATCCGCCCCCGCTATTTCTGCCGGATCGTAGCTGAGGCCACGCATGCCCCGTTCACAGGCATGAACCGGGCCAAGGCAGCCGTTCTCGAACTGGCAATCCTGGTGAGCAGACTGCATATGCTGCCCAAGCAAAAGGTCGATTCCGAGATTGCATATCTGTCGATTGCAATCGACAAGACGGCCGGTGCTGACGAGCGGCAGGCCTGGGATTGGCTGATGGAGCGCGTGAATGTCGATTCGCGCGGAGACTGACGGGATCCGTCCGGCATTTCGTCCGTAGTGCGTTTTACGATTTCGACCACAGGAGCGCGACGGCAGCGGCCGGCGCGGCCTTGCTTGCCTGATCGCGGATCTCGTCCGATGCTGCTGGAACGAGCATGCCGAAGTCGACGTAGGGCCGCTCCAGGCGTTTGGCGAGCTGCATGATCTGCGGGCGACCGATCCCCGCGCCCACCACAGGTGCGCCCGGGCTTAGTGCGGCATTGCCGCAAACCCGGAACGCACCGTCGTGGATCATGCGCAATTGGTGCTCGCTGAACCAGCGGGCGACATCGATCCATTCGCCTTCGCTAAGATCGGTGCCGTCACGTCCGACCATGCGAGCGATGCGGCCGATCGATCCATGGCGCGACTTGGCTCTTCGGTCGGCGGCGGGGTATTGGTCATCGGCCTCGTCCAATGTTCCGAGAATGCGCCCGAGATCGGCGGTATTGGCAAAATACTCGTTCATCAGCGGCGTCATCGTGGCGCGCACCGGAACTCTTTCGGCAATGCCGATCAGCGCCGAGCGCGTAAAGCCCGTGTAGACGAGTTCGCCGGTCAACAGACGCTCCGCATCGGAATAGCCATTGTTGCAGAGGCGTCCGTTCTGAAACGCGAGGATGTCGGTGGTCGTCGAACCCATGTCGACGAAAAGACCTTCTCCTTTGATCGAGGCGCTCAACGCAGCCGTGGCATGCCAATTGGCCGAGGCGATATCGGGGCCGAGATCGTAGGCTTCTGAAAGATCGACGAAACCTGCACGGCCACCATAAACCTGCAGGTCGTCGCCGCCGAATTCCGCTTTGATGAAATCCAGGATATGGCGAACACCGGCATCTCGCGACGGGAAGCCATCCGACAGCTCTCCCGTCATCGTGAAGACATGGATGGGATTGCCTTGAAAAAGCGGGCGGAACTGATCCAGCGCATCGCGCACCTGATCGAGCCCGAGCCACATCGGCGCCTTGAGGGTCCTGGCATGGGTAATTTGTCCATTGTCGGTCCGCGCCATCTTCAAATGCGCACCACCGATGTCCCAGCCGATAACTGTTCGCTTTTCTTTTGCTACCATTCCGGCTTTCATGTGAGTGATCGTTTCTGCCGAGGTTTGACCATTGCTTATCATTCCCGTTCTCGACGTCAAAGACGGCCAGGTGGTACGCGCGCAGATGGGCATGCGCGATACCTATAGGCCCATCGAGACGCCGCTCAGCGCGACACCGGCGATCAGCAATGTCGCCGACGGCTTGCGCCGAATCCATCCGTTTTCGATCTTTTATGTCGCCGACCTCGATGCCATCGAGAGCGGTTCGAGCCATTGTTTAGCCGCCGGGCCTCTATCTCTTTTGCAGCCGAGGCCGGACGTCTGGCTCGATGCAGGGTTTCGAAGCGCAACGGACGTCGGGCAGGCGCTTGCCAACGCGCAGATCCTTGCCGTCCTGGGTTCCGAAAGCCAGGTCGGTATCGACGTTCTCAGCGCGTTCGGTGCGCATCAGAGACTGATCCTTTCCCTCGACTTTCGCGGTGATACCTTCCTCGGGCCGCCCGCCATCATGTCAACGCCTGACCTGTGGCCGAGACGAGTGATCGTGATGACACTCGACAAAGTGGGTGCGCGCTGCGGACCCGACTTCGATCGCCTGCGATCAATCAAGGACATCGCCGGAAACCGCGACATCATCGCCGCAGGCGGAATCCGCAACGTCAATGACCTGGAACGGCTGAGTGACATGGGCATTGCTGGTGCCTTGGTCGCAACATCGCTGCATAGCGGCGAACTTACAGGAACCGACGTCTCCGCCTTTAATGGGAGCTAGGGGAATTCAAGAGAAGAGGCGCTCTGCCTCTTCTCTCAATCGTGAAGCCGAAGCACTGCCATTTCAACCATTGGCGCTTGAAGATGGCGTAACGCTGAAGCCTAAAAGCTTCGACAACCGGCGCAACAGGCCGCCTGTTTCTACGGCGGGCTCGCCCTGTGCGGGGTTGTTTCGTGTCTAGGCGCTGAAAGGATGCTTGACGGTGTCGCGCTGAGCAGTTGCCTCCGCCGCGGTCGGCTTGCCGGTGACTGCGCGTTCAATCGCTTCCTTCGTTGCCCTGTAGTTATAATCCTGGATCTTGGCGTCGTCTTCTGCTTCCCAGTGGATGAAGACGCCGACGCAGATGAAGATGTCATCGGCTTCGTCGGCGGGAATGATGCCTTCGGCTACGCTGTCTTGGACTGCCTTTGCCACAGCATGCTGTGCCGGGCCGAACATCTGCACGGCTTGCTTGGCACCCTTGATCGTAACTTTGTTGAACAATATCGTATTCGGCTTGCAGGCCAGGTTCGGGGCGATGACCGCCAGAAGTGACGTAAACCCGTCCTTGTTGTTGGTGAGCGCATTGCAAAATGCCGTTTCCACGGCGCTTCCACGCGGTCCGATCAGAAGATCGATATGCGCGACTTCATTTCCCTCGCCAACGAGTGATTCACCAACCATTACCTTGCTAATCTTTGCCACGGCCAATTCCTCCCTTGTACCGTATGGTCAAAAAGTTTCGTCCAAAGAAGCCGTACCACACGAGACACGACGCTCGATGGACAGCTATCCTTGTTCGCAGCACCCTTGACTGGGTCGGTTGGCCAGATAGCAGCGAGTAAGATTTATTCGCCGGCCAAATTCAAACATCTAAGCTGCGATTATGCAAGCCGAACTTCATGTTACGGACAAAAAGCGTCGCAACCGTGAGATCGGCGGAGGTCCCGGGGTTGATATCCCTGTCCTTCAGCCGCCTGTCGAAGTCCAGCAGAATCTTTTCCCGGCTGGGCAAGCGCGTCTCATCCATCACCCGACGGCGTATCGTGTCGGCCTCTTTGGCAATTTCAACAGAGAGACCGGTCCCGTGTTTGCGCCCGATATGACTGTCGGGAAACGAGGACAGGAAGTAAAGAAAGACGAAGATTGTCGGCCACATGTCCTCTTCGCCGCGCGCGGCCGCTTCTCTCCACGCCGACAGGCCGCCGTTGAAGATGTCTTCAAAGCCGTTCGTATATTGTCGGGCGATCATGTCGCGGTCGGCTGCCATGGCCATGGCGTTGACGAGAGACACCGTCGGCTCGTCTCTAACGTCATGTTCTTCGGCGCTGCCGAGCCCTCCCGGATTCGTGAGGCGGATTGCGGCGAAGACGTCGCGGGCATCGCCCGCATTCATTTCATCCAATGTCTGCGTGAGGCCCTTGCGGAAATCCCAAGACGTGCTCTCGGCCGCCTTGGCAAGCGGCGCGCAAAGCAGGAGGATACCGAGATTGGTGTTCGTTCCCACGCTTTCGCGGGTGGCAGTTACCGCACGAAGAATACGCTGACCGACCGATGCAAGCGGATCGGTGACCGACAGCGAGCTGACGGCCGCACTTTGGAGGAATTGATCCGCCGTCATCCGGTGGCCGTCTGCGAAGCGGTGCACATTGCCCGGCTTCAAGGCATCGATCTCGGCGCGGCAGGCGTCCAGGTAGGCTGCCATGATCTCTTGCCGCGTCAGCGTCATGCTGCGGGCCTTTCCTTTACGTCCGGACTGAGAAGGGCGACCATTGCCTGAGCGATGCAATCGGCGACGCGGACGGGGACAACGGATTGCAAGCCGGTCCAGGCCGGCATGCTGTTGACTTCCAGTACGAGAAGATTGCCTTCGCATCCCTGTACGATATCGATGCCCGCAAAGTCGGTTCCAACGGCGGCGGCGGCGGCAAGCGCAAGTTCGGCAAGCTTCGGGCGCAGCGGCCCGACGACCGGCTCGGCCTTCGCGCCGCGGGCGATATTGGTGATCCAGCCGTCGGCGCAACGACCCATCATGCCGAGAATTTCACCATTGCTGACGAATATCCGGTAATCCCGATAGGGCGGTCCGGCACGAAGTACAAGGCGCTGCAGGTAATAGACATTGTCGACCTCATCCGGGTCAGGCAGATCGTCGATCGAACGAATGAGCCTTATTCCGCGTCCCTGCGATCCAAAGAGAGGTTTCAGCACCAGGAGGCCATGGGGCACCTCGCGCTTGACGAGGGTCCTGGCATTGGCGGGACCTTCCACTGCGAAGGTTTCCGGTGTTGGCACTCCGGCAGCCGCAAGAAGAAACGTCGTCGTCGATTTGTCGACGCATCGCTCGATTGCTTTGGCGGAGTTCCAGACCGGCACGCCAAGTCGGGTCAGCGCGTGCAAGATGCCGAGACGGCGTGTGATCGCTTCGAAGCTGCCGCCGGAGATGGAGCGGACGATCACACCGGCCGGAAGGGCTCCGTCAAGCATCGGGA
The DNA here is from genome assembly GCF_000816845.1 of Rhizobium gallicum bv. gallicum R602sp. NCBI lineage: Bacteria > Pseudomonadati > Pseudomonadota > Alphaproteobacteria > Hyphomicrobiales > Rhizobiaceae > Rhizobium > Rhizobium gallicum. The sequence continues at coordinate 1,667,076 of NZ_CP006880.1, read as the reverse complement.
TGGCAATGCCTGATGGATACCGGGTATCGAACGCGATATCGGCAAGCGGGCAGAAGATCGTCTCCGCGCCGAGTTTTCCGAAGGCGCGACGCAACTGTCTCACCTGGCGGTCTGGTTTGTCGGAAAGAATGAGAATTTTGTCTGAAATCACCGTCTGTTCAACCAAGGGATTGCTCCAGCATATCTCTGTTCCATTCACCGGCGCGGAAGGTGTCGCCTGTCTCGACAGCCGTAACGATCACTTCGGCCGGGCTGAAGAGATGCGGATCAATCGCGTAGAAATCGCCATTGAATTTCTCGAAGATTTCCGCAAAAGGCTGCCCGTAGTCACGCGACCTGCAGCTCGGCAGCTCTTCGGCGAGCGCGCGCGCGTCGGCCGCGCTGCCTAGAACGAACAACTGCACCAATCCGCCATAGATGATGGCATCGTTCGTCCGCCCCATGGCCTGCAGGAAGTCCGGATGAGGCGCGGGGACCGGCGCGCATCCCGTGCCGTCGACAATCGCGTCCAACGGAAATTTGAGGCTGTGGGCCTTGTGAAGAGCGACCTCCAGTGAGCGCCCGATAATCTGAACGGAGCCTGCAAGGCTTTGCGTCGGCGCGTAGATGAAGGTCAAAGCGTCAGGGCCTAGTCCTGTCGCCTTTGATACCTTTTCGACAACGGCTGGCGGTGGGGCCTTGCTCGTTTCAAGAAGCAGAACTGACGTCGAAGCATCGGTTTCGCTATAGGTAATTTCCTCGAAAAGCGGCTCCACGCGCGCCAAGAGACGCGCAGGGCCCGAGCCCATGGCGAAATATTTCTCATGCGAAAGCCGCCAACCCGCATACTGGCTGCCCAGGCAGGCAAGAACCGGTTGCGAGGAATGGACGGTAACGCTCAACGGCCATTTTCGGTTATGACGATCGAGCGCCAGCGACACCGTTCCCAGACCACCCATGCAGATTTCTGCCATCCGCAAACCCACTTCGAGGCCTCCGGGGCTTGCCGCGCCGGCGTCGATGAGATGTTCTCCAAGAGAGCCGCGGCCATATGCGACGCCAAATCTTTCGTCGTCGGCAATGATCTGATCGATGATCCGTTGCGCATTCCTGTTCAGATGGGCCATTCCGTTCTTCATTGGAATTCCTCCTTCCAATGCTGCGCTACTTGGTTGACACGACGTTTGACAGCGCGCTCTGCTGCGGAGGCGGATCGGGCATGCGCCAACACAGTGCAAACCGGATCGCCGGGGCCGAGCGCCGAACCCGGCCTTTGATGGTCGGCCGTCAGGTTCGGCCATTTGACATCGGGGAAACAGGAGATGGAACGAGACGTGTAGGCAATCGCCGCAGCCGCAGCCCCGCGATAGACTGGCACCTCGATCCTTTCCCCGCGCACGGCGCGCAAATGCTCAATGAGGAGGGGTGCGCTATCGGTGTCGAAGATATCCAGCGTTGCGCCAGGCCGTGGGTTGATTTCAATGAGATGAAGCCCCTCCGACCCATCGATGAAATCGGCGCTGCAAAGACCCACAAGGCCGCAGTGGCGCGTCAGCTTGTCGAGCCAGCAACCCATTTGCATTTTCTTTTGCCGGTCAAATCGCATGAGGCGGACGGCGCCGCCATAACGAAATGGTGACGTTGGCGAAGGCGAAGACCATTGCCGGCTGACGCCGATGATGCGGGCGGCACCATTTTGGGCCAGGAAAAGAGCCGAGATGCTGCGGCCGGACATGCGCTTTTGAAAATAGTAGCCTGGCAGGGCAGGCATCGTTGCGACCGGTCTGACATGCGACCCGCCGGCGCCGCCGCCAAGCTTCGTGAGCCAGCCCTCCGGTTTTTCTGGTAACGAGAACTGGATCGCCGGATGCGGGATATCCAAGCTTCGACAAAGTTGGGACAGGTTGGCGGGGTCCTTGATCGCGCGCACGGTGTCGGCGCTGTTGCCGGCAAGCGGAAACACTCGACCGAGTGCGTCGATGACCTCGGGCTGACGTTCGAAGCCGGAGCCGTAGAGCAATGCGGCCGGTTTCTCGTCGCCCATAAGGCGTGACAATATGCCTATGATTTTCTCGCAGTCTATTCCCTGGCTTATACTGCCCGACAGGCGCGCCGTCCTCTCGGAAAGGGCCACCGTATCGCAATCGCAGAACAGATCGGCCACCAGCGGTCGATAGCCGGCACGGCGCGCTGCTGCGGCAAGTGACCGGCCGGAAATGGCCGCGATCATAATCGCAGGACTATTTTTCGATGCTGCGGGCAAGGGTGAAAGCATCCTGAAAATCATAAATTACCGGTTTTTCAGCGCCGATCATCTGTTTGAACAGCCCTGATTGGGTCTTGTACTTGATATTGCCGATAGAAAGCGGACCGATGCCGACTGCGGCGGTTTCCCCGAGCGTGTCGGCTTTCGCATGGACGGCCAGGCCCTCGATGCCTGCCGGCGGCACGGCGTTGACATCTGCCGCAACAAGCAGATTTGCTGCCTGGCGCAGTTGTTCGGCAGAGATCACCTTGACGCCAGCCTTGGCTGCGGCCAGCACCACTTCGGCCTGGCGCATCAATTCCGTCTTCCTTTCTTCCGTTGAACCGTCCGCCGCTTTCACAGTGACGCCGAAGCGGGCCTTGATGGCCTCGGCGATGGCTTCGACACGCGCAATTCCGTCGTGACCGACCAGCGTGACGTCTGCGCCCTCCTTGGCTGAGATCACCGCGGTGCAGTAGCCGACGACGCCGGTCGCGCCGAAAATGCTCACTTTCGTTGCCGCCAGCTCACGATTGTGGAGTTTTCCAAGTGTTTTCTCCACTCTGGCGACCATCGCTGCGGCGGTGGTAAACGAGCCGGCAGGATCGGCGAAGACAGACACCTCGAAAGGGGGCACCATTGCCTGCTTTGCGGCATCGATCATGTCGAGTGCCAGGATCGTATCACGCCCGGCAATAAAAATGCCGGTGGCAACGCCGGCATCGGGCGGACGTGAGAAGACCGCATCCTGGACAAGGCCGGCTATGTCGGCGAGCGCCACGTCAGTGTAAGGAACGACATGGTCATAACCCGCATCAAGGGCCATATTGACGTCGAACGGGCTCATCTGCTTCAATGGCGTAAGCATATGGAGAATGGTTTTCCGGCTCATTTGGCTCGCCTTCTTTAGTATGTTTCCCGACCCAGTTCGAATTGCTGCGGCGCCCTCGTTCGCGCGATCTGCGCCCCCTCATTTCTGCCGGCGACGATGCGGATTGTCGTTTGTGTGTCCATCAGCGCGGCGCAAGCGACAACCCGCTCGGCAGCCGCCTGAGATGCGGCAAAGGCAAATCCGGTCGGTCCCCAGGAACTTTGCCCGATGCCGACGGCTCCGCATTCGGCAAGCCTTGCGAGCGTCCTTTCGACCGCCGGACTTGTAAAACGGCCGCCTTGGGCCGGCGCAAAATAATCGCCCAGCGTTTGCTGGATTGCCGTGACCGCATTGCCGAAAGTCGCAATGTCCTTTTCGATCGCGGCGGGCATGATCTCCATCAGCGCATGGCGGCAGATCGAAGCTGAGCCGGTTGCAGGAAACGGCGCTAGCGCGCGGAATGCCTTGATTTCGGCGTCTCCGTGAATTCCGTGAGCAAGGCTGTCCAGAACGAGGATGATGCGCCACTCGCTCGGAAACGGAATGCGGGAAATGACGGTCGGGGTCAGATCGTCCCTGGCCTTGCCCGCATCGAAGATGAGACCGCCTTCCTCGAAGGCGGCAATGCCGATTCCCGATCGTGCGCCGCGCCCCAGGAAGGCCGCATCCTCGCGGATGTGGAACGGCAAATCATGCAAGCTTCGAAGCGCTGCGGAAACGGCGAGCGCCAGCTGGGTTCCAGACCCCAACCCGGCATGGGCCGGGATTGTCTCTCGAACCATCACCCGGTGATGGCCTGAAAGCTTGAGACGAGACCGCAGGGCCGTAAGGTGAGCAAAAAGCCGGGCACTATCGGGTCCATGGACGCTGGTCTCGGCTGCCCGCGAGATCTCCAGCCGCGTCGATATGCCGTCCAGCGGCAAACCGATACTGCCGAAGCGCGAGCTGTCCTTGCCAGGGATGTCCAGGAATCCGAGGTGTAAGCGTCCAGGAACTTGAATGGAGACGGAGTCCGACATCGGTTCTATTTCTGAACTTTTTGATAATCGGGCCCTGAGTTATGTTATCGTATTTTACTACCAGCGCAAGCCTGGGTGACGAACCGGGAGAAAAGAACCAAAGGAGCGGCCGCGATGAGCGAGGAGACGGAACGGAAACGGGAGCGCGTTTATTCCGAGGACGAGATCGTTTCGAAGCTGCAGGCGGAGCTTCCGCATTGGCGCTACGAAAACGGCTGGATACGCCGCCGATACAAGACGCACAATTGGAAATCCACCCTTATGGTCATCAACACGGTTGGACACCTGGCAGAGGCGGCCTGGCACCATCCCGATCTCAAGGCATCCTATGCGTGGGTGGAGGTGTTGTTGATGAACCATGCTGCCAAAGGCGTGACCGACAAGGATTTCGAACTCGCCAAAAAGATTGAGGACGTCGTCCAATGGCAGCCGGGCAAGGCGGACGGTACTCTCGAAGGCACGCCCAACGCCGATCAGCGGTTTGCTTACCTGAAATATGATAGCTGATCGGCATTTTTCGTCGGATGGACTTCACATTTGACGAAGAACAGATAAATTCACGACGGCACCAGAAAGTTTCGGAGTGTGATGGTTGCATGGATCGGCAGCCAAACAGTTCCTTTGCCTGCTGCAATTGAGCAGGTGGCAAAGCTTCTGGCAAAGAGCCGCTGCCCGGTATTTTCCATTGAATCGGATGTCCATGGCTCCCGCAGCCTGATTGCGCTGGCGGAGCGGGTCGGGGCGACCTATGACCACGTGAATGGCCGCGACCTTCTTCATGAAGTGGCACTTCACACGGATATCGGCGGTTTTTTTGCAACGGCGACGGAAGTGCGGCGCCGCGCCGACCTCATCATCATCGTCGGCGACATTGCAGCGGCTCATCACGATCTGCTTTTATCGCTTGCGTCAACGACGGCGGATCTGTCGTCGTCAAGCCGAAGGCGTTGGCTTCAGATCAAAGGCAAGGCGCCGGCCGCCGCCAGCGAGCCGCTGCGACGTTTGAAGGCGATCGAAGTGGGCTCGTCCGATTTTCCCATCGACGCCGTGCTCGGAAGCCTCAGGGCGGTGCTGGCTGGAAGAAAAACATCCGCCCCTCTCGCCAATATCGATGCGTTCTTGAGCGAAATGGCGAGCGCGCGTTTTCCCGTCTTCGTCTTCTCCCATCTCAATGACCCGGCCAGTCTGGCGATGCTACAAGGCATGCTGGCCGACATCAACAGAGCCCGGCGGGCGACGGCTCTTTTCCTCCCGTGCGACGACGACGCCTGGGGCATGGTCTTGGCATCGACCTGGATGACGGGCTTTCCGCCGCGAACAGGCTTTTCGACCGGCTCACCCATCCATGACCCATGGCTTTGCGACATCGAGCGGATGATTGCAGATAAGGAGGCGGATATGCATTTGTGGGTATCGGAGCGTGACGAGGCGCGTCTGCCGAAACGCAGCCGAGTGCCCACGGTCGCGCTGGTGAGGAGTGAACGGCCCGCCGCCGGCGCGTTGGTCACCGTTCGTATCGGCAAGGCTGGCCTTGACCATGACGGCGTGGTCTATTCGAGCCGCATCGGAACCCTAAGATCCGTTGCCGCAACGGCGCCGTCCGCTCTCCCCAGCATTCATTCAATCGTCGGGCAACTCGAGCAGGCCCTGCAGGCAGAGGGTTTGCCATCATGATGATCCGTCTTGCAGGTGGGGAAGTGGTGGATCCGATCAACGGTCCGACCGGCAAACGCGACGTCTGGATCGAGGATGGCGTCATCATCGAAAAGCCGGTCTCAAAGAGGGCTGACAAAACCTATGACGTTACCGGCTGCTTCGTCATGGCCGGTGCAATAGACATCCACTCGCATATCGGCGGCGGCAACGTCAATACGGCCCGTCTTCTGTTGCCCGAACAACATGCCGCGCACCTCAAACGGCCCTTGCACACGCCGCTTGCAAACGCCGGGTGGTCTACCTTCAACACCGGATGCCTTTACGCTCAGATGGGTTTTACCACCGTGGTAGAGCCCGCCATGTCGCCTTCGAATGCGCTTCATACCCATATGGAGCTTGCCGACATCCCGATCATCGACAAGGCAACGCTTGCAATCCTCGGCAATGACGATTTCCTTCTGTCGATGATCAGGGACAACGCCTCGTCGGCGATGATCGATGATTACGTGGCTTGGACGGTGTCGACGGCAAGATCGCTCGGCGTGAAGGTGATCAATGCAGGCGCAGCAGCCGCGTTCAAGGAAAACATCCGCAGCTTCGCCTTCGACGACGTCGTGCCATCCTACGGGGTCACTTCCCGCAAGATCGTCGAGACGCTGCAGTCCGCCGTCGGCCGTCTGGGAATCCCTCACCCCCTCCATGTCCACGCCAACAACCTTGGTATCGCCGGAAACGCCGTAACGGCTGCTGAGACAATTCGCGCGTCGCAAGGCCAACCAATCCATCTCGCGCACCTGCAGTTTTATGGTTACGGCACCGAAGGCAAACGCGGCTTTTCCTCCGAGGCTGCCCGTCTTGCCGATCTGGTCAACAGCACGCAAAACGTGACGATCGACGTCGGACAGGTGATGTTTGGCCAGACAGTGACGATCTCATCGGACGTCATAAGGCAGTATTCCGGAATGCGAACGGCAAGTCCGAAAAAGTCCATTCTCTTCGACGGCGACGGAAACGGCGGCGGCATTGTCCCCTATCGCTATCGCAAGGACTACTATGGTTCGCTGCAATGGGCGGTGGGGCTCGAGTTGTTCTTGCTGATCAACGACCCATGGCGGGTTTTCTTCACCACCGACCATCCGAACGGCGCTCCCTTCACGGCCTATCCCGAATTATTCGAGTTGCTGATGCGCCGCGATGTCCGCAATGCCAAGATGGACGAGCTCGACCGCTCCGCGCTGGAGCTTACCACACTCGCCTCGATCTCCCGCGAATATACGCTTGAGGAGGTTGCGGTCATGACGCGAGCAGCGCCGGCGAGGCTGCTTGGCCTCGATGACCGCGGGCACCTCGGCCCCGGTGCAATCGCGGATGTCGCCGTCTACCGGAAAGGGCAGGATGTCCAAAGGATGTTCCGCGACGCGGCTCTGGTGTTCAAGAACGGGGACCTGGTCGTCGAGGACGGCGTCGTCACGCACTATCGTTGGGGAAAGACGGTGCACCTCAATTTGCCACCCGACAAGGGTATCACCAAGCGCATGCAAGCCTATCACGAAGATCGCTACGGTCTGTCGCTCGACTGGTTCACCTTTCCAGATTCAGCGATTTGTCGCGAAAACCCTTTTGCGGAGGTCGCATGCAAGAGCTGATCCGCAACGGCATTGAGATCGACGACACGTTTGCCGAGGCATTCGGCATGCGTGCGACCGCAATCATCATCACCGCGCCGAACCTGAAGTGGGCGCGCCAGGCGGCGACCACCATGTCGGGCTTTGCGACCTCCGTCATCGGCTGTGGTTGCGAGGCGGCGATCGACATCGATATTCCGGCGTCCGGGACGCCGGATGGGCGTCCGGGCTGCCGCGTGATGATCTTTGCGATGGGGACGGACGAGCTGCAGAAGCAGTTGAAAACCAGGCTCGGTCAATGCGTTCTGACCTCGCCCGGCAGCGCCTGTTTTTCCGGGCTCGAAGGCAGCGCTTCGCTCGATCTCGGATCATCCCTGCGCTATTTCGGCGACGGATGGCAGATCTCCAAGAAGTTCGGCGGCAAGCATTATTGGCGGGTGCCGGTCATGGATGGCGAATTCCTGTGCGAGGCGAAGACCGGTTTGACGAAAGAGGCGGTTGGCGGCGGAAACCTCTTCCTGCTCGCCACAGACGGCGCAAAGGCGCTGGCGGCGGCCGAGCGCGCCGTGGCAGCGATTGAGAAGGTTCCCGGCGCAATCATGCCTTTCCCCGGCGGCATCGTGCGCTCCGGCTCGAAAATCGGCGGCAAGTACAAGGGCATGATGGCTTCGACCAACGATGCCTATGCGCCCACACTACGGGGGGTGACCAAGAGTGCGCTCGGTCCCGACATCAATGCAATCCTTGAAATCGTCATCGACGGGGAGACGAGCGAGGCGGTGGCTGCAGCGATGCGTGCCGGGCTGAAGGCGGTCATCAATTTCGGGCCGAGGCGCGGCGCTTTGCGCATCAGCGCGGGAAACTATGGCGGCAAACTCGGCAAGTTCCATTATCATCTGAGGGATCTCCTGCCATGAAGCCGCTGACCTTCACCCTTCGCTCCGAACCGGATGAAAGGCTCGATCTATCCGGCTTGACGCCCCAAAAGCTCAACGGCATGCAGCCTGCCGACATCGCCAGATTGCCGATCGGAACGAGCCGGCGTCCCGCCACGGTGGGCGATGTCTTCAAGGTGGAGGGGAGGGATATCTCATCCATCGTGTTTTCAGGCGGCAGCGGGCGCTTTGACCTCGTCGGAGCGGAGATGACGGCGGGAAAGATCCGGGTCGAGGGCGATGTCGGCGCCCGCGCCGGTCGCCGCATGGCTGGCGGCCTCTTGAACATCGAAGGAAAGGCCGGTTTACAGGCGGGATCGGGTATGAGGAACGGGCGCATCGAGATCGCCGGTGACGCAGGCGACGGCCTTGGCGGGCCGATGGTGGGAGAGATCCACGGCATGACGGGTGGCATCGTGATTGTTGGCGGCAAGGCCGGCCATCGCCCCGGCGAGAAAATGCGGCGAGGCATCATCGCGCTTTTGAAGGGATGCGGCGATTACGCCGGCCTCGGCATGACCGCCGGGACGATCGTTGCAATCGGACGCGTCGGTCTTTATCCCGGCCACTTGATGAAGCGCGGCTCGCTTCTGTTCGACCGGCGACCGGCGGCCCTTTCGCCGACGTTCATCGATTGCGGCCGGGTCGAAATCGTCTTTCCGGCACTGTTCGACCGCTATCTGATGGAAGACAAAATCCTCGACCGGCCACTGCTCGGCAAAAAACCCTTCCGTTTCGGCGGCGACAATGCGGTCTTGGGCACGGGCGAAATCATGTTTGCGCGAGGTTGAGCCGTGGCCATCCGGTTTAAGATCGGCCGAAGATCTTCAATCGGATTGCTGCAACATCGGATAAAGCTTATCGAAGAAGGGCAGGCATTGGGCTCCCCGCTCACGCAGGAACACCTGAAAGGCACTCATCGCCGGGGAGATGGTTCTGTCCGTCCGTGTTACCGAAAACCACTGCCTGCGGATCGGCATTCCGATGACGTCGAGGGTGACGAGTTTGCCGAACTCCAGTTCCATGGCGATGGTATGGGCCGAAATGAACGCGATGCCAAGGCCCGCCATGACGGCCTGTTTGATCGTCTCGTTCGACGACATCTCGGTTCCCAGATCATCGAGCCTGCCCGGAATCTCGCCGAGGAAGATTTCCAGCGATATGCGCGTGCCGGAGCCGGGTTCTCGGACAAGAAAATGTTCCTTTGCGATCTCGTCTTTGGTGATGTCCCGTTTCCCTGCCAAGGGATGGTCGGGCGGTGCGACCATCACAAGCGGATGGTCGCCGAATCCTACCGAGTGCAACGGCATGTCCTTGGGCGGACGGCCCATCAGGGCGATGTCGACGTCATGGTTCTTAAGCTTGGTAATGATTTCCGCCCGGTTGCCGATCGCGAGTGAAACGGCGATCCCGGGGTGGCTCTTGCGGAAGGTCGCCATCATGTTCGGCGCGAAGTATTTTGCGGTCGAGACGACGCCGAGGGCGAGGGTGCCGGTGCGCACGCCCTTGATTGCATCGACTTCGTCGTCCAGCTGGCGCAGCCTTTCCTCGATCATCTGGGCGGCATCGATGAAAGCAAGGCCCGCCGCCGTTGGACGAATTCCATCATTTGTCCGGTCGAAAAGGATGATGCCGGCATCCTCCTCAATCTGCTTGAGCTGGATGGTGACGGCCGAGGGGGTGAGGCCGAGCGCATTGGCGGCCCGCACGATTGTCCCGTGCCGCGCGATCTCCTGCGTTGCACGCAAATGTCGAAGCGTCAGGTTTTTCATCTGTATAGCTTAATTTTTTTTAGCTAACTAGTAAATACAATAAATTTTACTTAATTCGAGATTCCTGTTTCGATGTTGCCATGCCCGGGCAGTGAGGAGCGGGCGGGGAGGTAGGCTATGACTTCGTCGACGCTAGACAACTTTTTGAGTTCCCATATCGACAGTGGTGGCCCCCATTGCGAAGCTGCCGCCGTCACGATCCGGCAGTTGGCTTGCGCTGCCGTCACGCTCTACAGCACGATCAATCAGGGTGCGCCCGGTAAGGCCTTTTCCAGAGAACGCGGCCAAGTTGGTCCAGGCGGCGACATAACTAAGGACCTCGACGTCCTGGCCGATGCCCTCTTCATCGACGCGATGCGAGAGGCGCCTGTCTGCCTCTACGCCTCCGAGGAACTCGAAGACGCAGCGCTCCTCGATCCGAAAGCTCCGCTTGCCGTCGCCATCGATCCGTTGGACGGCTCCTCGAACATCGACATAAACGTCTCCATCGGGACGATCTTCTCCATCCTTCCAGCGGCTGGTGATCCGGTCGGCGAGCCTAACGCCTCCTTCTTCCAACGGGGAGACGCCCAGCTCGCCGCCGGCTTTTTCATCTACGGCCCGCAGCTTGCGTTGGTTCTCAGCCTCGGCAGCGGCACCCACGTCTTCGTCTTTTCCTCAGGTGGCGGCGTATTCGTTCATGCCCACGAAAGCGTGGTCGTTCCACCGAGGACCCAGGAATTCGCGATCAATGCCTCCAACTATCGTCATTGGGACGAGGCCGTCAGGCTTTATGTCGATGATTGCCTGAAGGGGACGGAAGGGCCGCGTGAAAAGGAATTCAACATGCGGTGGATCGCGGCCGTTGCCGCCGATGCCTATCGCATCCTCATGCGCGGCGGCGTTTATCTCTATCCCGGCGACACGCGCAGGGGCTATGGCGAGGGCCGGCTGCGGCTGGTCTACGAGGCCAATCCCATTGCTTTCCTTATTGAGCAGGCCGGCGGAGCCGCCACCGACACGATCAGCCGTATTCTGGACGTGACGCCCACGTCACTGCACCAGCGCGTTCCGCTGGTCTTCGGCTCGGCGCGGGAGGTCATGCGCATCGGGCGCTACCACACCGAGCCGAGCAATATTGCCGAGCGTGCACCGCTCTTCAGCAATCGCGGTCTCTTCAGGGCCTGATCGGAGAACAAGACATGTCGGCAAGGCATCCCATTATTTCGATTACCGGATCGTCGGGCGCCGGAACCACGTCGGTCAAGCGGATTTTCGAACAGATCTTCAGGCGCGAGAAAATCGAAGCTGCCTTCATCGAGGGAGACGCATTTCACCGGTACGACCGGCAGGCCATGAAGGAAAAGGTGGCCGAGGAGGAACGGAACGGCAATCCAAATTTCACCCATTTCAACGCAGAGGCCAACGAACTGGAGACGCTCGAAGCCGTTTTCGAGGAATATGGTCGCAGCGGCACGGGCCACACAAGGACCTATATCCACGATGAACAGGAGGCCGCGCGCTTTGACGTCCCGCCGGGCTGCTTCACGCCATGGCGCGATTTTCCGAAAAGCGACCTGCTCTTTTATGAAGGGCTGCACGGGTGCGCGGTGACGGACAAGGTCAATCTCGCCCGTCACGCCGACCTGAAGATCGGCGTCGTGCCTGTCATCAATCTCGAATGGATCCAGAAGATCCACCGTGATCGCGAAGCTCGCGGCTATTCCACGGAAGCAGTCATGGACGTCATCTTGCGGCGCATGCCCGACTATGTCCGCTACATCACGCCGCAGTTCACGCTGACCGATATCAACTTCCAGCGGGTTCCGATCGTCGACACGTCCAACCCGTTCATCGCGCGCTGGATACCGACGCCTGACGAATCGATGCTCGTCATCCGCTTCGCCAGACCGCGCGGCATCGATTTCCCCTATCTGCTGTCGATGATCCACGACTCGTTCATGTCACGCGCCAATTCTATCGTGGTGCCGGGAAACAAGCTCGATCTCGCCATGCAGCTGATCCTGACACCCCTGATCATGCAACTGATCGAACGCAAAAGCCGCACCTCATGAGGATGAAAGCGATGAACACGCAACTCCAGCCGCAGAGCATTATCGAACCCGCTATCGTAACGGAACAAGACATGGCCGATGCCATCAGAGCGCTTGCCATGGATGGCGTTCAAAAGGCCAATTCCGGCCATCCTGGCATGCCGATGGGCATGGCCGACGTCGCAACGGTGCTGTTCAATCGCTTCATCAAGATCGATCCTTCCCACCCCGATTGGCCCGATCGTGATCGCTTCGTTCTTTCGGCCGGCCACGGTTCGATGCTGCAGTATGCGCTTCACTACCTGATCGGCTATGAGGATATGACGGTCGAGGAGCTGCAGCGGTTCCGCCAGCTAGGCGCCAGGACTGCCGGGCATCCCGAGCACGGTCACGCCCTCGGCATCGAGACGACCACGGGTCCATTGGGCCAGGGTATCGCAACGGCGGTCGGCATGGCGCTTGCCGAGCGCGTGTCCAATGCGCGCTATGGCGACGGGCTCGTTGATCACCATACCTATGTCATTGCCGGTGACGGATGCCTGCAGGAGGGCATCAGCCATGAAGCGATCGATCTTGCCGGCCATCTGAAGCTGTCGCGGCTGATCGTGTTCTGGGACAACAATTCCATCTCGATCGACGGCCCCACCAGCCTCTCGACCTCGATGAATCAGCTGGCACGCTTCCAGGCGGCGGGCTTCGACGTTCAGGAGATCGACGGGCACGATTTCGATGCGATTGGCCGGGCGATTTCCCGGGCAAGAGTTTCGAACAAGCCGTCGCTCATTTCCTGCCGTACCATCATCGGCAAGGGCGCTCCAAATCTTCAGGGGTCGGAGAAGACGCATGGCGCGCCGCTCGGCGAGGCCGAAGTCGCCGCGGCAAGACACGTCCTGAAATGGAGAGCGGCGCCCTTTGAGGTTCCTGAGGCTATTTTGGAGCGCTGGAGCGATGCTGCCGCACGCGGGGCAGCCGAGCGGGCCAAATGGCTCAACCGGGTTGCTTCAGCTCCCGAAGGCGCCGCCTTCGTGAGAACCATAGGCCGTGAGATCGACACATCACTCTTCGATGAACTTGCCGAGTTTCGTCGAACGCATCAGGCCAAGGCGACCAAGGTCGCCACGCGCAAGGCCTCCGAAATGGTTCTTGGCATCATCAACGCCGCGACGGATTTGACGATCGGCGGCTCGGCGGACCTAACCCATTCCAACCTGACACTGACCGCGGGAATGGAGCCGATCAAGCCGGGAAGTTACGCCGGCCGCTATATCCATTATGGTATCCGCGAACACGCGATGGCGGCTGCGATGAACGGCCTTGCCCTGCATGGCGGGTTCATTCCCTATGGCGGCACCTTTCTCGCCTTCTCCGACTACGCGCGCGGCGCCATCCGCCTCTCGGCACTCATGGGGCAGCAGGTCATCTACGTCATGACGCATGACTCGATCGGCCTTGGAGAAGACGGACCGACCCATCAGCCGATCGAGCATCTGGCAATGCTGCGCGCGACACCCAACCTGAACGTCTATCGTCCGTGCGACATCGTCGAGACGGCCGAATGCTGGGAGCAGGCCCTCAAGGACCGCAATCGTCCGAGCCTGATTGTGCTGTCGCGGCAGAACCTGCCGATGTGTCGCCCGGCCAATAGCGAAGAAAACCGTTCTGCGCGCGGCGCCTACATCCTGCGCGCGACCTCGCAACCATCCCCCATCACGCTCCTCGCGACCGGTTCCGAGGTCGAAATTGCCTGTGTTGCTGCCGATATGCTTTCAGCTGCACACGGCATCGGCGCGAGGGTGGTGTCCATGCCGTGCTGGGAGCTATTCGAACAACAACCGTCCGAATACCGCGAGGCAGTGCTCGGAACCGCACCGCGGATCGGCATCGAAGCGGCGGCGCGCCTCGGTTGGGACCGATACCTTGGAGACGGTGGCATTTTCATCGGCATGGAGGGCTTCGGTGCCAGCGCTCCTGCCGCCGCACTCTATGACCATTTCGGCATCACCCCCGGGGCCGTCGTGGAGGCGGCGCTGAGACTTGCGGCCTGAGGTCTGATCAGGCCGGCCGGACAGTTCAACGTGAAAGGAGCAGGCTTATGGCCCGCATCGCACTACGCCAGCTGCTCGATCATGCAGCGGAATACGGTTATGGAGTTCCCGCCTTCAATATCAACAATATGGAGCAGGGGCTTGCGGTTATGGAGGCGGCTGCCGCCTGTGACGCTCCCGTTATTCTCCAAGCCTCCAAGGGTGCCCGCGCCTATGCAAAGGACATTATGCTGGCGCGCATGATCGAGGCGCTTTCGGAAATCTATCCGGCCATACCCATCTGCGTCCATCAGGACCATGGCAGCGACGAAGCGACCTGCATGACGGCGATACGCCACGGCTTCACCTCGGTGATGATGGATGGCTCTCTCGAAGCGGATGCCAAAACACCTTCGTCTTATGAGTATAATGTCGCGATCACCGAACGGGTCACGCACATTGCCCATTGGCTGGGCGTCTCGGTCGAAGGGGAGCTAGGTGTTCTCGGTTCGCTGGAGAGCGGTACCGGCGCTGCCGAGGACGGTCATGGCGCTGAAGGTGCTCTATCACATGAGCAGCTTCTGACGGATCCTGACCAGGCCGTCGATTTCGTCGCGCGCACCGGCGTCGATGCGCTGGCGATCGCCTGCGGCACGTCTCATGGCGCCTACAAGTTCACCAGGGCGCCGGACGGCGACATTCTGGCAATGGGCGTCATCCAGGCAATTCACCTCAAGCTGCCGAACACGCATCTCGTCATGCACGGCTCATCCTCGGTCCCGCAGGAAATGCAGGACGTCATCAACCGCTTCGGAGGACGAATGCCGCAGACCTACGGCGTGCCCGTCGAGGAGATCGAGCGCGGCATTCGCCATGGTGTCCGCAAGGTCAACATCGATACCGACTGTCGCATGGCGATGGCGGGGCAGTTTCGCAAGATCGCCGCTGAGCATCCGGAGGAATTCGATCCGCGAAAATTCCTGAAACCTGCAATGGATGCCTTGCGCAATCTCTGCCGTGACCGCTTCGAACGTTTCGGCACGGCGGGCAACGCCTCAAGGATCAAGGTCATTGCCTTAGATGAGATGGCGAGACGCTATGCCGCGGGCGAACTCGATCCGAAAACCACAGCAGCCAAAGCCGCCTGATCGGCGATCCAGAAGACAACGAGAGGACAAAGTCATGGCCAATAAATCGCAAACCGTCACAGGTGCGGAACGCTACAGAGCTGGCGTGATGGAATACAAGAAAATGGGCTACTGGGAGCCTGATTACGAGCCGAAGGATACCGATATCATCGCACTCTTCCGCATCACGCCGCAGGACGGCGTCGATCCAGTCGAGGCTGCCGCGGCCGTCGCGGGCGAATCCTCCACCGCCACCTGGACGGTCGTGTGGACGGACCGGCTGACGGCAACCGAAAAATATCGCGCAAAGGCCTACAGGCTCGATCCTGTGCCGAATGCGCAAGGCCAGTATTTCGCCTATATCGCCTATGACCTCGACCTGTTCGAGCCAGGCTCGATTGCCAACATGAGCGCATCGATCATCGGCAACGTCTTCGGCTTCAAGCCGTTGAAAGCATTGCGATTGGAGGACATGCGGTTTCCGGTCGCCTATGTGAAGACTTTCCAGGGGCCTGCGACCGGCATCGTCGTCGAGCGCGAGCGCTTGGACAAGTTCGGTCGCCCGCTGCTTGGCGCGACCGTGAAACCGAAGCTTGGCCTTTCGGGACGCAACTACGGCCGCGTGGTCTATGAAGCGCTGAAGGGCGGGTTGGATTTCACAAAGGATGACGAGAACATCAATTCGCAGCCTTTCATGCATTGGCGCGAACGTTTCCTCTACTGCATGGAGGCGGTCAACAAGGCCCAGGCCGAGACCGGCGAAATCAAGGGAACGTATTTGAACGTCACGGCAGCCACCATGGAGGACATGTACGAGCGGGCTGAATTTGCCAGGGAGCTTGGATCGGTCATCGTCATGATCGACCTGGTCATCGGCTACACGGCGATCCAATCCATGGCAAAATGGGCACGTCGCAATGACATGATCTTGCATCTTCATCGCGCCGGACACTCGACCTATACGCGCCAGAAGACACATGGCGTGTCCTTCCGGGTGATCGCCAAGTGGATGCGGCTTGCAGGCGTCGACCACATTCACGCCGGAACCGTTGTCGGCAAGCTGGAAGGCGATCCCGCAACGACACGCGGCTACTACGACGTCTGCCGCGAAGGCTTCAATCCGATGCGTTTGGAGAACGGCATCTTCTTCGAGCAGGATTGGGCCTCTCTCAACCGCATGATGCCCGTTGCTTCCGGCGGCATCCACGCAGGGCAGATGCATCAGCTCTTGGACCTTCTTGGTGAAGATGTCGTGCTGCAGTTCGGCGGCGGCACCATTGGGCATCCGATGGGCATTGCCGCCGGCGCCACTGCCAACCGCGTTGCGCTCGAATGCATGGTGCTTGCCCGCAACGAGGGGAGGGACATCGTGCACGAGGGACCGGAGATCCTGCGCGAGGCGGCGCGCCTCTGCCGACCATTGCAGCAGGCCCTCGACGTCTGGAAGGACGTGACCTTCAACTACACCTCGACCGACACGCCGGATTTCGTGCCGACGGCCACAGCAGCAGAATAGGAGACCTCACATGCATATCACCCAGGGAGCATTCTCGTTCCTGCCGCCGCTGACGGACGAGCAGATCGCCCGGCAGGCGCAATACTGCATCGACAAGGGCTGGGCGACGAGCCTCGAATTCACCGATGATCCCCATCCCCGCAACACTTATTGGGACATGTGGGGTCACCCGATGTTTGACAATGCGGACGCAGCCGCGCTGATAATGGAGCTGAACGAGTGCCGGAAGGTCTATGGCGACCGCTATATCCGGCTCGTCGCCTTCGACAGCAGCCATGGATGGGAGTCCGTTCGCCTCTCATTCATCGTCAATCGTCCCGCGCAAGAGCCAGGATTCCGGCTTGAGCGGCAGGAGGCGGCCGGCAGACGGCTCCATTACACCACGCGTTCTTATGCGGCAGACCGGCCGGCGGGAGAACGTTATGGCTGATGCGGTCCCCAAGAGACCTAAGATCGATGACGAGGAGCCCTCAGCCATCGATCTGCGGGCGGAATATGTCGAGTCCGGTGTCAAGGAGCTCCTCGACGAGTTGGACAATTCTCTTATCGGCCTTGCACCGGTCAAGCAGCGGATCAAGGAAACCGCGGCCCTGCTTTTGGTCGAACGCGCGCGCAAGCGTCTCGGTCTCGCCCATGAAACGCCGACGTTGCACATGAGCTTCAGCGGCAATCCCGGGACTGGGAAAACGACCGTTGCATTGCGCATGGCCGATCTGCTCCATCGCCTCGGCTACATCCGAAAGGGGCATCTGGTATCGGTGACGCGTGACGACCTGGTGGGGCAATATATCGGCCACACGGCGCCGAAGACGAAGGAGATCCTGAAAAAGGCGATGGGGGGTGTCCTCTTCATCGACGAGGCCTATTATCTCTACAGGCAGGAAAACGAGCGCGACTACGGCCAGGAAGCGATCGAGATCCTCCTGCAGGTCATGGAGCACCAGCGTGAGGATTTCGTCGTCATACTGGCCGGTTACGCCGACCGGATGGAGCGCTTCTTCGAAAGCAATCCAGGCTTTCGTTCGCGTATCGCTCATCATATAGACTTTCCCGATTACACCGACGACGAACTGCTGCGGATCGCCGAGGCGACACTTACCAAGCAGAACTATCGTTTCGACGCCAGGGCCCGCGCCGCCATGGAAGAATATATCGCCCTTCGGCGCCGCCAACCGCATTTTGCCAATGCGCGCTCTATCCGCAACGCCCTCGATCGCGCGCGCCTGCGTCAGGCAAACCGGCTGTTTGAGACTTCCGCCGGCCCGATTGATGCCAAGGTGCTGTCCACCATCGTTGCCGAAGACATCCAGGCCAGTCGCGTCTTCAACAGCGCAGCAAGACAAGAGGAGGCCAGGTCATGAGCCGCAAATCGATCATTGCCCCCTCCATCCTTTCGGCAGATTTTTCCCGGTTGGGTGATGAGGTGGAGGAGGTCATCAAGGCGGGCGCAGACTGGATCCATCTCGATGTCATGGATGGTCATTTCGTACCCAATATCACATTCGGGCCGCCGGTCGTCAAATCGATCCGTAACCGGACGGACGCCGTGTTCGACTGTCATCTCATGATTGCGCCGGTCGATTCCTATCTCGCCGCCTTCGCCGCTGCCGGCTGCGATTACATCACGGTCCATGCGGAGGCTGGGCCCCACCTCGACCGAACGCTTCAGGCGATCCGCAATCTCGGGAAGAAGGCAGGCGTCGCGCTCAATCCGTCGACGCCTGAAAGCGTGATCGAATACGTGCTCGACCGGCTGGACCTCGTCCTGTTGATGACCGTCAATCCCGGCTTCGGCGGTCAGGCCTTCATCCCAGCGGTCGCCGAAAAGGTGCGCCGCGTGGCCGCGTTGATCGGTTATCGCCCGATCCATATAGAAGTCGATGGCGGAATTACCGCCGAAACCGCGCCGCTGATCGCTGCTGCCGGTGCCGACGTTCTTGTTTCGGGCTCGGCCATATTCGCAGACAATGACGCGTCGGCCTATGCGGGCAATATCCAAGCGATCCGCCGACAGGCAGACAAGGCGCTGGCGCAGCAGGCAGCGTAAGCCGAGCAAGTCAAGGGGTGATGAGACCGCCGGCGACTGCCGGCGGTCTTCTTTTTTATTGCTTCTTCTGGAATTGCTCGAGATAAGCGAGGAGATTGGCGATGTCGGCATCGTCCTTCAGGCCAGCAAAAGCCATCTTGGTGCCCTTCACCTTCGCCTTCGGATTGTGGAGGTAGTCGCGCAACGATGCCTCGTCCCACTTCAGGCCGGCCTTGCCCGCATCGGTCATTGCCTTGGAATAAGAAAACCCGGGATGCGAGCCGGCAGTCCTGCCGATCACACCGTTCAAAGACGGGCCTACCTTGTTCTGGTCAGTGTCGGCACTATGACAGATCTTGCACTTGTTGAACACCGTTGCGCCTGCGTTGGCATCTCCCTCCTGAGCATTGACCCCGCAGGCAGAAAAGATCGCAACTGATACACCGATCAGAAGGATATGATAGTTCATGATATTTCCTCATTTCGCCAAGGGTGCCCTTTGACGAAGGCAGGCGCTGCTGTTCCTCCACCGGCGCCAGCCATTTTGGATCGCATGGCCTTCCGTACGGTGGCGGCAGACTTGCGATCCGGCAAAAAAGTTACCCGCCAGGGAATGTAAGTCAACCCTTTGATAAGCCATTGAACCCTCATTGATCGCGCCGGACGAAGGTCGCGATTGACGGGCCGGAGTGAAGCTTTTAGCCTCTTCATACCCTTACCTCTTCCAGCACCGCGGGGGCGCGGCTGGTTGGCGGTCCCGGCTGCGGTGCCTGAGAGATTGCTGCGGCGCGGCCTCCTTGGTCGAAAGGTGCGACATGATATTTATCGAACTCGTCTTGACAATTTGTATTGCGGACAGGCCTTCGAGCTGCCGGGATGAACATCTTCATTTCGAAAACAGGGGAAGCTTGATGGCCTGCATGGCCCAGGCGCCTCCTCAGATTGCCAAGTGGTCCGAGGAGCATCCGAACTTGCGCGTCGTGCGATGGCGGTGCGAGTATCCACCGAAGGGTACAGAGATCTAAGAGGGAAATCCGACGATCCGCCGCAATGCGGGCACCGGCTGGAAAGGCGCATTAAACGTCGCGCAGATGAGGGCTCCTTTCGAGCCGGGATCATGCATAGAAACCTGCAGCTGCGGGAGGTCGCGGGTGGTTTTTTCGGTTTCTCCTCCTGGGGGACGGCAGCCTGGCCACACCTAAAACCTCGCATGCGAGATCCTCGATCAGTTGTTCGCCTCGTCTCCCTTGGGTGAGCGAACAGCAACTTACTCTCCCGTCGCTCCCGAGCCTGTGCTGATGGCAACGTTTTCGCGAGGCAGTGATGCTGACCGATCGGATCGTCGGCTTCTCGTCGCCAGTTTCATGTCCCGCGTCACCAACGCGCCTTTTCCGAATTCAGTTGTATTGAGAATGGGAAGAGCGCATGGTCCGTTCTTCAGCAGTCTTAATTACGGGACTGCTGATCGAAGGCCCCACACCCTAGCCTTCTCAAAGGAGGACAGAATGTCTTCCGTGTTCGATCTTTCATACATGTCTTCGTTTGAGCTCAACATGCTTCGGGCGCCACTCCAATAAGCTGGCCGGCCATGTAGCACCTACGCGGGACCACCAAATAGTTCTCGTGGGCTCGCTCACCGAGGACATCGAAATGGTCGTATCGGAATCTTGTGAATCTGTCCTCACACATCAATTCTAACTTCAAAAAGGATCGCACCAATGGCTAAAGGACAAGTAAGAGGCAACCGTGAAGCGCGGAAACCGAAACAGGAGAAGTCTCCGATGAAGGTGGAGAGTACGTTCGCCAATCAGATCAAGGCCGCAACGAAAAGCAACCCGCAGGGCGGCAAACATAAGAGCTGAACGCGATAGGAGATGGGCCGTGTCGGTCGCCAGTCTTCCACTGAGCGGTCACGAAAGGCGATGTTCCAGAAAGTCAGGAAGTGAAATAACGATGCCCCCTTCACGCGCTCTGTCGGTTTGACTACCCTCTGTTACTCACCAGTCCGCGGCCCGTGATAGGTCGCGCGATGCGGGCAAAGCCAATTGGGCATTAAAACTCTGTCCCAACAAAAAAGGACGCGATATTAACCACTCGATCGCGGACCATATGTTCTTATTGCGATGAGCGTCGAGGCGCCTTCTTCAAGGCATCGAGCAAGGCGGACATGCCATCGTTTGCCGCCAGTGCCAGCATATGATTGTCGGCAAGATCCAAGACCGCGACAATCGCCTCACGCTCGTTCCAGCCGACGGCAACGGCTGCCGCTATCAGGTCGAGGAACGCGAACTGCAACGCCTCCTGGCAGCGTATGTGCCTTTCGAGATTGTCGTCGGTAGTGAACGGCCGTGAGATATCGCGCATAGACCGATAGTGTCCGATTCCCTTTGGCGAGACTACGGCATTTTAATAATTGCTGATAAAGTCCACAGGATGCAGGAGCCGCATCAATCTGCTCTCCCTCGATGGTCATGCTGCCCGAGATGGAGCTAGTCCAGGAACCGAAATCCGATTTAGAAGCATCGTATGTCAGCTTCGGCCTGGGCTCTTCTCAGCTCCGCCGTCGCAGCCTTTGCGGGGGCACTTTCGCGGAACAATGCGCCGTTTTCACCGGTGAGGAGCCCCATTTGCTTAAAGGTGGAGGCCGTCTCATAGCGTTCATAGGGCAGAATCGATTCGATGACGTCGATCGAACACGAGCAACGGTCGAGGATCGCCCGATTTTCGCCGTTCGCCTTCATGCAGGCATAGACATATTCTGCAATGACGTTGGTCGGATAACGGGTTCCCGCCGCCACCGGATGCGTGAAGCTGATTGCTGCAAGTGCGAAGGTCGCGATACCAAGTGTCTTAAGCGCGATCATGGCGGTTCCTTTCATGCAGAGCAGTTTTCTGTCTGACAAAGATGATATTCAGTGTTATTATAGCATAATTTCAATGACGTCGATACATTGGCAGTAGTTTTACAGTAATCAGACAATATTAATATTGCATTGCACAAAATTGATGCTGCAACGCAGCGAATATTGCTGAACAAACACGCTTGCAGAAAGCAAATCTATCTCTTATGGTCTATTTGTTTCCGGCTTCAAGGACGTTACCGTCAAGGGAGTGGTGACTGTCTTCGTAGGCCAAGCGGGTGGGCGGTAACGGTGCCCTCCGCGCGCCTGGCTTAGGTCGTGACACGCTGCCGGAAATACTTCCCACACGCTGAACCGATGACGCGGGTCGCTGAACAGGCGCCGTTATAACTCGTCATCCTTGCGAACTTAGGGAGGACTAAATGCGTGTACGTGCAAGCTTCATAAAATCGGCATTGGTGACGACTGCGGTATCTTTGTCATTGGCGGGAGGAGTTACTGCCAACGACGAGGTCCAAAAATTGATCTCCGATTCCAAAAACTGGGCGATTCCGACGGGTGACTATGCCAATACCCGGTTTTCGAAATTGAACCAGATCAACAAGGACAATGTGAAGAACCTCCAGGTCAAATGGACATTCTCGACCGGCGTGCTACGCGGTCATGAAGGTGGACCTCTGGTGATCGGCGACGTGATGTATGTCCATGCGCCGTTCCCAAATACCGTCTATGCTCTCGATCTCAACAATGACGGCAAGATCCTGTGGAAGTATGAGCCCAAGCAGGATCCCAACGTCATCCCGATCATGTGCTGCGACACGGTCAATCGTGGCGTTGCCTATGGCGATGGCAAGGTCATTCTCAACCAGGCCGACACGACAGTCGTTGCGCTCGACGCCAAGACCGGCAAGGTCGTGTGGTCGGTGAAGAACGGCGAGGATACGGCCGGCGGTAAGGGAGAGAGCGGAACCAGCGCACCCATGGTCTTCAATGACAAGGTGCTGATCGGCATATCGGGCGGCGAGTTCGGTGTGCGTGGCCATGTGACCGCCTATAATCTCAAAGACGGTTCGGTTGCCTGGAAGGCATATTCGACCGGTCCTGACTCGGAAACCTTGATGGATGGGGAAAAGACCACTCATCTGGGCAAGCCGGTCGGCAAGGATTCGGGCGTCAGCAGTTGGGAAGGCGAGCAATGGAAGCAGGGTGGCGGAACGACCTGGGGCTGGTATGCCTTCGATCCGAAGCTCAACCTGGTCTACTACGGGACCGGCAACCCGTCGACCTGGAACCCGGTTCAGCGACCGGGCGACAATAAATGGTCGATGACCATATTCGCGCGTGATGCGGATACAGGCATGGCCAAGTGGGTCTACCAGATGACCCCGCATGACGAATGGGACTTCGATGGCGTCAACGAGATGATCCTCGTCGACGGCATGGACGTCGGCGGCCAGAAACGCGACGTGCTGGTGCACTTCGATCGCAACGGCTTCGCCTATACGATGGATCGCGCAAACGGCGAGTTGCTCGTTGCCAAGAAATACGATCCGGCCGTCAACTGGGCGACGGAAGTCGTCATGGATCCGAAGAGCAAGGAGTATGGCCGCCCGCAGGTGGTTGCCCAGTACTCGACGCAGCAGAACGGCGAGGACACCAATACGACGGGCGTCTGCCCGGCCGCACTTGGAACGAAAGACCAGCAGCCGGCCTCTTACTCGCCGAAGACCGGGTTGTTCTACGTGCCGACCAACCATGTCTGCATGGACTACGAGCCTTACCAGGTCAGCTATACCGCCGGTCAGCCCTATGTGGGGGCAACGGTATCGATGTACCCGGCTCCCAACAGCCATGGCGGCATGGGCAACTTCATCGCCTGGGATGCCGCCAAGGGTGAGATCGTCTGGTCGAAGCCCGAGCAGTTCTCTGTGTGGTCGGGTGCACTGTCGACCGATGGCGACGTCATCTTCTACGGCACGCTGGAAGGCTACATCAAGGCTGTCGATAAGGACGGTAAGGAACTCTACAAGTTCAAGACCCCGTCCGGCATTATCGGCAACATCAACACCTTCGAGCACAAGGGCAAGCAGTATGTTGCCGTGCTGTCGGGTGTTGGAGGATGGGCCGGCATCGGACTTGCCGGTGGTCTTTTGGGTGCGGAAGGTGCTGCAGCCTGGCAGCAGGCCGTTGCCGGTCAGAAGGCTCCGGCCGAGGAAGAAAAGTCGATCTCGACGGCAGGTCTCGGCGCTGTCGGCGGCTATGCCGCTCTTGCCGACTACACGACGCTGGGCGGTCAGCTCACCGTCTTCGGTCTCCCGGATTGATCTACGGGAACCCATAGCACGCCGACCTCTTGGTCGAGGCGGCTGGTAGAGAAGCGAGGGCCCGGAAGACCGGGATTTCCCCCGGCGGGCCCTCGAATTCGCCACGCAAACCACAACTCTCCTGTCAACGCCGCATCGCGACAGCAAGGCTGTATTGGTGGCGAATGAGAAAGAGGTCCGAATGTCAGTGCGCAAAACAGTGTTAGTGCTTGCGATGTCTATTATTGGTTCGAGCGTCATCCTTGCCGCCGACGACAAGCAGAAAGCCGCAGCCGTCAGCGAACAGGATGGCAAATATGTCGATGCGGAAGGCAATCCAACATTCAAGATCCAGGATGACGGGACGGTCGACTGGTATACCTTCAGCGGCTACCGGCGCTATCATTCCGACTGTCATGTCTGCCATGGACCGGACGGCGTCGGCTCGAGCTATGCGCCTGCGCTCGCCAACACCATGAAAAACATGGACTACGGAACCTTCCTGTCGATCGTCGCGGAAGGCCGCAAGAATGTCGGTGGCGGCAAGGAAAACGTCATGCCGGCGTTCGGCGAAAACAAGAATGTCTACTGCTACCTCGACGACATCTACGTCTATCTGCGCGCCCGGGCCGTCGGCGACGCGCCGCGCGGTCGTCCGCCCAAGAAGGCTGACAAGCCGCAAGCGGCGAAAGAGCACGAAAAATCCTGTATGGGGAGCTGATCTAATGTCGCCAAGCAAATTGTGCGGTCATCATATTCTGTTCGTGGTCGCGGTGGTTGCCACGATCCCGACCGCGGTATTTGCGCAAGGTGCCGGGATCGGCGCGGCGGGCGAACTGGTCGATCCGGACGTGCTGCGTGTTTGTGCCGATCCCTCAAACATGCCGTTTACGGATGAAAGCGGCGAAGGCTTCGAAAACAAGCTGGCTGAACTGGTGGCGGCCAAAACCCAACGCAAATCGGTCTCCTATACCTGGTATCCGATGGCGACCGGCTTCGTCCGCAATACGCTGAGAGCCAACCGGTGCGATGTCATCATGGGTTATGCCCAGGGCGACGAACTGGTGCAGAACACCAACGCCTATTACCGATCCACCTATGTCATGATCTTCAAGAAGAGTAGCGGTCTGGAAGGCTTGGAAAGCCTCGAGGATCCCAAAATCGCCGACAAGCGGATCGGGATCGTCGCGGGAACCCCGCCGAGCGCCAACCTGGCGAGGGCCAAGCTGATGCGCAACGCCAAGCCCTACCCGTTGATGGTGGATACCCGCTCGACGCCGTCCATGGCCGAGGTCATGTTGAAGGACCTCGAAAAGGACGTCATCGACGTCGCTATCCTCTGGGGACCGATGGCCGGCTATTACGTCAAGGAGATCAATCCGGAACTTGTCGTGGTGCCGCTTCTCAAAGAAAAGGCCGGTCGTATGTCCTATCGCATCACTATGGGCGTGCGTCCGTCCGATCAGGAGTGGAAACGGACGCTGAACAAGGTGATCCGGGAGAACCAATCGGAGATAAACCGGATTCTGCTGCAATATCAGGTCCCGCTCATCGACGAAGCCGGTAACCAGATCAAGGGCTAGAGCGACGGCATTCGGATTTTCTCCACATGGCAGATGCGAATGTTGTTGAGATTTCAGAGCTTGCGCCGAAGGCGCACGATGCCGGGAGGAGATCAATGGTTGATCTCGGGCAGAGTAAAGAGGAGAAGCTTATGAAGAAAAGTTGGAAGAAGCCGACGACATGCGTCGTGTGCGTCG
The DNA here is from genome assembly GCF_000816845.1 of Rhizobium gallicum bv. gallicum R602sp. NCBI lineage: Bacteria > Pseudomonadati > Pseudomonadota > Alphaproteobacteria > Hyphomicrobiales > Rhizobiaceae > Rhizobium > Rhizobium gallicum. The sequence continues at coordinate 1,641,324 of NZ_CP006880.1, read as the reverse complement.
GAATGGAAATGTCACGTTACCGTTCCGCCGAACTCAAGGCTAAGAAATAAGCGCATCTCCCGCTCCATGCGGCTTGTCTGCGTGGAGCGGCTGCCGTCGGAAGGAAGCACCATCACATGCGGCTGAAGATCCTCGGCTCCGCGGCAGGAGGCGGATTTCCACAATGGAACTGCAATTATCGGCTGAGCCGCGCCGTGCGCAACGGTGAAGGCGGTTTTCGGCGACGGACCCAATCGAGCCTTGGCGTATCCGCCGATGGCAAAGATTGGATTCTCTTCAACGCATCCCCGGACATTCGCGAACAGATTGCTGCCGCTTTGGAGCTGCAGCCGATGGAGGAGGGTCCCTTGCGGGCCTCGCCCATCCAGGCTGTTGTCCTGACCAATGCCGATGTCGACCATATAGCCGGACTATTGAGCCTGCGCGAGCGGCATCGTTTTGTCATCTATGCAACCGCCCGGGTTCTTCGGGTGATCGAGGAAAACAGCATTTTCAACGTTCTGGACCGGCAATTGGTCGAGCGCCGCGAACTTTTGCTCAACGTGCCGACCCCCATTGCGGACTGGCACGGCAAGCCGACATCCATCGTGGTGGAAGCCTTTCCGGTTCCGGGCAAGATTGCGCTGTTTCTTGAAGATGCGGGCCGGGCGCAGGAGGGGTTCGGGACGGAAGAGGGCGATACAGTCGGGCTGCGTATTGTTCAGGAGGACTGTCATTCCTCGGCATTGTATATTCCTGGTTGTGCGAGCATCGACGCCCACCTGAAAAAGAAGATTGCCGCGGCGTCCTGTCTGCTGTTCGACGGTACGGTCTACACGGATGATGAGATGCTGAGTGCGGGCGTCGGGACCAAAACGGGCCGGCGCATGGGACACATGCACATCGCCGGCTCTGACGGCTCCATGGCCCTGCTTGCCGATATCGCGCCAGCGCGGCGCGTCTATGTTCACATCAATAACACCAACCCGATCCTCGATGAGCGCTCTCCCGAAGCAGCAGTCGTGAGGGCAGGGGGATGGGAGATCGGCTACGACGGGATGGAGATCGGCATATGAGCAAGTTTGCAGACGCGGCGCGAAACGGGTTGACGCCCGCCGCACTCGAAGCGACCCTGCGTCAGGTGGGAGAGGAGCGATACCACAACAAGCACCCTTTCCACCACCGAATGATGGCAGGCGCATTGACCAAGGCCGAGCTTCAGGCATGGGCGCTCAACCGGTACTGTTATCAGGCGATGATCCCGCGCAAGGACGCAATGATCGTCAGCCGTGCGGAGGACCCGGAATTACGCGCGGAATGGCGCCGAAGGATCGAAGATCATGATGGGGTAACCGGTTGGGACGGCGGCATCGCTCGTTGGCTCAAGCTGGCAAGCGGGCTGGGGCTTAACGAGGAGCTGGTGAAGAGCGAGCGCCGTGCTCTGCCCGCGACCCGCTTTGCCGTAGGAGCTTATCTGTCTTTCTGTACCAATCGCAGCCTTTTGGAAGCCGTCGCCTCGTCCCTGACGGAATTGTTCGCCCCTGTGATCATCGGCGAGCGCGTTCCGGCCATGCTGGCAAAATACAGCTATGTGAGCGAAGATATCCTGGCTTATTTCACACCGAGGCTGAAGCAGGCGCCACGCGATTCTGACTTTGCGCTCGCCTATGTCCTTGCGCACGCGACGGAACCGGGAAAGCAGCAGGAGGTCATAAATGCCCTCATTTTCAAATGCGATATCTTGTGGGCAATGCTCGATGCACTCGACTATGCCTATCGAGACGGTGGCAACATTCCGCCGGGCGCCTTCGTGCCGGAGGCAAGATGATGCAGACCCGTCGCCAGCGGACCGTTTTGTCCGCGCAGTCAAAGCCGCATCTGAAGCGTCACGTCCGGCTGCAGTTTGATCCGGTGCGCAGCGCCTGGGCGGTCTTGTCGCCGGAAAAGGTTTTCTGGCCGGATGAGGTCAGTCTTGATATCCTGAGACTGTGTGATGGCCAGCACACGGTGCCGCAAATCATCGATGAGCTTGCGGGGCAATACGATGCGCCTCGCCAGGACATTGCTCCCGATGTCGAAGAATTCCTGCAGGAATGGTCAGACAGATTTCTGGTGACGCTATGAATGAAAGACTTCTGCCGCCAATCAGCATGCTGGCCGAGCTTACGCATCGCTGTCCCCTGCAATGCGTCTACTGCTCCAATCCGCTCGAATTGTTGAAGGCGGACAGGGAGCTTTCGACAGACGCATGGCTGGCTCTCTTCGAAGAGGCAGCCGACCTTGGGGTCCTACAGGTTCATCTGTCCGGTGGAGAGCCGACCGTTAGGCCGGATCTCGAGCAGCTTGTAGGCTGTCTGACGAGACGTGGCGTCTACACCAATCTCATTACGGCCGGGGTCGGGATAGCGGAAGGGCGGCTCGAGGCGCTGCAGGAGGCGGGTCTCGATCATGTGCAGTTAAGCATTCAGGGTGCAAACGCGCCGACGACCGAGAAAATCGGCAATCACCGTGGCGCGCACGAGAAGAAACTTGAGACTGCAAAGCGGGTCGTGGAGCTCGGCCTGCCGCTGACGATCAATGCTCCGATCCATCGCCATAACATAGAGGAAGTGCCGGCTTTCATCGAACTTGCCCTTTCGCTTGGGGCAGAGAGATTGGAGATCGCCAACGTGCAGTACGGAGGCTGGGCTCTTCTTAACCGCAATGCCCTGATGCCCGATCGCGCCGCGGTGGAGCGCCAAGTGGAGATTGTCGAAGAAGCCCAGTCGCGGCTGCAGGGAGTTCTCGCGATCGACTTCGTCGCTCCCGATTATTTCGCGGTCTATCCGAAGCCCTGTATGGGCGGCTGGGCGCGTGATGCGTTCATGGTCGCCCCGGATGGCACGGCACTTCCCTGCCACGCGGCTGCAACCATCTCGTCCTTGCATTTCGAACGGTTCGGACAATGGAGCCTGACGGATATCTGGCTTGATTCTCCGGCTTTCAATGCGTTTCGCGGCGACGACTGGATGCTTGAACCTTGCAGGAGCTGCGCGCGGCGTGACATCGATTGGGGCGGGTGCAGATGCCAGGCAATGGCAATAGCGGGCGATGCCGCAGCGACGGACCCCGCTTGCGTCAAGTCACCCCTTCATAGCCGTATGGCAATGCTGATCAGCCAAGCCAATTCCGCTCCTTCGTCCAGCGCCGACAATTTCCGGTATCGTCGCATCGGTCGGACTTCGTAGCCGGGCCGGGTTAATCATGATTCGCGTGCCGGCAGCCGCCACGACCGCCGATCCTACCGGTCGTAGCATCTAGCCTTGCGGATCTCATTGCCAGTTCTGTGAGGGTTTGGCTGCTCGTTCCGCAGCTAGCCCATGGCATGGCGAATGGTTTTCGACAGTCGCAACAGGAAGGCAGGTCTCGAAGAGGCGACAAGCTTCCACGACAAGAGAGCCTTTGCCATGTGCCGGGGAAGCAGGCCCACGGAGAGAAACCAGGCCGCCAGGACGGCACGGCGTCTGAGCGAGACATTCATTTCCAGGCTCGCCACGGCACCTGCAGCGCCGAGAGTGAGCCTTGAATCATCGGGAACGGGATGCCGTTGGCGGTCTATGCAAAGCGATGCCAAGCGCTCTTCGAGATGCACCGTATCATGAAGACTGACGTCCAACGGTACTGTCAAGCCGACATCAGCGGCCTGATCGGACAAGGCTTCCATGCGGCGGAAGTCGTGCTCCACCCGCCAGCGTGCCCGCTGGCCAAGTTTTTCTGCAAAGACGGAATGATTGGCGCCATGCATGCGGTAGGCGCCAAGGCAAGAATCGATCGACGTCACCTTTCCGTGGAGAGGCGCGACAGTGACCAGATATCCGTCCGCCCCCTGGCGAAAGTCCGTCTCGGGGATGGGCATGATCGCCTCCAAAGCCGAACGCATGAAGGCCAGCCCGCTTGTCACGGTGGTTTGATAGCGTCCCTTCTGCAACAGCTGGGGGGTGACATCACCTGAATCGAAGGGAAACTCCTGAGGTGGAAACACATCCTTGACGCGTTGGCGCTCGTCGACAATGTGCAATCTGAATTGCGCCTGGGCGGTATCGCCGTCGCAAGCCTTGATTATCTCCGAGACGGCGTTCGGATAAAGATAGTCGTCGGCGTCGAGAAACAGAACGATCTGGCCTCGGCTGACCGCAAATCCTGTGTTGAACGCAGCCGCATGCCCACCATTGCTCTCTCTTAAGAGAGCCGTGATCCTGGAGCCATAGGCCGCAATCACACAAGCGCTGTCGTCAGCCGATGCGTCGTCGACAACGATGACTTCTACGTTGTCATGGCTTTGTTCCAGCGCGCTATCGATGCAGCACTTTAAGAAGCGCGCGTAGTTGTAGTTCGCAATGATGATCGAAACTGAAACGTCATCTTGGATGGAATGCATCGCATTGAACCTCGCACTTCTGCTTTGGTCGCGGCGAACCTTCTCATTCAGGTCCTGATGGTAATGTCCGTCTGGGCAAGAACGGCTTTTCAAAGCTGAGAAAAAGCCGCTGCACTGACACGCCGGCACGCAGCCGGCGAAGATTTTGTTTGATCAGTCTGTGCGCTCCCCAGCCTGCTCAGCTTTGTGGCTTTTGAAAGACCATAGCCATGAAAGCTCCGTCAGGCAGGAAAGAGCAACTGCCCTGGGCTGGCGTTGCAGCATAGGTCACCGCACCGGCGCCCGGTGATGTGTCCACGCTTTGCGGAATGGGACGACCGCCAATTAGAATGCGCGACCGGCCGCTTTGTCGTTTTCAATCCGCGTAACGCAGCCTGTAATTTTCGCAAGCAATAGGTCGAAGTCGATGGGTTTCGTCAGATAGTCCGCCGCGCCTGCGCGAAACGTTTGCAGGTCGGGCGAAGCTTGAGCTATCCGTCGATGTCGTTTCATATATAAGCTCGCCGCGTGACCAAGGCGGCAGGGAGGCGGATCTGTGAACCTTAGACATCAGATTGTGGCATTGGCCATCATTCCATTGATCCTGGCCATTCTGATCGTCACAACGTTCATCACCTGGCAATCGGCGACGCTTGTGCGAAGCAGCATCGACACGTTCGAGCGAAACATGCTGAAAGCCAAGGAAACGGAACTCCTCAATCTGACAAATCTTGCGCTCTCTGCCATTCATGACATCTACGAAGCCGCAGGTCCGGACGACGAAGTAGCAAAGGAGAAGGTTCGCGCCATCTTGACCACTCTCGACTACGGCAAGGATGGCTACTTCTTTGTCTATGACTACGACGGCAACAATGTCGTGCATCCGCGCCAGGCGTTCCGGCCTGGGCACAACTGGCTCGATCTTACCGACCCCGATGGCGATAGGGTTATTGCCAATCTCATTCAGAAGGCCAAGGAGGGCGGCGGCCTACACCAGTACAAGTGGCAGAAGCCGTCTTCGGGGGAGGTGGCCGACAAGCTGTCCTTCGCTGCCGGCCTCGACAAATGGAAGTGGATGCTTGGAACGGGCGTCTATCTTGATGACGTCTTTGCACAGACCGCCGCCGCAAATGCAGATTTTCGCGCCAATGTCCGCAAGACATTTCTGATCATTGCGCTGATCGCCGTGCCGGCGGTTCTCATCGTCTTTGCCACCGGCATGTTGCTGACGTTGAGAGAACGCCGTCTTGCAGACAGCAAGCTTAAACAGCTCGCACAGCGCATTATCGACACGCAGGAAGAGGAAAGGGCGCGCCTTGCCCGTGAACTGCATGATGGGATATCGCAGAACCTCATCGGCGTCCGCTATGCTATCGATCTGGCGAGCCGCAAGGTCGCAAGCCAGACCGAAGACGCCGCCCGCGCAATCGATCGCGGAGCGGAGGCGCTGAACGGGGCGATCAAGGAGGTACGGCGCCTGTCCCATGACCTGCGTCCGCGAGCGCTTGATGACCTTGGCCTGACGCCGGCGCTCAAGGCACTTTGCGACAACTTCTCGGAGCGTACGGGCATCGAGACCCGACTGGAGGCGCTTCCCTTCAAGAACATGCTGAAGCCGGAGGCGAGCACGGCACTTTATCGCGTTGCGCAGGAGGCGTTGAACAATGTGGAGCGGCATTCGGGAGCCACCCGCGTCGACATCAGGATTTGGAACGTTGGGGGCCGTGTCCGCATGACGATCTCCGACAACGGAAACGGTTTCGATGAAACAATTGCCGAGGGAAAGAAAGCGCTCGGCGGCGGGCTCGGACTGCGCAACATGCAGGAGCGCCTGGCCCATTTCGGCGGCCTGCTACTGATCAAGACGACACCGGCCGGCACGATCCTGACAGCGATGCTTCCAAGGTCAGCAACGGCGAACCGCGCGCAAGGCAAGGAAGCAGCATGAGCGGCAAAAATATCAAGGTCCTTTTGATCGACAACCACCCCCTGGTTCTGGACGGGTTGGGGGCCGTTCTGGAAACCTATGAACACATTGAGATTGTCGGCACTGCCGGATTGGCACGCGCAGGGCTTGAGATTGCGCTGAGGGAAAGGCCAGCAGTGGTCTTGATGGACATCAACATGCCGCAGCTCAGCGGCATAGACGCGATCGAGCTCTTCAAGGAGCAACTGCCCGACGCGCGCATCCTGATGCTGTCAATGCACGACAGTCGCGAATATATTTCCACCTCGGTGTTGCACGGGGCATCCGGTTACATACTCAAGGATGTCTCCACCGACGAGATCATCGCTGCGATCGAAGCCGTGGCAAACGGCAAAACCTACTTCTCTTCCGGTGTTTCGGATGTTCTCCTCGAGCGAAAGGTGGCGCCGGATGCGCTGCCTCTAACGACACGCGAGCATGATGTTCTATTGTTGCTGGCGGCAGGAAAAAGCAATCGCGATATTGCCCAGACACTCGGTATCTCAGCTGCCACGGTGGAGACGCACCGCAAGAACATCAAGAAGAAGCTCAACATCGCGACGACGGCCGGACTGACGCGCTATGCTATCGAGAACGGATTGACCTGGGCCGAGAGTTGAGCGCCTACCCAGTAGTGGGTAGGCACGCGTATTTTGCCGATTTTCGGTCTTGTTCCTAAAGTTTCCGCGCAATACCAGTTGCCCGGTGGTCACGTCGCCCAAAGCCTGTGACCCCTGGGAGGAATACATCATGGCTGGCTTGCTGTCGCTGTCGCGCGTCATCGACGCGATCAATACCTTTTTGGGTAAATCCGTCTCGTGGTTGCTGCTGGCTGCAGTGCTGATCAGCGCGGTCAATGCGACGACCCGGAAACTTTTCAACTTGAGTTCGAATGCTTGGCTTGAGGCTCAGTGGTACTTGTTTTCGGCCGCATTCCTCATCGCCGCAGCATGGACGCTTTTAAGTAGCGAACATGTCAAAGTCGACCTTGTCTACGGTCAGTTGCCGCGACGCGCGCAGCTTTGGATCGAAATCCTCGGCACGATCTTCTTTCTCTTGCCGTTCTGTCTGATCACGATTTACCTGTCCTGGCCGATCGTCGTTTCGAAATTCGTCAGCGGCGAAATATCGAACAATACCGGCGGCCTGCTCCTGTGGCCCGTATGGGCCCTTATTCCAGCCGGCTTCGGATTGCTGGCGCTCCAGGGCCTTTCGGAACTCATCAAACGCATCGCGATCCTGAAGGGCGATTTTCCGGACGCGATCGCACTTGCCGACGCTGAAGCACAAACACTCTAGGCAGGAAAAATCCATGTTTGCTTTCTTTGCGGAAAATCTCGCGCCCATCATGTTCCTGTCGCTGATCGTCGTGCTTCTGCTCGGCTATCCCGTGGCGTTTGCGCTGGCTTTCGTCGGCTTTTTGTTCGGTTTCGTCGGGATTGAGATGGGCTTGCTGCCGATCAATCTGTTCGGGGCAATCCCGGACCGCATCTTCGGACAGATGTCCAACGAGACGCTACTTGCCATTCCCTTTTTCACGTTCATGGGACTGATCCTCGAGCGAAGCGGTATGGCGGAGGATTTGCTGGACACGATCGGACAACTGTTCGGGCCTGTGCGCGGCGGCCTTGCCTTCGCTGTGATCTTTGTCGGCGCCATCCTTGCTGCGACGACCGGCGTAGTTGCCGCCTCCGTCATCTCGATGGGCCTGATCTCGCTGCCGATCATGCTTCGCTACGGCTATGATCGCCGCGTTGCCGCCGGCACCATCGCCGCGTCGGGGACTCTCGCGCAGATCATTCCGCCAAGCCTCGTCCTGATTATCCTGGCAGACCAGCTCGGTCGGTCGGTCGGCGACATGTACAAGGGCGCTCTCGTGCCAGGCCTCGTGCTGGTGGTGGTCTATTCCGGCTACATCATCGTAATGTCCCTCCTTCAGCCCGCCAGCGTTCCCGCGCTCCCGGCGGAAGCGCGTTTGCTGCGGGGTTGGAAGCTCGCCGGAAGAGTTGTCACATCGCTCGTGCCGCCCCTTGTGCTGATCTTCCTGGTGCTCGGAACCATCTTCATTGGTCTTGCGACCCCCACCGAAGGTGGCGCAATGGGCGCCGTCGGTGCTCTGATCCTCGCGGCATTCAATCGCCGTCTCGATATCAAGATGGTCAAGGCGGCGCTCTATTCGACGTCGAAGCTCTCGTCTTTCGTAATCTTCATCCTATTGGGTGCACGCGTCTTTTCACTGACTTTTTATGGCGTCAACGGTCACGTTTGGGTCGAGCATCTGATGACGTCGATCCCGGGCGGTGAAATCGGCTTTCTGATCGTCGCCAACCTGCTGGTCTTCTTCCTTGCCTTCTTCCTCGATTATTTCGAGCTCGCCTTCATCATCATTCCGCTACTCGCGCCCGTTGCCGACAGCCTCGGTATCGACCTGATCTGGTTTGGCGTGATGCTGGCGATCAATATGCAGACCTCGTTCATGCATCCGCCATTCGGTTTCTCGCTGTTCTATCTGCGATCTGTCGCACCGAGCCGGGCTTATAAGGACCGTATTTCAGGCGCGACCATCCAGCCGGTCACGTCGGGCCAGATCTATATGGGCGCACTGCCGTTCCTGGGGATCCAGCTTGCGATGGTCATTGTCGTGATCGCGTTCCCCCAGCTCGTCACCCACTACAAGGCCGGCCAGGTCACCGTCGATCCGTCGACCATCCAGTTGAATGTTCCGATGCCGGGCGCTGGGGGAGAGAACCCGTTCGGCACGCCTGCACAACCTTTTGGCGCTCCTGAACCGTCAAACGGTGCGCCGGCCGCGCCTGGTTTCGGAGCGCCCGCGCCGGATTTTGGATCGCCGACCCCAAGTTTTGGCGCGCCGCCGTCCGAACCCGCCAAGTAACGCCACAGCCAAAATCGCTTTGCCAAGTGCTGCAATCCAATCAACCGAGGAGGATATGATGACCGATAAACTAAGCCGCCGTAAATTTCTGACCAAGGGAGCGCTCGGTGGCGCTGCCACTGTGGCAGGAGCAGCGCTGGCGGCACCAGCCGTTGCCCAGGAACTGCCGACCATTAAGTGGCGCCTGACGTCGGGCTTCCCGAACAATCTCGATACGATCTATGGCGGGGCGGTGGTCATGGCCGATGCCCTTTCCAAGATCACCGAGGGCAAATTTCAGATCCAGGTCTTTCAAGCCGGCGAGATAGTCCCCGGTCCGCAGGCGATCGATGCGGTTCAGGCGAACACCGTCGAAATCGCTCATACCTGCGGATATTACTTCACCGGCAAGAATCCGACTTTTGCGATCGGTTCAACGATCCCCTTCGGTCTCAATGCCCGCCAGCAAAACGCCTGGCTCTATCACGGCGGCGGCAACGAGCTCTATGACGAGTTTCTTTCCGAATACGGCATCATCGGCAAGCCCGGCGGTGGCACCGGCGCCCAGATGGGTGGCTGGTTTCGCAAGGAGATCAACAGCGCTGCAGACCTCAACGGCGTCAAGATGCGTATTGCCGGTGTCGCCGGCCAGGTGATGTCGCGTCTCGGTGTCGTTCCACAACAGCTTCCCGGCGGCGATATCTATCCGGCGCTCGAACGCGGCACGATCGACGCAGCCGAATGGGTTGGACCCTACGATGACGAACGCCTCGGCTTCTTCCAGATCGCCCCCTATTACTATTATCCTGCATATTGGGAAGGCGGTCTGACCATCCATTTCTTCATCAACAAGGCGCAGTACGAAGGCTTGCCGGACGCTTACAAGGCGGCGCTCGACACCGCCTGCAAGGCGGCCAATGTCAACATGCAGGCGCTTTACGACGTCAAGAACACCAAGGCGATTCGATCGCTGGTCGGCAAGGGTGTGAAACTTCGTCCGCTTCCGCGTGATGTTATGGATGCGGCCTATAAGGCGACGTTTGAACTCTATGGCGAATACAGCGCCAAATATCCGGCCTGGGCGAAGATCTACCCGGCCTGGAAGAAATTCCGCGACGAATCCTTCGAGTGGTTCCGCGTCGCCGAATACAGCTACGACAGCTACATGTACGCCGCACAGGCCTCCGGTAAGTGACAGTAGGCGACTGGAGATCTCCAGGGCTGGAGATGTCCAGGCGCTTTTTTTTGGAGAACCGGAGCGCCCAGTGGTTCTGGGCGCTCCGAACCACGCGTTATTTCTGGATGCAGGTGTCGACTGTGTCCTTGGTGCATTCGTCGAGCCCGGTGAACACCGGATCCTCAACCGGCTTTCCGGCGATCAGGTCCATCATCACGGAAGGTGCCTTGTAGCCCATTTCGAAGGGACGTTGGCCGACCAGCGCGGTGACAAGGCCCTCCTTGGCTATCGCCACTTCGTCGCCGATCGTGTCGGCGGCGCCGATGACGAACTCGTTTTTGGCGATCTTGTCGGCCATCGGCTTGAACAGGTCGCGGTAGGGCTGGGGGGCGCCGAAGAGCGGCCAGCCGCCCATGATGCCGAAGCCGGCAAGGTCGGGATTGGCGGCGAGGATGTCAGTCATCGCCTGCACGCCCTTGGCGCCGTCGTCGTTGGTGAACACTGGGCAGCCGGCGACCTCGGTCCAGCCTCCTTCACCCTTGAGCTCGGTCAGCCCTTCCTTGCCCGACAACGAATCGCGCCAGCCCTGTGCGCGACGCAGAATGTTGTCGGCGCCGGGATTGCCCTGGATCGAGCAGACCTTGCCACCATCCGGCTTGGCCTCTTTCATGTAGTCGCCGATGCGCTTGCCCATCAGATAGTTGTCGGTGCCGAGATAGGTCTTTCGCAGAGCGGCGTCTTCCTGGGCGAGGTCGGCGTCGAGCGTCATCACCGGAACGCTCGGATTGGCTGTCTTGAGCGTCTGGGCGATAAGCTTGGCGTTCGACGGCGAGATGGCGATCGCAGCCGTGTCGGCCTTGCCCAGCATGTCCTGGACGATCTGGGCCTCGCCGGCTTCATCGGATGTCGATGCCGGGCCTGTGTAGAAGCACTCATATTCCGAGTCCGGGTTTTCCTTGTTCCATTTCTGGCAACCTTGGTTAATCGCTTCGAAGAACGGGTTGTCGAGTCCTTTCACGACGATGACGAGCTGCTTCTTGGCAAGCGCCGGGCCGGCGGTGAGTGCCAGGGCCGTGAATGCAAGTAATAATGCCTTCCTCATGGTTTCCTCCCTTGAAACAGACGGGCGCGACGCGACCGCCATACGAAATCAACCCGGGTACCAGACAATGCGAGGGTCATCCTGCGAACGCTCGTATTGCCAGGCCGAGTCGATAAGCCTTTCCAGATCGTAGCTGGGCTGCCAGTCCAGCAGGTATTTGGCCTTGCTGTTGTCCATCCAATTCGAGTGGTATTGGCTTGGGATGTCGACAGCCTCAAGGTTTCGCGTGTGCGCCAGATAGGCTGCGACCTCGCCATAGTCGACCGGCCGGTCCATACAGATATTGAAGAGCTGGCGCTTTGCGCGTGGATTGTCGATCGCTGCCAGAATGGCCGATACCAGATCGTCGACATGCACGAAATTACGCTTTAGCGGACGTCCATCGGCGTCGCGCAGCAGCGGCACTGTGCCGGCTTGCACATAACGTCTCGCATCGCCTTGCGGGACGAGCGCCTTCCAGTCGGGGCCGCCGAAAACATCATCGCCGAAGGACAGCGTATATTTGAAATCATCCTTTTCCATGATCCACGGTGCGCGAAGGCAGCAGTTGTTGATGCCGTACTGGATGGCGAACTGGTCAAGCATCACCTCCTCGAGAACCTTGGAAAGCGCGTAACTTCCTGGATAAGCGCAATGCGGCGTATCCTCGGTGATCGGTCCCTCGTGGCGATAGTAGAAATGGCCGATACCGGCATCACCGCCGATGAGGATGAACTGTTGCGCGGTGGCGCTCGTACGGAAGGCTTCGAGTAACCAGAAAAGACCCTTGACGGTTACGTCCATGACGGCGGCAGGCGTTTCCTTGCACGTGGCAAGATGCACAACGTGGGTCACGTCTTTCATTGCGGCTGCCGCGACATGCGGGTCGGCGATCGAGCCCTTTGTGACTTCGACACGGCCGGTCTCAGGAAGCAAACGATTATGGCAAAGCGCGCGGATGCGTGCTTTCGAAAATCTCGGATCGTCAAGCAGCCCAGCAATGAAGCGCCGCCCGACCTTGCCCGTCGCACCGGTAACAAGGATCAGCATGCTCTCTCTCCCATGAACAGCTAATATCCGCCTGCTTCGCACGTCAACGGGTATTTGTCATACAAAACAGATTTTTGTGATGTCTGCTTGATTCGCCGGACATTTGATTGACGCTTTCGCAAGGTTTTGCGTAAATGCGATGGAATCGCTTTGCTGGGAGGACATCGGCAAGGCGAGATTGCGGGCATCCATCCCTTGGACGACATCTAAGGGCAAAGAGGAAGCCTGAGAGGTTTTGGGAGGTTAGCAGGCTGGTGGCGGTTCTCGAACTCACCAACATCTCCAAACATTTCGGCGCCATCCAGGCAGTCAACGACGTTTCGCTTTCGCTGGAGGCGGGCCAGGTCGTCGGCCTCATGGGCGATAACGGCGCCGGAAAGTCGACACTGGTCAAGATGATTGCCGGCAATTTCCGGCCGAGCGAGGGCACCATACGCCTCGACGGCGCGGAAATCGTCATGCACCGGCCGGTGGAGGCGCGCCAGCACGGCATCGAGATCGTTCACCAGGATCTGGCACTCTGCAATAATCTGACGGCAGCGGCGAACGTGTTCCTAGGACGCGAGTTGCGGCGCGGCGTCGGTCCGCTGAAAGTCCTGGACTACAAGACCATGTATAGGCGTGCCGGCGAGATTTTCAGGGAGCTGAAGTCGGAGACGCGTCCCCGGGACCTTGTAAGGCAGATGTCAGGCGGCCAGCGGCAGGCGGTGGCGATTGCACGCACCATGCTGTCGGAGGCAAAGATCGTACTGATGGACGAGCCGACTGCGGCAATATCCGTTCGCCAGGTGGCGGAGGTGCTCAATCTGATCCGCGAACTGCGTGACCGCGGCATTGCCGTTGTCCTGATCAGCCATCGCATGCCGGACGTTTTTACGGTTGCCGACCGCGTCATCGTGTTGCGGCGAGGCAGAAAAGTTGCCGACAAGCCGATTGCGGCAAGTTCGCCAGAAGAAGTCACAGGTCTTATCACCGGCGCGATCGAACAAGTGTGATCGCGCTGCTTGGATAGTGGAAGAAATGAAGGTCGATGATGGCTGTTACTCTTGACCAGACAATTGAACAGAAGCAGCGGAACTGGCTTGCATCAATCGTGGGCGGGCAAACCTTCTGGGTCCTGATCGCAGTCATCCTCGCCTGTCTTTTCCTGTCTGCTGCAACCGACTCCTTCGCCACGGCGAAGAACCTCTACAATATCACCCGCAACGTCACTTTCGTTGCCATCATTGCGCTCGGCATGACGCTGGTGATCATTACCGGCGGCATCGATTTGTCCGTGGGATCGGTGCTCTGCCTGTGCAGCATGGTCCTGGCGGTGGTCATGCATGCCGGCTACAGCATCGAAGTCGGTATTGCCGCGTCGATCGGGACTGCCCTGGTCATCGGGGCTTTCAACGGACTGTTGATCGCCTATCTCGACTTCCCGCCTTTCGTCGTGACGCTCGGCATGCTGTCGATTGCGCGCAGTCTTGCGATGGTGGCATCAAACAATACCGTGGTCTTCCAATTCGGGCCAGATCACGACACGCTTCTGGCACTCGGTGGCGGCGCGTGGTTTCTCGGCATCGCCAACCCGGTGCTCTACATGATCATTCTGGCGTTGCTGACCGGTTTCGTGCTGCGCTGGACGAGGTTCGGGCGTTATGTTTTTGCCATCGGCGGCAATGAGCATGCCGCAACGTTGACCGGGGTTCCGGTACGCAGGATCAAGGTCGCAGTTTATATGATATCCGCCCTATCGGCGGGGGTTGCCGGCATTGTTCAAACCGGTTGGCTCGGCGCCGTTACCACCAATATAGGTGCCGGAATGGAACTTCAGGTCATCGCGGCCGCCGTCATTGGCGGCGCCAATCTGGCAGGCGGCGTCGGTACCGCGCTCGGTGCGTTGGTCGGAGCCGCCCTGATCGAAGTGATCCGCAACAGTCTCGGTCTGCTCGGCATCAACGCTTTCTGGCAGGGGACCTTCATTGGCGGCGCTATCGTGCTTGCTGTGCTTTTTGACCGGATCCGCAACTTCCGGCAGAGCGAATAGGATCTTGCTTTGAACTTCCGCGACAGATCGACGCTGTCGACACGCAATGCCAGTGGACAAACATCAATGCCAGGCTCTCCATGGAGAAGACCCAAAGTCGGCACCAATAGAGTTACCTGTGGTCAGATAGTCGCACCTAAGATGGGCGCTTTGCGGCTTCACGAGTTGATCTCAACCGACCGGTCCGCTCTTCTGCGAGCAGGAAAGCGTGAATTGGGGGGCTAGTCGGAGTGGGAGACATAAAGAAAGCGCGGCTCGCTATTGCCAGCGATCACGACGGCTGACAGGCGTCCTGTGCGATAGGCCCCCGTATCGATCGCTATGCGGTTCGAATGAATCTCCGGAAGTTCTGAGCTCGTGATCGTGTGACCATGCACCACGACCTTTTCGAATTGGTCTGAGACATCGAGGAAGCGTTCGCGTATTTCGCGAAGATCCTGCTCGTCCTGGTCGGCAAGGGGCTTCTTCGGGTCGATCCCGGCATGGACGAGGCAGTAGCCATTCACGATGACCATGTCTGCGGCTCGATTGAGCAGTGCCAGATGATGCGCATATCGGGGAAGCAGCAGGTCCGGCAGCTCTCCTGCCCAGCCCGGCATGCGGTGACTGTAAGAGCGAAGGGTCGACTTTCCGCCCAGTCCCGACAGCCAATGATCAAGCGCCGGATCGCCGAGATGGTTAGTCAAAGCCTCGCGAAACAGGTAGTCGTGATTTCCGAGAATGAATTGCGATCCTTCACGTTGCTGAAGCGTCGCATGCACAATTTCCATCGCTCGCCGGCTGTCCGGCCCTCTGTCGACGATATCACCAAGGAATACGACCCGCGGCTCCGCGCCGCATCTCATGGCATCTTCGTCAATTGTCGCTAACAGAACCTCAAGCAAGCTGGCCATCCCATGAACATCGCCAATGGCATAAACGGGGCGAGATACAGAACTGGCTAGCTCGACGATTCTCATTGGCATACTCAGACGCAGTACAAGCATTACTCTTCCTTCATCTGAGATGATGCAGCTCCGCTGACAAGGGAGCGAGCTCGGCAAGTGCTTGTTGTGGTGTATGAAACGTCAACCCTTTGCCCGCTGTCTGCTATCCGTCGCATCGAAGGACAGTTTCATACGGGCGCTCAATTGATGTGGTTACTCTCCGTCGTTGCATCGGCCTGAAGGCAGATTCGGCTCTTGCGGCTTGTCTGCCCCGTTACGAGCCATATTTTAGAGGAATGCCAGGCGCCGCATGAAAGCGGTGACGCTTTGCCGTGCGTAGATCTTGCTCATCAGGAACGAAAGCATGAACATCGACAGAATTTTGCGGTCCGTTGTGGCGGTCCGTTCTTCAATTCCGGAAGATGCCTTCACCGCGACGACGCTCGGTACCCAAAGGGAGGGAAGCGGCGTGGTGATCCGGGAAAATGGGCTAGTGGTCACGATCGGCTACCTGATCACCGAGGCCGAGGAAGTCTGGCTGACACGCAACGACGGGTATGTCGTTCCTGCGCATGCGCTTGCCTATGATCAGGAAACCGGCTTCGGTCTGGTGCAGGCCCTTGGGTCGCTTGACGTTCCCGCATTGGATCTTGGGGATGGGGCCGAAGCGAAGGTCGGCGATCCGGTCATGCTGGCCGACGGTATCGGTCAGTTCGTGCAGGCTGCGATTGTCGCCAAGCAGGAATTCGCCGGCTATTGGGAATACCTGCTCGAAGAGGCGATATTCATCGCGCCTGCGCACCCTTCCTGGGGCGGTGCGGCACTCGTGGGCTCCGACGGCAAACTTCTTGGCATTGGCTCGCTGCGCCTGCAAATGAACCAAAGGGGACAGAGCGCGGACATCAACATGGTCGTGCCGATCAACCTGTTGCCACCCATTCTTGATGATCTGCTTACGCGCGGCCAAGTGAACAAGCCGCCGCGTCCCTGGCTCGGGGCTTTCTCTGCCGAAAGTAATGGCGACGTGGTGGTCATGAGCGTGGCTCAAGGAGGTCCGGCGGCTCAAGCGGGGTTGCGTGAGGGAGATATCATCTCGGAGATACGGGATGGGGAGGTCGCCGGTCTTGCCGACTTTTACCGCAAGTTATGGAGGAGCGGCCCCGCCGGCGTGGAGATCCCCATGAGGATATTGCGCGACGGCCGCGAGGCATGGCTGCGTATCAAGTCGGCCGACCGCAACAGTTTTCTCCGAAAGCCGCAGCTGCAGTAATGGAACTGCGGTCGTGTTTTGGCAACCGCAATAACGCACGCAAAGTCCGCTTGACTCATAAAGGGATCGGTGAGCTAAATGGTAAATCGGTTTACTAAAGCGGTTTACAAACGATGGCGAATGAGCGTGTCACCAGTCTGAAGGATGTCGCCGGAGCTGCCGGCGTTTCCGTGACGACGGTCTCGCGACTGCTGAACGGATCGCTCGAGCTTCCCCACGAGACGAAGAAGAGGATCGAGGATGCGATCCGAGATCTCAACTATCAGCCCAATCCGCATGCCCGGCGCCTAAGCCGCGGGCGCTCGGATACGATCGGTCTCGTGGTGCCCGACATCGCCAATCCGTTCTTCGCAACGCTTGTCGCGGCGGTGGAGGAGGAGGCGGACCGCCGCGGGCTTGCCGTCTCGCTCTACGCGACGCTGAACCGCTCTGGCCGCGAGGTTGCCTATCTTCAGCTTATCGAGCGCAACCATGTCGATGGATTAATCTTTGTCACCAACCATCCGGATGACGGGCAACTCGGGGCGCTCATCAACCGCACCGGCAAGGTTGTCGTCGTGGACGAAGACGTCCCGGATGCGCTGGCACCGAAGCTCTTCTGCGACAACGACAGGGGCGGCTATCTGGCAGGAACGCACCTTGCGGAGATGGGGCATCGCCGCGTCCTTTTCATCGGCGGGCCCGAACGGATGATCAGCGCACAGCGCCGTTTCCAAGGGCTCGAAAGGGCGATGTACGAACTGTGGGGGGCTGATGCCCTGCTGCTCAGCTACAAGGGCGAATACACCGTCGCCTTCGGGCGGGAAGCCGCCAAGCGCTTCATAGCCGAAGGCATGCCCGCGAGCGCGATCTTCGCGAGTTCGGATGAAATCGCCATCGGTCTCATTGAGGTCTTGCGCAGCCAAGGCATTTCGATCCCGCAGGACGTGTCGGTCGTTGGCTTCGACGACGTCGGGCCGCTGCATCTTTTTGCGCCGCCGCTGACGGCCATCCGCCAGCCCGTTCGGCAGATCGGCCAGCGGGCGCTGTCGTTGCTTCTTGAGACAAACTGGCAGGAGCGTACCCCTTGCGCTGTGGAAGAGCTCCTGCCGGTCGAAATCGTCGTGCGGAGTTCCGTTGCGCCGCCGGCGAATCCAAAAGCCGCAATGGACAAAAAAAGAACCAGAGGATGAGAACATGACCCGGACTATCAAACGCAGAACATTCACAGCCGCGCTCGGCTTCACTGCATTGGCAACCGCCTCGCTCGCAGGCTTGGGCGCAAGTGCGCAGGAAAAGACCTTTGCGCTGGTGCAGATCAACCAGCAGGCATTGTTTTTCAACCAGATGAACGAGGGTGCCCAGAAGGCGGCCGATGCAGCAGGCGTAAAACTCGTGATCTTCAATGCCAACAACGATCCGGCCGCCCAAAACAGCGCGATTGAGACTTACATCCAGCAGAAAGTCGCCGGTCTTGCCGTCGTTGCCATCGATGTCAACGGCATCATGCCGGCCATCAAGCAGGCGGCAGACGCCGGTATTCCCGTGGTCGCGATCGATGCAATCCTCCCTGAAGGTCCCCAGAAGGCGCAGATCGGCGTCGACAACGCCAAGGCCGGCGCTGACATGGGCAAATTCTTCCTCGACTATGTCCAGGCGAACATGGACGGCAAGGCAAAGGTCGGTGTCGTCGGTGCGCTGAATTCGTTCATCCAGAATGTCCGCCAGGAAGGCTTTGAAAAGACGCTCGAAGGTGTCTCCGGCATCGAAAAGGCCGGCGTCGTCGATGGTCAGAACATTCAGGACAATGCGCTTGCCGCCGCCGAGAACCTGATCACCGGCAATCCGGATATGACCGCCGTCTATGCGACCGGCGAGCCGGCCCTGATGGGAGCCATCGCCGCTGTCGAAAGCCAGGGCAAGCAGGATGCCATCAAGGTGTTCGGCTGGGATCTCACTGCCCAGGCGATCGCCGGCATCGACGCCGGTTACGTTGCCGCCGTAATACAGCAGGATCCGGCCGCCATGGGTGCTGCGGCCGTCGACGCGCTGAAGAAGGTCTCGGATGGCGGTTCGGTCGATAAGAACATCGCGGTTCCCGTGACCATCGTCACCAAGGAGAACGTGGAGCCATACAGGGCCGTTTTTAAATGATCAGCCACGGACAGCACCCAAGCGCGGTCTCCGGAACCGGGGGAGCCATGCTCTCCCGGCAATCCGGGGCGGCGGCAAACCGGCCGCGCATATCCCTCCGCGATATCCGCAAGACCTTCGGCTCGCACCAGGCGCTGCGCGGCGTCGACCTCGACATTTACCCCGGGGAATGCCTCGGCCTTGTAGGCGACAATGCGGCAGGTAAATCAACGCTTACTAAAATTATCTCCGGCACCTATATACCAGACGGTGGAACGATCTCGATCGATGGAGAAGCGGTGCGTTTTTCCGGTCCGGCCGAGGCCCGCTCGCGCAATATAGAGATGGTCTTCCAGGACTTGAGCCTCTGCGATCATATCGATGTGGTCGGCAATCTCTTTCTCGGCCGCGAAATCACCAGGGGACCTTTTCTCGATCGTGCGACCATGCTTGCCGAGGCGCGCAAAATGCTCGATGCGCTGGAGATTCGCATCCCGCGGCTGACCGCAAAGGTCGAAAAGCTTTCCGGTGGCCAGCGCCAGGCCATTGCAATTGCCCGGGCCGCCTCCTTCAATCCCAAGGTCCTGATCATGGACGAGCCGACATCGGCACTTGCCGTTGCCGAGGTGGAAGCCGTGCTCTCGCTGATCAACCGCGTCAAGGCGAAGGGCGTTTCCGTCGTCCTCATCACCCATCGCCTGCAGGACCTCTTCCGGGTCTGCGACCGGATTGCCGTCATGTACGAAGGCACCAAAGTCGCCGAGCGCGAGATCGGCAAGACCGATCTGGAGGATCTCGTGAAGCTCATCGTCGGAGGAGAAAGGCAGTGACCGTCTATACCGAACGCGCCAAAGGCTCGCCGCTTGCCGACTTCTTTGCCGAGCATGCGCAGGTCCTGTCGATTGCCTTTTTCTTCCTCGCCTGTGTGGCCTTCTTTGCAGTCACGACCGATACGTTCATGACCGTCGGAAATCTCCTGAATGTCGTACGGCAGGCGGCCCCAATTCTTATTGTCGCCGTCGCGATGACCCTCGTCATCGTCACCGGCGGTATCGATCTGTCGGTCGGGTCGCAGGTGGCGCTCGTCAACGCCGTGGCGGCGATCATTCTCGCCATGGGTTACCCCTGGCCGCTCGTTGTCGCGGCTATGCTGACCTTCGGGGCGCTGATGGGCATAGCGCAGGGATGGTTCGTTGCCTATCAGGGAATCCCAGCCTTCATCGTCACGCTGGCGGGACTTTCGATCCTGCGCGGCCTGGCGCTTTATCTGACGCAGGGCTATTCGATCCCGATCAAGGACGTGGCGGGTTTCTTCTGGCTGGGACGCGGCCAGTTTATCGGCTTGCCGGTCCCTGCGCTGATCGCCATTTTCGTTGCCGCCATCGGCTATGTCGTGATCTCCTCGACCAAATATGGACGCCAGGTCGTGGCCGTCGGCTCCAACATGGAGGCAGCACGCCGCGTCGGCATGCCGGCGCAGTGGATCATTGCCTCGGTCTATCTCGTTTCCGGCGCGGCCTCGGCGCTGGCCGGGCTGTTGATTGCGGCGCGTCTTGGCTCCGGCTCATCAAACGCGGCCGTCGGTTTCGAACTGCAGGTCGTCGCGGCGGTGGTGCTCGGCGGCACGTCGCTGATGGGTGGCCGCGGCACGATCCTTGGCACAGTGCTCGGAACGCTGACCATCGCGGTGATCGGCAATGGGCTCATCCTGATGCACATCTCGCCGTTCTTCACCCAGATCGTGACCGGCGCAATCATCCTTCTGGCGATCTGGCTCAATACCCGCATCTTCACCACAAGTTTCCGTTTCGGCGGCAAGAAGAAGGGCTGAGTGATGAAAGCTGAACTCTCCGAAGGCCATATCCGATCCGGCAAGGTGATGACCGTTGCCGGGCCGGTTCCAGCCGATGCGCTCGGCGTTACGCTGATGCACGAGCACGTCCTCAACGACTGCCGTTGCTGGTGGCATGCGCCAAAGACGCCGGAGCGGCAATATCTTGCCGAAGGTTTCGTTTGCATGGAGATTCTCGGTGAGCTCCGCCAGGACCCGTTCGTCAACAAGCACAACATAACGTTGGACGACGAGCCGCTGGCGATTGCCGAGCTTAAGGATTTCGCGAAGGAAGGCGGGGGGACGGTCGTCGAGCCGACATGCCAGGGCATCGGCCGCAACCCGCTGGCGCTCAGGCGCATTGCCAAGGCAACGGGACTCAATATCGTGATGGGTGCGGGCTATTACCTGACCTCGTCGCATCCGACCAAGGTTGCTGGCATGAGTGTCGCAGAGATTGCCGATGAGATCGTCTGCGAGGCTCTTGAGGGTGCTCAAGGGACGGATGTGAAGATCGGTCTGATCGGCGAGATTGGCGTCTCTTCGGACTTCACCGAGCAGGAGGAGAAATCACTACGCGGCGCAACCCAAGCACACTGCCGCACAGGTCTGCCGCTGATGGTCCATTTGCCCGGCTGGTTCCGGCTCGGCAACAAGGTGCTCGACATCGTAGCCAAGGAGGGTGGCGATCTCCGCCACACCGTTCTCTGCCACATGAATCCCTCCCATGAGGATCTCAACTATCAGGGCGAGATCGCTTCGCGCGGGGCGTTTCTCGAATACGACATGATCGGCATGGATTTCTTCTATGCCGACCAGCAGGTGCAATGCCCGAGCGACGAGGAGGCTGCACGCGCCATCGTCAAGCTCGTCGAGATGGGACACGCCGGCCGTATCCTGCTGTCGCACGACGTTTTCCTGAAGATGATGCTGACGAAATACGGCGGCAACGGCTATGCCTACGTCCTCAGGCATTTCCTCCCGCGCCTCAAACGCCACGGCCTCGATGAGCGGATCATCGGCCAAATGATGCGCGACAATCCACGGTCGGTCTTCCAGGCTGCTGCCTGACGGCTAGATTTATCAAAGAACGGTAAGGACAATGACAAAGAAAGTACTCCTCGTCGGTGAAAGCTGGGTCAGCTCGGCCACGCATTACAAGGGCTTCGACCAGTTCGGCAGCGTAACTTTCCATTTGGGCGCCGAGCCGCTGGTCAAGGCGCTTCAGGGTAGCGAATTCGAACTGACCTACATGCCGGCGCACGAGGCGGTGGAAAAATTTCCCTTCGGCATGGCCGGGCTTGACGCCTATGACGCGGTCATCCTGTCAGACATCGGCGCGAACTCGCTGCTCCTGCCGCCGGCGGTCTGGCTGCATTCGAAGACGGTGCCGAACCGTCTGAAACTCATCAAGGCCTGGGTCGAGAAGGGCGGCGCGCTGTTGATGGTCGGCGGCTACTTCTCGTTTCAGGGGATCGACGGAAAGGCGCGCTGGCGCCGCACGCCGGTCGAAGACGTCTTGCCCGTCACCTGCCTTCCCTATGACGACCGCGTTGAAATGCCGGAAGGATCGACGGCCGTTGTCCTGAAGCCGGAACATCCGGTCATGGCCGGGCTTGACGGCGAATGGCCGCTGCTTCTCGGCGTCAACGAAGTGGAACTGCGCGATCGTGCTGATATCGAGGTGCTTGCCCGCCTGCCGGAGGATCAGGGGAGCCATCCGTTGCTGGTGCTGGGTTCGCATGGCAAGGGCCGCACGGCCGCCTGGACCTCCGATATCGGTCCTCACTGGCTCTCGCCGGCTTTTTGCGAGTGGGAGGGGTATGGACGCTTGTGGACCAATCTCCTTGCCTGGATGACCGAGGCGCGATGAAGCCTAAGCGGCGAGGATGGCATGGAGTTCGGCCTTGGTGGGAAACGCAGATCGGGTGCCCCGCCGGCTGACAGTTACGGCAGCAGCAGCGGACGCGTGGCGTATGGCGCGGGCATCGAGCGGCACGCCCCGCAAGGCACAAGAGGCGAGTGCGGTGCCCATGAAGGTGTCGCCGGCGCCCGTCGTATCGATGGCGGTCACGGTGGCTGCCGGGATCTCAAGCGTGCCTGCCCGGCTTGCGAGCATTGCGCCTTCGCCGCCGAGTGTCAGGACGGCATATTTGACCCCCGCAGAGATCAGGGTCGACGCGGCCGCTTGGCCGCAGGTTCCAGTCAAGCTCTCGGCTTCACCTTTATTCAGAAAGGCGATGTCGATGAGCGGCCAGAGATCGGCGAAAAAGCGACGAAGGGGTGAGGGATTGAAGGCGGTGACCAGCTGTCGGCGCCTGGCTTCTTCAAGGATGCCGCGGGTTACGTCATCGGAAAGGTTGCCCTGCAGGACAACGAGATCGCCAGAGGCACTTTCGGCAAGCGGCCGAATTGCTTCCGAAAGGGTCAGCGAACCGGCAGAATCCGTGGTCGTGACGATGGCATTTTCGCCATCGGGGGTGGTGAAGATGATGGAGAAATCACTCGCCTTTCCGCCGAACCGGACCAGTCGCGCGTCGACCGGTTCTTCGGCCAACTGGCTGCGAATGATCTCAGAGCGAAAATCATCGCCGACGGCTGCAACAAGGATGGAGGCAAGACCGGCACGGCCCATCACCACGGCCTGGTTCGCGCCTTTGCCACCAAGGTCACGGGTTTCCTCGTGACCGAGAATAGAGGCGCCTGCCTCGGGCATGGCCGATATGGAAATGGTTTCGTCCACTGTGACGTTGCCGATGACATAAGCACGCATGACTGGCTTTCGAAAGGGAAACAGATGCAGGAAATATCCGACAAGACCTCAAGCGCCATACGGGAAATATTCGGGACTGACAAGGCGCTGATCGGCATGATCCATTGCCCCGCCTTTCCCGGCGCGCCGCGTTACCGCGGCAAAGAGATGAACGCCATCTATGATGCCTGCCTGCGCGACGCCGAGGCCCTGATAGAGGGCGGTATGCACGGGCTGATTATCGAAAATCACGGCGACATCCCGTTCTCGAAGCCGGAGGATATCGGCCCGGAGACCGCGGCTTTCATGTCGGTCGTCACCGATCGTATCGCACGGGCCGTTGATGTTCCCCTCGGCATCAACGTTCTTGCAAATGCGCCGATCCCATCATTCGCAATCGCCATGGCCGGCGGCGCGAAGTTCATCCGGGTCAACCAGTGGGCCAACGCCTATGTCGCGAATGAGGGCTTCATCGAGGGCCGCGCGGCGCAGGCGATGCGTTACCGGTCGATGCTGAGAGCCGAGCACATTAGGGTTTTCGCCGACAGCCACGTCAAGCATGGCGCACATGCCATCACCGCCGATCGCACGATTGAGGAGCTGACTCGCGACCTTGCTTTCTTCGACGCTGATGCGGTGATCGCCACGGGACAGCGCACAGGCAACACTGCGAGCATTGAGGAAATTGAGAAAATCGGCGCAGCGACTCACCTGCCCTTGCTGGTCGGTTCCGGCGTCAGCAAGGAGAATATCGCCAAAATCCTGAAGCGCACCAACGGCGTCATCGTCGCCTCCTCGCTGAAGCACGGCGGCGTGTGGTGGAACCCCGTCGACATAAAGCGCGTCAAGGCCTTCGTTGCAGCCGCCAGACCGGCTTTGAAGGGATGAACGGCATGCGGGAGAGTATGTCGGATCAGATCATCCGGGAAAACCGGTCCGTCTTCGAGGCGATGGTCAGTCATCGCTTTGTCGAGGACATCAAGGCGGGTCGCCTGTCGAAAGAGGTCTTCGACAGCTACCTCGTTTACGAGGGAGCCTTTGTCGAAACTGCCATCTCCATGTTCGCCTATGCAACGGCCAAGGCACAGACCATTGCGCAGAAGCGTTGGCTGATCGGTGTGCTGGACACGCTCGCCAATCAGCAGATTGCCTATTTCGAGAAGACCTTCGCCGCACGCGGGATCGATCCCACAGCCTTCGATGTCGATCGGCCAGAGGTGGCGGACTTCCGCAACGGCATGATGGAGATCGCAAGGTCCGGAGGCTTCCTCGACACGATCGCCGCCATGTTTGCTGCTGAATGGATGTATTGGACCTGGTCGAGACAGGCGGCCGAACGCAGGATCGACGATCCATTGCTCAAGGAATGGGTGGACCTCCACGCCCACGAGGATTTTGCCGCCCAGGCGCGCTGGCTTAAGGCGGAGCTCGACCTTGCAGCCGATCCCCTCGATTGCGCCGAGCGGTCGCGGCTCAGCAGCATCTTCGGCCGGGTCCAGCAGCTGGAGATCGGTTTTCACGACGCGCCCTATCGATAGCGGAGAATGCCCATGACACAGGCGGTTGGCATCGCTGACGAGGGATCCGTGAGACGGCTCGTGGCGTCGAGGCGGTCGCCCGGACAAAGAAGAAGGGGCCGGTTTGCTCAGGCCTGCATAGGCTCGCTGGCATTTTTCGCGATCCCGCGAACAGGCATGGCAGTCGAGCCACCGATGGGCCGCTTTTCGACGAGGAGCCGAAAACTACTTTAGTCGCGCCATACTGCGATATCGCAACATGATCGGTCTGTGGGCGGCGATCGAGGCCTCCAGGAAGCGCTTCGCAGCCTAAGGTGGCGGCAGGCGAAATTGCCAGACAGGCCGAGCGTGGCGGTGTCTTCACCGTCCGGCCGTATCTCAAGGCCCTGGCCAATGGCTACCAACGATCCTCAAGATAAAGCTGCCGAAAAGCCATCAATTCAGGAACAATATTGCTGTCTTCTGGTTGATCTTTCTTCAACACAAAAAGCCCCGAGGCTGCGCGTGAGACAGCAGGATGAAAGGAGAAGCGCCATGGCACTGACCCTGATGAGCCCGGCATTCACACAGGATAATCCCATTCCCAAGAAATATGCGCGCTCGGGCGAAAATCTGCTCCCGCCTCTCAAGTGGGGCGGGGCTCCGCAAGGAACTCGAAGCTTTGCCTTGGTCGTCGAAGACCCGGACGCGCCGCGCGGCACCTTCCGCCATTGTGGCATTGCCAATATTCCGTCCGATTGGGATGCTCTGGCCGAAAGCGCCGATACCGCACCGGAAAACGCGCCACGCTTTTACAGGAATGATTTCGGCAATGCGCGCTATGATGGTCCGCAGCCACCACGGGGCGACAAGGCGCATCACTATATCTTCCGCCTTGCCGCGCTCGACGTCCCGAGGCTTTCGGTTCCCAGCGACGCCGGTATCGCTTCGATGTGGAACGAAGCAAGCAAACATATGCTTGCCGAGGCAAGCATCACCGGGACCTATCAGTCCTAGGATGAGCTGATTTCATTTGATCCGACCTGGCAAGTGCTGTTTGCGCAACGCAATGCGCCCGAGGTTCCGGCGAAAAGGGCGGCGGCCGGCTGGTTCGCCGCTATCTTATGCCGACGCTGTCGGGCCATAAAGCCTGGATCTCCTTGGGTAGTGCGTCGCGCACCTTCGCCGATTGGCCGAGATCGACATGACGGGCGAGAACGCGGAAAACTGATTTCGCCGCCTCGGCTGGATCGACAGGACGAATGGATTTTAGCCCTTCGGCGACACGTTCGAGGAATTCATCGCGTGAACGCGTTTTGTCCGGCATTTGGGAAGGTCGATACTGGTCGTAGTAGATGCCACGAACGATGAGCGGCAGTTCTGCGCCAAGGTGGGCCGCAAGGTCCGGCGAAAGCTTGTCGCGCAAGGCCTTAAGGACGGCGCCTAGAATATGCCATGCGACGTGCCGGTCGGGACCATGATCGGCCATGATTTCGTTCAGCCAGATATTGGTAGTTTGCAGTGTCTTGTCGAAGACATCGAGACCGGTGGTGCTCATATTGACACCCTCCTTTGCAAGGGGCCGGTCGAAGCCCGAACATCCTTCTCAAAGAGCAAAACTGCAATTGGCTGCAATTGTTTCGCCAGTCGCAAAGAAAACGGCCGCGGAGCGTCCCATGTGCGGGCAATTGCTGGCGTGAGCGTCCAAATTCCCGACAGTGACGTTAATCGATGACGCTTGGAACATTGCCGAGCCCGATACGTTGGACTTCTGTAGAAATCCATACAAGGCGGAGGATAAAAATCATGAAAGTGAGCGAAGTGATGACGCGCGACGTCCGGCTCGTCAGGCCGGGTGACACGATACAGGACGCGGCAAGGATCATGGCCGAACTCGACGCCGGCGTCGTGCCGGTCGAGGATAATGACCGGCTCGTTGGCATGCTGACGGATCGCGACATCGCGGTTCGCGCCATTGCCCAGGGGCAGGGACCTGAGGCGAAGGTCGGCGATATCATGACGTCCGAAGTCAGATACTGCTTTGATGATCAGGACACCGACGAAGTCTGCAAGAACCTTGCCGATCAACAGATCAGGCGCATTCCGGTGGTTAATCGGGACAAGCGGCTGGTCGGCATATTGTCGCTTGGAGATCTGGCGACTGTCGCCGAAAAAGCGTCGGCCGGCGCAGCTCTTGCGGGCATATCGCGCCAGGGAGGCCACCATTCGCAGTCGAGCGGCCTTCACTAAGCGGCCGCGCGATGGGGCGGAAAACCGGGTGGCGCCACCCGGTTTTCGGACCGGACCCGGATGCGCGCCTTGAGCGGCGCGCGCCCCGTTGCTGCAATGCAGCGACGAATTTCTCTTGACGGCTGTCCTGCCGTAACCTTTACTCAACTGATCTGGTGGACCAACCAGTGGATCAGTGAGTGACGGGGAATGGACGAGAGCCCGATCTTGACGCAGGTACCGAATGTCGGGCGAAGTCTCGCCCGCCAGACGGCGCGCGACGTCATTGCTGAAAAGCTGATGGTCCTGATTGCCACGAACATGCTTCGGCCGGGCGACGAGCTGCCGGGTGAGCGCGAGCTTGCCAATGTTCTTCATGTTAGCCGGGAAACTGTGCGCGGCGCAATCCAGATGCTTGCCGCCCAAGGCATCATCGAAGTCTCACATGGCAGCCGCAGTCGCGTCGGCAAGGTCGATCTCAGCCACATCACCGTCACCATCGCATCCCCAAACGCCATTGACAGCTACGATTTGGAATCGGTCCATGCGGCGCGCCTGCATATCGAACTCAAGGTCGTCGGCGATGCCGCCGACAGGATAGACGCAGAAACACTGACAAAGCTGCAGGGCCTCATCGAAGCGCAGCGTCTGGGTGGAGACGATGCAATGCGCTTTCTCATCTGTGACCGTGAATTCCACGTCGCAATCTATCGCGCCTGCGGAAATCCGCTGCTCGCCGACTTCGTCACCGATCTATACACCTACATGATGGACTACCGACGCAACGCCATGTCCAAGCCGGGCGCCATCAAGGCCAGCTACGCCGATCACGTTGCTATTGCCGAGGCTCTTGAGCGGCATGACCGGGACGCCGTGATCGCCGCATTTCGCCATCATCTGACGCGCATTTACGAAACGACCAGGGCTCTTTTGAGCGCCGGCGGTCCGGCGTGAGCCGAACAGCATGAGGAGATTTGCCTGAGATGCATGTGATGGTTATCGGCGCAGCCGGCATGATCGGACGCAAACTGGTGGAAAAGCTCGGCTCCGACGCCGAAGCGCTCGGCCGCAGCATCGACAGGCTCACGCTCGTCGATGTCGTTGCACCGCCGGT
This sequence comes from Rhizobium gallicum bv. gallicum R602sp, assembly GCF_000816845.1. NCBI lineage: Bacteria > Pseudomonadati > Pseudomonadota > Alphaproteobacteria > Hyphomicrobiales > Rhizobiaceae > Rhizobium > Rhizobium gallicum. The sequence continues at coordinate 1,613,041 of NZ_CP006880.1, read as the reverse complement.
GCCTGCCGCATTTGCCTCCGTTTCTAACGCGTTGGCGCTTGATCTGTCGGATGCCAGCGCTGCAGCCACGCTTGCCTCCTTGCGACCGGATCTGATCTTCCATCTCGCGGCGATCGTGTCCGGCGAGGCCGAGGCGGATTTCGAAAAAGGCTACCGCGTCAATCTCGACGGCACGCGCTCGCTCTTTGAGGCGATCCGGTTCGAAGGCCACAAAGAGCCTTACACCCCGCGCCTGATCTTTGCGTCATCCATCGCCGTCTTCGGCCAGCCTTTCCCGGAGAAGATCAGAGATGATTTCTTCACGACGCCGCTGACGAGCTACGGTACGCAGAAGGCAATCTGCGAGCTGCTGTTGGCAGATTATTCACGGCGTGGCATTTTCGACGGCATCGGCATCCGCCTCCCGACGATCTGCATTCGCCCCGGCAAACCCAACAAGGCGGCCTCCGGCTTTTTTTCCAATATCCTGCGCGAGCCGCTGGTCGGTCAGGAGGCCTTGCTCCCCGTCGACGAGAACGTCCGGCACTGGTTTGCAAGCCCCCGTTCGGCGGTCGGTTTCTTCGTCCATGCCGCGCGGATTGACACCAGCACGATCGGGCCGCGCCGCAATCTGACCATGCCGGGTCTTTCCGCGCTCGTCGGCGAAGAGATCGAGGCGCTGCGCCGCGTTGCCGGCGACAAGGCAGTCAAGCTCATCCGCCGCGAGGCCGACCCCGCCATTCGTTCGATTGTTTCCGGCTGGGCGACGGATTTCGATGCGCAGCGCGCCACCGCGCTCGGTTTCAAGGCCGAAGCCAATTTCGACGAGATCATCAAGATCCACATAGACGACGAACTTGGGGGTAAAATCTAAGATGCCGCAATCCGCAAGCCTGCAGAAAGGCAAGATCGCGCTCGTCACCGGCGGAGGCACCGGCATCGGCCGCAGCATTGCCGGCGCCTTGAGCGCTGAAGGCTATATCGTGGTCATTACCGGCCGCCGGAGCGATGTTCTGGAAAAAGCCGCCGCCGAGCTTGGCGCCGAAACCGGCGGGACGGTCCGGGCGATGACTTGCGATATCAGCCTTGCCGAGCAGGTGGCAGACCTTTTTGGTCAGATCAAAGGCGAGTTCGGCAGGCTCGACCTTCTCGTCAACAATGCCGGCAGCAATATTCCGGCGATCCCGCTGGAGGACGTCAGCTTCGATCAGTGGAGCGGGGTGGTTGCGGCCAACCTCACCGGCGCCTTTCTATGCACCCAGCAGGCTTTCAGGTTGATGAAATCGCAGGAGCCGCGCGGCGGCCGCATCATCAACAACGGATCAATTTCCGCCACGACGCCGAGGCCGAATTCCGCTCCTTATACGGCGACAAAGCATGCGATCACCGGCCTGACGAAATCGGCCGCACTCGACGGACGGCCATACGATATCGCCTGCGGTCAGATCGACATCGGCAATGCCGCAACGGACATGACGTCGAAGATGAGCTCGGGAGTGTTGCAGGCGAATGGAGAGATTGCGAGCGAGCCGACGATCCCGTCCGAGCATATCGCCCGCGCCGTCGTCTATATGGCAAGCCTGCCGTTGGAGGCAAACGTGCTGACTATGACTGTGATGGCGACAAAGATGCCCCTCGTGGGAAGGGGATAGGCACAACGAAGTTGAATTGGCCTGCGCCCTGGCGGTGTTATCCTGGAGGAGGGATGGCCGGGCAGATGAAGGCCGAAGGCGAAGACCTGGTCTGGGAGGGACTTTTATGGCAGCTGTCGAATTTGTCGATGTCAGGAAATCATTCGGGGCTTTCCCCGTCATCAAGGGTGTGAACATCGAGATTGCCGATGGGGAGTTCGTGATCCTGGTCGGGCCGTCCGGATGCGGAAAATCCACGCTTTTGAGAATGCTCGCCGGGCTCGAAAACATATCCGCCGGGGAAATCCGCATCGGCGGCCGCGTCGTCAACGGGCTCGCGCCTGGAGAACGCGACATCGCCATGGTCTTTCAGAACTATGCGCTCTATCCGCACATGACGGTCGCCCAGAACATGGCGTTTTCGCTGATGCTCAAACGTGCGCCGAAGGCGGACATGGACCAACGCGTGGACAAGGCCGCAGGCATTCTCGGCCTCACCAAACTTCTCGACCGCTATCCACGCCAGCTTTCCGGCGGCCAGCGGCAGCGCGTCGCCATGGGCCGGGCGATCGTTCGCGATCCGCAGGTGTTCCTCTTCGACGAACCGCTCTCCAACCTCGACGCCAAACTCCGCGTTGCCATGCGCGCCGAGATCAAGGAACTTCACCAGCGCCTTAGCACCACCACCGTCTATGTCACCCACGATCAGATCGAGGCGATGACGATGGCCGACAAGATCGTCGTCATGCATGACGGCGTCGTGGAACAGGTTGGCGCGCCGCTCGATCTCTACGACAATCCGGCGAACCTCTTTGTCGCAGGCTTCATCGGCTCGCCGGCGATGAACATGTTCAAGGGACGTCTCAATCCGGACAACGCCAACCAGTTCATTGCGTCGGACGGAACGGCCCTGCCGGTTGCAAATCCGCCTGCCGGGGCAAAGGGACGCGATCTGATCTATGGGTTGCGCCCGGAATATATCCTGCTCGATGCCAATGGTCTGCCGGCTGAGATCGTCGTCATCGAGCCGACCGGCTACGAAACGCAGCTGATCGTGAGGTTCGGGGGCGCTGATGTCAGTTGCGTCTTCCGCGAACGCGTCAACGCGCGTCCCGGCGAGACGCTGCGCATCTCGATCGACGCGCCGCATGTGCATCTCTTCGATGCCGAAAGCGGGCAGAGACTGAGTGCCTGATAACGCTTCAGTGGAGGCAGGAAAGAAGAGGAGCCTTCCCTGCTCATCCGCCGATGCGATGGCCGTCGTTCGCCAAGCGGGAAGGTGAACGCCGGAGAATTCGCTCCCGCTTTTCAAGGAGGAGTATTATGACAATCAAAAGACGTGATTTTCTTGCCGCGTCGGCGGCCGCGGCCGGTATCGCGGGCCTTTCGCCATTCGGGATCCGACCGTCTTTCGCCCAGGCCGAACCGAGCTACAAGCCGGAGGAGGGCGCAAGCCTCAGGCTTCTTCGCTGGACGCCCTTCGTCAAGGGAGACGAAGATGCCTGGCTTGCCAACACCAAGAAGTTCACCGAGGCGACCGGCGTCGACGTTCGCGTCGACAAGGAAAGCTGGGAAGATATCCGTCCGAAGGCTGCCGTTGCCGCCAATGTCGGCTCCGGTCCAGACATGGTGATGTGCTGGTTCGACGACGCCCATCAGTATCCCGACAAACTCGTCGACCTGACCGAACTTGCGACTTATCTCGGCAACAAGTACGGCGGCTGGTATGATGGTGTCCGCGGCTATGCAACCCGCGACGACAAGTTCATCGCTATGCCGCTCACGGCGATCGGTAATGCTGTCGTCTACCGCGACAGTCATGTGAAGGCGGCCGGCTTCAGCGAATTCCCGAAGGATACGGCAGGCTTTCTTGAACTTTGCAAGGCAATGAAGGCCAAGGGCACGCCTGCCGGCTTCCCGCATGGCAAGGCGGTCGGCGACGGCAACAACTATGCCCATTGGCTGCTTTGGAGTCATGGCGGCAAGATGGTGGACGAGAGCGGCAAGGTGACCATCAACAGCCCCGAAACGCTGGCTGCCATCAACTATGCGAAGGAACTCTATGCAACCTTCATCCCGGGCACGGAAAGCTGGCAGGACATCAACAACAACCGGGCATTCCTCGCCGGGCAAGTTTCGCTGATCGCAAACGGCGTGTCGGTCTATTATGCGGCGAAAAAAGATCCAAAGCTTGCTGAAATCGCCGCAGACATGAGAACCACGAACTTCCCGATTGGTCCGGTCGGCAAGAGCGTCGAGCTGCACCAGACGAGCTCGCTGCTTCTCTTCAGCCATACCGAGTACCCGGAAGCCGCCAAAGCCTACATCAAGTTCATGATGGAAGCCGACCAGATGAATGCTTGGATTACAGGTTCCAGCGCCTATTGCTGCCAGCCGCTGAAGGCCTTTTCCGACAATCCCGTCTGGACGTCCGATCCGATCCATGCGCCCTATGCGCGTGCTTCGGAGACGCTGCGGCCGAACGGTTATGCGGGCCCCCTCGGCTATGCTTCGGCAGGCACTATGGCCGACTATGTGCTCGTCGACATGTTCGCCGCTGCCGTAACCGGCCAGATGACGCCGGAAGACGCGATGAAAGAAGCAGAGCGCCGGGCAAACCGCTACTACCGGGTTTAAGCCCGCTTAAAGGTCTGCGGCATGCCGGCGACGGCATGCTGCGATTGTCCATCAGGAGATAGAATCATGTCGACCGTGACATCCGGGGATACGACGCGCGGCCGGGTCGCATCGCTCATGCAGAACAACAACATGCTCGGCTTCTTGTTCATGCTGCCGGCGGCCATCTTTCTCGTATGTTTCCTCACCTACCCGCTCGGCCTGGGTGTCTGGCTCGGCTTCACCGACACCCGGATCGGTCGCGACGGTATCTTCATCGGCCTTGAGAACTATCAGTTCCTTGCCAGCGATTCCGTTTTCTGGCTCTCGGTCTTCAACACCCTGCTTTATACGTTCGTTGCCTCCGTCTTAAAATTCGTGCTTGGCCTCTGGCTGGCGCTGCTTCTCAATCAGCATCTGCCGTTCAAGTCGTTCTTCCGCGCTATCGTCCTGCTTCCATGGGTCGTTCCAACGGTGCTGTCGGGGCTGGCCTTCTGGTGGATCTACGATTCCCAATTCTCGATCCTTTCCTGGTCGCTGATGCAGATGGGGCTGATTGACGGACCGATCAATTTTCTCGGCGATCCCACCAATGCGCGGATCTCGGTGATTATCGCCAATGTCTGGCGTGGTATACCGTTCGTCGCCATCTCGCTGCTCGCCGGCCTGCAGACCATTCCCGCCTCGCTCCAGGAAGCCGCCTCGCTCGACGGTGCAACCAGCTGGCAGCGGTTCCGCTATGTGACGCTGCCGATGCTGACGCCGATCATCGCCGTCGTGATGACGTTTTCGGTGCTTTTTACCTTTACCGATTTCCAGCTGATCTATGTGCTGACCAAAGGCGGGCCGGTCAATGCGACGCACCTGATGGCGACGCTGTCCTTCCAGCGCGGCATTCCGGGCGGCCAGCTGGGCGAGGGGGCTGCCATTGCGGTCGCGATGATCCCCTTCCTGCTTGCCGCCATCATGTTCAGCTTCTTCGGTCTGCAGCGCCGCAAATGGCAACAGGGCGGCCAGGATTAACGGCCGGGAGACAATCATGAACGCCAACACTACCGATCAGGTTCTGACCGACAACGTCCAGGGGATGACTTATCTCAATCGCCTGCCACGGCGCATCGTCATGCTCTATCTGCCGATGGCGGTATTCGTCTTCGTTCTGCTCTTTCCGTTCTATTGGATGGCGATCACCGCCGTCAAACCGAACTCGCAGCTGACCGATTACAACAACTACAGCCCCTTCTGGGTGGTCGAGCCGACGCTGGACCACATTAAATATCTGTTCCTTGAAACCTCCTATCCGGGCTGGCTCTGGAACACGATGCTGGTTGCGGTCGGATCGACGGTGCTGTCGCTTGCAGCATCCGTTTTCGGCGCTTACGCAATCGAGCGCGTGCGCTTTACCGGATCGCGCCCGGTCGGGCTCCTTATTTTTCTCGCCTATCTCGTGCCGCCATCGATCCTCTTCATCCCGCTGGCCTTCATCGTCTTCAAGCTCGGCATCTATGATTCCAGGCTGGCGCTGATCTTTACCTATCCGACCTTCCTCATCCCGTTCTGCACCTGGTTGCTGATGGGCTATTTCCGGTCGATCCCTTTCGAGCTCGAGGAAAGTGCCTTGGTCGACGGCGCCAACCGCTGGCAGATCCTAGTGAAGATCATCCTGCCGCTTGCCGTGCCCGGGTTGATATCAGCCGGCATTTTCGCCTTCACGCTCTCGTGGAACGAGTTCATCTATGCGCTCACATTCATTCAGTCGTCGGAAAACAAGACCATTCCTGTCGGTGTTTTGACCGAGCTGGTGCGCGGCGACGTGTTCGAATGGGGATCGCTGATGGCCGGGGCTTTGTTCGGCTCGTTGCCCGTCGTGATCCTCTATTCATTCTTCGTCGACTACTATGTCTCGTCGATGACCGGCGCTGTGAAGGAATGACGAAATTTGACTGTCAGCGTTCGTGAGAGAGAGGGGCGGATGAACAGGATTGATCTGGAAGGACAGCATGCGATCGTCACAGGGGGGGCACAGGGCATTGGTTTTGCAATCGCCAGCCGTCTCATTGCCTCCGGTGCGGCGGTCACACTTTGGGACATGGATGGGCCGTTGCTCAAAAAGGCGGAGGCTGCGCTTGGCGCAGGAACTCGAAGCGCCGTCGCCGATATCTCACGCTGGGACGAGGTCGAGGCTGCCTATGCCGCCACTACCGCCGATGGCCCACCGGTTTCGATCGTCGTCAATTCCGCCGGCATCGCCGGAGATGCAGCGCCGGTTGACACCTATGACATTGCCATGTGGACGAAGATCATCGCGATCAATCTCACCGGCACCTTCTATGTCAACCGCGCAGTGGTCCCGGACATGAAGGCGCGCAACTACGGCCGCATCGTCAATATCGCCTCGATCGCAGGCAAGGAGGGCAATCCGAACGCTGCAGCCTATTCCGCCTCGAAGGCAGGCGTCATCGGGCTTACCAAATCGCTGGGCAAGGAGCTTGCCGGCTACGACATCGCCGTCAATTGCATTACACCGGCAACCGCTCAGACGCGGATTCTGGAACAGCTGACGCCGGAGTTCATCGAATACATGCGCTCGCGCATCCCGCGCGGCCGCTTTTTGAAGGTCGAGGAGGCAGCGTCCATGGTCGCCTGGCTGGTGTCTAAGGAAAACAGCTTTACCACAGCCTCGACATTCGACCTGTCGGGCGGGCGTGCCACCTATTGAAGAACATGGTGCGCTTCACCGCCTTAAGCCGTGGCGCCTGGAAAAATCTCGAAGCCTGTATCGACGATGGTTTTCGTTTGCGGCCGCTCCGGCGTTTCAAAGGCCTTTTCCACTGATGTGCGTCCAATCAGGAACCGGTTGGAGCGCACGGTTGCAAGGGGCTGGGGCAGTTCGCGGCCAATATCCAGGCCATTGAAGCCAAAAATGGCGAGATCATCGGGCATGCGCACGCCGGCACCAAGGCACTGAAAGACTCCCCCGACCGCCATGTCGTCGTTGGAATAGATGATCACATCGAGCTTCACCGGCTCGGCGAAAAGACGTGCCGTCATCTCCCGGCCGACACCGACGGAACTCGGCGCATCGGCGATCGCGTGGGCGGAAATTCGTAATCCCGCGTCGCGCAATGCGTCACAAATCCCGTCGTAGCGCAGCCTGGCCCGCCTGTCGGCGTCCCAGTCATGACCGACATATCCGAACTGGCGGTATCCGCGCTCGATGAGGTATTGGCCGGTTGCGTAGCCGGCACGCCGATGCGACATGCCGACGGCGATGTCGATCGGCGTCGAATCGATGTCCATCATCTCGACAATGCGGATGCCGCTTTCAGAAAGCATGCGCTGGGTTGCTGGGGTATGATCGAAGCCGGCAATCAGGATGGCTGCGGGCTTCCATGACAGCAGTCCGCGAACGATCGTTTCCTCCAGATCAATGTCGTAGCCCGTCATGCTGATGACGGGCTGATAGTCGCTGGCGCGCAAAGCGGCATGGACGCCTTGCAGAACTTCGGGAAAGACGATGTTGGACAGTGAGGGAACGACGACGCCTACCAGATGGGAATCGAGCGAGGCAAGTGAACCGGCAATCCGGTTGGGGACATAACCCGTCGCCCGAACGGCCTCCATCACCCGCCGGCGCGTTTCCTCTGCGACCGGCCCCTTGTTGCGCATGATCCGCGAGACCGTCGATTCGCCCACGCCGGCGCGAAGGGCGATGTCCCTGACGGTCACCTTGCTTTTCCTTGCCGGCAGACGCTGTTTTTGCTGCATTACGTCCTCCTGCTTCAGCCCGCAGGCGGCATCATCTCCAGACATTCACCGGCCCACACATCAAGGGCCGGCTCAACGAGACCCACACGATCGTTGCCGCAGCGCTTGTACTCAGCGGCTTGCAAACGCATCAAGCCAGCTAAGGCCTGCCACAGTCTTGCCTGCAGGACGATACTCGCAGCCCACGAAGCCTTTATAGCCAAGAACATCCAGCTCTGTGAGAAGACGGAAATCGTCAAGCTCGCCGGTTGCGGGCTCGTTGCGCAGCGGCACCGAAGCAATCTGTACGTGGCCGATGAGCGGCATCAGCCGCCGCAGTCCCGTGAGCACGTCGCCGTGAATGATCTGACGATGATAGATGTCGAATTGCAGCTTCAGGTTTGGCCTCTTCAATGCACTGATAATGTCGGCGGCAAAGTCGAAGTTGTTGAGAAAATATCCCGGCATGTCGCGTGGGTTGATCGGCTCGATGACGATGTCGATGCCGCATTCGCCTGCCCGATCGCAGGCGAATGCCAGAGAGTCTCGGTAAACCGCAATCGCGGCCGGATCCCTGCGCGAGGCCAGACCGCTCATGACATGCAGCGTGCGGGCGCCTGCGCTTCGGGCGTATCGCAAGGCGGTATCCACCGAGGTTCGAAATTCGCTCTGCCGGCCATCGAGCGCAGCAAGGCCGCGTTCGCCGGCCTGCCAGTTTCCCGGCGGCAAATTGAAGAGGGCGACTGTCAGTCCGTTTTCCCGCAGGCGCTCGCCGATGACCTCCGGCGGGTGGTCATAGGGAAACAGGAACTCGACGGCGGAAAAGCCGACCATTGCGGCTGCCGCAAACCGTTCCAAAAATGCCACCTCGTTGAACATCATCGTAAGATTTGCGGCAAATTGCGGCATCACGCAGCCTCCGGCTGGCCGGGAAGCTCAATGCCCGTCACCTTTGCGATCAGCCTTGCGACGGAGGCATCATCGTCCCGGCCCATGCCGGCTGCAGCCGTCATGATGAACATCTGAAGTGCCGTGGACGTGATCGGCAGCGGAAACGTCATCCCGCGCCCAAGGTCTGACACGATGCCAAGGTCCTTCGTGAAAATATCGACGGCGCTCTGGGGGGAATAATCACCGTGAAGGATGTGTGGAACGCGGTTTTCGAACATCCAGGAATTTCCCGCCGACGCTGTGATGACCTCATAGACCTTGTCGATATCAAGGCCGAGCGCCTTGGCAAAGGTGATCGCTTCACAGGCGGCGGCGATATGAACGCCGGCAAGGAGCTGGTTGACGATCTTGAAGGATGATCCGATGCCGGCCCGGTCACCGAGTTCGTAGACCGTCATGGCGATCGCATCGAGCACGGGGCGCACATGGTTGAAAGCTTCGGGTGGTCCCGATGCCATTATCGTGAGTTCCCCATCAGCGGCGCGCTTTGCGCCGCCGCTGATGGGCCCGTCAATATAGTTCAGCCCAAGCGCGCCAGCGCGCTGCGCCAGTTCTTCGGCCATCTGCGGTGGCATCGTTGCAAAGGAAAGGATCGTGCCGCCCTTCGACATGCTCTGCGCTGCACCGCCCTTGCCAAATAGAACCTGTTCTGTCTGGGCGCCATTGACGACCACGGTCACGACGACATCGGCGCCGGCAGCTGCTTCGGCCGGACTTACAGCCCCTTTGCCGCCTGCCGCGACGAAGCGTGCGGTCGTCTCGGCGCTGATGTCGTAGCCGCAGGTCTTAAAGCCTTTTTTCAGCAGTGATGTCGCGACGCCAAAGCCCATCGATCCGAGACCGATGACGCAGACCCTCAGGTTAACCGCTTCGCTCATGTTCGAAATCCATTGTTGCATCCATTCGGCGCGGAATTGGCTTGAATTGTGACCCGCGAAAAACTAATGACAGCGCTGCCACTCTATGGTTAGCTTATCGACGGAATGGATTGCAAGTTCTATTTCTCATCGGGGAGTTTGACACTTCGTCAGACGGGCATTCAACGCAAACAGGCAGGAGAAATGATGTGTTAATCGGTGCAGTAGCCGACGACATCACCGGAGCAACCGATCTTTGCCTCATGCTGTCGCGTGAAGGCATGAAGACCCTGCAAGTGATCGGCGTGCCGGAGGAGGGGGCTGATTTTGGCGATGCGGATGCGGTGGTCGTCGCACTCAAATCGAGAACGATCCCTGCAGAAGAAGCCGTCAGGGCATCGAGGGCGGCGGCCGGCAAGCTGCTTGCCGCCGGCGCAGAGCAGCTGCTGTTCAAATATTGCTCGACGTTCGATTCCACCGATGACGGCAATATCGGGCCGGTCGCCGACGCGCTTCAGGATCTGACGGGAGGCGAACTGACGATTGCCTGTCCATCCTTTCCTGCAGCCGGCCGCACCGTCTATAAGGGGCATCTTTTTGTCGGCGATCGGCTCCTGTCGGAAAGTTCTCTGAAGGACCATCCCTTAACGCCGATGCACGATCCCGATCTCGTGCGCGTCCTGCAACGGCAGACAAGACGGCCGGTCGGTCTTATCGATTGGCCGGTGATCGCCAGGGGCGAAGACGCCATCCGGGCGGCTTTTGCGCAGCAGCAGGCGGCAGGAAAGCGCATCCTCGTTGTCGATACGTTGTCGGATGCCGATCTGCACGCTATCGGGGCGGCCTGCGACGGCATGAAGCTTGTCACCGGCGGCTCCGGCATTGCCATGGGGTTGCCCGAAAATTTCAGGAAACGCAATAAATTGCCGGTCCGCAAAGCCATGACCCGCATGATGGCGCCGGTAGGGCGCCGGGTCGTCCTTGCCGGATCTTGCTCGGCTGCAACCCGTGTCCAGATCGAGGTTGCCCGCAATGACGCTTCAGCGCTTCTGAGGCTTGATATTTCGGCGGTTGCCGATGGAAGCCAGAGCGCGGCTGAAATCGCAGACTGGGTGATTTCGCAAGACAAGGACCGTCTGCCGCTCGTTTATTCCAGCGCCAGTCCGCAGGAGCTTCAAAGCATCCAGGCGGCTATGGGACGGCACGAGTCCGGAGCGCTTGTCGAACAGACGCTGGCCGAGGTTGCCGAGCGACTGAAGCAGAAGGGTTTTACCCGTTTTCTCATTGCCGGCGGAGAAACTTCAGGCGCGGTGATCAATGCGCTCGGCGTCAAGACGCTTTCGATCGGCCCTGAAATCGATCCAGGCGTGCCATGGACCCGCAGCCTAAGCGGTCCGGACATTGTGCTGGCTTTGAAATCCGGCAATTTCGGCGCTCCGGATTTCTTCCTGAAAGCCTGGGCGCAGCTTGATCCGGAGGGGTCGGATGCACGAGATTAACCGCCTGCGTGAAGAGATATGCCGTACGGGGCAGTCGCTGTTCGAGCGCGGGCTGACCTCCGGCTCGACCGGCAATATTTCGGTTCGTCTTTCCGACGGCGGTTGGCTGATGACCCCGACCAATGCCTCGATGGGGTCTCTTGACCCGGCCCGCCTTTCCCTCTTCGACGCCTCGGGCAAACTCGTGTCCGGCGACGCGCCGACCAAGGAAGCATTTCTGCATTTTTCGATGTATGGCGAGCGCGGTGATGCCGGCGCCGTCGTCCACCTCCATTCGAGCCATGCAACAGCCGTCAGCATTTTGCGCGATATCGATCCTGAGGATGTCCTGCCGCCCTTGACCGCCTATTACGTCATGCGTGTCGGACGCTTGCCGCTTGTCCCCTATTTCGCGCCTGGGGACATGGCGCTTGCAGACGCGGTGCGGTCGCTGGCCGGGCGTCATCACGCGATGCTACTTGCCAATCATGGGCCGGTCGTCGCCGGGACGACGCTTGCAAGCGCCCAGTTCGCCGCCGAGGAGCTTGAAGAGACTGCAAAGCTTTTTCTCATGCTGCAGCATCACGCCAAAAGGATGCTGACCGCCGAACAGGTCGATGACTTGCGCAAACGCTTCAACCTTCCTTAGGCCGCGTCGGCGGCGCAACTTCAATACGATTGGACGGGAGAGAAAAAATGGCTGAAATCGAGGAAAGAGTCGGATTTGTCGGTGTTGGACTGATGGGACACGGCATTGCGAGGAACATCGTCGAAAAAGGCTTCCCGCTGACGGTGATCGCGCACCGCAATCGTAAACCGGTCGAAGACCTGCTCGGCCGCGGCGCCCGCGAGGCCCATTCGCTTGCGGAGCTTGCAAAAAATTCGAGCATGATCTTTCTGTGCCTCACAAGCTCGAAGGAAGTGTCCTCCGTTATCGAGGAAATGCGGCCGGCCCTTGCCCCGGAAACGGTGATTGTCGACTGCTCGACCGGGGATCCAACGGTGACAATTCGTCTTGCTGAAACGCTTGCGGCGCAGAAAGTCTATTTTGCCGACGCACCCCTTAGCCGGACGCCGAAGGAGGCGTGGGAGGGCACCTTGGACTGCATGGTGGGTGCCGATGATGCGACATTCCAGCGGATCCAGCCGGTGATATCGACCTGGGCGGCGAAGATCGTCCATATCGGCGGGGTGGCCGACGGTCATCGCATGAAGCTGCTCAACAATTTCATTTCTTTGGGCATGGGAGCTCTCTTTGCCGAGGCTCTGGCACTCTCCCGGAAGGTCGGAATTTCCGTGGAACGCTTCGACAGTGTCATCCGGGGCGGGCGCATGGACAGCGGATTTTACCAGACCTTCATGGGTTATGCTCTGGAAGGTAACCGAAATGCGCATCGCTTCACGCTTTCGAATGCGTATAAGGATCTGAAATATCTGGAATCCATGGCAAATGACGCGACGGTTGCCACGCCGCTTGCAAGTGCGGTGAAGAACTCCTATGCCGCGGCAGTTGCAGGCGGCGGCAACGGTCCGGAGGACTACGTGCCGCATCTTGCAGACTTCGTTGCCCGGAAAAACAATGTCGGTTGACCGCAGATCAAAGCAAGCGGCGGTGTGAAAGCAGTTTCAGCAGCTTCTAATCGATATTATCTTAGCAGGTAAGTTGACGCTTCGCGCGAAATCAACTTCTATCCGCCACCGCTTTTTGGGGAGGTCGAGGGATGCGTGTCGTTACAAGGGTTGCCGAACTGCGCGAGCACATCGCGGCGATCAAGAATGAAGGCCGGACCCTTGGGTTCGTCCCGACGATGGGATACCTTCACGCCGGGCATATGGAACTGGTTGGGCGTGCATGCAGTGGCAACGATGCCGTCGTCGTCTCCATTTTCGTCAATCCGCTGCAGTTCGGAAGGAACGAAGATCTTACGCGCTATCCAAGAGACCTCGAAAGGGACAGCGCCATGCTGTCTGATGCCGGCGTCGATATCCTTTTTTCCCCAAGCGTTCAGGAGATGTATCCGCAGCCGATGCAGACGATCGTGGACGTGCCGGCGCTTGGTAGCGAGTTGGAGGGTGCCGTGCGGCCCGGACATTTTGCCGGCGTTGCGACCGTCGTGACCAAGCTTTTCAATATCGTTCAGCCGCATGCGGCCTATTTTGGCAAAAAGGACTACCAGCAGGTCGTCATCATCAAACGGATGGTCGAGGATCTTGCCCTGCCGGTCCGCATTGTCGCCGTCGAAACTGTCCGGGAGGCCGACGGACTGGCGTTTTCATCGCGAAACAGTTACCTGACGGCGGACGAACGTGCCGCTGCGGTGATCGTTCCAAAGGCACTGGACGAAGCCGAACGACTTTACCGCGACGGGATTGAGGAGCCGCAGGCTCTGGAGGCGGCATTGGCCGCGTTCATTGCACGCGAGCCGCTCGCCGAGGCTGAAGTCGTTGCCGTTCGCGATCCGCAGACCCTGACAAGGCTTGAAACCTTGCGCGATCGGCAAGCCCTTGTCGCCCTCTTCGTACGGATCGGTTCGACCAGGCTTCTTGACAACAGGATCATCGGCCACCGGAGCCAAATCCAGTCGAGGGCTGCGTGATGAGCAAGCCTTCCAGTCAAAAGCGGCTGACACCATTTCGCATCCAGTCCATGAAGGGCTCAACGCCGATCGTTTGCCTGACCGCTTATACGACACCAATGGCGCGCGCCCTTGACGCCCATTGCGATCTGCTTTTGGTCGGCGATTCCGTCGGCATGGTGCTCTACGGCCTGCCGAGCACGACTTCGGTTACGCTCGACATGATGATCGCCCATGGTCAGGCGGTCATGCGCGGAGTCTCGCGGGCCTGCGTCATCGTCGATCTGCCCTTCGGCAGCTATCAGGAATCGAAGGAACAGGCTTTTCGCAGTGCCGTGCGGATCATGCAGGAAACCGGCTGCGACGGCGTCAAGCTGGAGGGCGGCGAGGAGATGGTCGAGACCATCGCCTTTTTGACCGCGCGCGGCGTGCCGGTATGCGGACATATCGGACTGATGCCGCAACAGGTGCACACCGCCGGCGGTTACCGCTCGCTCGGCCACAACGAAAGCGAGATCGCCAGGGTCAGGCGCGATGCCCGAGCAGTCGGCGGATCCGGCGCTTTTGCAGTCGTCATCGAGGGAATGGTGGAGCCCCTGGCGCGCGAGGTGACCGCCTCGATCCACGCCGCGACGATCGGCATCGGCGCTTCGCCGGCCTGCGACGGCCAGATCCTGGTTGCCGAGGACATGTTGGGCGTGTTCATCGATTTCAAGCCCAAATTTGTCAAACGCTATGCCGATCTTGCACAGACAATCGAGGAGGCGGCAAGCACCTATGCTGACGATGTCCGGAATCGACGCTTCCCGGCCAAGGAACACACCTTCGACTTACGACCTCCACCGCCTTGATCCGCGGGTTCTGCAAGCCATGTTCCAATAAGCTCGCCTCCGCCAAGTCGTCGACGCCGGGTCGGCCGACCTTTCTTGGCATGCACCGGAAGACATTTATCAGCAGCGCTGTCGATTTTGGCGGCCGTCAATCGTCCTTGAACAGTCGAGCGCTCCAGTTCCGGAATGACGGCCGGCGCCTCGCGTTCAAAGCCTGGGAGAGACGGCACATGGCTCCTCTCTCACGATCAGATCGAAGGAGGATATTATGGCTGATCATCAGCACCTGACACCCGCAATCGAACTCGCCCGCAGAAACGGTGCCCGATTTCCGAACGAGAGTGAAGACTATCGGCGTGCGCGCGATGCGCTGCTTGCCGAAGAGATCGAGCTGCGGCGCCACATAGAACGCGTCGCCGAGCAACGGCGCGCTCTTCCGCCTGGAGGCGAAGTGACGAAGGAATACAGGTTCGAGGGAAGTACCGGTTTCGTGTCATTGAAAGACCTGATCGCCGACAAGGATACGCTGATTGTCTATAGCTACATGTTCGGTCCCGAACGCGAACGTCCTTGTCCTATGTGCACATCCTTATTGTCCGCCTGGGACGGGGAAGTTTCCGACATGCAGCAGCGCGTAGCGCTCGCAGTCGTTGCCCGTTCACCCCTCGAAAGACTGCTGTCGTTCAAGATGGAGCGCGGTTGGCGCTATCTGCCGCTTTATTCGGACATTGATGGCGACTATAGCCGGGACTATCGCGCGCTCGGTGAGGGCGGCAGCGATGATGCGGCGTTTAACGTCTTCACGCGACGCGACGGTACGATCCGGCATTTCTGGAGTGAGGAAATGGGATCGGCAACAGCCGACCCGGGACAGGATCCGCGCGGTGCGCCCGACCTTATGCCTCTCTGGACGGTGCTCGATTGCACGCCGGAAGGACGGGCGCCGGACTGGTATCCGAAGCTTTCCTATTCGCCTTTGAGCATCTGAAGCGAATGTCGGTGGCGGACGTCGCGCAAGGCAAGGCGGCGCGGCGTCATATGTCGGCTTCGATCTTTGCTGCCAAGAAGTCTTTGGCGAGGCCGAAAAACTGCATGATTGGTCACAAATCACAGGAGAATTGTCAAAAAAGTATCAGTGAGAGGTCGATGGCGTAGTAGCGATTGCTGATGTCTGCGCGTAAAGTCCCTTCAGATGATGACCTCTGGGAGGAGGCACCGTTGCCGGAGAAATTCCGGTTGATGCGCGGGGAGGAAGGTTCCATGAATCCAGATTTGGAAGTGGTCGCGATCGGCAGCGGCGAATCCTTCAAGGCCTGGGAGCATGGTTATCCCTACCGTACGGTCCGCTGGCACTTCCATCCCGAATATGAAATCCACCATGTCGTCGCGACGACGGGACAGTACTTCGTCGGCGATTTCATCGGCGAATTCGAGCCCGACAACCTTGTGCTCACCGGACCGAACCTGCCGCACAATTGGGTGAGCGACGTGCCGCCGGGCACATGCCTTCCACTGCGCTGCCGGGTGCTTCAGTTCACCGAATCCTTCCTTGCAGATGCAAGTCGGATTTTTCCGGAACTCTCGGCTTGTGCCGGCATTTTGGAAATGAGCCGTCGAGGTGCGCTGTTCACACCCCAAACGGCATCGCTCGTCGGCCCGCTCCTTGGGGAGCTGGTCGAAGCCAAGGGAATTCGCCGCATTGAGCTTTTCATGAACGTGCTCGAGGCGCTGAGTTCTGCGCAGGGCACGCGCACGCTCGCAAGCGCGCTTTATCATCCGGATCCCTCGGGCTTCATGTCAGCCGGGGTGAACCAGGCGCTAGCCTTTATCAACACGCATCTGACCGAACCGTTCAGCGAAGGTGACCTTGCCGAGTTGACCGGGCAAAGCCCAAGTGCGTTTTCACGCAGCTTCCGTCGGCATACCGGCATGGCGCTCGTTCAATATGTAAACCGGCTGCGGATCAACTTCGCCTGCCATCTGCTGATGAGCGAAACCGCCATGTCGATAACCGACATCTGCTTTGCGGCCGGCTTCAACAATATCTCGAATTTCAATCGCCGTTTTCTGGATCAGAAGGGCATGGCGCCCTCGCGTTTCAGAATATTGCTGGCACAAAATGCAAGAGCGGTGGAGGCCGCCTAAAAAGGGAGGACCGGGGAGGAGAAAACGAACAACAAGGGCAAGGCGAACGGGCACACAAGTGGCCCGAACGGGATTGCTTGTCCGCAAATCAGCCTGAGAAGCGCCGGTCAAGAAGGCGCTTCGGACGGCCGGATCGCCCAAAGAGTGTCGAGTTCGAGCGAGCTTGACACTTCGTTGAAACAGTTACCATTTGGTACGGAGAAATTCCAATGACCCACTTCGCATGGAAATTGGCAGGCGCAGCAGCGCTCGCCGTCGGTCTTCTCAGCGGCACGTCCGCCTTTGCCCAGTCTGCAAAGGTAACCGATGCAACGGTTGCCTTTCTGATGCCCGACCAGAGCTCCACACGCTATGAGGAGCACGACTATCCGGGCTTTGAAGCGGAAATGAAAAAACTCTGCGCCGGTTGCAAGGTGATTTACCAAAACGCAAACGGCGACGCTTCGCGCCAGCAGCAGCAGTTCAACTCGGCGATCTCGCAGGGCGCCAAGGCGATCGTGCTCGACCCGGTCGATTCCACGGCTGCCGCATCGCTGGTCAAAATGGCGCAGAGCCAGGGCGTCAAGGTGATTGCCTATGACCGGCCGATTCCCTCTGCCGCTGCAGACTATTATGTCTCCTTCAACAATGAGGAAATCGGTAAGATGATCGCCAAATCGCTGGTCGATCATCTGAAGGAAAAGAACGTACAGGCTGGCGACGGCGGTCTTCTTGAGATCAACGGCTCGCCGACGGATGCTGCCGCAGGCCTCATCAAGAAGGGAATCCATGCCGGTCTCGCCGAAGGCGGCTATCCCATCCTTGCCGAATTCGATACGCCGGAATGGGCTCCGCCGAAGGCGCAGCAGTGGGCGAGCGGACAGATCACCCGTTTCGGCAAGAAGATCATCGGTGTTGTGGCCGCCAATGACGGCACGGGTGGTGCTGCCGTTGCAGCCTTCAAGGCTGCCGGCATCGATCCTGTGCCGCCGGTCACCGGCAACGATGCGACGATCGCTGGCCTGCAGCTCATCATCGCAGGCGATCAGTACAACACCATCTCCAAGCCAAGCGAGATCGTGGCCGCGGCTGCGGCGAATGTCGCCATCCAGCTGCTGTCGGGCGAAACCCCGAAGGCTGATACCACGCTCTTCGACACGCCGACGCAACTCTTTACGCCGGCGCTCGTTACCGCCGAAAACCTGAAGGCCGAGATCATCGACAAAACAGTCAATGGCAAGCCGATCCAGACCCCGGAGCAGCTCTGCACGGATCGCTACGCCGAAGGCTGCAAGAAGCTCGGCATCGGCAGCTGATCTGTCCTCCCGGAAGTCCCTTCGACCGCTCTTGCGAGCGGCCGAAGGGCCTGAAATTCATGATGAAAGGCTCGCGACAGATGACTGACGCTTCCAACCAAGCAGCCCCGGCCGGCGAAGTGGTGCTCAGCCTAAAAGGTATCTCGAAACATTTCGGTGCCGTCTCGGCGCTCACCGATATCGATCTTGACGTTCACGCAGGCGAAGTCGTGGCGCTCGTCGGGGACAACGGCGCTGGCAAATCGACGCTCGTGAAGATCCTCGCCGGCGTCCACCAGCCGAGTTCGGGCGAGATCACTTTCGGCGGCAGCAAGGTGACGTTGGCCGACCCGAGTGCGGCCCTCTCCTTGGGGATTGCAACCGTGTTTCAGGACCTTGCGCTTTGCGAGAACCTTGATGTCGTTGCCAACATCTTCCTCGGCCGGGAGCTCAGCCCGTTAAAGCTTGACGAGACCGCGATGGAGGTTCGTGCCTGGACGCTGTTGAACGAGCTTTCGGCCCGCATTCCAAGTGTCCGCATTCCGATCGCATCGCTGTCGGGTGGACAGCGACAGACGGTGGCGATTGCAAGGTCCCTGCTTCTGGAGCCGAAGCTCATCCTGCTCGACGAACCGACGGCCGCCCTTGGCGTTGCCCAGACGGCAGAGGTGCTGAACCTAATCGAGCGGGTGCGCGACCGCGGCCTCGGGGTTGTAATGATCAGCCATAATATGGAGGACGTGCGTGCAGTAGCCGATCGCATCGTCGTCTTGAGGCTCGGGCGGAACAACGGAGTTTTCTATCCCGATGCGTCCAACCAGGAACTCGTCACCGCCATTACCGGGGCAAGCGAAAATGCAGTCTCGCGCCGCGCCGGCCGGCGTCAGGCGCAGCAGGATATGAGGCAGGAGGGGCAGATATGACCAGCGATGTGAAACAAACAGCGACGCTTCTGGATCGCGGTGATGTTCGCGTCAGCCACGATGCGGGCATTGGCGCGACGATCCGCTCTTCGATCGATAAGGTGCGCTCGGGCGATCTCGGCTCGCTTCCCGTGGTCGTCGGCCTGGTGATCATCTGGACAGTCTTCGGCACCCTCAACCCGACATTTCTTTCAAGCAACAACCTTGCAAACTTGCTTTTCGACGCCTCAACGGTCGGGGTGATTTCGCTTGGAATCGTTTGCGTGCTGATGGTCGGCGAGATCGACCTGTCCGTTGGTTCAATCAGTGGCTTTGCTTCCGCCATGGTCGGCATGCTGTGGGTCAATCAGGGTTGGCCCGTGGCGGTTGCGATCATTGCCGCCGTCCTTGTCGGCGGATTGATCGGCTCGCTCTATGCTCTGCTTTTCAATCGCCTTGGAATGCCAAGTTTCGTTTCGACGCTTGCCGGCCTGCTGGCGGTGCTCGGAATGCAGCTCTATCTGCTCGGCGCAACAGGCTCGATCAACCTGCCTTACGGCTCGTCTTTGGTGAATTTCGGGCAGCTGCTCGTCATTCCGCGTCCACTCGCATACTTGTGTGCGCTGCTGCCGGGCGTCGTGATGCTGATTTCAGGCTATCGGGCTGCGCAACGCCGCAGACAAGCCAATCTCTCGTCGCGCTCAATCGGTGCTCTCGTCGTGCGTGTCGCTGCAATCACGATCCTTCTCGAATTCGTCGTCTTTTATCTCAATCAGGATCGCGGCATCCCGTGGATGTTCGCGCTCTTCGTCGCGCTTGCGATCGTGATGAACTACGCGCTCACCCGGACTCAATGGGGCCGCTCGATGGCGGCCGTCGGCGGCAATCGCGAGGCGGCACGCCGTGCAGGCATCAATGTTCGGCTCATCTACACCAGCGCCTTCGTTCTCTGCGCCATGTTTGCCGCACTCGGCGGCGTGCTTGCGGCGGCACGTCTGGCATCGGCAAGCCAGCAGGCCGGGACGGGCGACGTCAACCTGAATGCGATCGCAGCAGCCGTCATCGGCGGAACAAGCCTCTTCGGTGGCCGCGGCAGCGCTTACTCGGCACTTCTCGGCATCATCGTTATCCAGTCGATCGCAAGCGGTCTGACGATGCTCGATCTGTCTTCGGCCCTTCGCTACATGATCACCGGCGCAGTTCTTGCCATCGCAGTCATCGTCGACTCGCTGGCACGCCGGTCGAGAGTCTCGCACGGCCGCGCCTGATACAACTACGAAAGCAAGGATTGATATGGGACAGGAACTTTCTGGAAAGGTCGCAGCGATTACCGGGGCTGCCTCGGGGATCGGTCTTGAATGCGCCAAGTCTTTATTGCGGGAGGGGGCGAGCGTCGCTCTCATCGACAAAGCCGAAGACTCACTGAGGAGCATATGCTCCGAGCTGGGTGCGAACGCTTTCCCTCTGGCTGCCGATCTAACCAATCCCGCCAGCGTCTCAATGATGATGCCGCAGATTTTGGAGCGGTTCGGAAAGCTCGATATCTTTCACGCCAATGCAGGCTCCTACATCGGCGGGCAGGTGGTGGACGGCGATCCTGATGCCTGGGACCGAATGCTGAACTTGAATATCAATGCGGCCTTCCGATCGGTTCAGGCGGTCTTGCCGCATATGGTGGAGAGAAAGACCGGCGACATCATCATGACCAGTTCGATCGCCGGCCTGGTTCCCGTGGTGTGGGAGCCGATCTATACTGCGTCCAAACATGCCGTGCAGGCCTTCGTCCATACGGTCAGGCGCCAGGTCATAAAGCATGGCATACGCGTCGGCGCGGTCGCACCCGGCCCGGTGGTGACGGCGCTGATCAGCGACTGGCCGAAAGAAAAACTCGATGAGACAATTGCCGCAGGAGGATTGATGGAAGCCAGGGAGGTCGCAGACGCCGTGCTCTTCATGCTGACGCGACCACGCAACGTGACGATCCGCGATCTCGTCATCTTGCCGCACAGCACGGACCTTTGACCATGGCGCAATTCTTTATCGGCGTCGATGTAGGTACAGGCAGCGCGCGCGCAGGGGTCTTCGACGAACACGGCATTCTGCGGGCGGCTGCAAAACGTCCCATCACGATCTGGTATGAGGCAGGCAGCATCGTCGAGCAATCGAGCGAGCAGATATGGAAAGCAGTCTGCGACAGCGTCAAGGAAGCTGTCGCAGCGGCGGAAATTCCACCTGCAGCTGTTGCCGGTCTGGGTTTTGATGCCACCTGTTCTCTCGTTTCAGTGACGGCCGACGGCGCCCCGGTCGCCGTTGGTCCCTCCGGCGACCCCAACCGAAATATCATCGTCTGGATGGATCACCGTGCCGCCGGTGAAGCTGCGGAAATCAATGTCGGAGACCATAAGGTCCTGCGTTATGTCGGCGGGCGGATCTCCCCGGAAATGGAAACGCCGAAGCTTCTCTGGCTGAAGCGCAATCTGCCGGCCTCCTTTGCCGCTGCCGGTCACTTCTTCGACCTTGCGGACTATCTGACCTGGCGCGCAACAGGCTCGCTCAGCCGGTCGGTCTGCACGGTCACCTGCAAATGGACCTTTCTTGCCCACGAGAACCGTTGGGATGCACGGTACTTCGAGGCGATCGGGCTTGAGGAATTGGCAGCCGAAGGCTTTTCAAGGATAGGCACGGACATCGTCGATCCCGGCACGGCGCTGGCAAATGGGCTCACCGAACAAGCCGCTGCCGATCTCGGATTGACGGTCGCAACGCCGGTCGGAGCTGCGCTGATCGATGCGCATGCGGGGGGTGTCGGCACGCTCGGCGGGGCCGAGGCAAGCGGCCATTCGGATGTCAGAAACAGGCTTGCCTACATCTTCGGTACATCCGCCTGCTCGATGGTCTCAAGCGACAGCCCAGTATTCGTAAATGGCGTCTGGGGACCGTACTTCTCGGCCATGGTGCCAGGGCTCTGGCTGACGGAAGGCGGGCAGTCAGCGGCAGGTGCTGCCATAGACCATCTTGTGACGATGCATCCCGCCTCCGGTGAAGCACAGGCGAAAGCGGACGCTGCGGGCATGCCTCTTGTTACATGGCTTGACGGGCAAGCCACTAAGATGTGCCCGGAGCTTGGGCGCGCCGTCGAGCTTGCCAAGTCTCTTCACGTCGTGCCGGAGTTTCTCGGAAACCGGTCACCGCATGCTGACCCCGGCGCGCGGGCAGTCGTCGCCGGCATCGGACTTGATACAGATATTTCCGACCTGATTTCCCTCTACATCGCCGGCCTCTGCGGCATCGGCTACGGCCTCAAGCAGCTCCTGGAAAAACTGGCGCAGGACGGCATTGCGCTTGACCTGATCGTTGCCAGCGGTGGTGCGGCGCAAAGCAATCTCGTGCGCCAGCTTCTGGCCGATACGACGAATCTGCCGGTGGCAATCGCCGACACCGAGGAGCCTGTGCTGCTTGGTGCGGCAATGCTCGGGGCCGTCGCTGGCGGACATCATCCTTCCCTGCCCGAAGCGATGAAGGTGATGTCGCGTCTCTCCAAAACCTTCCATCCGACCGGTGGTGCGATTGCGGCTCTGCACACAAACAGGTACCGGGCTTTTGAACTGCTGCAGTCGGCAGACCGGAATGTCCGTTCGCTTTCATTGACCGGCGATTGATCGCGCCGCTGCTAAAGACAGAAGGCGATGTCTATCGGGAGCGGCTCATTACGATCAAGAAAAACGGGCCGCCGGCGAGAGCTGTCAGCAGACCTGCCGGTATCTGCCACGGAAAAATGATGGTTCTTCCCATCCAATCGGCCGCGATCAATATGAGTGCACCGTAAAATGCAGAAGCGAATATTTCGCCGGCCGGTCTTCGGAACCCCGTCATTCTCGCAAAGTGCGGCGCCATCAGCCCGACGAAACTGAGCGGTCCGATCAGCAGCGTGGCGAGGGCTGTCGGGATCGCGATGAGGCAAAGGAGGATGGCGCGAACGGCAACGACACCGAGGCCCAGCGAGCGCGACACGGTTTCGCCAAGCGGCAAGACGGCGAGCCAGCGGATCGTCAAAGGCGCGACGGATAGAAGAAGGATCGCGACAGCGGCTGCTGCTGTCGCCTGAGTTGGCGTTGCCCGGTAGGTGGATCCCGAGAGCCAGGCGAGCAGGAAGTCCGTCCTCGGATCGCCGCTTGCAAGAGCGAGAGCTGCGAGCGCGGAGGCAAGCGTCGTCACAGATGTCCCCGCGAGCAGAAGCTTCTCCGGCGAAAGGCGCTGCCGGCCAGCGACAAACATGACGAGCGCGAGCGTTGCGAAGGCGCCGACGCTTGCGGCCATTGCCAGCGAAAGCCGATCGATGCTGGAGGTGACGACAAAAAGCGCAAGCACGCCGAGGCTTGCCCCACCTGAGACACCGATCACTTCGGGAGCAGCCATGCTGTTTGCGGTCATCCGCTGAAGCAATGTGCCGCAAACTCCAAACATGGCTCCCGCCGCAAGCGCCACGCCGATCCGTGGCAACCGCAATTCGGCCAATTGACCGATCTCTGCTGCCGCGATGGAGCCCCAGCCGTTTGCACCCTTTCCAAAGAAAAAAACAAGGCCTGTCGCAACGACAAGTGCCACGGCAAGCAGAAGAAGCGCCGGCATTTTGTGAGGAGCGACGGCAGCGAATGTGCCCTCTCGGCTGTCCAGGGACACGGTCTTCGAACGAAGCAGGAAGAAGAACAGCAGGGGTGCTCCGAGAAGTGCTGTCGCAGCGCCTGCGGGAAATGCCATCTCCTTGAAGTGGAACTGGATCAGTTGATCGACCAGCCAAAGCTGCGAGGCGGCAATCAGTGGCGACCAGACCATGCGCTGCAGCAGCGTCCTTGCGCCAGCGATGCGCGCGAAGGCAGGGGCTGCGAGTGCAATGAAGCTTATGACGCCGACTGCCGCAACGACGAATGCGCTCATTGCTACTGCGATCGAAAGACCGATAAGCCTGATGGCTGCCGGCCTGATGCCAAGGCTACCGGCACTTTCATCGCCCGCTTCCAGCAGCCGCAAGGGCCGCAGGAACATGAATGCAAGGACACTGCAAACAGTAATCTGCGGAAGCAGCGCCCGGATGACGGCGTCGCCGTTCTGGATCAACGATCCGCTCTGCCAGATAAAAAGCTCCTCGGTATACTCGCGATTGATGGCCATGAGCAGGGCGCTCGCCGAACCGCAGGTCAAACTGACGACAAGCCCTGAGACAATGACGGCGACTGGCGAAAATTGCCGGCGCTGTGCGAGCAAAAAGACGAGGAACGTCGTCAACGCACCGCCCAGGAGCGCGATGACACCACGTCCGTTTTCGAGCGCTACGGGGGCGTAAAGCGTTGCGATGGTCAAGGCGAGCCCAGCGCCGGCATTCGTGCCGATGGTCGTTGGCTCTGCCAGTGGGTTGCGAAGCAGATGCTGGATCAGGATGCCGGAGAGCCCGAGGCCCAGGCCGGCGAGGATGCTGACCGCGACACGCGGCATGAAGGCGTGGCGGAAAAGCAGTTCCTGCGATTTCGCATTGTCGGTTTCGACAAGCGCGGACCACCAGGCGGAAAGCGGCAACAGCCGTTCGGCTCCGGCAATAGTCAGGGCCATCGCGGTGATCGCGGGGATGGCGACGAGCAGCATGAGTTTCCAAAAGCCGCTGCTTTCCGCCGATATCGGCTGATCGATGACCATCATGCCTGCACGACGTTTTCGATCAAGTTGGCGAAACGGGCGGCAGCGGCCAACCCACCGAAGGGCCACACCGGGGGAATCGTTGCAACATTTCCAGCTCTGACACAGGGCAGGCTGGTCCAGAGCGTACTCTGCACAATGCGGATGCGGATATGCGCCGGGATCGGATCGAGCAAAACCAGATGGGCATTACCGATTGTCGTAAGCGCATCGATGCCAACGATTGAAAATCCCCATTCCGATGTCCGGCCGGTCCACGCGTTGACCAGCCCGATGCGGTCAAACACGTCTTGGAACAGGCTGCCTCTTCCATAGACCCGCACGTGGCGGTCGTCGAACATGCTGACGATCGCGATCGGACCGGCCGGGCGGGTGCGAAGAGCATCCCTGGTATCATTGATCGTGCGCAGGGCTTGGCTGACATGCTCCCGCGCTTCCTCCTGCCGTCGCAGAAGAGCGCCGAGTTTTACGGTTTCGGCTGCCGCCTGAGCAAGCGGCGTGCTCTTTCCGTCATAGAACGGAACGCTGAACACCGGCGCAAAGTGCGCAAACATTGTTTCATCAATCCCGTAGCCATAGGCGCCTGCGATCAGATCGGGACGAAGCGCGCTGATCACTTCGAGGTTCGGTTCGCCGCGGGCGCCGAGATCAAATGTCGACAAGGGCAGTGCGGGCGCAGCGACCCAGTCCCGATAGCCTTTGAGATCGGCAACCGCCAATGGCTGCACGCCGAGCGACATGAACATTTCGGCCGATGTCCATTCGAGGCAGACGATGCGTCGCGGCGGGGATGCGAAGGCCGCCGGTGCGAAAGCCGATGCGGCTAGCCCGCCGAATAAAGTCCGCCGGGTAAACATTACCAACGGTATTTCACCGAGCCGACGATCTTGCGGCCCTCGCCGAAAAAGCATCCGGCCGTTTGCGAAAAGCACGAGGCCACATAGCGCTTGTCGAAGAGATTACTGACGTTCAGCTGGAACTCGTAGTCTTTCCACTGGTAATTTGCGGCAAGGTCGACAAGTGTAACGCTCGCAACCTTGAACGAATTCGCATCGTCGCCATAGGTCGATCCGATGTAGCGGATGCCTGCGGCTAGGCCGAGACCCTCCAACGTGCCGCGCTGGAGCGTGTACTTTGCCCATAGAGACGCGCGATGGCGAGGCACGCCGTAAGGCGTGTTGCCGCCGGTTCCCTCGGTATCGTCCATGATCTCGGTATCGAGATAGGCATAAGCAAGCTTGATATCCCAGCCCTCATCGAGGCTTGCGACGCCTTCGAGTTCGACGCCGCGGGAGCGGATTTCTCCGGTCTGCACCGCAGTACTTCCTTGATAGCGAACGGCATTGTCTTTCGTCAGATCAAAGGCCGAAAGCGTCACGAAGCTGTTATAGCCTTCCGGCTGATACTTCACGCCGACCTCGTATTGCCGCCCTGTTTCGGGATCAAAGCTCGGATCGTCAAGCACCGGCATGAACGAGGTCGAATAGCTGGCGTAGGGCGCAAGACCGTTATCGGCCAGATAGACAAGGCCGAGGCGGCCGGTAAAGGCACGATCGGATTTGTCCGTGCGGCTTCCGTCAAACTGCTCGAGCGTTTCCATTCGCGCCCAGTCGTGACGGAGGCCGCCCGTCAGCACGAATTTGTCGAACTTGACCTGGTCGTTCACGTAAAGGCCGAGCTGATGCTGTGTCGTCTTCGCGTCTGTATAGACATCAAGTGCTGGCAGCGGCGAGCCGTAGACCGGATTGAAGACATCAATTGGATCGACATCGGCATAGGTGCCCCAGTCTTTGAAATGTGTATACTGATAATCAAGCCCGAAAAGCATCTTATGCGCAAGCGGACCGGTGTCGAACATTGCCTCCGCCTGATTGTCGATCGCAAAGCTTGCCAGCTGCGATCGGCCTTCGTCGGCATAACGCATGAGGGTGCGTCCGTCGGCGGCGAGTCCGTTGCCAAAAACCCCTTCCTGTACGTTTTTCAGATAGGAATAGCGCGCGTTCTGCCGGAAAGCCCACGTCTCGTCGATTTGGTGCTCGAACGCGTAGCCAATCGTCGCAATCGTCAGGTCATAGCGGTCAAAATCCGGTTCGCCGACAAACCTGTCGCGTGGAATTTCGCCATTCGCGTTCGGCAGGACGGTTCCGGATGCAGGCAGAAACTGGATGCCCCAACCGGTGAAGTCCTTCTGGTATTTTGCAAAGACCGTCAGGCTCGTTTCGTCGTCCGGCGCCCATTTGACGGAGGGTGCGAGGTAGACGCGATCGTCGTTGACGAAGTCCACATGTGTGTCGCCCTTGCGGCCAAGACCCGTTAGGCGGTAGCTGAATACCCCGTCTTCGGTGATCGGACCACCAATATCGAATTGTGCTTCGTAGCGGTCGAAGCTGCCGGCGCTGAGGCCCACTTCGCCGAACGCTTCGGCAGTCGGGCGTTTGCTGGAGTAATTGATGATGCCGCCGGGGCTGTTCTGGCCGTAAAGTACGGAAGCCGGACCGCGCACAAGCTCGATGGCTTCGGCGCCGTAAGTCTCCAGCGACAGGAAGGAGGCGAATTCCGTTCCCTTCGAATGCAGGCCATCGACATAGAAGATTTCGTCGGAGACGTTAAAGCCGCGGATTTGCAGCCCATAGCCGCGAGTATCCGATCCATTATTCTCGCCGGCGACGCCTGCGCTGTAACGCAGGGCCGCATTCAGGGTTTCGGCGCCTTGCGCGTCGATCTGGTCCGCCGTGATCACGGACACCGACTGCGGCGTTTCGATCAGCGGGGTATCGCTCTTGCCGGCTGCGCGCCCGGCTTTGGCAACGTAACCTTCCTCTTCGAATATGCCGCTGCCGTATGCACCGCCGCCATCCCCTTGGATGACGACAGGCTGCAGCACCGTCACTGCCTGATCCTGCGCAAGCGCCGGTAGAAAAAAGCCTGCGCTGCATGAAAGAGAAAGAATGGTGCGGCCAAGCGCGGAACGAAAGGACATCGCTGCTCCCCAGGCAAAATCCGATATCGAAATGAAATGCTGGTGGCTGGGGCGCAGGGGCCGTGGCTTCCGTGCCCGACACCTATTAAAGTTGCCAGTCACTGTCAACTTTCAGGCGGGAAGTTTCCGCCCTTCGAACTTGCAATCCAGAACTATTGGGCCACCGCCACGAGCCGACCGGATCGTTGCTGCATCACATCCATTCGGACATTGTAGATCTTATCGAGTTCGGCAGGTCTCATGATTTCCGCCGGTGTCCCCCGTGCAATCAAGCGCCCGGAATGCAGCGCGACGATTTCGTCGCAGAATCGCGCCGCCATGTTGACGTCGTGAAGCACGGCGATGACGCTGAGGCCCTTCTCGCGCGAAAGTGTCTGGGTCAGCGCCAGCACTTCGAGTTGATGGCCGATGTCGAGTGCTGAGATGGGTTCGTCAAGCAGTAGGCAATCGGCATCTTGGGCTACAAGCATCGCCAGCCAAACGCGCTGGCGTTCTCCGCCCGACAGCGTATCGACAAGCCTGCCGGCCACTGAGGCGGTGCCTGTCAGTTCCAGCGCCTCGCAAACCTTGGTGCGATCCGCTTCTGCGAAGCGGCCGAGCGCACCATGCCAGGGGTAGCGGCCGAGCGCGACAAGCTCCTTGACAAGCATCCCCGGCGCTGCCGGCGTTTGCTGCGGCAGGTAGCCGAGGCGGCGGGCAAAGGCGCGGCCCGGCCATTCGGCAAGCGCCTTGCCTTCCAAGCGTATCGTGCCGGAAGAAGGCTGTTGCTGGCGGGCGAGAAGCTTCAGCAGCGTCGATTTTCCGGAACCGTTATGGCCGATCAACGCGACCGTTTTTCCGGCTGCAAAGTCCAGCGTCAGCGGGTGCAGCAGGGTACGGCCTTCGATGACGAAGCCGACGTCTTGAAGAGAGAGCATGGAAGCGGTGCCCGCGTCGGAACCTTTCGCCTCGGTGGCAGTTGCCGGTTTCTTATCAACATGCAATGTCATGCACAGCGCCCTATTGGCTCTCGTCAAAAAATATGAGAGTGCGGATCATGTTTCGCATCAATGCGCGCTTATCGTCAATGCCGCCGTTTAAGCTCACTCCCTTCAAAGGTCGAAATGCTCCGCCGTTTCTTTTCCTATTACAGGCCCTATCGCGGCCTCTTCGTGCTGGATTTCAGCTGCGCGATCATCTCGGGCCTGCTCGAGCTCGGCTTTCCGATGGCTGTGAAGCTGTTCGTCGACCGGCTTCTGATCGGCCAGGACTGGCTGCTCATTTTATTGGCATCTGCCGGTCTTCTGGTGGTTTATGTGATCAACACCGGCTTGATGGCGATCGTCACCTATTGGGGCCATATGCTCGGCATCAACATCGAGACCGACATGCGCCGGGCGGCCTTCGACCATCTTCAGAAGCTCTCCTTCAGCTATTACGACAATCAGAAGACCGGCCATCTGGTCGGCCGTCTAACCAAGGATCTCGAAGAGATCGGCGAAGTGGCCCATCACGGTCCCGAGGATCTTTTCATTGCGGTGATGACGTTTGCAGGCGCACTGATCTTGATGCTGACTGTCAATTGGCAGCTCGCGCTCATCACCGCCATCATCGTGCCGCTGACGGCGTGGGTGACCAGCCGTTACGGAACCCGGATGACGAGGAATTCGCGGGCCCTCTTCGGGCGCGTCGGCGATTTCAATGCCCGGATCGAAGAGAGCGTCGGCGGTGTCAGGGTCGTGCAGGCCTTCGGCAACGAGGACCATGAACGGGCTCTCTTCGAAAATGACAATCAAAGCTACCGGAGGACGAAACTCCAAGCCTACCGCATCATGGCTGCCAGCACATCGCTGAGTTACATGAGCATGCGGCTGACGCAGATGATCGTGATGATCGCCGGCAGCTATTTCGTTCTGGCGGGCGAGCTGACGGCCGGTGGCTTCATTGGTTTCCTGCTTCTCGTCGGCGTCTTCTTCCGACCCGTCGAGAAGATCAACTCGGTTATCGAAACCTACCCGAAAGGCATTGCCGGTTTCCGGCGGTTTACCGAACTGATCGACACAGAACCCGATATCGAGGATGCGCCCGACGCGATCGAAGTCGATCATTTGAGGGGCGAAATCGCCTATCGCGACGTGTCTTTCGCCTATAGCAGCGGCAAGGCGGCGCTTAAGCATGTCAATCTGACGATCAGGGCAGGCGAGACGGTTGCATTCGTCGGCCCC
The DNA here is from genome assembly GCF_000816845.1 of Rhizobium gallicum bv. gallicum R602sp. NCBI lineage: Bacteria > Pseudomonadati > Pseudomonadota > Alphaproteobacteria > Hyphomicrobiales > Rhizobiaceae > Rhizobium > Rhizobium gallicum. Next base: position 1,583,183 of record NZ_CP006880.1, on the reverse strand, counting down.
TCTGGCGCAGGAAAGACGACGATATGCTCGCTGCTGCCACGCTTTTATGAAGTCGGCGACGGGGCCATCTCGGTGGACGGCATCGACATCCGCCATATGAAACTCGCCTCGCTCAGACGTCAGATCGGTGTCGTGCAGCAGGATGTCTTTCTGTTCGCAGGAACGATTCGCGAAAACATCGCCTATGGAAGGCTGGACGCCGGCGAAGCCGATATTGTCGAGGCCGCTATGCGCGCCAAGCTTGACGACATGATTGCGTCGCTGCCAGACGGGCTGGATACGATGATCGGCGAACGCGGCGTCAAATTGTCGGGCGGCCAGAAACAACGCCTGGCAATTGCCCGCATGTTCTTGAAGAACCCGCCGATCCTCATTCTCGACGAGGCGACGTCGGCGCTCGATACAGAGACCGAACGTCAGATACAACGATCGCTGGCCAAGCTTGCCGAAGGCAGGACGACGCTGATTATCGCGCACCGGCTGGCAACAATACGCGACGCGGACCGGATCGTTGTCGTGGACGGCTCACGTGTTGTGGAAGAGGGTTCGCATGCCGAGTTGCTAAAGCGGCGCGGCCATTACAGGCGCCTTTACGATGCCCAGCTTGCCAGCAATTCTTGACCGCGGCCATGAGGCGGTTGCCGTCTCGACAGTCGTGGCGAAGCGAATTATCTATAAAAAATGACCCATCACAGTGACGAGACAATTGCCGTGCGGATAAGCCGCGTCCTTGCTGACCGGATCGTGACAGGACAGCTCGCACCCGGCTCCAAACTCAAGCAGGATCATATCGCCGAGGAATTCGGCTCCAGCCATGTACCGGTGCGTGAGGCACTTCGGCGGCTGGAGGCGCAGGGGCTTGCGATCAGCGAGCCGAGGCGAGGCGTCCGCGTTGCGTCATTCGATCTTGCAGAAGTGCAGGAAGTAGCGCGCATGCGCGCCGCGCTCGAAGTCCTGGCGCTTCGCCATGCGGCTCCCCACCTGACGCCGTCCATCCTCGACCAGGCCGAATGCGCCACCCTTGAAGGCGACCAGGCCGTTGATGTTCGCGGCTGGGAAGCGGCAAACAGGCGCTTTCACCGGCTGGTGCTTTCGCCTTGCGCGATGCCGCGGCTCTTGGCGGCAATTGATGATCTGCACGCCGCGAGCGCGCGGTTTCTTTTCGCAACGTGGAACTCGGGCTGGCAGACACCCAAGGACCGCGATCATCGAGCGATCCTCGGTTTTCTTCGCGAAGGAGAAACCGAACACGCGGCCACCGTCCTGGAGCGGCATGTCCAATGGATCGGCCGGCGGCCGGCAAGAAGCGGCGCGGCCCCTGACGCCGAGCGTTTCGCGATCGTCGGCTGAGCAGGCGGTTTTCCCATCGCTGCAATCTGTCGCTAAGCGGAAAATCCACCTCCGCTCTTGCCTTATGTTGCGCTGCATTATTATAGATAAAGCTGGAAGATATCTATATCGCAAACGCATCCATAAGGGAGGACCTCGTTCGATGCAGGCTGAAACGGCTGATCTGAAGGGTGCATACGAGATTGCGGAGCCTCCCATCCCTCGGTATCGGGCGGATGCAGCAGAAATTATCTATAATTTGCCGTTCAACGATCTTCTTTTTCGTGCTCACGGTGTTCATCGCGAAAACTTCGATCCGAACGCTGTCCAGATGAGCCGTCTGCTGTCCATCAAGACCGGCGGCTGCGCGGAGGACTGCGGCTATTGCAGCCAGTCGGCCCATTATTCGACCGGGCTCAAGGCCTCGAAGCTGATGGAGGTCGAACGTGTCCTTGCTGAAGCGCGCAAGGCAAAGGAGGGCGGCGCGACCCGCTATTGCATGGGCGCTGCATGGCGCAGCCCGAAGGATCGCGACATGGATGCGATCGCTGCCATGGTGAAGGGCGTCAAGGCCCTGGGCATGGAAACCTGCATGACGCTCGGCATGCTGACGCCGGCACAGAGCGCTGCGCTCGCGCAAGCGGGGCTTGACTATTACAACCACAATATCGACACCTCCGAACGCTTCTACGGCGAGATCATAACCACGCGGACATTTGCCGACCGTTTGCAGACACTGTCGAATGTTCGTGACGCCGGCATCAAGGTCTGTGCGGGCGGCATCCTCGGGATGGGTGAGACGGCCGCCGACCGCATCGCGATGCTGGTGACGCTTGCCAATCTGGCCGTGCCTCCCGAAAGCGTGCCGATCAACATGCTGATCCCTATCCCGGGTTCGAAGCTTGCCGACGCCGAACCCGTCGATCCGATCGAGTTCGTGCGAACGATCGCTCTGGCCCGCATCTTGATGCCGGCCTCGCACCTGCGGCTTTCGGCGGGACGCTCCGATATGAGCGATGAGATGCAAGCCCTCTGTTTCTTCGCTGGTGCCAATTCCATCTTCGTCGGCGATACCCTTTTGACAGCCGACAATCCAGGGGAGGACGACGACAGCGCACTGTTTCGCCGCCTCGGTCTGAAGCCGATGGAACTGGACGGCGGGGAGACGGCCCCATGAGGTTTGCGGGCCTTGCCCGCTACGAGCGGACACTGGCCGGCCTTGAACGGAAGGGCCGCGCCCGGGCGCTGATCGGCCAGAGCGGCATCGATTTCACGTCGAACGACTATCTGGGGCTTGCTCAATCGGAGCGCCTTAAGAACGCGATTGCCGAAGCGATCGGGCGCGGCGTTGCGGTCGGGGCAGGGGGGTCGAGGCTGCTGCGGGGCAATCATCCCGAGCACGAAGCGCTTGAGGAGCAGGCAGCCACATATTTCGGAACCGAAAGGGTCGTCTATTTCGGCAGCGGCTACGCGGCCAACTTCGCTGTCTTTTCGACCCTTCCGCAGCGCGAGGACATCATCATCCACGATGCCCTGATCCACGCAAGCGCGCATGAGGGGATCGCGGCGAGCAAGGCACGCGCGATGTCGGTCGCCCACAACGATGTTGGCGCCTTCGATGAGGCGATCAAAAGATGGCGCCGGTCAGGCGGCACTGGCAGAGCCTGGATTGCCGTCGAGAGCCTCTATTCCATGGACGGCGATCGCGCACCGCTTGCTCAACTTGCAAGCATTGCGAATGCGCATGACGCCTTCCTGGTCGTGGACGAAGCGCATGCAACCGGTGTCTTCGGGCCGGGGGGACGCGGTTTTTCGGCAGGTCTGGAAGTGCAAGACAACCTCATCGTCCTTCACACCTGCGGCAAGGCGCTCGGCGTTGCCGGAGCGCTGCTTTCTGCAAGCGCTGTCATTTGCGACTACCTCGTCAACCGCGCCCGCGGTTTCATCTATTCGACGGCGCCTTCGCCGTTGATGGCGGCTGCGGTTGGCGAAGCGTTGCGCGTTCTCGGGGACGAGCCGCAGCGGCGCGCGGAGCTCGACAAGCTGCGGGCTTTTGCAAACTCCGCACTTGCGGCTGCGACCGGTGCCAAAGGCAGCGGTTCCCAGATCCTGCCGGTGATGATCGGCGACAATGCGCGCGCCGTCGCAATTGCCGCGCATATGCGCGACCAAGGCTTCGACATCAGGGCAATCCGTCCGCCGACCGTGCCGGAGGGGACAGCGCGGCTGAGAATCGCAATCACGCTTAACGTGAATTCCAGCATGATTTCCAGCATGTTCGAGCAGCTTGCAGCCGTCCTGGCGGATCAGGAGCGGTCATGACGGAGGCTTGCGTCGTCACCGGAACGGACACCGGGATTGGCAAGACGTGGTTCGCCGCCGCCCTGACGCAGGCACTGGATGGCTATTACTGGAAGCCGGTGCAGGCGGGTCTTGAGGAAGAGACTGACAGCCAGGCTGTCGCACGGCTGGGCGGCATTTCTCCGGCACGGATCATCCCGGAGGCTTACAGACTGAAGACACCAGCATCTCCGCATCTCTCTGCCAGCCTCGATTGTGTATCGGTCGCGCCCGAGCGACTGAGCCTTCCTGAAACCGACCACCCTCTGGTCGTGGAAGGGGCCGGCGGCCTTTTGGTGCCGCTTACGGACCGGCTGTTGTTCGCCGATGTTTTTGCCCGTTGGCAGATCCCTGTCATTTTGTGCGCGAGGACAACGCTTGGAACGATCAATCATACGCTGCTGTCGCTAGAGGCGCTGAAGCACCGTGCGATGCCGATCCTCGGTGTTGCCTTCATCGGTGACGAGAACGCCGAAACGCAGCGGGTCATCGCCGAGATCGGAGGCATCCGGTCGCTTGGCCGCCTGCCGTGGTTGTCTGGTCCAACGCCCCAGACACTGCAGGAGGCTTTCGCCGAAAACATCGATATTGGACACATCAAGGCCGCCCTGACATGACGCATTCTCGCGTATGGCATCCCTTCACCCAGCACGCGCTCGAACCGCGCATGAAGCCGATCGTTGAGACGGCGGGCGCCTACCTTATCGATGAGGACGGCAATCATGTTCTTGACGCGATCTCATCCTGGTGGGTGATTACCCACGGCCATCGGCACCCTGCCATCATGAGCGCAATTGGCGCCGCCGCTGGGCGTTATGACCAGCTCATCTTCGCCGAATATACGCATGCGCCGGCCGAAGAGCTGGCTGAAGGGCTGATCGCCGTTGCGCCGCGCGGTCTGGCCCACGTCTTTTATTCCGACAGCGGATCGACCGCAGTCGAGGTCGCACTGAAGATGGCGCTCGGTTTTTTCCACAACAAAGGCGAGCGGCGCAATCGCATCGTCGTCATGGAACATGCCTATCACGGCGATACAATCGGCACGATGTCGGCCGGTGAGCGCGGTGTGTTCAACGCTGCCTACGAACCGCTGCTCTTTGCCGTTGACCGGCTGCCTTTCCCAGAGGCCGGCCGCGAGCAGGAAACTCTTGATGCCTTCGAAAGCTACTGCAGGTCGGGCGAAGTCGCAGCTCTTCTCATCGAGCCGCTCGTCCTCGGGGCGGGCGGCATGAAGATCTATGCGCCGTCGCTGCTTGCGAGCCTCAAGGAGGTTGCCGAGCGTTGCGGGACGCTTCTCATTGCCGATGAAGTGATGACCGGTTGGGGGCGCACTGGAACGCTTTTTGGCTGTGAGCAGGCAGCGATCACCCCGGATATCCTGTGTACGTCGAAAGGCCTGACGGGAGGTGCTTTACCGCTGGCGGCAACGTTGTGCACGGCGGAAATCTTCGACGCGCACCTCTCCACTGACCGCCGCAGAACCTTCTTTCATTCGAGTTCCTACACAGCCAATCCGATCGCCTGCGCAGCAGCGGTTGCCAATCTGTCCGTCTGGCGGGATGAGCCGGTGCAGGCGCGTCTTGAGGCTCTCTCGGAAGCGCATCGGGCACATCTGACCCGCTTCTCGAACGACCTGCGGTTCCGCAATGTTCGGCAGATCGGAACGATCGCGGCTCTTGATCTCGATGTCGAAGCGGGCGGATACTTGGCAGAGGTCGGGCCGAGGCTGCGCGCTTTCTTCCGCGAGCGTCACCTGCTCATCCGGCCGCTCGGCAACGTCGTCTACCTGATGCCGCCCTATTGCATCACGGCCAAGGAGCTCGATCGCGCCTATGAAGCGATCGAAGAAGCCGCCTTTCACTTCAGGGTGTCGGCATGACGGCGGCGAGGGCTTCGCGACTGGCGGGCTTCGGGCACAGTGTGCCGGCGCGACGGGTCGAAAACGGCGAGATTGAGAGGGCTCTTGGGCTGGAACCCGGCTGGATCGAACGCCGTACAGGCATTCGTGCCAGGCACTGGGCGCAAGAGGGCGACACTTTGAGCGGGCTTGCGGCCAGTGCCGGGGCCATGGCCCTTAGCGATGCCGGCGTCGACCGGGCCGAAATCGCCTTGACGCTGCTTGCAACCTCGACCCCTGACCATTTGCTGCCGCCGTCAGCGCCGCTGCTTGCCCATCGCCTCGGTCTTGCAAATTCCGGAGCGATCGATCTTGCAGGCGCCTGCTCGGGCTTTCTTTATGCGCTGACACTTGCCGACGGCTTTGTTCGAAGCCAGGCAAGACCGGTACTTGTCGTTGCCGCAAACATCTTGAGCCGGCGGATCAACCCGGCCGAACGCGCGAGCTCGGTACTGTTTGCCGACGCAGCTGGTGCGGTCGTGCTTTCACCATCGGTCGAGCCCAACACCGGTCTCCTCGGCGTCGATCTTACGTCCGATGGAAGCGGTTACGACCTGATCTCGATCGCTGCCGGCGGCAGCAACCGCCCGTTTGCGCCGGGGATGAGGGCGGAGGACTTTCTCATGACGATGCGCGACGGACGTGAGGTGTTTTCGCGTGCTGTCGAGATGATGACGGCTTCTTCGCTGCGGGCGCTCGAGCGCGCGGCCATGATCACGCCGAATATCAGCCGGTTCGTGCCGCACCAGGCCAATACGCGAATCTTCACCGCCGTGGGCGAGAAACTGGGTATTTCGGACGCCAAAACCGTCAGCACAATTGCCGACTTCGGCAATTCATCTGCCGCGACCATTGCCCTGTCACTGTCGATTGCCAAGGAGAAACGGCCGTTTGCATCGGGCGAGGCGGTGCTTCTAACGGCTGCGGGCGCCGGATTGACCGGTGGTGCCTTGGTTTTGGGATTTTGAGAGGTTGCCACCGGATAAATCCGCTAGGGCGCCGCCGATCACCGGTTGGCAGGGCTGCGGCCGTAAAGCAGCAGCATGGCGATGATGACCACGCCGTAGATGATCTGCCGTCCTGCCTCCGGCATCTGCATGACCGAGAGGATCGATTGCAGGAGGGTGATTAAGATCACGCCGGCGACTGTGCCGAGGTATGAGCCTCTGCCGCCGAGAATGGATGTTCCGCCGAGGACGACGGCGGCGATCGAGGGCAAAAGATAAGCATCACCCATCGATTGGGCCGCCTTCGACGCATAGCCGGCAAGCAGGCCGCCGCCAAAGGCGCTAAGGGCGCCGGAGGCGATGAAGGCGATCAGGACGATCCGGCGGGTGTTAATTCCGGAAAGGTAGGCCGCGCTCTCGCGGTTGCCGATGCCGTAGACGGAGCGGCCGAATGTCGTGCGCGTGAGGGCAAAGACCGTGCCGGCACCGATCAAGGCCCAGATGAGCACGGCATTGGGTATGCCGGGGAGAAGAAAGCCGGTTGCCAGATAACGCATGGCAGATGTAGCCGAATCCTGTGGCGAGAAACCACCAGTATAAAGGACCATCAACCCCTGAGCGACGGCGTTGGTCGCAAGCGTGATGATCATCGAAGGAATGCGCAGATAAGCGACGCCGATGCCGTTGGCCAGGCCGATTGCCATGCCGCAGACAATTCCGAAGGGAATAGCAAGCATCTCGCCAGCAGGGCCATATGCGGCCGCAGCACAAGCCATCATTCCGCCAACGGCGACCGACCAGGGAACGGAAAGATCGATCTGGCCGAGCAAGATGACGATCATCATTCCCGTGGCAATGACGCCAAGGAAGGATGCCACTTTCAACTGCTGCAGGAGATATTCGGGCGACAGGAAACTCGTCGAATAAAAACTGCCGATAATCAGCAAAAGAATGATGCAGCCGAAGGCCGTCGCGATCGCCGGATCGAGCCGCCGCACGATTTTAGGCAGAGAGCTCACCGGCTCTTCTCGCGTGACGTTGCTCATCCGAACCACTCCAGGCGATTGCGGACGCGGAACAATCCGAAGGCTCCGAGGCTGACGGCGACAAGCAGCACCACACCCTGGAACAGAGGCTGCCACAGCGGATCGAAATCGAAAACGAAAAGCAGGTCGCCGATGGTGCGGAAGGCGAGCGCTCCGAATATTGCACCGATCGCGCTGCCCTTGCCGCCAAAAAGGGATACGCCGCCAAGGACGACCGAGGCGATCGAGAAAAGCGTGTAGGCATTGCCGCTTGCAAGGGCTGCCTCGCCTGTGAAAGTGAAGAATGTGAGAAACAGACCGCCGATCGAGGCAAGAAGGCCGGCCAGGGCATAGGCAGTAAACTTGGCGCGGCGGATCGGTAGTCCGGACATATAGGCGGCGGTCTCCGACGAGCCGGATGCATAAGCCGTCCGTCCGATGATCGACCGGCTGAACGGCACCCAAATGATGAGAACGATGGCAGCCAGGGCAACCAGGCTGGCGGGCACAGTGCCGAATATCTTCCCGGTCATGAAATCTGCCAGTTCCTCATTGACCGAGCCGCCGGGAAAGGGCCGCAGCAGCAAGGCGATCCCGAAGAAGACCGCGCCCGTTGCGATGGTGGCAACAATCGGCTGCAATCTCCCATAAATGACGACCAGGCCGTTCAATGCCCCGCACAAAAGACCGGTGGAAAGAACGGCGATCACGCCGAGGGCCGTTTCGATCGCCGTTCCAAGAACGATCCAGGAGGCCAGCGCATTGGTAAGGATGAAGATCATGCCGACAGATAGGTCGATGCCCGCCGTGATCACGACCAGCGTCTGCGCCATCGCGACAAAGGCAAGCAGGACACCCTTGTTGGCGGCGGTCTGCACGACGTTGGCCGTTAAACCGGCCGGATGGTTGGAGACATAGATGGCAAACATGACGAGGAAAATACCGGCTGCCATCAGCGTGCTGCGCCGTTCGTTTAACCGGTAACGCCATTCCTTCATGCCGCGCTCTCCGCCTTCTCGCCCTCGACATTGAGCGCGCTTGCGACCAAAGCATGCTGTGTAATGCCGTCGTCCTTCAGTTCGCGTACGATGCTGCCGTTATAAAACACGAGAACGCGATCGCAGCAGCCGATCAGTTCATCGTAATCCGTCGAATAAAAAAGGATGGCCGCGCCTGCTTCGGCAAGCCGCCGCAGCAACTGGTAAATTTCCTGTTTGGTGCCGACATCGATGCCGCGTGTGGGGTCGTTGAGCAGCACGATCCGAGGCCGGCGCATCAGCCACTTGGCAATGACGACCTTTTGCTGATTGCCGCCAGAAAGCGCGCCGACCGGAATGTCGAGGCCTGCCGTCTTGATCGCCAGCAACTGCACCATCTCGTCGATCAGCTGTTCTTCCATTTTCCGGTCTATGACGCCACCCTTGGATACCCGGTCCAGCACCGCGAAGGAGAGATTTTCCCGAACCGTCATCTCCAGCATCAATCCTTCGGTCTTGCGGTCCTCCGGGATCAGAGCCATGCCAATATGCTGTGAGCGTGCAACTGCCGGACTGGTGAGTGCGACGGGCTTGCCATTGACAAGGACGGAGCCGGTGGTGCCGCGAAGTACGCCGAAAAGGGCAAGCAGGATTTCGCGTTGTCCTTGCCCGTCCAGACCGCCAAGGCCGACCACCTCGCCTCTGCCGACGGTAAGAGAAATGTCGCGCAGGCTGTCCCCCCAGCAGAGCTTGCGGCACTCAAGAGCGGGGAGAGCCATATCGGTTGCCGCTCGCGCCGGCTTCGGCGGGAAGGCGCTGGAATATTCACGGCCGATCATCATTTCGACGATCTCGCTGCCGCTGCGCGTTCCGGCCGCAAAGCTCATGACATTGCGGCCATTGCGCAGAACAGTGCATTCATCGGCCAGTTCGGCGATCTCTTGCATGCGGTGTGAAATGTAAAGCAGCGCCAAGCCCTCTGATCGTAATCGCCTCAGGACGGAAAAAACCTTGGCGACATCAGCCGCCGTCAGCGCCGACGTTCCTTCGTCGAGAATAAGTATGCGCGGCTTCCATGCGAGCGCCTTGGCAATCTCGACCAGTTGCCGGCGCGACAATGACAGATCCTTGACCAGCGCCCGCGGATGAATGTCTTCGGCGCCTGCCCGGGCCAGCATCTCCTCGGCGATCGCACGCTGGGCCCTGCGGTTGACCAGGCCGAAATGGCGCGGCGGTGCGGCGATGCAGATGTTGTCGGCAACGCTCAGGTCGGGAATGAGCGAAAGCTCCTGAAATACACAGGTGACCCCGGCAGCGGAGGCTTCGGCGGGGGACCTGAAGCTGACCGGGCGTCCGTTCAGCAACATTTGGCCTTCATCGGGCGCGACGACACCTGCCATGATCTTGATAAGGGTCGATTTTCCGGCGCCATTCTCGCCGAGAATAGCGTGAATCCGCCCGGGTTTGACGGCAAGTTCGGCATTTTCCAGTGCGTGAACGCCGCCGTAACGCTTCGAAACACCGCTCATCTGGAAGAGGGGCGTTGCCGCCGGTATTTCTGATGTGATCATAAGGTTCCTCGAAACCGGTTTTTCTGGCGCGTCGCAGGTGCCCGCGGCGCGCCGTTCAAGCGAGCGGCTTGGACCCGGTCTACTGGTTTTCCTTCGACTGCCCCATGATCTCCTGCGCAGTGAAGTTGATGCCGCAGGTCGGGAAGGCATTGCCGACGAAGAAGTTGTCGGATTGATCGGGATAAAAGTCCTGGCCTTCCTTGAAATTGGGATCTTCAACGATTGCCAGCGGCAGCTTGATGGATTGCGGCACGACCTGTCCTTCAAGCGCAGCAATCGCCGTCTTGATGGCAACCGCCACCTGTGCGGGTCCCGTACCGGCCGACGAGCATTTCAGACCCTCAGCGGCATGCTTGGCGCAGAACTTGCGAAAGCCGTTTTCGGTCTCTCCCCCGAAAGGCACAAACGGATGTCCGGCATCGATCATCGCCTGTACGACGCCGGTATCGCCGCCCTGAGCGGTGATGCCGTCAAATTTCTTGTGCACGGCAATTGCGTCAGCGGTCGCCTTTTGTGCCGTCGGATCGTCCCACTTTCCGAGCACTTCGACGACATCCCATTTCTTGCCGGTCGCAGCAAAGGTTTCGTGAATACCGTTGTGACGGTCGGTATCGACCGAGGTGCCGGCAACGCCGCGCACTTCGAGAACCTTGCCGCCGTCAGGCAGGTGCTTCGCCAGCCAGTTTGCCCACAATACGCCGAGGCCCTTCTGATCGACGTTGACGTTGATTGCGTCTTCGGTGTCTAGGATGTTGTCGAAGGCGACCAGGATCACGCCGGCCTGCTTGGCGCGCTTGATGACCGGTCCGAATGCCGTCGGGTTCTGCGCGTTCACGACGATGGCGTCATAGCCTGAATCGATGAAGTTGTTGATTGCCGAAATCTGCGCGGGCACGTCCTCGCCGGTCGAAACGACCTTGAACTCCTTGAGTTTTGAGGCGACATCCGGCTGCGCGGCATAGGCTTTCGCCGTCTGGATCATCTGGATGCGCCAGGTATTGGCGATATAGCCGTTGGCGAGCGCTATGCGGTAGGGGCCGTCCTTCTTTGGAAACTTGAAGAACTTGGTTTCTGCCGCCCACGGCACGAAGCAGTCAGCTTCGGCCGCAGGCCCGCTGACGATTTCCGGCTCGGCAAGGGTCGTGGAGTGGGAAAGCGTGAATGCAGCCGCGGCCATGATGCCGCCGACCAATGTCTTGTACATCGAATCCTCCCATTGTTGCCGTGCTTGGATGGCATCGAATGGGTGTCGGCATCATCGACGTTCCGCTGCGGATTATTTCTGCAGTCGGGTGCCGGTCCGGCAAGGCATGTCGATACGCTATCCAGATGACGTCAGACGGGCTCCTCTCCCCTGCGTCATGCAGGCGATGCTAGCCCTGCCAACCATGATTGTAAAGCGGCCTGGGATGACCTGCTCTGTCAGGGATTCTTGGCGATTCAGAAGCATTGCATTTTTGAGCCATCGATGTCTAAACCGAGATTGATGGCGGGTCTTCTGCTTCGCCTTTCCGTGGCGCGGCCGTTTAAACCGGCAGTGGATATGCCGCAAGCTTGCGGCGCGGATGAAGGCTGTCTGTGTTCATGCGGCCCTTGTGGAAACACGGCCAGGCGCTTAACGGGGTTCTAGAGCTATTTGGAGGCATTGCGCATCAGGCAAAACGCGATGCAGCCATATTGCGTTTTCAATATTCCAAACACAAAGAGCTTGCGGAAGCGTTGCGCGGCAAACTCTGGCCGGCCGGTGTTGAGGCACCGCTATTGCCTGAACGGGCCGGACGCAGCCGCTCCGGTGGAACTTGCTACCTCCGTTTAAATCTGTCCGGATTTGGATGCTGCGAATTGACTGCGGACGATGCCGTGGCGCTGGAGCTTGTCGTAGAAAGTCTTGCGCGGTATGCCGAGCTCCGCAATCGTGCGGCGGACGTCGCCGCCATTGGCATCGAGCGCCTCACGGATGATGCTGGCCTCATAGCGGTCCAGTCGCTCGGGGAGCGGAAGCACTTCGCCTGTCTCAGGTGCCGACGGCGGCGCACTTGCCGGTAGCTGCTCAACGCCGAGGACGAAGCGTTCGGCAAAGTGCGACAGCTCGCGCACGTTGCCTGGCCAGGCGTGACCCTGCAAATGACGTTGAACGGCTGACGAGATGGCCGGAACTTCGCGTTTGAACCGGGACGCTGCGCGTTCGGCAAAATGGCCGAAGAGGAGGGGGATGTCGTCTCGGCGTTCTCTCAGCGGCGGGATCGAGATCGTGACCACATTGAGCCGATAATAGAGATCCTCACGAAAATCCCCACGCTGTTCCGGGTCTCCCAGATCCACCTTTGCGGCGGCGACGACGCGCAGGTCGACGGGCCTGACCTCATTGGTGCCGAGCGGCGTCACTTCCCGCATCTCGAGAACGCGCAGCATGTGCACCTGGGTCGATGGAGGCATGCTCTCGATCTCGTCGAGAAAAAGCGTGCCGCCGCTTGCATGCTCGATGCGCCCGACGCGCTTCTTTTGCGCTCCGGTAAAGGCGCCGGGCTCATGGCCGAAGAGCTCGCTCTCTATGACCGTCTCGGGCAGCGCCCCGCAGTTGAGCGCAACGAAATTGCCCGACGCTCTGCGGCTCCATCGATGCAGCAAGCTGGCGACCACCTCCTTGCCGCTGCCGGTCTCGCCTGTGACGAGCACGTCGACCTCGGTATCGGCGATCTGGCGCAAGGTGCGGCGCAGCCGCTCCATGGTCGGTGTCTGGCCGATTAGCGGCAGGTCGTCCCGAGCTTGGTCGGCGGCCCGGCGGAGCGCCCTATTCTCCAGAACGAGGCCGCGTTTTTCCAGCGCCCGCTTGACTGCTTGCACAAGCCTTTCGGTTGCAAACGGTTTGGTGATGAAGTCGTAGGCGCCGTCCTGAATGGCCTTCACCGCCATTGGAATATCGCCGTGGCCGGTGACCAGGATGACCGGCAGGTCCTCATCTTCCTTCCGCACGCGATCGAAAAGCTGCAGGCCGTCAATCTGTGGCATGCGGATATCGGAAACGACCGCGCCTGCAAAATCGGCGTTAAGGGCACCGAGCGCTTCGCTTGCCACCGAAAAGGCTGAAACTTTAAAGCCAGCAAGCTCCAAGGTTTGCTTGGTCGCCCGAAGAAGGTCCTTGTCATCGTCGATGAGAAAGATCGATAACGCATCCCTCATGCCTTTGCCCTCATAAGGTGGACTGTAAAACATGTGCCTTTGGCGCTGCTTGTGACATCGATCCGGCCGCCGTAATCGGCAACAATGTCCTTTGAAATGACAAGCCCGAGGCCCAAACCTTTTTCCTTGGATGTATGGAACGGTGTAAAAAGAGTGTCGAGAATTGCTGGTGGAATGCCGGGTCCATTATCCGAAACGGCGATGGCGACCTGCTCAGGCGTTTCCGCAACAGATATCTCCACCTTCGCGTCGTCGCGGCCTTCGAGCGCTTCAAGGGCGTTCTGGAAGAGATTGATCAGGATTTGCTCCAGCCGGATTCGATTGCCCATGACGAAGAGACCCGGTGGCGGCATTTGGATGTCGAGTGCGTTCAACTGCCCGGCAAACCGGCTCTTCAGCAAGACGACGGCGCCCTCGATGATGCTGCTAAGCTCAACGGGTTCGGCAGCCGTCCTCCCCTTGCGCGCAAAGGCTTTCAATTCCTCGGTTATCGTGCCGATTCTTTCAGTGAGCTGAGCAATGGCGCCTAAGTTCTCCTCGGCCGGATTTGGCTCTTTGCGCTGGAGGAAGACGCGGGCGTTATCTGCGTAAGCGCGGATCGTGGCAACCGGCTGATTGATCTCATGGGCGACGCCGGCTGCAACCTGCCCAAGGATGGCGAGCCGGTTCGCCTGCACGAGTTCCTGTTGCACGATTTGCAGCTTCGCCTCCGTATCGCGATGATCGGAAATTTCCGCCTGCAAGCGATCGCGAGCGCGACTCAATTCATCTGTCCTGGCAACGACCCGGCGCTCCAGTTCCTCGCGCATGGCCCGTTCGCTGGCGATCCTCATCACGGAGACCTGCCGCCGTCTCAGCAAAAAGGCCGCGATTGCGAAAATGGGCAGCAAAAACGCCAGTGCGAGGAGCCGCAGCTCCCGTACGGCCGACGCGACCGGCATTTCGGTTGGAACTAAATATTCCAGCCGCCATGGCGTTGTCGGAACGGCCGCAAAGAAGCGTAGATACTGGGCCTCTCCGCCGCCGGGCAGGACGGCAGAAACAATGGATGCGTCCGGGCTGATGGTTGAGGGATGCATGATGGGAAGCTCTGCCAGCGGCGCATCTCCGAACTGCAGACTGCTTCGAATGGATGCAAGATCCTGCCGCGGGACCGGCCCGGTGGTCATGAAACGCCAGGAAGGAATGCTCGTGATCAGAACGACCCCATGGTTGTCCGTCACGTAAACGGGCCTGCTTGCGTCACGCCAGTCGTTTTCGAGGCGGTTGAATTCCATTTTGACGACCACGACGCCGAGCGGAGCAGCCGCGCTGCCGACCCTGCGCGAGATGTAAAGGCCGGGACGTTTGCTGACGCTGCCAAGCGCGAAGTGTTCAGCCGTGCCTTGCTCCATTGCGCGACGGAAATAGTCACGGAACGCGTAGTCGTTTCCGACGAAACTGATCGGCTCGCGCCAGTTGCTTGAGGAGACGGCTATCCCGTCCGGACCGATGACATAAAGAACGGCGGCTTGCGTGCCGGTGACGAGCCGCTCCAGCTTGCGGTTCAAGAGATCGGTCGTGTCGCTCTTTGCAGACGAAAGGGCGTCGAGAACCTGTTGATCCTCCGAAAGAAGAAGCGGTAGGGCGCGAGGGCGCTCCAAAACGGCCGTCAGCAAAGCGACCTTGAGATTGGCGTCGGTGCGGGCCTGGGTTTCCAGCCCTTCGATCGCCGACCGGCGCCCGTAAAGTTCGGCGCCTACGAGCGCTGCCGCAATCAGAATCGCGGAGGCAGCTAAGAACAGGATCCAGGCACGGCGCGCCTGCCAAATGACGTCCGGGGGCGTTCGAACGTTGTCTGTGGTTGATCGCTGAAGCATGACGGAGAATGTGCGCAATCTCGCACAAGGGTCAAATCACTTTGTGCGAAAAGACGCCCAAGCGAGCTTGCTTTCGCGCGTGACTTTTCAAGAAGATGCGAGAAAACAGCGTCTTAGAGACGCAAAAGCAAACTGGCACGCCTGTTGCAAAGTGTCTGCAAACAGCCGGGTGGCTGTTGAATTACCAGAATCCGCATCATCCGCCCCGGGAGGCCATTGTCGGTTTGGGGCTTTATGGAGGACACTATGGGTGTAGCAATTCAAGCCGCGCCGGCGCGCGGCAAAGTTCCATTCTACCGGCATCTCTATGTGCAGGTCGTTTTCGCCATCTGTGCAGGCATGCTGCTCGGGCACTTCTACCCCGAGGTCGGCACGGCACTGAAACCGCTTGGCGATGCCTTTATCAAGCTCGTCAAGATGATCATCGCACCGGTCATTTTCCTGACGGTGGCAACCGGTATCGCCGGCATGTCCGATCTGCACAAGGTCGGGCGCGTCGCCGCCAAGGCGATGATCTACTTCCTCGTCTTTTCGACGCTCGCACTTGCCGTCGGTCTTGTCGTTTCCAACGTCATCCAGCCGGGTGCGGGCATGCATATCGATCCGGCCACGCTCGACGCCAAGGCGGTTGCGACCTATGCCGAAAAAGCCCATGACTCGACCATTACCGGCTTCTTGATGAACATCATCCCGACGACCATCGTCGGTGCTTTCGCCGACGGCGACATCCTGCAGGTGCTGTTCTTCTCGGTGCTGTTCGGTATTGCGCTCGCCATGGTCGGCGACCGCGGCCGGCCGGTCGTGGATTTCCTGCAGGCTTTGACGACGCCGATCTTCCGCCTCGTGGCGATCCTGATGAAGGCGGCCCCCATCGGAGCCTTCGGTGCGATGGCCTTTACGATCGGCAAATATGGCATCGGTTCGATCGCCAATCTTGCCATGCTTATCGGCACCTTCTATCTGACATCGCTGCTTTTCGTGCTTGTCGTGCTTGGCGGGGTTGCCCGCTACAACGGCTTCTCGATCCTGGCGCTGATCCGCTACATCAAGGAAGAACTGCTGCTTGTTCTGGGAACGTCGTCGTCGGAAGCAGCCCTTCCGGGCCTCATGGCGAAGATGGAACAAGCCGGCTGCAAGCGCTCCGTCGTCGGGCTGGTGATCCCGACCGGCTATTCCTTCAATCTCGACGGAACCAACATCTATATGACGCTGGCAGCGCTATTCATCGCCCAGGCGACAGACACGCCGCTGTCTTTCGCCGATCAGATCCTGCTCTTGCTGGTCGCCATGCTGAGCTCGAAGGGTGCTGCAGGCATCACCGGTGCCGGCTTCATCACACTCGCTGCCACGCTCTCGGTCGTTCCGTCGGTTCCCGTCGCCGGCATGGCGCTCATCCTCGGCATCGACCGCTTCATGTCGGAATGCCGCGCGTTGACGAACTTCGTCGGAAACGCAGTCGCCACCGTTGTCGTCGCGCGGTGGGAGAACGAATTGGACCAGACAAAGTTTGCTGCGGCAATGGCCGGTGAGCTGCCGGAGAATGGTGACGTGACCGTGCCGGCACTGCAGGCTGCCGAATAAAGACTGAGCTGTCACTGATCGAGACGTCGCCGCGCTCTGAAGAGGGCGCGGCTTTCCGCCTCTACAAAGGCGAAAAAGGCAGCATTCTCTGGTTCGTCAATCCGCGCAACGCGCAGGCGACAGGGGTCGAGCTTGCCGGGGAATGGGAGCGTTTTACTGGCGAAAGAGCGATGGCCCATCGGCTGGAGCCATGATGGCGGCCGGATCGAAATTTCCCCGCGCGATGTGCTGATCCTGCCGTTGGGCTAAAAGTCTGGTCAGCAGACGGCCGCGCGGGTCCAATTATGCCGCGCGGCCGTTCTTGAAGAGGTGGTTCAGGACGGCTGGGAGGGCACCGTATAGCCCTGCTGCCTCTTCATTCCGCTGCGATTTTCTCGATGTCGTTTGCCCGAACGATGCGCTCAAGCAGCGCCGTCTCTTCCGGACTGAGATCAATAAGCGGCGGGCGGACGGGGCCGGGATCCCGGTCAAGCACCCGCAGGCCGGCCTTGATAATCGAGACCGCGTAACCTTTCTTGCGATTGCGCAGCGCCACAAAGGGAAAGAAGAAATTCTTCAAGATCTCGTCGACAACAGGCTGATTGCCTGAGCGGAGTGCCTGATAGAAACGCTGGGCGAGCGCCGGTACGAAATTGAACACGGCCGAGGAGTAAGTGGTGACGCCGGCCGCAAAATAGGCCTGCGCATACACCTCATGTGTCGGCATGCCGCCGACATAGACCAGACGGTCCTGAAGCTTGGTTGTGATCTCGATCACCTTGTCGACATCACCAACGCCGTCTTTAAAGCCGACGAGGTTCGGGCACTCATCGCAAAGCCTTGCAATGCTGTCGGCGGTCAAGACCGCATTATCACGGTTATAGACGATGACACCGATGCCGACCGATTTGCAGACGGCCCTTACATGGTTGATGAGGCCGGCTTGTTCGCTGAACATCAGATAGGGCGGCAAAAGCAATAGACCGTCTGCGCCGGCTTTTTCGGCTGATTTGGCGATGTCGATTGCAAGCGAGGTGCCGTATCCGGCGCCAGAGATGATCGGTGTTTTCCCTGCCGATCCTTTTGCCGCCGCCACGACGGAAGGAATTTCCTGCGGGTTGAGGGAAAAGAATTCGCCTGTACCGCCCGCGGCGAACAATGCGGCTGCGTCATAGCCGGCCAGCCATTCGATGTGTTTGCGGTAAGCATCCTCGTCGAATTTGAGATCTTGCTGGAAATGTGTGACCGGGAAGGAGAGGAGTCCGCTGCCCACCGCTCGCTTGAGTTCAATTGGATCCATTGTTCATTCCTGTTTGATGTTCATTGATGAAGGGATGCGGAATCGGCTTAAACGGACGCTGTCTCAAGCGCTTCGATGAGCGCTGCGATGTAGCCGTAGCAAAAGGCAAAGGCGACGCCGGAAGGATCCCTGCCGCTGATCGTCGGGACGTGGTCGGGCATCAGCATGTATTTGTAGCCGACCTCTTTGTAGACCCGTGCAGAGCGGACCATGTCCATGTCGCCCTCGTCGGGAAAGGTTTCCATGAAGGACAGTTTTCCGCCTCTGATATTGCGGAAGTGGACATTGAAGATTTTTCCGCGCGTTCCGAACCAGCGGATGATGTCATCGATTTCTTCACGCGGGTTCTCAAGCATCTCGCCGATCGACCCCTGGCAGAAATTCAGTCCGTGATAGGGGCTTTCGTGCATGGTCACGAATTTCTTCAGGCCGTCGACCGTCCCAAGGACGCGGGTGACGCCGCGATAGCCGGGGGGCGTGTAGGGATCATGCGGATGGCAGGCGAGCCGCACGCGATTGGTTTCGGCAACCGGCACGACGCGTTTGAGGAAATAATCGATTCTTTCCCAGTTTTCGTCCTCGGAAAGCTCCCCGGCAAGGCCCGGCGCCGCCGCCTGATCGGCTTTTTCCCAGCGAAAGGCCTCGTTCATCGAGCCGCCGCGGCCCAGTTCCATTGGCGTGCGGGGAATTCCGATCAGATTGAGGTTGTACTTCGCCGCTGGAATGCCTGCGGCGCCAATATCCTCGATCAGTTTGCAAACGGCATCGATCTGACGATCACGCTTGGGACCGGCAAGAAGAATATCTGGATAAGAGGCGTTCTCGATTGGCCGCGAGGGAAGGGGCAGCTGGACCATATCGAGAACCAATCCGAAGCTCTCGACCTTGTCGCGGTGGCGTTCCAAATCATCAAGGGTCCAGCTCGCAGGCGATCCGGGTGGGTCGGCGCAGATATGCTTCAGCCCGAGCTGCGCGAAAACACGAAAATCGTCGTCGTCCCGAACCGCGACCTGGGTTCCAACATACATGTTTGAAATCCTCTCTAATTCAATAATGTCATATGACATAATATGAATTTTGAGAGGTGTCGAGTATCTTATTGCTGTTCGGCCAGCATCCGGTAGCGCCGCTGGCTGGCAAGCAAATGCGCGCGCATGGCCTGCCGGGCACGCTCGGGCTCCTGATCCGCAATGGCCTCCAGGATCTCGATGTGTTCTGCGTGGACCTTGTCGAGGTAGGCGCGATCATGGGCTTCGGGCAGCGTCGGGAACTGCCCTCTGGGGATGGCGCGAGGCCCGAAATGCCGCAAAACGTCGACATAGAATCGGTTATTCGTCGCCGCTGCGATCGCCATGTGAAACTCGTAATCTGCTTCGACCGTGGGGGCGCCATCTTCGATCATCTGCGCCATCTTGCGGTTGGCTGCGCGGATCGCAGCCTCTTGTTCAGCTGTTCTTCGATAGGCCGCAATGGCTGCCGCTTCTCCCTCTGCGGCCATGCGAAATTCAAGCAATTCAAGAGTTTCCGGGATGCTCTTGATTTCTACCGGCGTCAACGAAAACGCCTTTTGTGCGGATGGATTGCTGACGAACACTCCCTTTCCCTGGATCGGCCGGACATAGCCGGCTGAGCGAAGATCCGCGATGGCTTCGCGAACAACGGTCCGGCTTACGCCGAAAGTCGCCTCCAGTTGCGGCTCGGTGGGCAACTGGTCGCCCTCTTTGAGCTTTCCTGATTCGATCTGGGCCCGCATCTGATCGATCAACTGCTGTGCAAGTCTTTCTCGGCTCCGTCGCATTCTCAAATCCCAACCCTCGCAGCGCCTGTCGCAAATGCCCATGGGCGGCTCTTGCCAACCCGCGGGAAGTTCTGTAAATCATAATACGACATACCGATGACATAATATGTCTTCTATAGTAGACCAGGGAGGAATTGAAATGAAGCATTTTCGTAAGGGGCTATTCGTTGGAGCCGCCATCAGCTTGCTGGCGCTGACTGCTTCTGCCGCCGTAGCCGAAACGCCGAAGGACCAACTCGTCATCGGCACGTCGCTTGCCCAGGTGTTGTCGCTTGATCCGCAGCAGGCGACGGAAGGCAAGGCCAATGAAATCATGTGCAATCTCTATGACCGTCTGGTCCTGGCGACGCCGGGGGGGAAGATCGCGCCGCAACTGGCAGAGAGCTGGGCGATCGATGACAAAGGGATCACGTTCAAGCTCAGGGAGGCGGCGTTTGCCTCCGGTAATCCGGTGACATCCAAGGATGTTGTTTTTTCGCTGACGCGTCTCCTCAAGATGAACCAGGCGGCTGCGGCCAACCTGAAGCGGGTCGGCTACAATGCCGACAATGTTGAAAAGCTGGTGACGGCACCCGATGAGCGGACAGTGCGCATTGATCTTTCGGGCGAGGTTACCCCGGAATTGCTTCTCTATCGTCTCGCCATGGTGACCACCAGCGTTGTGGACAGCGTCGAGGTTGAAAAGCACGTCAAGGATAACGACTATGGAAACGCGTGGCTGCGCACGAACTCTGCCGGTTCGGGGCCCTTCACGCTCAATCGCTGGACACCCAACGAAATCGTCATCCTGGACGTCAACAAGGATTATGTCGGAGGCGAACCGAAGATGCGGCGCGTCGTTATCCGGCATGTTCCCGAAAGCCAGGTCGAGCGCCTGATGCTGGAGCGCGGCGACATCGACATTGCAAGCGCATTGAGCGCATCTGACCTTGCGACGTTTCAAGATAAGCAGGGATTCCAAATTCAGCGCGTGCCGACCGGGGGGTTCTATGTGCTGTCCATGAATGCCGGAAACCAATATCTATCTCATCCAAAGGTCCGCGAGGCGATTGCCTACGGCATCGATTATGCCGGCATCGAAAAGACCATCATGGGGCCTTACGGCAGGGTGCGGACGGTGCCGGTGCCGGAGAATTACGAATATGCCATTTCGAGCCCCGACTGGCATCTCGATGTTGAAAAGGCCAAGTCGCTGCTGGCGGAGGCCGGGTTCAAGGATGGCTTTTCGCTATCCTTGAAGACGATCGCGCAGACGCCGCGTATCGATCTTGCAACAGCTATCCAGGCCTCGCTTGCGCAGATCGGCATCAAGGTCAATATCCAGCAGGGTAATGGATCGGAGATCATCGCGGCCCACCGTGCCCGCGATTTCGACCTCTTGATCCCGCAGACAGGCGCCTACATGCCGAACGTCCTTGGCTCGATGGAGCAGTTCTCCAGCAATCCGGACAATTCGAAGGAGGCAAACAACGCCGGCAACTTCGTCTGGCGCTCGGCCTGGGATATCCCGGAACTGACGAAGCTGACCGCAAAGGCTTCGCTGGAGCCGGATGCCAAGAAACGCGGCGAGCTTTATGTCGAAATGCAAAAGATGTTCGTCGACCTCAAACCGGCGGTGCTGCCGCTCTTCGAGCGTTATGAGCCGATCGTTCTTAATGCGCGCGTTAAAGACTATGTCGGCCACCCGAACATGACGACCCGACTCGAAGCCGTGACCAAGGCAGAAACCGAATAACCGACGCAGGCAGCCGATCATGAAGGAATTGTCCACGAGTGAGCTTGGAAGGCGCGTCCTTCAACTCATCGTCAGTCTGTTCATACTGCTTTGCGTCACCTTCGTGATCGGCCGCGTCATGCCCGCCGATCCCGTCGGCGCAGTGGTCGGCGAGCTTGCCGACCCTGCCGCCTACGCGGCGATGCGCGCGCGCCTTGGGCTTGATTTGCCCCTTTATCAGCAGTTCTTCATTTATCTGACGGGCTTGCTGCAGGGTGATTTCGGAACGGCAATCCTGACGGGCAATCCCGTTTCGAAGGATCTGGCGCAGGCATTTCCGGCAACGTTTGAGCTTGCCACCCTGGCGGTCATCATATCGACATTCATAGGTGTGCCGCTCGGACTTGCGGCAGCACTTTTCCGCGACAGCTGGATCGACAAGACGGCGCGGGTCGTGGCCCTCGTCGGTCATTCGATACCGGTCTTCTGGTTCGGTATCGTTGGGCTTGTGATTTTCTATGCCGGGCTTAACTGGGTCGGCGGTCCGGGCAGGGTCGATGTCTATTACGAGGGTATCGTAACCCCAAGGACCGGTCTGATGCTGGTGGACAGCCTGCTTGAAGGCGAGCCCGAAATTTTCTGGAATGCGCTCTCGCATATCATTCTGCCAGCCATCATCCTTGCTTACGCGGCGATGGCATACATCACCCGCATGACTCGCAGCTTTACACTTGAGCAGCTCAATCAGGACTATGTCATTGCAGCGCGAGCCAAAGGGGTCGGACCGGCGAATACGGTGATCGGTCATGTTCTGCCGAACATTGCCGTGCAGTTGATCACCGTCCTTGCGATTTCCTATGGAAATCTTCTTGAAGGCGCCGTCGTGACCGAGATCGTCTTCTCATGGCCGGGGATCGGTCAATACATGACGAATGCGTTGATGATCGGCGATATGAACGCCATCCTGGCCGCTACAATCATCGTTGGCTTCATCTTCATGTTCCTCAATTTTGTAGCAGACATTGCCTATGCACTTCTTGATCCGCGCACCCGGGAGGCCACCCAATGACCGACGCGCTCCACTCTCAAAGCGAGATCAGGCGGCCGCCAATCCCGGCCCGCATCGCCGCCTCGCTCGCTCGCGCCGGACGCCAGCTTGCCGACGAGCCGCTCGGTCTTTCCGGCTTCCTCATTCTCGCCGTGCTTTGCATCGTTGCAATCATTGCGCCGGCGCTTGCGCCTTATGATCCAAATGTCCAAATGCTGAGTGATGCACTGCAGCCGCCCAGCCTTGCACATCTTGCAGGGACCGATGAGTTTGGACGCGATATCTTCAGTCGCCTCGTCTATGGGACAAGGATCACCATTCAGACGGTTCTCTCGATATCCATAATCGTCGGCCCTGTGGGTTTGCTCATCGGCATCGTATCCGGCTTTTTCGGCGGCCGGACAGATGCAATCTTGATGCGTGCAACCGATATCGTCCTGTCCTTTCCCTCGCTGATCCTTGCCCTTGCGTTTGCCGCCGCGCTTGGAGCGGGATTGAACACGGCGATCATCGCGATCTCCTTAACGGCCTGGCCGCCGATTGCCCGGCTGGCCCGAGCCGAGGCCTTGGTCGTCCGCAACGCCGATTACGTCGCCGCAGCCCGCCTTTACGGAGCGTCTTCCTTGAGAATACTGCTTCTCTACATCGCACCCATGTGCGTCCCCTCGGTGATCGTGCGCCTGACGCTCAATATGGCCGGCATCATCCTGACGGCGGCATCGCTCGGCTTCCTCGGGCTTGGCGCGCAGCCGCCGGCGCCCGAATGGGGCGCGATGATATCAAGCGGACGCAAGTTCATGCTCGATTACTGGTGGGTTGCCGTCATGCCGGGCATTGCCATCTTGCTCACGAGCCTCGCCTTCAACATCGCCGGCGATACGCTGCGCGATATCCTGGATCCGCGCCATGCAAGATCGTGAAACCTCAACCATCCTTTCCGTCCGGAATTTGAACGTGCGCTTTGGGCGCAGTTCAATACCGGCCGTCAGCGAAGTCAGCTTCGACCTGGGGCGGGAAAGGCTAGGGATTGTGGGCGAATCCGGTTCCGGAAAATCGACAACTGGACGGGCGATCATGCGCCTTCTTTCGCCGAGCGCCGAGATCTCGGCGGAGCGTTTCGATCTTGCCGGCAGTCCGCTGCTTGAAAAGACCGAACGGCAGATGGGTGCACTGCGCGGCAAGGAGATGGCGCTTATCATGCAAGATCCACGCTATTCGCTTAATCCGGTGCTGACCATCGGCAGACAGGTGGCGGAGGCGGCAAGGATTCATCTTGGCCTTGGTCGCGCTCAAGCGATGGAGAGTGCAAGAAGCATGCTCCATCGCGTCAGGATCAGTGATGCAGACCGCGTCATGGCACTTTACCCGCATCAGATATCCGGCGGCATGGGTCAGCGCGTGATGATTGCGATGATGCTGCTTGCCAAGCCGAAGCTGGTCATTGCCGACGAGCCCACGTCGGCACTCGATGTCAGTGTCAGGAAGGACGTCCTCGTTCTGCTCGACGAACTGGTGCGGGAAAATGATTCCGGCCTCATCCTCATCAGCCACGATATCCGCATGGTCGCAGCTTTCTGCGAGCGGATCCTGGTCATGTATGCAGGTCGTGTCGTTGAGACGCTCACGAGCCTCGATGACGCCCGGCATCCCTATACGCGTGGCCTGATTGCGGCGCTTCCCGACCCCCGTCATCCGGTCCGCAGATTGAAAGTACTGGACAGGAAGGCATTGGAAGCAGAGGCGGCGCAATGATCAGGATCAGCAATCTCGATGTTGTCTATGGTGCGGGCAAAACGCGTAACCACGTCGTAAAAGGGGTAGGCTTTGAGGTCGGCAGGGGCCAAACGCTGGGCATCGTCGGAGAATCCGGCTGCGGCAAATCAACGGTCCTGCGGTCTCTAGCCGGTATCGAGCAAGGATGGACGGGTTCTATAGAACTCGACGGCAAGGCAATCGGAAAGATCCGGTCGCGAAATGAGCTGAAGTGCGCGCAAATGGTGTTTCAGGATCCCTATGGTTCGCTTCATCCGCGTCATCGCATCGGAACGGCCCTGGCCGAGCCTCTCCGCTCGATGGGACACGGTGATGGCTGGTCTGCCGTCCAAAAGGCGCTGCGGCAGGTAGGACTGCCCGAAAGCTTTGCCAATCGGTTTCCCCATGAACTGTCGGGAGGCCAGCGTCAGCGCGTTGCCATTGCGCGGGCTCTTATCCTGTCGCCGCCGATCCTGCTGCTCGATGAGCCAACCTCGGCGCTCGATGTCTCCGTTCAGGCCGAGATCCTCAATCTTCTTGCAGACAAGCGCGACGAGCATGGGCTGACCTATGTGCTCGTGAGCCACGATCTCGCAGTGATCGCGCACATGTGCGACAGGGTGCTTATCATGAAAGACGGTGCTTTCGTCGACGAGCTGACGAAAGCCGATCTGGAATCAGGCGTCACCCATGCCGATTACTCACGCGAACTTTTCGAGGCAAGTTTTCTCTGATTGCGGCCCGACGAGCCGGCTATGCGCCGAATCTGTGCGCCGCGCCTTCCACCGGACTTGCCCAAACGGTGGCACCTGTTGCAAAGGCGGTCTCTCCTTCGGCGCGCACCACCATTTCGCCGACTTGCGGAACATCCAGATAGAGGATGGCATCGGCGCCTAGGCGCTCGATATGTCTAACCCTGCCTTGCCAGGTGCCTTTGGCTTGGGAAAGGCGAATATGCTCGGGTCGGATCCCGTAGGTCTGGCACCCGAAGCGCTGTGCAACCTCGCCCGTATAAAGGTTCATCTTCGGGCTGCCGATAAAGCCCGCGACGAAGGGCGTCGCCGGCTTGCGGTAGAGTTCCATCGGGCTGCCCACCTGCTCGACCCTGCCACCGTTCAGGACGACGATCTTGTCGGCCATCGTCATCGCCTCGACCTGGTCGTGGGTAACGTAGATCATGGTTGTCTTCAGGCGGGTATGGAGTTCTGCAATCTCAAGCCGCATTTGGGCTCGCAGAGATGCGTCGAGGTTCGAGAGCGGCTCGTCGAACAGGAAGACTTTCGGGTCACGAACGATCGCGCGACCGATGGCAACGCGCTGCCTTTGCCCGCCGGAAAGCGCCTTCGGCTTGCGGTCGAGCAAATGGGTGAGCTGCAAGGTCTCGGCTGCTGCACGGACCTTGGCCTCGATCTCGGACTTCGGGCGGCGGGCAAGCGAAAGCCCGAAGCCGATATTTTCCGCAACCGTCATATGTGGATAAAGCGCATAGCTTTGGAACACCATGGCAATACCGCGCTTTGATGGTTCGGCGGCCGTGACATCCTTGCCGCCTATCGTCAGCATGCCGGACGTGGAATCCTCCAGCCCGGCAATGATCCGCAGCAAGGTGGATTTTCCACATCCAGACGGCCCGACAAATACGACGAATTCACCGGAACGCACCTCCAGATCGATGCCCTTGATGACATCAAGGGCGCCAAAGCTCTTGCAAATCCGGGTGAGGGTGAGCTCAGCCATTTTACACTAACCTTTCACTGCGCCGGCAGTCATGCCTGCCACGATCTGCCTGTTGAAGAAGATGAAAACGATGAGGGGAGGGACCGTAACGAGCAGTATGTTCATGAAGAGCAGGTTGTACTGGCTCGTGTACATGCTCTGGAAATTATAGAGCGTCAGCTGCACGGTGACGTTCTCTTTACCTGGCAGGTAATAAAGCGGGTTCGTGAAATCATTGAAGATCGCGATCGACTGCACGACAATGTTGGTCACCGTCACCGGCTTGAGCAGAGGCAGGATCACCCGGAAGAATATCTGCCAAGGCTTTGCCCCGTCGATCAGTGCCGCCTCATCGAGATCGCGGGGAATGGTCGAAATGAACGCTCGGTAGAGCAGAATCGAGAACGAGAGATTATAGGCGACCTGGATCAGGATCATCCCGGTTATGGTCTTGAAGAGGCCGATTTCCTGTAGCAGTCCGATCGTCGGAACGACAGCCGGTGGCATCATCAGGCCCATGAAGAGCGCACCCGAGGCAACGGCATTCCAGCGGGTTTTGCGGCGCTGCATGACATATCCGACCATCGCCGAAAGCAGTATCAGTATGGTGACCGAGACGACGGTGATCAGCGTCGAATTGAAATATGCCAGCACGAGCTGATAGTCGCGCGCCTGGAATACTGCTGCAAGATTGTCCCAGAACAGCCACTGTTGGGGGAGCGTGAAGTCGAGCCGGGATGCCTCGGATTTCGACTTGACCGCCTGGAGGGCAATGAACACGAAGGGCAGCACGAAGATGACCGTAGCCACGGCAAGCGCGATCGCGCCGCTCGTAAAGGGCCGCATCCGTCTCATTGTTCGACCTCGCGCCGGTTAAGCCACACGGTAAGCGGTAGAATGATGATGGCGATCAGCGCAAACAGGATAACATTACCCGCAGTCGACAAACCGTAGAATCCCGCCTGATACTGCTTGTAGATGACCGATGCGATCACATCCGAGGAAAAGCCCGGCCCACCGCGCGTCATCGCCCAAATGAGATCGAACGACCGGAGGCCGCCGATCAACGACAGCGTGATGACGGTGATCGTCGCCGGACGCACAAGAGGCAGAGTGATGCGCCAGAACTGCTGGAAACGTGTGGCACCGTCAATTCTGGCAGCCTCGTAGTAATCAGGGCTGATTGCTGCTAGGCCGGCGATAAAAATCAAGGTGGCAAGACCCACGCCCTTCCAGAGATCGACGAGCGCCACGGAAAAAAGAGCAAGCGCCGGATTGGTCAGCCAGCCTGGTCCGGGAATGGCGAGCGTTTCAAGCATGGCATTGATGATGCCCTTTGTCGGGTGCATCATCACGGTAAAGGTAATGCCGATGCCGATCGTCGATACCAGAACTGGAAAGAAAACGAGCGTGCGCAGGAAGCCTCGAGCGAAAATATTACCGGTCAGCAGCACGGCGAGCAGGAGCCCGCATATCGTCTTCAGTCCGGATGTCGTCAAGGCATAGATCAGCGTGTTGACGAGGCCCTTGACCAGAAACGGCTCGGAAAAGAACTGTCGGAAGTTCTCCAATCCGATGAACTCGGCGCTCGAAAGATCCCAACGTGTGAGGCTGAACCAGAGAGAAGACACTGTAGGGACGACAAACAGCACGCCGTAGACGGCTGCGGCAGGAAGAAAAAACCACAAGGGATAGGGCGATTTGCGTGAGCGGAGGCGTGTTTCGGTCATGGTTACCTCTTCGATCGGGTGGGCCTCGCCCGTAAACGGCGAGGTCAGCTTTCCCGAAGGGCCACTACCAGTTGGGTAGACCGAGCTGCTTTGCCTGCTTGCGCACGTCATCGTCATAAAGCGCGGCCGCCTCGGCTGGCTGGCGGATGCCGGACCCGACCTCGACGGTGATCTGTTCAAGAGCCGGTCCCTTGATCGGCGACACGAATTCCAGAGCCGGCGTAGTCGCCTTCGCTTCGAAATAGGGGAGCATGTCCTTCACCGCGGGCGGGACGTCAGCCGGCAGCGCGCATCCGTCGACCAGGGACGGACCTTGGGCCGTGTTGGTCTCAACCATGATCTCGCAGCCTTCGACGCTTCCGGCGAAATCCACAAATTTCCGGGCTTCATCCGCGTTCTGGCTGGCGAGCGGGACATAAAGGGCAGGCGGCATCCAGACCGTCAGGCCGTTCTTGGCCGGATCGTCCCCCGGCTGGGCGAAAAAGCCGACACCCTCAAGATTTTCCGGATAGTTCTGCTTCAAAGCACCGACGGCAAAGGTGAGCATCGGATAATGTGCGGCCTCGCCTGTCGCCACCATCCTGAGGCCGTCGTCATAGCTTGCCGCACCGAAATCCTCGTTCACCAAGCCGGCGTCATGAACCTCCTTCAGGCGTTCGAAACCCTTCATGGCCGCAGGCGTCGTCGCGTATTTCGCCTTGTTGGCCGTATAGTCGGTTGCGAAGTTCGGCGCGGATTGATGCAGGTTGTAATAGTCCGCCAGAACGAAGAGCTGGGAGGTCCAGGTGTCGCGATAGGTCTGGGCAACAGCGACCTTGCCGGCCGCCTTCACCTTTTCGTTGTTGGCCATGAACTCGGCCCATCTCTTCGGGACGGGCAGGCCGAGGTCCTGATAGATTTTTCTGTTGTAGAGGATCCCGCCAGCCATCGCCGTTCCGAAGGGAACGCCGTATAGCTTGCCGTCAGCGCGGACCACGGCCTTGAAGCTCTCGTCTACTTTTGCCTGCGACGAAAGATCACTGAGGTCGGCCAGCGTCTGTCCAGGTTTCAGCGCCTGCATCAGCGAGCCGGAATTGTACAGGAATACATCCGACATTTCGCTTGTTGCCAGCCGCGTCTTGACGATGTTGTCGCCCTCGCCACCACCCGGCCGCTGCTCGATTTCGATCGTCACATCCGGTGCGATCTTCTCGTAAGCTGCAACCAGCGCCTCGGCGGCTGCGACGGTATCGGGGCTGTTATCGATCAGGAACGAAAGGGTCGTTTCTGCCTCTGACGGCCCTGCGGCAACCAGCGCTACGAGTGCCGACGCACCGGCAAGAATGACTTTGATGCGGTTTGCCATGACGTTCCTCCTCTGAACGGTTTGACGGTGGCAGGTATGCTCCTCAAAGATGGGGAAGAGAAAAGATCAGCTCATGTGTTCCTGCTCGAAGGACGGCCTCCCCCATGACAGGCTCGCCGTTAAGCAGCGGGTTCTGATGCCGTCGTCCGGGCCGGAATCGACCGACGCAGCCTTCTGGAAGCGTCACGTTATAGGTGACCCTGTTGCCGCGGCACTCCCATTGAGCTTCAATTCGACCTTGACGCACGTCATGATAGGCGGTGACGGGCGAGAGCGCGGCAATCGGCGCCGGATCGACGATGACCTCGGAAAAACCAGGTGCGCTTCGGCTTGGCGAGATGCCCGCGACGCTCTCAAACAGCCATTGGCACACGGCGCCATAGGCATAGTGATTGTAGCTGTTCATGTCAGGCTCGTAGATAGTGCCGTCCGGCGCCATTGAATCCCAGCGCTCCCAGATCGTGGTTGCGCCCTTGGACACCTGATAGAGCCAGCCCGGAACCTCCTCCTGCAGGAACACCTTTTCGGCAAGGTCGTCCATTCCGAGCTTCGTCAAAGCTGGCAGCAGGGCGGGGGTGCCTATGAAACCCGTGCCGATCTTGTAGTCCGCATCGATGATCACCTGTCTGAAGTGCTGCTTGGCAGCCTCATGGTGCGCAGCTGGGATCAGGTCGTATAGGAAGGCCAGCGCGTAAGACGTCTGGTCGTTATGTGCCATGCGTCCGGATGGTGCGATGAATTCGTGCGCAAACGCCTGTCGAATTTCGGCAGCACGGCGCTTCATGCGCGCCTCCAGAGCCTGGTTGCCGAGGATCGCTGCGATCTTCGCCAGCAAGTCGGTGGAGATGAAGTGGTAGAGTGTTGCAGCGCAATCGTCGGCAACTGTCGGGCGCGGCTTCCGGTTGTCGCCGATCGGTTGCAGCCAGTCTCCGAATGTGAAGCCGCGGTCGCCCCAGCGGGACGGCGGGCGCACGATCGGGCCGTCCGATATCGACCAGACGAAGTCGACCCAGCGCACCATCGCATTCAGGCATTCGCAAAGAACTGCCCGATCGTCGTAATGCGTGTAAAGAACCCAGGGGATCACGACGATGGCGTCGCCCCAGCCGGTCGAACCGGCAAATCCCGGGAAGTTCTTCGGATGCAGGCGTGTCGGGTCGGGCGAAAAGTGGGAAATGGCACCATCCTCACGTTGATCGGCCATCACATCGCGCAGATATTTCCGGAAGAAGGCCTGGCT
Source organism: Rhizobium gallicum bv. gallicum R602sp (assembly GCF_000816845.1). Classification (NCBI taxonomy): domain Bacteria; kingdom Pseudomonadati; phylum Pseudomonadota; class Alphaproteobacteria; order Hyphomicrobiales; family Rhizobiaceae; genus Rhizobium; species Rhizobium gallicum. Next base: position 1,552,855 of record NZ_CP006880.1, on the reverse strand, counting down.
GTCCGTCAGCCAGCAGGCTGTTGCAGCAAACACCTGAGCGTCGCCTGTCCAGCCGAGGCGCTCGTCGCGCTGGGGGCAATCGGTCGGGACCTCGATGAAATTGGCGCGCTGTGACCAGATCGTGTTCTGGACAAGCCGGTTGACGAGCGCGTTGCCCGACTGGAAGCCGCCAGTCAGATTGGGCACGGAGGAGATCGGAACCGACGAGATCGCCAAGATACGTGCGTCGCCCGTAGCCGTCACTCTGGCATAGCGGAAGCCTTGAAAGCTGAAGTGTGGCGCGTAGGTCTGTTCGCCGTCTCCGCAAAGCGTATAGATCGTGTGGGCTTGTGCGGTGCGATAGTTGCGGTTGTCGAAGTGACGGCCAGGCCCCAGGACTTCCGAATGTTCCACGCGAATTTCGGCGCCTGCTGGCCCGCGGACCGTATAGCGCACATAGCCGCCGATGTTCTGGCCGAAGTCGTAGATCGTTCGCCCTTCCGCGTCGGTCCAACTATCAATCGGAGCGATCGGCGGCAATTCACGAACCGGCGCCGTTTCGTGCGCGACGAGCAATGCCTTGTCGAATGGCAGCCTCACGGTGCCGTGAGTGTCGGCAAGCTTTTCTTCGCGCGCATCATAGATCTCGCCGAAATAGATGCCGGATTTGCGGATCGGCAGCAGCCCGCTCTGCCACGTGGTATCGGTTGAGACAATGACGCCATTCGGCCCGACCAGGTCTGCAATGGCCGCCGTTTGGTCGCCCCAGCAATTGGGAATGGCCTTTTGACCCCACATGAGCGGAGACCGGTACCATCCGTCCGCAAGCCAGATCTCGATGCGATTCTGGCCAGGCTTGACGAGGTCCGAGACGTCATAGTGCTGAAAGGCCAGGCGATGATCGTAGCTGGTCCAGCCGGGTGTCAGGAGGTCATTGCCGACCCGTTTGCCATTGATGAAGCAGCGATAAAGGCCGAGTGCTGAAATGAAGAGTTCGGCCGGCGTCTCTACGCAATCGCAGTTGAACGTCTTGGCGACAAAACTTGCGGCCGTTCCCTGGCCGCGATCCGACAGCGGCGCGATCATATCGCTGGTCCAGTCTCGTGAAACGAGATTGTCGCTGGCCGCCATCGGCTGAAAATTCATCAGATCCCCCACATCTTTTGTAGAACGTTCTTCGTATAACGTTCTACATTTTTTTCAGAAGTGCAATAGATATTTTGCAACCGGTCTGCCATGGTGATTTGGTGAGCCTTAAGGGCCTGCAGATCGAATCTGAGGATTTCATGCCAATCAAAGAGAAGTCGAAGCCTGCAAAGCGCGATCGTGTGACGATACGGACGGTTGCTGCGCATGCAGGCGTATCTGTCGCGGCGGTTTCGAAGGTCATGCGAAATGCATATGGTGTGAGCGAGAACCTTCGCGCCAAGGTGACCGGGTCGATTGAAGAACTGGGTTATCGACCGTCAAGGACCGCACGCGGCCTGCGCGGTCGTACGTTCACGATCGGGCTGCTCCTTGTCGATATACGCAATCCCTTCCTGCCCGAAGTCATCGACGGCGTGAACGGCGTTCTGGCGCCGTCGCACTACCAGGCAATGATCGGCGTCGGCGAGGGCCGCATGCAACTGGAGACCTCTCTCATCGAATCTATGATCGACTATAAGATGGATGGGCTCATCCTCGTCGCTCCGCGCCTTCCTACCGAGATCATTGCAGAATTTGCGGCACAAGTTCCGATCGTGGCGGTCGGTTATCATGATCCGAAAGCAAAGACCTTCGACACGGTCAACACCGATGACCAGCGAGGGGCAGAGATAGCGGTAGAGGCATTGCTGAAGTGTGGTTATCGCGACATCGAAATGCTCAGCCTGGGAGCCCGCGAAGGTCACAAGGTCTCCGTCGTGCGCCAGCGTGAAATCGGATATCGGCGCGCCATGCTGCGTGCCGGACTGGGCTCCTCAGCACCGATCAGCCACATTCCTGTCCATTCCCCTAAGCGCGAGGAGGCAATGCGGGTGTTCCTGGCGCGAAGTGATCGGCCTCGTGGCGTCTTCTGCTGGAGCGATCTTGATGCGATTACGCTTTTGAGCGCAGCCGCGGAAATGGGCGTGCGGATACCCGAAGACCTGGCGGTCGTGGGCTATGACAATTCGACGACCGCAGCTCTCAGCCTGGTCAATCTGGCAAGCATCGACCAGTCGGGCAGGGAGCTCGGTGAAGCAGCGACGCGAACCCTTTTGTCCAGGATCGAGGGTCGCAGCGATCCAGAGCATCTTCTGCTGATGCCCTCGTTGGTCAACAGGAAGAGCTTAATTTAGTTCTGGGCAACGCTGATGCTCCTTGCCGTTATGAGCAAAGTCGCCGAGAAAATTTGCAACCAAATGGGTCAATGACGATCCTGCAGCAGTTGCGACTTCACCTTGAACCATTTGTTTCAGAAGTCTGCCGAACCGCTTATTTATAAACCATTTTGCGAGATTATTTCGAAGGAAACCCAACGCGGAATCTCGCTCTCCTTTATGCGTAAGAACAGATCTTTGCGGTCGCGGTAATTGAAAATCACCTATCAGGACGCAGCGGCGGACAAAGGCGCTGTGTGCACGGCGTGTTGCCGGGCGGCCAAAACGTCACCGACTGCGATCAGGACGGGGTTTTCGGTGCCGATCTCGCTGATGCCTTCGGCAAGGCCTGCAAGGTTCCCGTGCCACTGTCGCTGCGTCGTGCGGCTCACATCGCTCATGATGACGGCTGGCGTTTCGGGCGACAGGCCTTCGGCGATCAGCCGGTCGGCAATGAGCGGCGCGGTTCTCCCGCCCATATAAAAGACGGTGGTCGTATGCGGATCGGCAGCGGTGGTCCAATCGACATCCATCGGCAATCCGCCATGGCGGGAATGGCCAGTGATGAAGCGTACAGACTGGGCATGCTCGCGATGGGTGAGGGAGATGCCGAGGCGTGAGGCCATAGCGCTTGCTGCCGTGATGCCGGGAATGACGTCGACCGGAATGTTCTCGCAATCAAGATGAGCGATCTCTTCGCCGGCGCGGCCGAAGATCATGGGATCGCCGGCCTTGAGGCGGACGACGCGCTTGCCCGCCTTTGCGAGTTTTACCATCATCGCGTTGATGTCTTCCTGGCGGCAGCTGGTGCGGCCGCCGCGTTTGCCGACCAGCATGCGCTTGGCCTCGCGGCGCGCGAGTTCCAGCACTTCGGCGGAAACGAGATCATCGAAAAGGATAACGTCGGCGGCCTGCAGCGCGCGAACCGCCTTCAGCGTCAGAAGCTCGGCATCGCCAGGGCCTGCGCCGACGAGCGTGACGCGTCCGGTTGTGCTTGTTGTGGATTTCAAGCCTCGAGCAGCAAGTAAAAGCTGCGCCTCGGTCTGGTTGACAGCAGAGCTGTCGAAGGCCATGTCGGCGAATTTTTCCCAGAAAAGTCGCCGCGCGGAAGCGGTTTCAAGGAGGCCGTTGACCCTGCCGCGTATCGACTGGGCAAGTCCAGCCCAGGATTTCAGCGTGCGCGGGAGCAAGGTCTCGATCTTGCGGCGGATGGTCTGGGCAAGAATGGGTGCTGCGCCATCCGTCGAGATTGCGACAACGACGGGGGAGCGGTTGACGATCGATCCGAACTGGAACTGGCAGAAATCCGGCTTGTCGATGACATTGACCGGAACGCCCCTCGCGCATGCCGCATCGAAGAAGCGCCTGGCTTCAATCTCGTCGTTGCAGTCGGCAATTGCAATGGCAGCGCCGGCAAGATCGTCCATTTGCCAGTGCCCCGGATGATGGATCAGTCTGGCCGCAGCGTGCTCGAGATTGCGGGCGAGAAGCGCCTTGAAGCTGCCGCTCAGCGTTTCGGCGTAGATTTCGACATGAGCGCCGCAGGCGGCAAGAAGTTCCGCCTTCCAGGCGCAGGCGTCGGAGCCGCCGGCCACTACGCACCGCTTGCCTTCAAGCGCCCAGAAGACGGGCAGCTTTGCAAGCGGCTCCATGCGGGCGGGATTGTCATTCCGCGGCTGCTGCAAGACATCCATCGATGATCCCCTTGATTTCGGCGCGGCACGAGCCGCAGTTGGTGCCGGCGTTGAGCTCTTTACCGACTGCCTCGACGCTGCGGCAGCCGCCGCGGACCGCCGCTACGATCTGATTGACGCCGACGGCGAAGCAGGAACAGACCGTCGCACCTGGGTCCGGCTTGTCGGCGCCCGGTCGGCCGGCGACAAGAGCAAAGCGCTTGCGCAAGTCGCCATGGTCGGCGGCAAGCTGTGAGATCGCCCAGCTGCGAGCGACGGCGACCGGTTCGCGGGCCAGGAACAGCGCAGCAAGCAGGCGCGTGCCGTTGAAGAAGGCGAGCCGCAGATCGCCAGATTGCCGATCCGCGTAGCCGAGCGGCTCGATCTCAGCAGGAATACCAAAAGTGCTGCGGCACCAGCCGCACCAGTCTTCGACCGCGTGGTCGAAGGCGAGTTCCAGTCGCCAGCCGCCATCTGCTTTCGCCAGGGCCCAATAGGCGGCGGCAAGGCTTTGCGGTTTGCTCGCCGAGACTGCAAAGCCGTAGCGGGCTGCCTTCAATGGCCGGGCGGCGACTGCGACGTTCTTGGAGGCAGGCTGGCCGGAGAATGGATCGGTGAGCGGGGCAACCACTGCGTCGATGCGAGCCTTGGCGGCAAATTGATCGTTCCAGTGCATGGGTACGAAAATGCTGCCGCGGGCCTGGCGTTCGGTGATCAGCGCGCGCACGACGGCCTTTCCCTGCGGACTTTCAATTTCGACCAGACCGGCATTACCGACACCGATTTCCATCGCATCTCGGGGGTGTAGTTCAGCAAAGGGTTCGGCGATATGGGCGGAAAGGCGCGCACTTTTGCCAGTGCGTGTCATCGTGTGCCACTGATCGCGGATACGTCCCGTGTTAAGCGTGAAGGGATAGTCGGCGCTGGTGCGGTCGGATGCGGGCGGCTCAACCGGCACGAAGCGTGCCTTGCGATCGGGATGAAAAAAGCTGCCCTTCGCAAAGAAACGGGTCACAGTCCTATCGTCGCCGACGGGCTGTGGCCACTGAAAGGGTGTCATCGCGTCGTAGGCAGCCTTGTCGATGCGGGCATAGGCGCCGATGTCGAAATCGCGGTTGCCACGGTTTTCGAAGGCGGAAAGCGCTGCGTGCTCATTGAAAATGTCTGACGGAGAGGCAAAGGCGAACGCGTCGGCAAAACCCATGCGGCGTGCGACCTCGGCCAATTGCCACCAATCCGCGCGCGCATCGCCGGGGGCGTCGATGAAGGAACGCTGGCGCGAAATGCGGCGTTCGGAATTGGTGACTGTACCGCTCTTTTCTCCCCAGCCAAGGGAAGGCAGCAATAGGTGGGCATGGGGGGCGGTGTCGGTCGTCTTGAGGATATCCGAGACGACGACGAAAGGGCAGGCCCTGATCGCGGCCTTAACGGCATCGGCATCCGGCAGCGAGACCACCGGGTTCGTCGCCATGATCCAGAGCGCCTTGATGCGGCCGTCGCCGACTGCCTTGAACATGTCGACGGCCTTCAGACCCGGCCTTTCGGCAATCGCCGGTGACTGCCAGAAGCGTTGCACGCGATCGCGGTCTTGTGCGCTCTCAATCGCCATGTGGGCGGCAAGCATGTTTGCCAAGCCGCCAACCTCACGGCCGCCCATCGCGTTCGGCTGGCCCGTGAGCGAGAAGGGACCCATGCCCGGCTTGCCGATGCGTCCGGTGGCGAGGTGACAATTGATGATGGCGTTGACCTTGTCAGTCCCGGACGAGGATTGGTTGACGCCCTGGCTGTAGCAGGTGACGGCCTTCTCGGTCGCCGCGAAGAGGCGATAGAACTCGCGAAGCTGCATTGCCGGTAAGCCGGTCAGTTCCAGTACCTCGTTGAAGGAGACCCCAGAGGCGGATGCAAAAGCCTCGGCAAAGCCGTTCGTGTGTTCGGCGACATAATTCTGGTCGATGGCATTGTTTGCGATCAGGTGCTCGAAGAGGCCGAGGAAAAGAGCGACATCGCTGTCTGGCCGGATCGCTAGGTGCAGATCTGCGATGTCGGCAGTCATCGTCCGGCGCGGATCGATGACGACGACCTTCATGCCGGGACGCGCCGCCTTGGCGGCCGCCAGCCGCTGATAGATGACCGGATGGCACCAGGCAAGGTTGGACCCGGTAAGGATGACCAGATCGGCCAGTTCGAGATCCTCATAGGTCCCGGGTACCGTATCGGCGCCGAAGGCGCGGCGGTGGCCGGCGACGGAAGATGACATGCAAAGGCGCGAGTTGGTGTCAATGTTGGCCGAGCCGATGAAACCCTTCATCAGCTTGTTGGCGACGTAATAGTCCTCGGTCAGCAGCTGGCCGGAGACATAAAAAGCGACGGAGTCAGGCCCGTGCTCGGCAATGGCATCCAAAAAGCGCTGCGCCACGAGATCAAGAGCCTCATCCCATCCGGCCCGCCGTCCCGCGATCTCCGGATGCAATAGGCGTCCGTCGAGATCGATCGTTTCGGCGAGCGCCGAACCCTTCGAGCACAGCCGCCCGAAATTGGCCGGATGGTCCGGGTCGCCCATGACGGACACATTGCCGTCATCTGCGATCTTGGCGATCACCCCGCAGCCGACGCCGCAGTAGGGACAGGTCGTCTTGATCTCTTCTGCCATCTATTCCGCCGCCATCATCAAGCTTTCGAGGGCAATGAAGAGGGCGCCGTCCTGGTTGCGGACCGGAATGGTCCGCACCGCGCCCTCATCGGCGCCAAGCGCCTTGCCGGTTTCGAGCGAGATGACCCAGTTGTGCAGGGGGCAGGTGACCGCCTTGGCATGCACGATTCCCTGGCTGAGGGGGCCGCCCTTGTGGGGGCAGTGATCTTCTATGGCGAAGACTTCGTTTTCAGCCGTCCGGAAGACGGCGATCTTGCCCTGCGGCGTCTTCACGCAGCGCGCACCGCGCAGCGGGATCTCGGAGATATCACCGATCGCAATCCAGTTCATGTTGATCTCCTTACTCTGCAGCCTGCGGATAGCCGATGGTCGCCATCGGCTTGAACTCATGCTTATCCTTGCCGGAAACACGCTCCGACCAGGGATCGACCTGGGCGAATTTCTGACTGAACACGAAGCGGTCGAAATAGGCCTTGCGCTTTTCGGCATCGCCCATGATCTGGCGACGGATCTCGTCGAGGCCGATGCGCTTGGCCCACTTGTAAATGCGCTCGAGATAACGTGCCTGCTCGCGGTACATCTGCGTCAGTGCAACGATATGCTCCAACGCTTCGTCCTCGGTCTTGACGAGACCGAGGATCTCGGTGCCCTTGATGTCGAGACCTGCCGCACCGGCGAAATGAATTTCGTAGCCGGAATCCACGCAGATGACGCCGACATCCTTGCAGGTCGCCTCCGCGCAGTTGCGCGGACATCCGGAGACTGCCATCTTGAGCTTTGCCGGCGTCCAAGAGCCCCACATGAACTTTTCAATGCGGATGCCGAGCCCGGTTGAATCTTGCGTGCCGAAGCGGCACCAGTCGGAGCCGACACAGGTCTTTACCGTGCGCAGGCCCTTGGCATAGGCCTGACCGGAGACGAAGCCTGCCTTGCCGAGATCGGCCCAGACGGCCGGAAGGTCCTCTTTCTCGACGCCGAGCAGGTCGATGCGCTGGCCGCCGGTGACCTTCACCATCGGGATTTCGAACTTATCGACCACGTCGGCGATGGCCCGCAGCTCCTTGGAGCTGGTGACACCCCCCCACATGCGCGGCACCACCGAATAGGTGCCGTCCTTCTGGATGTTGGCGTGGACGCGCTCGTTGATGAAGCGCGACTGATAATCGTCGGCATATTCGTCCGGCCAGTCGCAAACGAGGTAGTAGTTGAGCGCTGGACGGCACTTGGCGCAACCGCAGGATGTCTTCCACTCCAGCTCCTGCATGATGGCAGGAATGCTCTTCAGCCCCTTGGCCTTGATCAGGCGCCGGACGTCGTCATGGCCAAGTTCGGTGCAGGTGCACATCGGCTGCACGGCGGTAGGGTTATAGCTATCGCCGAGCGTCAGCGCCATCAATTGCTCAACGAGGCCGGTACAGGAGCCGCAGGACGCCGACGCCTTTGTGTGGGCGCGCACGTCGTCCAGCGAGGCCAGCCCCTTGGCCGTGATCGTCGAGGTGATTTTGCCCTTACATACGCCGTTGCAGCCACAGATTTCCGCGTCATCCGGCAAGGCTGCAACGGCCGCCATAGGGTCCAGCGGGGACCCTCCCTGGTAGGCCTGTCCGAAGATCAGCGTCTCGCGCATCTCGGAGATATCAGTCTGCTTCTTCTTGAGATCGTTGAACCAGGCGCCGTCTGCGGTTTCGCCGTAGAGCACAGTTCCGATGATCTTGTTATCCTTCAGCACCAGGCGCTTGTAGACACCAGCCGAAGCGTCGCGAAGGACGATCTCCTCGCGGTCGTCGCCGTCGGCGAAATCGCCAAGCGAGTAGAGCTCGATGCCGGTGACCTTGAGCTTGGTCGGGGTATCGGAGTGAACGAAGGCGGCCGAGGTGTCGCCGCACAGGTGGGCGGCGGCAACGCGGGCCATTTCGTAGAGCGGAGCGACGAGGCCGTAGACCTGCCCACCGACTTCTGCGCATTCGCCGAGCGCCATGATGCTGCCGTCGGAGGTCTGCATGCCGTTATCGACGACGATGCCGCGATTGACCGCGATGCCAGCCTCTTTCGCCAGGCCGACATTCGGACGGATGCCGACGGCCATGACGACGAGCGTTGCCGGAATGATCCGTCCGTCGTCGAGCTCAATGCCCTCGACCTTGCCATCACCGATGATTGCCTTGGTATTGGCCTTGGTGATGACCTTGATGCCGCGCTCCTCGACTGCCCTTTGCAGCAGATAGCCGGCCGCAGGATCGAGCTGACGCTCCATCAGCGTCGGCATGACATGCAGCACGGTCACGTCCATGCCACGCTGGGCAAGGCCGGCTGCCGCCTCAAGACCGAGCAGGCCGCCGCCGATGACGATCGCCTTTTCGCGTGACTGGGCAGCAAGCAGCATTGCCTGCACGTCGTCGAGGTCGCGGTAGGTGATGACGCCAGGTAGATCCTTGCCGGGAACCGGAATGATGAAGGGCACGGAGCCGGTGGCGATCACCAGCTTGTCGTAGCTTTCGGTGACGCCGTGGTCGGAGGTTACGGTCTTGGCGTGCCGATCGATCGCTACGATCTTGTGGCCCTTGTAGAGCGTGATGCCGTGCTTGATGTACCAGCCGTCGCCGTGAATGATGATCTGCTCATAGTCCTTTTCTCCGGAAAGAACAGGCGAGAGCATGATGCGGTCATAATTGACGCGCGGCTCGGCGTTGAAGATTGTGACCTCGTATTGGCCGGGGGCCTTTTCGAACAGGTGCTCGAGCATGCGCCCGGGCGCCATGCCGTTGCCGATGATAACGAGTTTTTCTGTCATAGTTACAAGTCCTTAGATTAGGTTGCCGCCACTGCAGGCACGGCGTGCCCCTGGCGTGACAGGTGCTTTACGGACAGGTGCATCCAGATGAGCGACGTCACGACGATCGCAAAGAGCAGCAGGAAGCAGCTGGACCAAAGGCCGGTGACGTCCTTGAGCAGGCCGAAAGCGATCGGAAGGATGAAACCGCCAAGGCCGCCCATCATCCCGACGACGCCGCCGACTGCGCCGACGCTTTCTGGATAGTAGGCCGGAATGTGCTTGTAGACGGCTGCTTTGCCGAGGCTCATGAAGAAACCGAGCACGAAGATGACGATGATGAAGATTGCTGGCGTAATACCAAGCGCAGGCCCGGATCCCGATGGAGATGCAGCCGGTAGAGACAGGATGAGGGTGGCGGCGGCGGAAACGGCCAGCATCGCGTACATGACGCTTCTTGCGCCCTTCTTGTCGGATAGAACGCCGCCGAATGCTCTAAAGATGCTGCCTGGCACGGAATAGGCCGCAGCAACCATGCCGGCGATTTCCAGATTGAATCCGTAGACGCCAACCAGATAGCGCGGCAACCACAAAGACAGGGCGACAAAGCCGCCGAAGGCGAAAAAATAATAAAGCGAGAAACGCCAGACCTGGATGTTCTTGAGCGGAGCGAATTCTTCGAGGAAGCTCTTTGAGGCGGCGCCGCGACAGCGGCGGTCGCGAAAGGCCGGGTCGTCGGTGGTCGAAAACCAGAAGACGATTGCCATCGCCACAAGAACGAGAGCCCAGATTTCAGCAACCGCCTGCCATCCCCAGGCGATGAGCACGAAGGGCGCCGCGAACTTGGTAACCGCGGCTCCGACATTGCCGGCGCCGAATATCCCGAGCGCGGTTCCCTGCTTTTCTGGCGGAAAGAACGGCGAGACATATGCGACACCAACTGCGAAGGAACCACCGGCAAGGCCGATCCCCAGTCCTGCGATCAGCATTTCTGTGTAGCTTGTTGCGTAGGAGAGCAGGAAAGTCGCCATGGCCGCTGCCACCATGGTGAGCGTGTAGACCAGACGACCGCCGTAGCGGCTCGTCCATATGCCAAGCACGATCCGGACGAGCGAGCCGGTCAACACAGGGGTGCCCACCAGCAATCCGAATTCTGCCTCGTTGAGGCCGAGCTCCTGTTTGATACGAACGCCTATAATCGCAAAGATCGTCCAGACGGCGAAGCAAACGGTGAAGGCGACCGTCGAAATCCACAATGCTCTGGCTGGCTCGCCAGCAGACATTAACTGGGGTTTCTCAGAAAAAGGCATGGCTTCTCCAGGGCCCGACAATGTCGTGCCAATCCATCGTTGAGAGTTAAAACAAAAAGCCGCTGGCCAGGTCGCGCACACGAATGCGCGGCATATCCTGATCAGCGGCTTTGCCTGAGGCGCCCGTCTTTGGACGCCGAAATATGCGACCTCTCGGCCTCGTGATTATCTATGCAAGGGGCGTGCCAATTCGAAATTCAGGCGAATTTCGTCTTTTCTCTTGGCAAGTCAGCCTTATTGGTCAGGATGACTAGGGTGAGACCGCCGGTGTCGTCGGTCAAAAATTATGCAATGCATAGAAAATAGGCGTCATGCTATGCTTGCTTTTGAGCAGCAATATAGGCATCGACGCAATCGGGATCAAAGAGATTGCCGTCGAAAAAGCCATCCGGCCCGAGCGTCATCGTGCCGCTGGAGCCAACTGGCGTTTCCACGCGCAAGGCACCCTCAACCTTCGAGCTTGCAGCCGGCATGGCCACGCCGAGCGCCTTTAGAGCATTTCGGTAGATATCCGGCCGGTAGGTGTTGCCGGCCACGTTCTGGTGGGCCGCGGTGTGATCGACGTGGCCCCAGCGGACCATCTGCGTGTAGAACCAAAGGGCGTGGCTCTTCCATGGAAACGTCGCCGCCTTGGCGTGCGGGACAAAGAAGTCGCTGACCGTCTGCGTTGCGGTGCGGCCAACTTTAAGCACGCCGGTGACGGATGGACGCAGCCACTCTGCCGGACTGTTGATATAGGCCGGACCGGAAAGCAATAGGGCAAGCTCTTCATGATTGGCGGGGTCGGCGCACCACAGTGAGGCATTGTAAAGCGCTCGCAGGAGGGCCACGAGTGCGTCAGGATGGCTATCGCCCCAGCGACTGTTCACGCCCAGCACCTTTTCGGGACTGGATTTCCAGATCGCTGCCTTGACGGTTGCAAGGTGCGCGCCGCGTTTGAGGACGCCGAAGGTATTCCACGGTTCTCCAGCGCAATAGCCGTCAATCAGACCGGACCTCAGCGCGTCACCCATATCCTGCGGCGGAAGGGTCACGATCTCGATCTCGCGGTCCGGATCGATGCCGCTTCCAGAAAGCCAGTAGCGCAGTTCGTAGTTATGTCCGGAATAGGGGTGTACGATACCGAAACGAAGCCTGTCGCCTGCCCGCTGCGAAATCACTTTTTTTAGCGCCGCACCGCTTGAGCGCGCGTCAAGCGCATCGGCTGCGCCATCGTCGGCCATTTCCCGCCACAAGGCGCCCGAAACGGTGACGGCATTCCCGCCAAGCCCAAGCGCCATGGGCACGATCATGCGCGGCGCGGGCGCCATGAGACCAAAATTGCAGGCGATCGGCATGGGGGCAAGAATATGAGCGACTTCGAAATGGCCGACCGCTAGCCTGTCCCTGATCGTTGCCCAGGATCGCTCCCGCACGAGCGTGAGGGCCACTTCCTGGGCTTCAGCAAAGCCCTTCTCTTTGGCGACGACGAGCAGCGCGCTGTCGAGAAGCGGCACGAAGCCCGCGGTGATGTCATGCCGGTTCCTCATGCGTCCGCTCCAGGATCAAGCAGGTTTGCCGCGGTGACGAGGCTTTGAGCGATCTCGACGACTTTCCTGTTCTGGTTCATAGCTGTGCGCCGCAATAGCGCGTAGGCTTCCTCTTCCGACAACCCGCGGGTGCGCATCAGCAACCCCTTGGCGCGATCGATCAGTTTGCGTTTTTCCAACTCGCCGCGTGTTTCTTCCAGTTCTCGGCTCAAGCGCGCAAACGCATTGAAACGACTGATCGCCATCTTGAGGATGGGTCGGACGCGTTCCTGCTTCAGGCCATCAACGATATATGCGGAAACCCCTGCCTCGACCGCTGCCTCGATCGAGGCTTCATCGGACTTGTCCACGAACATGGCGATGGGCCTCTTCACCGCACGCGATATCTGGAAAATGCTCTCCAGCATGTCGCGATTGGGGTTTTCGAGATCGATGACGATGACATCGGGATTGATCTCGGTGATGCGCCTTGCAAGACCATTCATGTCATCGATGATCGTGACCCTGTCATAACCGGCCTCTCGCAAACCGTCCTCGATGATGGACGCACGAATGCGGTTCTCATCAATGACCAGAACATTCAGACTGTTAACTTTCATGAGACCGCGCCACGGGTTACCGGCTTTCATTCGGAGGCGCGCCGATGGTGCAGGAGCCAACGGACACGCCGCCGCAGATGCGCGAATACAGCCACAAAATCAAGCAGTATCTTGGCTGCCTGATCTCCACGCTTCCCCCCGCGAACCGAGTCCGTCCCTGGCGAATGGTCGAACGCGGCATCTTCACAGTGGTCGTCGTTGTAAGTTATTCCGCGGCTTCAACGAAACGGTGGCGTTCGTAAAGAAACTTCAAAACGGCCTCGCGGCATTTGAGATAGGTGCGGTCCGAAGAGAGTTCGATGCGGTTGCGGGGCTTTTCGATCGGCACATCGAGGATTTCACCGATCCTGGCCGCCGGCCCGTTGGTCATCATCACGATGCGGTCAGAGAGCAGTACGGCCTCGTCGACATCGTGGGTGATCATCACCATCGTGTTGCCGAGACGTGCGTGGATGTCCATCACCGCATCCTGCAGATGGGCACGCGTCAGCGCGTCGAGCGCACCGAAGGGTTCGTCGAGCAGCAGGATCTTCGGCTCCATCGACAACGCACGGGCGATGCCGACACGCTGCTTCATGCCGCCGGAAATCTCGGAAGGCCGCTTGTCCTTGGCGTGGGCCATCTGGACGAGATCAAGATTGGCCATGACCCATTCGTGACGCTCGGCCCTGCTCTTCGAGCTGCTGAAGACCTTGGAAACGGCCAGGTTGACGTTTTCATAGACGGTGAGCCAGGGAAGCAGGCTGTGGTTTTGGAACACGACGGCGCGTTCGGGACCGGGCGCATTGACTTCGCGGTTTTCGAGAAGCACTGCACCGGCCGAAACTGGCGTTAAGCCGGCGATCAGGTTCAAGAGCGTAGATTTGCCGCAGCCGGAGTGGCCGATGATCGACACGAACTCACCCCTGGCAATCGTCAGGTTGATGCCCTTCAGCACTTCGGCGCGCGTTCCGGCCCGGTCAAAATGCTTGTCGATATGGTCGAGCTTGAGATAGGCAGTCATGATCGTTCCTCTCAGTTGGCCGAAGCGCCGCGGGTGATCAGTCGGCCAGCGGCGGCCACCAGCTTGTCGAGCGCGAAACCGACGACGCCGATATAGGCCAGGGCGACGATGATGTCTGGCAGGCGCGACGAGTTCCACGCATCCCAGATGAAGAAGCCGATACCGACGCCGCCGGTCAGCATCTCGGCTGCGACGATGGCAAGCCACGACAGACCGACGCCGATACGAAGGCCGGTAAAGATGTAGGGCGCGGCCGATGGCAGCATGATCTTGAAGAAGAATTCGAAGTGGTTGAGCCGCAGCACCTGTGCCACGTTGCGATAGTCCTGGGGGATATTGCGCACGCCAACGGCCGTGTTGATGATGACCGGCCAGATGGAGGTGATGAAGATCACGAAGATTGCTGAAGGATTGGAATCCTGGAAGGCAGCGAGCGACAGCGGCAGCCAGGCAAGTGGCGGGACGGTGCGCAATACCTGAAAGATCGGATCGAGTCCGCGCATGGCCCAGACCGATTGGCCAATGACGGCACCGACGACGACACCCGAGATTGCGGCAAGGCCGAAGCCGTAGGCGACGCGCTGCAGCGAGATGATGACGCGCCAGCCAAGCCCGATGTCCTGGGAGCCGTAGTTGAAGAACGGATAAGCGATCAGATCAAAGCTTTCCTGCCAGACCCGGTGCGGAGAGGGCAGTGAGGCGTCGGGCGAGGAACAGAGCACCTGCCAGACGGTCAGAATGATCGTAAGCACGACAAGCGGCGGCACGATACTGCGGGCGGCCACCATCGCAACGCCGCGGACATTGATCCGGGGCGGCGGCTGTCTTGCAAGGCGGACGACATTTGCGGCCTTCGGCGCAGTCTTTGCCGGTATGGGTTCTTTCTTTGCCAGGGCGGACATGAGGCGCTCCTCGTCGTGAACAAAAGGCCGGCGCGCCTGTCACGCGCCGGAGGTGGATCAGGATGCGGCCTTGATGGCAAGGCTATCGAGATAGGCGGAGGGATTTTCCGGATCGAAGACCTTGCCGTCGAAGAAGGTTTCCTTGCCCCGGGACGGAGAAGACGGGATGTCGGCGGCGGCGACACCCAGCGCCTTGGCCGCATCGCGCCAGAGATCCTCCCGGTTGACCTGGTCGACGAGAGACTTGATGTCGGTGTCAGGTGCGAACTTGCCCCAGCGGACGTTCTCGGCCATGAACCAGGTGTCGTGGCTCTTGAAGGGGTAGGAGGCGCCGCCTGCCCAGAATTTCATGTAAAGATCGGTGCCACGGGCGACACGGCCGTTGCCGTAGTTGATGTCACCCTTGAGGCGGCCGAGGATGTCCTTCGGCGGCACGTTGAACCATTGGCGCTTGCCAAGGATTGTCGCCATCTCCTCCTTGTTGTCCATGCTGTCGCACCATTGCTGGGCTTCCATCACGGCCATCAGCAGGGCTCTTGTGGCATTCGGGTTCTTCTCGACCCAGTCGGCGCGCATGCCGAGCGCCTTTTCCGGATGTCCCTTCCAGAGTTCGCCGGTCGTTGCTGCGGTAAAGCCGACGCCCTGATTGACGAGCTGCTCGTTCCACGGCTCGCCGACACAGAAGACGTCCATGTTGCCGACCTTCATGTTTGCCACCATCTGCGGCGGCGGCACGACGATGGTCGAGACGTCCTTGTCCGGATCGATGCCGCCGGCGGCAAGCCAGTAGCGGATCCAAAGGTCGTGGGTGCCGCCCGGGAAGGTCATTGCGGCCTTCACTTCCTTGCCTTCGGCCTTCTTTTTTTCGAAGGCCGCCTTCAGCTTGGATGCGTCGAGCTGGACACCGGTATCGGCATATTCCTTGGCGACGGAAATGCCCTGGCTGTCGTAATTCAGGCGGGCCAGCAGGGCCATCGGTACCGGCTGATTGTTCTGCGTCACCTTGCCCGTATGCATCAGATAGGGCAGCGGCGAAAGGATATGGGCGCCGTCGATACCGTTCGAAGCTCCGCCGAGAACCAGATTGTCGCGTGTTGCCCCCCAGGAAGCCTGCTTGGCGACCTCGACATCGGGAAGGCCATGTTTTTCGAAAAGCCCCTTCTCCTTGGCGACGATCAACGCGGCAGCGTCGGTCAGCGCGATGAAGCCGAGTTTGGCGCCCGTGACTTCAGGTGCTGCGGCTGCTGCAAAAGCGCCGGACGGAAAAGCTGTGCGGACTGCGCCGATCAAGGCAGCCGCAGCGGTCGTTTTCAGGAGGCTGCGGCGGCTCATGCCGGTCGTAATGATCTTGTTCATGCGCTGGTTCCCCTTGTTGGTCGTCGCAGGAATTTTCGGAATAAAAAAACGCCGCCCGGAGATTGCGTCTGCGGGAAGGGAGAGTTCCCGGACAGCAAAACCCGTGCGACGTCGATGTCTTTTGCAAGCGCTGATCGCGCGCTTGTCGCCAAGATCGCCATTGATCCGGGCAAGATTACCCCTGCAAACCGTGTGCCAGTTTTTGATGTGAACTTTAGGTCATTGAAACTAAATCAAGATCCGCGCTTTAAGCTCGTATGCATAATTTTTGAGCTTATGATGGAAGTGCTTATATATTATGCGAATGATGTTCCTCGTGCACAGACGGCTGCCAGCCTTTTGTGCAAAGCAGAAGAAATTAGATTTCGGCCACATCCGGTGCAAAGGGCAGGGTGCTCCTAACCGCAAATCCGCGAACATACTCCACGAGCTCTGCCGGATTGAAAATACGGCCGTCCATGAAGCGGTCGTCGTCGCTGTCGCCTTCGATGCGGATATCGGCGTCGTGAGGCGTGCACGCCTCGCCGAGTGCCGTCCTGTAAAGGTCGGGGCGATAGGCGGAAGCTGCCGCGCGCGCGCTGTTCAGGCTGATTGAAGCCTGTCCCCAGCGAACCATCTGGCTATAGATCCACAATGCCTGGCTCGGCCGCGGGTAGTTTGCAAAGCCGCCATGGAACGTGAAGTAATTGTCGATGACGCGGCGGTTGCCCTTGGCGTCCAGGCTGAACTCGCCGGCAAGCACATATCGGATAATGTCGACGGGTGCCGCAATGTAGCGGTGATCGGCAAGGACCGCGGCCAAAGCATCGTGGTTGCCGGCATGGTCGCACCAGCGCGCTGCCGCATCGAGCGCCACAATCAGCCGGGAGACCGTTTCCGGATGGCTCTCCGCCCAATCCGGTCGCATGCCGACGACCTTTTCCGGGGCTGAGGGCCAGATGTCCTGTTTTGTCGCAACGATACGCCCGACGCCGCGCTCAGAGGCCACCATGTTCCACGGCGCGCCGACACAGAAACCGTCGATCGCGCCGGCGGCAAGAGCGTCGGAGGTGAGCGGCGGGGGGACGACGACGAGTTTCACGTCCTTGTCGGGATCGATGCCGCCTGCGGCCAGCCAGTAGCGGAATTCGTAATTGTGCGAGGAAAAGGGATAGGTCATCCCGAGTGTCGGCACCGGCTCGCCAGTTAGCCGCATCTGGTTCAGCACCAATGCAAAGGCGCGCGCGCTTTCGAGGGCGCCCGCTTTCTCGGAAAGGCCTGCGGTCTTGCGCATCCGTTCGAAGAGGCGCGTCGAAAGGGTGATCGCGTTGCCGCCGCGCCCGAGCGAAAAGGGTGTGATGGTCGGCGAGGGGTTCGAGCCCAGTCCGAGCGCTGCCGCAACAGGCATCGGTGAGAGCATATGGGCTATATCGAATTGGCGAAAGGCCAGGCGGTCGCGAACATTCGCCCATGAAACGTCTCTGACGAGATCGAGGGTCAGGCCCTCCTTCTCGGCAAAACCGAATTCTGCGGCCGCAATCAGCACCGAGGCGTCGACCAAGGGAATGAAGCCGGCGCGAAGAATGCGCGGGCCCTCGCTGCTCAGTCTTGAAGGCGCAGAGACGCGCCCTTGTTTTGTGTCAATTCTCGTCACCGCATTCACTCCGCAGTCCTCCGGACAATCGATTGGCCGTGGCGGGTCACATCAGCAACCCGGCGGCCGTCACGACGCTTTGTGCGATTTCGGACATCTTCTTCTTCTCGTTCATCGCCGTCTGGCGCAGCAGAGCGAATGCCTGTTCCTCCGAAAGGCCGCGCATCTTCATCAGGATGCCTTTGGCCCGCTCGACGACCTTGCGCTCTTCGAGCGCCGACTTTGCATCGGCGAGCTCGCGCTGCAGGCGGCTGAAGGCATTAAACCGGCTGACGGCCATATCGAGGATCGGTTTGACCCGCTCCTTCTTCAGCCCGTCGACGATATAGGCGGAGACGCCGGCATCAACGGCTGCTTCGATGGAAGCCGTATCGGACCGATCGACAAACATCGCGATCGGCCGACTGATCGTTCGTGTCAGCTGAAATAAGTGCTCCATCATGTCGCGGTTCGGGTTCTCGATGTCGATGATGATAACGTCCGGTTTCAGCGTTTCGATGATGCGCGCGACGCCCTGGACCTCGTGAATGACGGTGACGCGCGTGTGGCCAGCCTCCTGCAACCCCTCCTCGATGATCGAGGCGCGGATCGCATTTTCATCTATGACCAGAATTGTCAGGTCGAAACGGCTCATGCGCCGTTTATGACGCACTGCAACAAAACAGGCAAGTTAAAAGCCGTAAAATTAAGCATAAAAAGCGGATGCACAAAAAATGCGCTTTCTAGAAATCCGCAACCTTCTTCAGGAACTACTCAATCATGCGCACCGAAAGGATTGACGATCGGATGGAAGCTTGCGGAAGCGGATGCCGAGTTGGCGACAAAGGGACGAAGTCCAGCGCCGCCGGCCATGATGGTTGCTTTCTCGGTCAGCGCGGCGCTGTCGGCCGGCCGTAGTCTCGACGCCGCGCGCAGCGGCGGTCTGTCGCTGCCGCGGTTTGCGCTCGACACTATCGTCCGCGCTCCTGCTCATCGAAAAGACAAAACTGTCGCCATTGACGCGTGCCCGTTTGCGCTTGCACATGCTACGATATTGTTTCCTTCAACAGTTAGGGACGATCAACTCATGACGGGCCAAGATGGCAGCATTCTTGATTATGTCGGGATTCTTGCCGTGTTTTTTCTCGTAGGCGCCAACGGTTTCTTCGTCGCCGCCGAATTCGCATTGGTTTCCGTCAGGCGCAGCCGCGTGGCCGAACTCGTGACCGCCGGACGTATGAACGCTTCAGCGCTTCAGCGGGCCGTGGACAATCTCGATGCAAATCTTGCGGCCACACAGCTCGGCATAACGATCTCTTCGCTCGCTCTGGGCTGGGTCGGCGAACCGGCACTGGCGCATCTGATCGAGCCGCTATTGGCATGGCTGCCCGGTGATTGGGCTAGGACAGGCTCTCATGCGATCGCCGTCGTCATTGCCTTCGTCATCATAACCGCACTTCACATCGTGCTTGGCGAACTGGCACCGAAGAGCCTCGCTCTCCAGCGTAGCGAGGGAACGTCATTGGCCGTGGTCCGGCCGCTTGGGTTCTTTCTTATCCTCTTCAAGCCGGCGATATTTGCCCTCAATGGTATGGGTAACCTGGTGCTTCGTGCTTTCGGCCTCCATGCCGGAACTGGCGAATCCTCCTTCCATTCTCCGCAAGAGCTGAAGTTGCTGGTGGCCGAAAGCCAGGAGGCGGGTCTTCTCAACCAGGTGCAGCAGCAGCTCGTCGAGCGCGTGCTCAATATCGGCGAGAGACCAATCTCCGACGTTATGACACCGCGTCTCGACGTCGAGTGGTTCGACGCCGACGACAGCGAGGCAGAAATCCTCAGGACGATTAGGGAATGCAGGCACGAACAGCTTCTCGTCGCTCGCGGCTCAATCGACGAGCCGATCGGGATGGTTCTTAAGAAGGACCTGCTCGATCAGGTTTTGGACGGCGGCAAGATCCGGCCGATGGATGTCATCAAGCAGCCGCTGGTGCTTCACGAAGGAACCTCGGTGGTCCGCGTGCTCAGCAGCTTCAAGGCGTCACCGGTCCACCTCGCCATCGTCATCGACGAATATGGCAGTCTGGAGGGGATTGTCACGCAGACGGACTTGCTGGAGGCGATCGCCGGGGAACTGCCGGGCTCCGATGAGGAGCCGGCTATCGTCGTTCGCGAAGACGGCTCATTGCTTGTTGATGCAATGATGCCGGCCTTCGACGCTTTCGAAAAACTAGGTCTGCGCAATAAACCGGATGCTGATTTCCATACGCTTGCGGGCTTTGCCCTTCATCAGCTCCAGCACATCCCGGAGACCGGTGAGGTTTTCGAGTTTGATGGATGGCGATTCGAGGTCATCGATATGGATGGCATGCGCATCGACAAGATCTTGGTGACGCGCAGTTCGGTGCAAGGAGCGGATATCTAGGCTGGCAGACACCAGATAACTGGTCCGATGTATCCGATCGCCAACGACTGAAATCTCTACCGCAACTGCAATCGTGCCTGCCAAGATAACTCGATTCCCGGCGATTAGACGCTGCATCTGGAGCTCCGGCACCTGCGGTTCATAGAAGCCAATCAATCGCCGGGCAGAAAGAAATTTCCCCTGTCGTCCATCACGGCAAATCCTCATTCCTTTTATCTATTAAATTTATAGACAATAATCCGCTTCACCATTCAAATCGGAAGGGAAAACAGATGGCCGCTTTGCGACTGGTTGGAATTGCCGGCAGCTTCAATCGTCCTTCGAAGACCTACGCACTCGTTGAAGACGTTGCGGTTCGCGCGGCTCAAAGATATGGCTTCGATCGTACCGTTTATGATCTGCACGATGTTGGCCCATCGCTCGGGCATGCGTTGTGGCGAAAGGACCTGGACGATCAGGCGAAGGGCGTCATCGACGCGATCGTCAGCGCCGACGTTCTGATCGTCGGCTCACCGACTTATAAGGGATCCTATCCCGGTCTGTTCAAACATTTGATCGACCTTATCGACCCCGATGAATTGCGCGCAAAGCCGATCATCATCACGGCAACTGGCGGCGGAGACCGGCATGCTCTGATGGTCGAGCATCAGCTGCGGCCGCTCTTCGGGTTCTTCATGTCCCACACTCTGCCGACGGCCGTCTATGGATCGGAGCGCGATTTCACGGACTACAGGGTTTCTTCGGAGCCACTGTCCAAGAGGATTGGCGAAGTTGTGAGCGAACTTGGAGCTTTCTTTCCCGCAGACGACGCGATCCTCGCGGCCGCCGAATAGCGTTTAACGCTTGATATCCTCGCGGGATAAAGAGTGATCCGATGCAGACAACCGGTGCATGGCCGCAATAATTGCCGCGGCATGTCGAGGTTCGACCTACGAAGAGGCGTGTCGCGATGAGCCGAATACTCATTTTACCCGGCCTCTTCGGTTTAGGCGAGGGGCACTGGCAGCACCATTGGTTGAGGGAGCATCCGGATAGCCGGCTTGTCGACCAGGACGATTGGGATCGGCCCCGCTTGCACGACTGGATGCTCAGACTTGAGGAGACGCTGGCCGAGGAGGACGATGCCTATATTGTCGCTCACAGTCTCGGTTGCCTTTTGGCCGCTCAGCTGGCAGGTCGGCCATCGGCCCGGCGCGTCAGAGGAGCCCTTCTTGTTGCGCCATGTGACCTGCCTTCGACAGAAGCGCTCCACCCCGGCCACCTCGCCTTCGGCACCATGCCGACCAAGGCGCTTCCATTTGCGAGCATCGTCGTCGGCAGTCTCAACGATATCTATATAAGCCTTGACCGGTTGACGATGTTTGCGCGCCTCTGGAAATCCGACCTCAGGAACATCGGATTGGCCGGACATATCAATGTTGCAAGCGGATTCGGGCGCTGGCCGAGCGGGTACGGCCTTCTCGCAGCGTTGAAGAGCCGAACCCGCCACCGGCGGCAGGTTGAAGGCACGCGATCGGTCACCAATGTTTGAAGCGGGCTGCCGCAAGCCGGTTGCTGTCGGCCAAGATGAGCGTATATCGCTAGCGAAAGATGAAATTCAACGGCGATCCAGGAGAGAGGAACCTACCCATGAGCCTTCGTATCAACGATATTGCACCAGATTTCTCCGCCGAGACGACGCAGGGACCAATCAATTTTCATGAGTGGATTGCAGAGGGTTGGGCCGTGTTGTTCTCGCATCCGAAGAACTTCACCCCGGTCTGCACGACGGAACTCGGCGCGATGGCCGGGCTCGAACAGGAATTCATTAAACGTGGTGTCAAGATCATCGGCATATCCGTCGATCCGGTGGAAAGCCACGGCAAGTGGAAGAACGATATCAGGACGGCTACCGGTTTCGATGTCGGCTACCCACTGATCGGCGACAAGGATCTCAAGGTCGCCAAGCTTTATGACATGCTGCCGGCAGGCGCGGGCGAGAGTTCGGAAGGCCGCACGCCGGCCGACAACGCCACCGTGCGCTCTGTCTTCGTCATCGGCCCCGATAAGAAGATCAAGCTCATCCTCACCTATCCGATGACGACGGGCCGCAACTTCAATGAAATCCTGCGTGCCATCGACTCCATTCAATTGACGGCCAAGCATCAGGTAGCGACACCTGCTAACTGGCAGCAAGGGGAAGACGTCATCATCACGGCTGCGGTTTCGAACGAAGACGCGATCTCGCGCTTCGGCTCTTTCGACACCGTTCTTCCTTATCTCAGGAAGACCAAGCAGCCGGCCGGCTGATTGGCGCCTTGGAGCCTCCACGATATAGGGTCGGCGCGCATCGACCGCGGAAGCGGGCGATACGCGCCCAATCCATTGTCCCTGATTTGCACAATCCGCACTCATGCCCTCGTCCGCGTCTTCCACAGCGTTTCGTTCGCTGCCAGCCGCCGATAAACTCTGGCGAGGGACGGTGGTGGACGCAAGGATGCGCCGCTCGCGCGCTATGGATCATCTTTGCTGACGTGCGGTCGATGTTTCGGTGCCCGAACCGGGGGATCCATGTATCATCGACTGGAAGCAAGATCTCGCGGTTGGGCTCTGGGCTGCCCTGAGCGCTCGGCGCGGCCCATCGATCGCGACGTCAGACCTTCCGGGGGCGGACCTCCATGAACAGGTATGGTGCGCCGGTTCCCGAAGGGATCGCAAAGACGTCATAGGACGCCTGCGGGTCGTCGCCCATCCCCAACGAGCCAGGTGGCATGCACGGCACGGCCAGCTTTCGGACCGGCGGCCGCTCCCGCAGCAGGCGCTGAACGGCCTTGGGATGGACGACGAAGAGATATTATCGTGCGTGCGCATGTGCTGCACTATGCCGATGACCGCCCGCTTTCTGGGGATATGGAGGCATTGCGCACTTTGCTTCGGGATCGCTCGCCGCCGGCGGATATTTAAAGGGGTTGCCATGATCGCTCAATTCGACGTCGCTGTGATTGGCCTTGGCGCCATGGGAAGCGCAGCGCTTGCATTTCTCGCCGCCCGCGGCGTCAAAGCGATTGGTATCGACGCTTATTTTCCCGCGCATGCGATGAGCTCGTCGCATGGCGACAGCCGGCTGATCCGGCTTGGCTATTTCGAGGACCCGTCATATGTGCCGCTTCTTCAACGTGCCTATCGCAACTGGCGAGCGCTCGAAACCAGTCTAAGGGCCGATATCCTGACCATCACCGGCGTGTTGCAGATCGGTTCGCCAGACAGCAAGATTGTGAGCGGCACGCGCACTTCGTGCAGGCTACACGGCCTTGCCCAAGAAGAGCTCGACGCGGCGGAAATGGCGCGCCGCTTTCCTGCTTTTCGCCTCGATGACGATGAGGTTGCGATCCTCGATCCGCAAGGCGGATATCTGCGCCCGGAAGCTGCCATCATGGGCTACCTCAAACTTGCGGCCGAAAGCGGAGCGATGCTCCATTTTAGCGAGAAGGTTATGGCGCTCGATCCGGGTGACCGCGGTGTCACTATCTCTTCAGCGAGTGGTCGGTATTACGCCAGAAAGGTCGTCATCGCGACCGGATCTTGGATTGCGGAACTCGTTCCGCACCTGAAATCACACGCGACCCCGATCCGTCAGGTCGTGGCGTGGTATCGGCCAAAGGACGGCTTTGTAGCAGAGCCGCAGCGCATGCCATGTTTTCTTCGCGATGAAGGTACGGATGGTTCTTATTTTGGCTTCCCTGCGATCGGCACCGACGGCATCAAGCTTGGCCGCCACACGCATTTCCGCGAGCCGATTGACCCAAACGAACCCAATCCGCCGATCAACGACCAGGATACCGTACTGCTCGACGGCTTTGCGTCCAGACGTCTGCCTGCGGCTGCCGGGCTTCGTGTTCGCGCGGCCACCTGCCGCTATACGATGTTGCCGAGCGAGGATTTCCTCTTCGACCTTTTGCCCGGACAGCCAAACATTGTCGTTGCATCGCCCTGTTCCGGGCATGGTTTCAAATTCGCGAGCGTCGTCGGTGAGATTCTGTCTGATCTTGCACTCGATGGTGGCACCGCGTTGGAGATCGCCGCTTTTTCTTTTGACGCGCTCGAAAGACATCGCCCTTCGCGATCTCTGGGTGTCAAGTAACCAAGCGTCTGCTGCTGGCGATGATCCACGCCGTCCGTCACGCGTCGGGGTCATCACGCGTCGCGCCCGCCAAGAGCTTCAATTGCTCCGGTTCGTGCACGCCTTGGCGATATAATTCTATGATGATCGACGCCAGACGTGCGACTGTTTCATTGTCGGTGATACCCATCCGAGCACACAGATCATCAAGGACGTGATTGCAGACGCTCAGATCTTCAGACGTAAGCGGCTCGTCGCGCTGATTTGGGAAATGCTCTTCCATATCAGCCACCTGCGCCAGGAGGTGCATCGTTTTCGAAAACTTCGCGGTATTGAATCACCTGTTTCTCGTTGACGTCGATCGACCCGCGCGCAGGTGCCAGAAGGCGAACGCCGGGGCCGCCGGCGCCTGAATAGTCGCCGTCGAGGAAGGCAATGCCGGCCGCTTCGAGGGCACGAACTACGGCGACGACGTTGTTGGCCATACCCTTGACCTCTCCTTCACTGGCTTCCATCCGGCGTAAGGTGGGAGCAGAAACATTGGCGTTCTTGGCAAGTTCGACTTGACCAAGACC
This sequence comes from Rhizobium gallicum bv. gallicum R602sp, assembly GCF_000816845.1. NCBI lineage: Bacteria > Pseudomonadati > Pseudomonadota > Alphaproteobacteria > Hyphomicrobiales > Rhizobiaceae > Rhizobium > Rhizobium gallicum. The sequence goes on along the minus strand of NZ_CP006880.1, from coordinate 1,528,037 downwards.
CGCCAATACACGCGCCGCTGCCAGCTGTTTACCGGTGATATGATTGATTTCACGCATTGATTTGAGCCGCTAGCCATTTCTATTCGTGAGGATATTAATTATCACACTGAGCGATTTTGATCAATCCGAATGAAACCACTGCCCGCGGCACGGACAATCAACAAACTCTTCTTGCGGGGGTCTCACTGCTAGAATCTCAATCCTGACGATGAAGGTGTACTCGCCGGTCACGGTCGTCGCCGGCACGATTGAGATTGTAGGCGGAGACGGACGTGGTCTGCTCCTGAGGCGCGTGAATCAGCTTTCGGGCAGGAGAGGCGGTGCGCGTTGTGCTCGCCGCCGCCGTCGGCGTGCCGACAGGAGGAAGGTGGCGGTCGTGAGTTTGCCGCAGATCGGCGCGGTCACGACCTGTGCCCATGTCAGAAGCGCCCGCCCGGTATTCTCAAAATGAATGCGTCCTAATTACGGGCGCTGCAGGACCTCATCCGATTGGTTTAGGCCAGTACCTCTTGAACGAAAAACTCTCAAAACCAATATTTTCTTGGGTCGAATAGCATCTAGAGAGGAGAAAACACCATGCTTGTCAGTGAGGTGCCTTGGCGGGTTCCGGTAACGGTCCGCTTGGAGTGCGGACTTGAGCGGACATTCAACTCAGCCTTCGAGACCATTGATTTTCTTGAGAACGAGTGGCCCGAGCGGCGAGGTGAGCGCTACCACCGAGCCGTCAACCAGTGCCGGGGAGCATTGAGCCGAGTCGTCCCCGCAGAGGTGGCCCGCGAAGCATTTATCGCGGCCTGTCTGGAGGCTGGCATGCCGGCATTGACAGGCACGCTCGCCGCACGAAGACAAGCATCAGCGCCGAACCTTTCAATAAGTGCATAATTGACGGCCGTCGGCGCAAAGCCGACGGCATTGTTATAGTTTTTTAATGGTCGACGCGCATTCTGGGGGGTGTCGCGAAGGTAATGCGTAGCGACAGCATTCCTCCTCCTGGAACACGAAATTAGCTCAGTTGCTTGGCAAGTGGCGGGCCTCTTCGTTTCACAGGTGCATGCCAGCCCAGGTAGTGCGCTCTAGCCTTTATGTAAACACAGTTGTCGCCTAAAAGCGGGGCATCGAACTTGCCTGTTAAGCTTTGTTTTGGCGCCCTTTGCGCTTAAGGCGGTCTTTCCTCTCAAAATCGATCATCCGTCGTCGGCAATGCGGCCGAGCGACTAGTCCTGTGCGATGAAAGGAAATCGTCATGAACAGCGGAACTGTTAAATTTTTCAATTCGGCCAAAGGCTTCGGCTTCATTCAGCCAAGCGATGGATCAACGGACGTTTTCGTTCACATCTCTGCTGTAGAGCGCTCCGGCATGTCTGATCTAAGGGAAGGCCAGAAGGTCACCTTTGACATCGTGCGCGACAACAAAAGCGGAAAGAATGCCGCCGAGAACCTTCTCGCAGCGTGAGCCGTCCAACCAGATCGGCCATTGACCACGAATATACTGGCACTGTCCGTTACGACGAAATTGAGGTCGGGATTTGCCCGGCCTTTTTTAATTTCCAATTTTTGGAGCTACGAGATGAAGAAAACCAATGCAGATCAACTTCTTCAGCGGGCCAAGCGCCAGGTCGCCAACACGAGCGCCGGCGGGCATCTGGGTGGGACCAATTTCGGACAGGCCTATGACGCTAAGACGTCATCAGTGAAGGCAAAAAGCGACAAGGTGCGCAGGAATGCCAACGGACGATAAGCCGGCGTCGACCGGATCAAGAGTGCCCGGTGCTCTAAAGCACCGGGCATTGTCTTCGCTACAAAGGGTCGACGGCTCATGTTGTCGGCCAGTCGCAGTCCGCCTGTTATTACCAAACGGCCAGATACTTCAGGAGCGATACAATGCCGATGATTATCACGATAATCTGCACGATCTGGCGCATGCGGGCATCGATCGGCAGCCGCTGAACCAAGTATAAGACGAGAATGATTACGAGAAATGTGATCAAGATTCCGATTATCACTGACGCACCCATTTATCCTCACTCCTGTGGACGAAAGCCTTTGGACAACAGGCGTTTAACTAACGGATGGCAGGGCAAAGGAAAGAGCGGGAAATGTCGTTTCCAAATGCTCTTTAATTCGGTCGGGGCGGCGTGAGGCCCCGGGATCCGTCTTTCCCCTCTCTATGCCGCATCTGTGCAGCTTCGCCGCCTATATGGCGTTATCGACGATGACCAGGGCGCGTCCCTGCGAGCAGGTCTCGATGCGGGCTGCGACTTTATAGATGTCGCGGAGCATTTCGGGGGTGATGACAGCCGATGTATCGCCGCTGATCGCCATGGAACCGTCGGCAATGACGATCGTATTCTGACAGTAGCGAAGAGCGTGGTTGAGATCGTGGAGCGCGACCAGAACGATCATGCCCTTGCGCGCTGCCAGGTCGGAAATGAAGGTAAGGACATCCACCTGGCGATGCAGGTCGAGCGCGGAAGTCGGCTCGTCCATGAGGAGGACCTCGGGTCGGCGTACGAGCGCCTGTGCCAGCGATACAAGCTGGCGTTGCCCGCCGGAAAGCTCCCCGAGCTCTCGAAATGCGAGATCCTCAATCCGCAGCACCTTCAAAATGGCGTCGATTTCGGCGAGCTCATCGTCGTGAACGCGCCAGCCGCTGCCCTGTTTCGCAGACAGCAGGATCGATTCGTAGACCGTCAGGACGGCGTTGGCGCCGGTATCCTGCGGCATATAGCAGATCGTTCTCGGCCCGCGCTCCGTGCCGGAGAGTTCAACAAGCCCCGGCCCGGAGATCAGTGAGGCGATACGTTTGAACAATGTTGACTTGCCTGCCGCGTTGGGTCCGATCACCGCCGTTACACTGCCGCTCTGGAGCATGTCGGTGCTGACGCTGGAAAGCACCGTCCTGCGGCCGTAAGCGGCTCCAACGTCCTGAAGCGCAAGAGCTACCATGCACGCCTCCGGTTACTGAATATGAGAACGAAGAAGAAGGGAACGCCGACGAGCGCGGTGATCACGCCGATCGGAAGGATGGCGCCAGGAATGAGCATCTTGCTGACGACCGATGTCGTCGACAACAGAAGCGCGCCGCAGATGACGGCTCCTGGCAGGAAGAAGCGCTGGTCCTCGCCGACCAGCATGCGGGCAATATGCGGTCCAACAAGCCCGACGAAGCCGATGGTGCCGACGAAGGAGACGGGGATTGCCGCAAGCAGGCTGACGATCATCATTGTCTGCAGCCGCAAGCGGCGGACATTGACACCCATGCTGGCAGCCTTGTCGTCACCGAGGCGAAGAGCGGTCAGCGCCCAGGCGTCCTTCATGAAAAGCGGCACGGTGACGAGAAGCACAGCCCCGGTGAAATAGACCTTCGCCCAGGTGGCCTTCGTCAGGCTGCCCATGGTCCAAAAGACGACCGCCGCGAGCGCCTGTTCGGAAGCCAGGTATTCGAGGAGGGAGAGGGCTGCGTTGAACGTGAAGACCAGGGCAATTCCGAGCAGCACGATGGTTTCGACGCTGACACCGCGCATCGTGGAGGCGAAGTGGATGAAGAGCGCCGCGACCATTGCCATGATAAAGGCGTTCAGCGGCACCACGTATTCGATGGCTCCGGGAAACAGCGAGACGCCGCCAACCAACGCGAGTGCTGCGCCAAAGCTGGCGGCCGCCGAAATGCCAAGCGTAAAAGGGCTCGCCAATGGATTGGAGAGGATCGTCTGCATCTGGGCACCGGCAACCGAAAGCGATGCGCCGACCGTGATCGCCATCAGCGCGATCGGCATGCGGATATCCCAGATAACGACCCTCAGCTGGTTTGCAACTTCATCGGGGCCGAAAATCGCCGAGATAACCTGCGTCAGGCTGTAGCGCGCCGGGCCAAGCGCCATATCGGCCGCGACACTGAGGCACAGCGCGCCAACCAACCCGGTCAGGATCAGGATCTTGCGTGTTGCTAGAGCGCGATATCGTACGCGTCCCGCCGGCGCAGCGAGTGTCTGGGTTGCCTCAGCCATCAGTTTGATCCCCGTTCCAGCGATACGAAATAGCCAGGCTTGAAGGTCACGGGAAGAAACCTCTCATGGAATTCCTTGAATGTTTGATCGGGATCGACATCGGCAAACAGCTCGGGGTGAAGCCATTTGGCAAATTGCTGGATCGGATAGAACTCGTATGGCGCGCCATAAAACTGATGCCACACGGCGTGAACTTGTCCGCTCCTAACAGCCTTTAGCGCCGGAAAGGGGGCGCGCGTCATCAGTTTTGCGAGCCTGTCGCGGGCAAGCGACATGTCCACGTCGCGGCCCACGGGCACAAACTGGTTGATGTCGGATTCGGCTGCCCAGTTCGAGCCAGTGACGATCACATGTTCGGGATCGGACACGACAAGCTGTTCGGGGTTGAGATCGCCGAAGGTCGTGGCAATAACATCTGATGCGACATTATGGCCACCGGCTTCTTCCACCATGGCGCCGAAATTGACCGGTCCGAAGGTGCGGCAGCAGTTGTTTTCCCCGGAAATACCCGGCGCCCGTTCGACAAAGACCTTCGGGCGTTTCAGGTCCTTGATCGTTGCGAGCCTGTCGGTCACGCGGGCGATTTGCGCGCGCCGATAGGCAATAAATTCCTTGGCTCGGTCTTCGGCGCCGAAAAGGCGACCGAGCAGTTCGATCGACGCCTCGGTGTTGCGAACCGGATCGAGGCGAAAATCGAGATAGACGATCTTTATGCCGGCGGCGGCCGCCTTTTCCTCAAAGCCGCTATCCGTGGCTGACTTTTGCGCTTCAAGATTGAGGGTGATGACGTCGGGCGAGAGCGCAATTGCCGCTTCGAGGCTGAACGCACCCTGGGGCAGGTAACCGAAACGTGGCAGGTCGGCAATCTGCGGAAATGCCTCGACATAGGCTGTGTAACTGTCTGGATCCTTTTTGATCAGATCATCGCGCCAGCCGACAATCTGATCGAAAGTCTTGTCACCCTTAAGGGCGGCGATGACGTGGATCTGCCGTGCCTCGCCAACGATGATGCGTTTTGCCGGCAGGTCGATCTTTAGCGTGCGGCCCGCGACATCGGTGATCTCGGCTGCTGTCGCGGGCGCCGCAACCAGGCCAAGCAGGATGGCTGCGATGTGTCGGATGGCAGAAAACCGCATGGGAGGCTCCTTATCGACGCGAAATTCGCGCGCCGGTGAGAAAATGTCGGGCCGACGGTGCGCTTGTGCGCCGTCGGCCCGGTTAGTCATGCTCATTCGTCCTTCAGGGAAACGAAATATCCCGGCTTGTAGTCGAGCGGCAGGAAGCGGGCATGCAATTCCTTGAAGGTCGCCTCAGGATCGAGATCGGCAAACAATTCCGGATGGAGCCACTTCGCGATCTCCTGGATGGCGACGAACTGGTAAGGGTTGTTGTAGAACTGGTGCCAGATGGCATGAACGTTATGATCGGCCACCGCCGTGACGCCAGTAAAGGCAGGACGCTTGGTCAGGGCTTCGAGTTTGCGACGGGCTTCCTTCAGATCAGCGCCATAGCCAACGCCAACCCAGGCACCGCCGGGCACATATTTGTCCCAGTTGCCGCCGGTAACGATGATCTGGTCCGGATTGGAAGCAATGATCTGCTCGGGATTGACCGTTCCGAACGTGCCGGGGATGATATCCTTGGCCATGTTGGTACCGCCGGCAATTTCGACCATCTTGCCGAAATTTTCGTTGCCGAAGGACATGCAGCAATCCTCGGAGTAGCCTCCCGCGCGTTCGACAAAGACGACGGGCTTCGGTGGATTGGCCTTGTGAAGCGCGTCAGTCACGCGCTTGATACTGTCGGCGCGGAACTTGATGAAATCTTCCGCGAGCGCTTCCTTGGCCATCAGCTTGCCCATGATGCGCATGCTGGGCTCGGTGTTTTCCATCGGCTTTTCGCGAAAGTCGACATAGACGAGCGGAATTCCGACTTTACCGAGCTTTTCTATGTATCCGGCTTCTTCGGTGGCGGTTTTCGCGTCGACGTTCATCAAGATCACGTCGGGCTTCAGCGCGACGGCCTGTTCGATATCGAAGGTGCCGTCCTTCATGCCACCAAAGGTCGGGAGCTTGGCAATCTCGGGATACTTCGCAAGATAGGCATCGTAGGATTCAGGGTCTGCCTTCGGCAGGTCGTCGCGCCACCCGACGACGTGCTCGAAGGGGGCTTCCTTATCCAGTGCTGCGAGGAAATAGATCTGTCGGCCCTCGCCGAGGATCATATGCTTGACCGGGGCGTTCACTTCGACCTCGCGCCCGGTCACGTCCTTCACGGTGATCTTGTCGGCAAGGGCCGGCCAGACGGCGGTGACGACAAGGCCCATTGCAAGAACGGCCGCTTTGCCTGTAATGCGCATTAAAATTCACTCCGTGGAAAACTTGAAGTGCCGTCTATTATTTTATGATTATGATCGTCAAGTTATATCTATTAGAACAATTTCAAACTGGGACTGGCTGGCATGACGGTAATGGACGGGCAAGTGGCGGGCGGCGAGAATTACGGGCTTCGTGACGAGATCAAGGCCTATTGGTCGGCCAGGGCCGAATCCTTCGACCAGTCGCCGGGCCACGAGATTTTCACCGAAACGGAGCGCAGCGCCTGGCATCGGTTGATCGTCAAGCATCTTGGGGCGGGAGAGGGCAGGCGTGCGCTCGACCTGGCGAGCGGCACGGGCGTCGTTTCCCATCTCATGGACGATCTCGGTTTCGAGGTGACCGGCCTCGACTGGGCCGAGCCGATGCTGGAACGCGCCCGTGCCAAAGCAAAGAGCCGTGGCCGCATGATCAGTTTCCGCATGGCTGATGTCGAAAACACCATGGAATTGGATGACACTTACGACGTCATCGTGACCCGCCATCTGGTGTGGACGCTGGTCGATCCCGAAAAAGCCTTTGCGGAATGGATGCGTGTGCTGAAGCCTGGCGGAACGCTGCTGATCGTCGATGGCGATTTCGTCAGTGCCAATTTTGCCGAGCGGCTGGTGAAGCGTTTGACGAAGTTGCTCGAAGGCGGCGGACTTTTGAAAGCGGATCCGGCGCATGCGCCGGGTATGGCAGAGATCCATAGCAGTATCCTGTCGCGGGTCTATTTCTCAAAGGGGGCGCGGGCGGACAAGATCGCCGCACTTTTGAAGAATGCCGGTTTCGAACACGTCGAGATCGATGAAAACCTGCGGGACGTGCACAAAGCGCAGGCCCACCACTGGAACTTTTTCAAGGCGCTTTCCAGGGGCCTCCAGCATCGCTACGCGATCAGTGCGTCCAAACCTCGCTAAGGCTTTGATGGATGTCGGCGCTGCCTCACTGCAGTTGGTTTGCAATCCATTGACGGCATGCACGCGACATGACAGCGTCGGCGCTCATCGCGCTATCAACGAATTCCTTGCGGTTGTCCGGCACTGAAGTTTCAGGCGGCAAGCGGCAGAAATCCTCCTCGCACGATCGCGTCAGCGACCAGCTCGGCGGCGAGCGAGCGTCTCGTCAGCAACCAAGCCGGCAACGAGAATCCTTGAATTAGCCATGTCTTCGATCCTCCCGCAGGTGATTGCTGCAGCCGAGAAATTGGCGAGGAAGGCCAGACACAGAAAATGGAGAGAAACGATGTCACCATCGAAAGCTCCGACGGTGCGCCGGGCTGCTGCGGGAGTGTCTAGGTTCCAAAGCAAAACTTGTCGTTGTATTTTGTGACAATCTGATCGCCATATGCTATACTATGACTGGTCATTTGAAGGATAGAATTCCGTTTTCCTCGATACTTCAATGTTATTTAAGACTTGTAGTGAATTACTTATATATCAAATGCCATGCACCTGGCCAAATCTGACTGGAAGTACTGATGAGGAAAATGACCCGCTTTCGAATTGGAACACGCTTGGGTATCGGCTTCGGTTTCCTCCTTCTCCTGATGCTGGCGCTGACCCAGTATTCGGTGACCGAGGTCAACATCATCAATAACGATCTAGGCCAGATCAACGACGTCAACAGCGTCAAGCAGCGCTTTGCCATCAATTACCGCGGCAGCGTCCACGACCGGGCTATTGCAATCCGGGATGTTACGCTGGTCGACGCAACTGCAGACCGGCAGGCAGCGATAGAACTGATTGCGAAACTGGCCGAGGCCTATGCCGTCAACGAGAAAAAAATGGCGGCGATGGTGTCTTCCCCGGTGGGCGCCTCGGCCGAGGAAAGGACAATCCTTGATGAGATTGCCGACATCCAATCGAAAACCAATCCGCTCGTTGCCCAGATCATCGATCTGCAGGTAAAAGGCGATGGAGCGCAAGCAAAGAAAATCCTGCTTGAACAGGCCCGTCCGCTGTTCGTCGCGTGGCTCGGCGCCATCAACAAATTCATCGATTACCAGGAGAACCTGAACCAGAAGGTCGGCGGCGACGTTCGTCAGTCCGCCAGCGGTTTCCAGACTTTGGCGTTCGGCTCACTGGCCGGCGCCATCATATTGGCGATCGTGGCGGCCTTTTTCGCAAGCCACTCGATTACGAGGCCGATCGCAAAGTTGCAATCGGCACTGCAGCACATGGCTGGCGGAGAAGGGGTCGCAGCCGATTCCACGCTCGATATACGCCGCGACGAGATCGGTGATCTTGCGCGCGTCGTCGGCGCCGTGCGCGACGCGCTCAGTGCACAGGCGACGCGCCGGGCCGAGAATGACGCGAGACGCGCCGCTGCAGAACGCGAGCAGCTCGAAGGCGCCGCGAGGGAGCGTGAGGCTGCAGCAACAGAAACCAACGATGCTGTTGCGCAATTGGGTCAGGCACTTGAGGCAATGGCCGACGGCGATCTCGCCTTCCGCATTGTCCGGCCATTCGGTCCGGCGCTCGACACGCTGCGCATAAACTTCAACAATTCCGCCGACAAGCTGCAGTCATCCCTGAAGGCAATCGGCGGCAACGCGTTCTCGATCGACGCTGGTGCAGCCGAAATCAGCACGGCCTCCAACGACCTTGCTCGCCGCACGGAACAGCAGGCGGCGTCCCTCGAAGAAACTGCAGCCGCGCTCGACGAGATTACAGCAACCGTTAATGGCTCGACTGCACGCGCTGAGGAGGCGCGCACTGTGGTTGCCAAGACCCGGCAGAATGCCGAGCGATCGGGCGGCGTCGTCAAGCGCGCCGTCCTTGCGATGGGACAAATCGAAAGTTCGTCCAGCGAGATCAACAACATCATCAGCGTCATCGACGAAATCGCCTTCCAGACGAATCTCCTGGCGCTCAATGCCGGCGTTGAAGCGGCCCGTGCGGGCGAGGCCGGCAAGGGTTTTGCCGTGGTGGCGCAGGAAGTGCGGGAATTGGCGCAGCGCTCCGCCAGGGCCGCCAAGGAAATCAAGCAATTGATCCACACATCTGCCGAACAAGTGCGCTCCGGTGTGGCGCTCGTTGACGAAACAGGCAAGGCTCTGACGGAAATCGTCCTGGAAGTGCAGGAGATCAACCGGCATGTCGATTCGATCGTTGAATCGGCAAAGGAGCAGTCGACGGCTCTGAGGGAAATCAACAATGCCGTCAATGCGATGGATCAATCGACCCAGCAGAACGCCGCCATGGTCGAGCAGACGTCGGCCGCCGGACAAAAACTGGCAGCTGAAGCAGCAGCGCTTTCAGCACAGCTGGCAAAGTTCCGCTTCGATGGTGCAAAGTCGGTGACCGCCCGTCAAGCGGGCCCCACCCCCCTGCCGAGACCCTCTGCGCCTGCTGCCATGATCCGTAAAATTTCATCCGCGTTCACTGGTGGGAAGCCCCGAGCCGCGGCTGCGGTGTCGGCGGATTGGGAGGAATTTTGACAATCCCTCGCCGCGTGCCGGAGATGACATTCAAGGCCCGCGCTTTTGCGGGCCTTGAATGTGTGCGCCAGGCATTACGCGTGGTGGCCGCGTCTGCGGATTTGCGGCGTCCAGCGTGACGCAGGTCAAGGGAAGTGCATGTGAATCGGCCGGCAACGGCCGCGGTCCTGGTGGAATGCCGGGGCCAGGCGCATGAAAGATGCCTTCCGAAAGGCCTTTTTCAAGCAACGCGGGCTAGTCTCACTCCAACAGGGAGCTCCAATGCAAAAGGCGCTCGATGAACCGCTGTGTACGGTGCCGTACGCACGGTGGTGCGGGAGGAGGGTGCCGTAGGGCTCACTCCTGCCCAATTCAAATCATGTCTGCAAAATGGGTCTCACCCTTTCGACCCATCCTTCAACCCAGACTGAAACGACAATCCCACGCACAGCGGATATTCTATTCGTTCTCTGGATATGCGTTGATCTCGGCAGACATTTACGAAGACACTAATGTGTGCAAAAGTAATACTAATGCATGCGAAGCCGCACAGGTCGGAGGAGGACTTGTCAACCGGGGAGAGTGGCGCATTCTTCATGAATCTCTGCACGGCGGGGCCGTCCTGCTGCCTCGATCAAAACGTCGCCTCATCTTATGCAGTGGCGTGAGGGCTTGCGTTGTTCCGGAGCAGTTTAGGCCATGACGGGCAACCTGCACGCTTCCCGTTCTTGCATCTTCGACGCCGATGTTGACGAATTGCGCGAACACTATGCCAATACGTTGAAGCCGGTTCGGGTTAGCCCGATCGACCGAAGTAGTACGATATCGGTGGAAGATACCCACTTCTCCGTTGGAGAATTCGACATCTGGTCGGGGCTTTGCCAATCCGGCATGGAGATCAATTTCTCGGAGCCGCCGGACGCCTACGCGCTTTATGTGCCGATAACGGGTGCGATGGAAATGGACGGAGGCGGGCATCAGTTGACGTCCGCGCCTGGCACGCTGCTGGCCGCCGACCTCTCAAAGGCCAATCTATTGAGGCTGCACAGCGAACGCAGCCATATCGGTATAGCTTTCAGCCGCCAGTCCGTTACCCGCCAGCTGAGCGAACTTCTCTGTTCGCCGGTCATTCATGATATCGAACTCTTTGCCGAGTACGATGCACGTTCGGGTGCGGGTGCGAAACTCGCCGCGATGGCCCAGTTGCTCTGGGATAGTCTGATCAGCGAACCGGCGGGCACCATCTCAGCGCGTTCCACGGAGTTCTTCTTCCGCACGATCATGGTCGCGCTCCTCGAAAACGTTCCGCATCGCTATTCGGCTTTGCTGGAACGCCCCGTCTCGCCTGCAATGCCGCGGCAGATGAAACGCGCGATCGACTATATGATGGCCAACATTGCGACGGCGGTAAGCGTCGATGAGATCGCGCGCGATGCGGGGGTCAGCGTCCGTGCCCTTCAGGCAGCATTCAAGCAGTTCAAGAATACGACACCCTTGAACTATCTCCGCCAACTTCGTTTGGAGGGTGCCCGAAAGAACCTCCTTCTCGGCCGTCAGGATGGGGTCTCCATCTCCGATATCGCCCGGCAGTGGGGATTTACGCATGTCGGGCGCTTCTCCATCCTTTACCGGGAAACCTTCGGCGAAATGCCGACGGAGACGCGCCGGTTTACAAGAGGCTAACGCGAACGACGGCTGAGGACACATTACCGGCCATCGAAAAAATCTGACCGGGCGTTCTGCGGGAGACCGCCCATCGAGATAGGGGTGGTCGATGGGCGGCCGATGCTCAAGCGGGCGGCCGTCATGACCGCCGCATTCACCCCCAAAACCTGCCCGGCCGAATGCTGAACATCAATGCTTTGTGCCTATGGTCGACAATTCAATGTTCACTTTCCTGCGGCTTCCGTATAGGGGATTCGCTATGCGTATATCGCCTGCGGCCCACGACGGTGAGCCCGCGGCTCAGGGACATCGCGGCTACGGTGCCAACGCAGATGCCCAGGTTTTGACGGCCGCTGCCATGCTCGCCAGATGATCTGCCAGTGAGAAGCCCGATATCTTCTTTCTCGGCCTCAGATCATGGTCGCCGTCTTCAAGCCAAACGAGTTCAATTTTGTTGGACATTTTGTAGCTTTGGACTTCCTGCCGAGTGCCGAACACGTCTCGCGTTCCCTGGACGATCAGCGCCGGCGTCTTCAGCGTTTCGAGATGCTTTGTGCGGAGCTCGTCGGGCTTGCCCGGCGGATGGAACGGATAGCCGAGGCAGATGAGGCCGGCGATCTTGCCTTTGGCGAAAAGGTCGTCGGCAATCATGCTGGCAACGCGGCCGCCCATCGATTTTCCGCCGATGATCAAAGGACTGCGCACGCCGAGCCGCTCGATTGTGGCACCATATTCGGCAATGAGCTTGTCGGCGCGCGGCGGCGGCTTGCGGCCTTCGGAGGTCCGCCTTACCGCCATATAGGCAAATTCGAACCTGGCGACGCGAAAGCCAATGGCTGCCAGAGCTTCGGCCGCAGCCGTCATCGACGGCGAATCCATCGCACCGCCGGCGCCATGAGCAAGCAGGATCGTAAACTCGGCGGCGTCGGGGCCGTTTATGAGAATGCCGTTTTGCATGCGCAATTCATAAGGGGTCGTCCAGGCTTTGTCAGCACACCGATGGCAAATTAGGCTTCCCGGTGGGTTGCCTCTTCCAATCGCCGAACCTGCTCAATGAGCCGAGATCCTGACGACGTCGCTAAGATACCCCAAGCCCTTGGCATTGTTCGCAACCGGCCCGACAGACGCGTTCTCTCAACCCGGTGAACGGACTCGCTTCGAGATTGAATAAAATCGCCAATATGATGAGTTCGCCATTTACTTCCGCGTGATTTGCGCTGCATATTAGAATATTAGCAAATAGGGAAAGAGGGCATTCGAACAACTCGATAAGTGCGCTCGAATGGCCTTCCGACCCCGGTCAGGGAGGACCAATCATGAGGCGAATTTTGTTGCTCGCGGTATCGGCCGCGGCGGTGTCTCTTGGCGTCTCGAATGCCTTCGCGCAATCGGGCAGCGTCGAGAAAGCCGTTGGCGGCTACAATTTCGATGAAGCCGCAAAGGAGGCTGCCGGCACGAAGGATTTCCATTCCGCCGATGGCCATCTGACCTTTGCAATTGTAACGCACACGGCTGGCAATGGGTTCTTCGATCCGGTCTATGTCGGCGCAACGGTTGCCGGCAATCTGATCGGCGCCAAGGTCCTGCTGCTCGGCTCTGAATCACCGACCGATGACCCCGCCCGCGAGATTGAAATCCTGAACCAGATCGTGCAGGACCCGACGATCGACGGATTGATCATGACAACGCCGCAGGCTGGCGCCTACAACGACATCGTCAAAGCCGCCGAAGCGAAGGGTATCCCGGTTGCCACCACAAATTCCTTCGACGGGACCATTCTCAACCGCAGTAAGCTCAGCCATACCGGCCAGGATGCGTCTGCTGCCGCAATTGCCGGCGAGGCACTCGTCAAGTGCTTGGCGGACAAAGGCATTGAGAAGGGGTCGATCGTGCTGCCCTCGTCGACTGCGATGGGCAACATCGAGGTGAACAATCGCGTGACGTCGGCGTTCAACGCGATCGTTAAAGGACTCAAGGATGCAGGCAAGCTGGAGAACTTCAAGGTCGATGCAGGACCGGAGAACACCGGCATCGACACCAACCCGAATGATCCGGTGAACGGTATCGTCACGCTGTTTGAATCGCGCGGCGACGTGGTTGGCGCCTTTGCCGGGAACAACGTATTCACGCCGGCCCTTGCCAAGGCGGTCGCCCAGACCGCCATGACCGGCAAGATCTGCGCATATGGATTCGACCTCGGTCCCGCGCAGCAAGATGCGTTGAACAGCGGCGACCTGACCGGCGCGCTTGGTCAGCAGCCATTCCTGCAAGGCTTCTGGCCGGTCATGCAACTCTATCTGCAGATCGATCGCGGTATCGCGGCCGCCAATCTCGACACGCGCGCCCAGCTCGTGACCAAGGAGACTGTCGGAAATGTTGGCAAGCGCTTCGAGAATTGACGTCGCAACCAACGTTCACAATCGCTGCGGGAGACGGGCGATCTGCCCGCAGCATGCGAAAGCCGGATAGAACACGCCTATGGAGCCTCACGCGACGACCCGGCACGAGCGCGCACCATCCCAACTGATTGGCGGCTGGGAGGCGGGGCTTATGGGCCTGCTCGTGCTCCTCTATCTCGGCGGCGCCATCGTCAATCCCGCCTTCTTCGGATCGGCGGAGGCGTTCCATGCCGTACTTCGCGACACCTCTCGGGTGGCCATCATTGCAGTCGGAATGACCTTCGTCATTGTCAACAAGGATCTCGATCTCTCGGTCGGCTCAACCTATGGCCTGGTCGCGGTCGTCTTTGCCCGGCTGTTTGCATCCAACGTTCTCGACCTCAACGTCCTGACAGCGATAATCCTCTGTATGACGTTAGGTATTGTGATCGGGCTCGCGAACGGCGTGCTTGTCACGGTCCTCAAAGTGCCCGCGTTCATTGCCACATTGACGGTATTGTTTATAGGCCGCGGCTTCGTCCTTGCACTCACGCACGGCCAAGCGATCTATTATCCCGGCAAGGCGAAAGACTATCCGTTGTTCTTCCACCTTGGTGAAACAAATGTCTTCGGTTTCAACAACCAGATTGCGATCTTCGCCGTCGTCGCGGTGATCGGCGCCCTTGTGTTGGGCAAGACGCGGTGGGGCTACGAGACTTTCGCCACAGGCGGGAATGAGCAGGCAGCGGTTTATGCCGGCATACCGACGAACTGGGTGCGTATCCGGGCCTACCTGATCTCCTCGCTTTGCGCGACGCTCGCCGGCTTGATGTCCGCCGCGCAGGATAAGGGCGTGACGCCGCTTTACGGTGTGAGCGGCGAACTGACGGTCATCGCCGCAGTAATCATCGGCGGCGCTTCAATCCTCGGTGGCCGTGGCCGCGTGGCCGGGTCATGCCTCGGTGCACTGCTGGTTGTCCTTCTCGACAAGGTGCTGCGCGAGGGTTGGCCGATCAAGCGCACGGTCAAGATCGGCGATGAGGAAATCACGGTCAACGCGGTATTCTCGCTACCGGTCGGTGCTGTCCCAGTCTTCCTCGGACTCCTTCTGGTCATCGCGGTGCTGATTGAACCCCATCTCATTCGGCGCCAGGTTGCAACGCGCTTCTGGGCGTGGCTCCGCGGCAGGCCGCCGCCGCCCGCCTATGAGATTGGCGGCGTCGCGCTCGAGGGCGTTCAGACCAAAGGCGCCATGGCAACCGACACGGCGATGTCGACGACCACCTTCGGCAGGCTTCTTGGCCGGCGTGATTCGCTTGCCATCATCCTGGCTGTCTTGCTGTGGTTAACGGGTGTCGCGCTCAGGCCCGACTACTGGTGGAACCTGTCGAACAGCTTCGCGATCCTGCTCAACTATACCGAGTTGGCGCTGATCGCGATCGGGCTCACTTATGTCATTGCCGCGGGCGATATCGACCTATCCGTCGGATCGGTCCTTGCCCTTTCCGGGAGTACGGCTGCCTACTTTTTGAAAGTCCTCGGCGCCGATCCATTCACGGCGATTGCGATGGGCCTTCTTGCGGGAATGGCCGCAGGCTTCGTCAACGCCGTCGTCACGGTCGGGTTCAAGTTGCCGGCGTTTATCGCCACACTCGGCATGTACTATATCGCCCGCGGTCTGGCTGCCTGGTTCGTCGCCGGACAGCAACTGGCCGGCTGGCCGGAGGGCTACAATCTGCTCGGCCGCAAGGTGAATGACATCCTCCTCCATTTCCGCATCTCGCTGCCGCCCGGCATCCTTCGCACGGTGGCCGAGGTCGTCAGCGTCCAGACGATCTGGATGTTTTTCGTCGCCCTGATGGCCGGCGTCGTACTCGCTTACATGCCGTTCGGACACAAGCTCCGTGCCACCGGCGGCAACATACGCGCCGCCGCCTATGCCGGCATCAACACCGACCAGGTGCGTTTCATCGCCCTCATGCTGGCGGCGCTTTGTGCGGCCATGGCCGGGATCATCAACGCCGCCTATTTTCGAAGCTTCAACCCGGTTGCCGGGCAGTTCCGCGAGCTTGACGCCATCGCTTCCGTCATCATAGGCGGCGGTTCGATCTTCGGTGGCTACGGCACGATGATCGGCGCCCTCGCAGGCGCGGCCGTGATTACGCTCGTGCGTGCACTCATGCAGCTCAACGTCCAGGGGTTCAGCATGCCCCAGCATTGGATCAACGTCTTCATCGGCCTCATCTTGATCGTCGCGGTGTTGATCGACATATGGGTACGCCAAGCCAATATTTTCGGACACCTGCTCGCCCGTCTCGCAAGAGTGCGCAGCGGGAAGGAAATCGCTCATGGTTGACGTAACATCGTCCGAGCCGATCGTGGAAATGCGGAGTATCGAAAAAGCCTTCGGTGCGGTGCAGGCCCTCCGCAAGGTGGATCTCGTGCTATATCCCGGCGAAATACTCGGCCTTGTCGGCGACAACTCGGCTGGCAAATCGACACTCATGAAGATCCTCACCGGTGCCTATCAGCGCGATGCTGGCGAGATCCTCGTTGCCGGACAACCGGTGCATTTCAAAAGCCCGCACGAAAGCCGGGATGTCGGCATCGAGATGATCTACCAGGACTTCGCGTTGTGCGGCAACATGGATGTCGGCCAGAACATCTTCCTTGGCCGCTGGCCGCTCAAAGGTCCTTTCGTCAATCGCCGCAAGATGTATGCGGAAGCTGACAAAGTGCTGAAACGGCTCAAGGTCGACGTGAACTCCGTCTACCAAAAGGTCGAAAGCCTGTCGGGTGGCCGCCAGCAATCGGTGGCGATTGCCCGCGCCATCTCTTTTGGCCCGCGCGTCGTGGTCCTCGACGAGCCGACAGCTAACCTTTCCGTGATGGCGACCGAGCGCCTGCTCGAAACCATGCTGGAGCTAAAGAAGCAGGGGGTTGCACAGATCATCATCTCGCATCGCCTGGTCGATATCTTCGCCGTGGGCGACCGCGTCATGGTGCTGAAGCGGGGCGAGTATGTCGGCGATCGCTTCATCAAGCACACAGACGAGCATGAGGTTCTTGAAATCATCGTGTCGGGCACGCGAGAGCACGCGCTGACAGCCGATGAAGCAAGGCGGATTTGAGAGGCGCGCTTTGAGAAAATGCGCGTGCGGTTTGAGGAGCATGCTGACGTTGGGTGACATCCAGCAAAAGATCATCCGCTCGTACATTCGCGAGCGCGGGTCGAGGGCGGACCCTTTCGAAGAGGACGCTTAAATGCGCGCGGCTTGGGGAAAGGTCGATGTCGGCTTCCGGATGATGAGCGGCGGCGATATGTCGAGCAGACGAAGAATCAATCTGAGATTGCAAATTTACGGCCATCGTGCACGGATGTCATATTTAAAACTGACGCTCTCGCCCACGTATGGAAATACTGAACGAAAGAGCTGCAGAGTCTTACGGCTGTCACATTTACCTCAACCACTAGACGCACCGGATCGCTGTTTGCGGCCCTTCGCGGAGCTTGTTATTTGGCGATAGTTATTCTACTCTTTCTTGTGGGTTTTTAGCCCTGTCTGGATTGGAGCGTTCTCAAATGCTGAAACGTGTTGCCGTCCTTTTCTCGGTCTTTCTGACGGGATGTGTGCCGTCCTGGCCGTACCTAACATCGGCGCCACCCAATCCCAGCAACTGTCAAAGCGCGCGACCGAGCGCAGCTGAATCTGCCGCTTGGCGGCGGGCACAAAGGCTGAATACACGTCAATCCTACCAGGCTTTCCTCGCTCAATATCCTCGCAGCTGTTACGGGACGTTGGCCGTCGAGAGGATGAGGACGACGGTTCAAAAGCAGCCTGTTACAGTACGGAAATTGGCGACCCAACCTCGGCGAGATTTTTGGGGACGGCGAGTGTACTAGCGCTGTCTGCCCTGCTTCATAGACTGCGTCTTTCAAGGAGCAAAGTGCCGTCGCATCTGGAACTTGGGGACGCTCTTCGATCTCGTTGAGGGAGAGGCGGCAGGCCGCGAAGCTGAGCGGACACAATATTGGGGTTAGCCGTGCATTTTGACGTTGTTCATGCTGCTGACCCACGATTTCACGGCGGTACGTCGAGCGCACTGAGAGCTGAGCTGAAGGCGGCGAAACAGTGGGGGGTGAGCTGTGGCCTGCTGCCTTTTTTGGGGCAGCGCACGCGTGAGCTCGGTGTCTTCGACAGTCGTACAGCCACAGCTATCGAGCAATCGAATACTGTTTGGCTCACAGGATCCGAAGACGCTACCTGCGACATTCTTCTGGCTCACCATCCTGCAGTGTTCGAGCGAATGCCGAGTTCGCCGGTGCGTTTGCAGCCTCGCCGTGTCGTGTGTGTGGTCCATCATCCTCTGTTCGACGGCAATCGGGTTCCGCAATACGATCTGGCGGTCGTGGAACGCGTGTTGGATCGGCTCTTTGGTGTTCCGGTCATGTTTGCTCCCGTTGGCCCGAAGGTTCGATCCCAGTTCGACAGTATCGGAACCGAAAGTCCGGCGCTGCTCCGGCACGATTTGTGGAACATGATTGACCTTGGTGAATGGGCATCTCCCCAGCGAACAGGTCCGAGAGGTACCGTCAATTTGGGGCGCCACACGAGAGCGGACCCGGCGAAATGGCCCAGTTCCGCAGATGAGCTACGGGCGGCCTATCCCGACATACCCAATTTCGCCATCAAGGTGTTGGGCGGAGCCCCGACGTCAATCCAACCCTGGATAGGCTCGAACTGGCAGATCAGTCCATTCGCGCAGAACAGCGTATCGGACTTTCTCAGGCGCCTTGATTTTTATGTTTATTTTCACAGCCCGCAGTGGGTGGAAGCCTTCGGCGTATGTATCGCGGAAGCAATGGCGAGCGGTTTGGTGACGGTGCTCGATCCTTCATTTGAAGGCCTCTTCGAAGATGGCGCCGTCTATTGCAACGTTGCCGAAACGCGGAACCTCATCGAGCGATTTGTCGCTTCACCTTCGACCTATCTCCAACAATCAAATGCCGCGCGAGAGCTTGTCCGGAGAAAGTTTGCGATCGATCAATACCCGCACCGCATGGCACGCCTATGCGATGATCTTGAACTGTCCCGGCCCTGCGCCCTGAAATGCAGCAGATCCGCGGGCAACAGCCATCTAGCCGGCAAAACCGCCGAAGGCAAGGCGCCCCGATCATTGCCACGGCGTATGGGCAAAAAGCGGCGGATACTATTCGTCGCGACAAACGGCATCGGGCTCGGACATATCACACGTCTGATGGCTATCGCAGAGCGTCTTCCCGATGACACCGATCCTATTTTCTTTACCCGATCGTCCGGATCCGCATTGGCTTATGCGCGAGGTCACGCTGTTGACTATACTCCTTCCGGCCTGGCGATCGGAGTGACGGACGACAGTTGGAATAGGGCATATGCGCAAGAGCTGTTGACGGCCGTGGAGGCGTTTGATGTTTCGGCGGTGGTGTTCGATGGGAACCGGCCGTTTCCAGGATTGATTGCTGTCGCCGAATGCCGTCGCGATCTGGCCTGGTTTTGGATCCGGCGTGCCTTGTGGCGCCTTGACCACGACCTTGACCCAGCTTCCCAGGATATATTCGACATGGTGATCGAGCCGGGCGAATTTGCTCATGACGAAGACCATGGTCCGACACGCGATATGCTGGGGACTGTCGCCGTCCCGCCTGTGCTTCTGTTGGATCCAGGGACGGGACTGCCCAGGAGCGAAGCTGCCAGCAAGCTAGGTGTCGACCCGGGCCGCTTTACTGTCGCGGTACAACTAGGCTCGCAACGCAACTTTGACTTTGAGGATGTGCCCGGCCTAATTTTTTCCGGCCTGGTGAGGCGGAATATACAAACAGTTCAGATTCTCAATCCGCTCGCGAAACCTTCCAAGCAGGAATGGCCGGGCGTTTTGCGCACAAGCGTTTACCCTTTGGCTGAATATGTCAGCGCGATCGACCTTCTCATCACCACTGCCGGGTACAATAGCTTCCATGAAAGCATCTTGGGAGGAATCCCTTCGATCTTCGTGCCCAACGAAGCGCCGGAAATGGATGACCAGCATCTTCGCGCTGTTTATGCCCAAACAGCAGGCTTGGGTCTTTGCCTGCGGTACTCGGAGGTCGATCGTGTGGAGACAACGCTCGATCTGGCGCTATCTGAGGCCTTCCGCACCGAGGTTCGCCGGCGATTAGCTCGCGTGAGTTACGTCAATGGCGCCGCCATGGCCGCGAATGCGATCGAGCAGCTTATCTTCAGTATCCGCGCTGACCGCCCGCTGCATGCCTCGATTGCTCGCAGGTGAGCGAATGGACGCATCGGCGCTCAGCTGGTCGGCAAGAAACTCCTCGACAGTCGATGAAAGTGTTATTTCGCTGGAGATGTCCCATTTCGCGAGGATCAATGACCAGCGCCGGCGAGTGTATCTTCCATAGATTTCGGGGGAGAGCGAAGGAAGGTAGCCCCGGGCAGGGAGAAATTCCAAAGGGGCGGAACTTGCAGCGATTAGATCGGGACGGAGTTCTGACAGAACGACAACAGGAAATTCGCCATTTGCCCTGCAAGCCTCCACGGCCGTATCAAGGATCTCGAAGAGATTGGCGGGCATCATGCCGAGGACAGAAATAAGGCTCCTAGGCTTGGCTTCCTCGTCCGGATCTTGCAGGACATAAAGGAGGCTGTCCTCCTCATCGCCCGGATCGACGATCCGGGCATTTCTCCTGCGCCTGCCGAACGGCAAAAACCAGCCAACTTTGTCTATGATCCAGCGCAAAGCCATTCCTGCGTTCCTCAAAGTCCATTCTGCTGAACAAAAAGCTCGACTTCTGCCTCGATTTCCTTTCGCGTGGCAGCGTTCAGCTTTTCACCCACCGAAGACCTGGTCCGTTCTGCCTCTTCGACCTTGAAACGAGTGGCGAGCATTGCGTTGAAATATGCCTTTTGCAAATCCGGCTTTCCACGGCTCAAACTGCCCGCCTCGTAACCCTTGGCGAGTTCCAGATAGGCGTCCTCGAAGCCTCGGCGTGCCGACAGTTCCAACAGGGCAAGTGCGCGATTGGCATCGCGAGGAACGTTGCCTTCGCCCTTCACGAGAAGGCGTGCTGCGTAGAAGGGCGCATATTGGTTACCCATTTCGGTCGCGCGGATCATCAGATCATAGCCCCGCTTGACATCTTTCTTGACACCCAAGCCGCTGACATAGGCACGGCCGAGATTCGTCATGGCGTCGATCTGACCTGCATCAGCGGCTGCAGCATAAAGCCTCGTCGCCTCCACATCATCCTTCTTCACGCCGGTACCGCGACGGAAGCTGTCGCCGAGCGCCGTGATCGCATTCGACCAGCCGCTTGATGCTGCAAGTCTGTACCACAGGATCCCCTCTTCGGGATTTTGAGGCACGCCTTGACCGCGGATGTAAGCGGTTCCCACATTCGTCCTTGCTCTGAGATTTCCGAGCGGTGCCGCCTTCATGTAGAAATCCAAGGCACGCTTGTAATCGACCTCCCGGCCGACACCGGCCCGGGCCATGTAACCGAGATTGACGAAAGCGGCGCTGTATTGCTGCTGGCTGGCAAGTTCGTAGAAATGCTCCGCCCAGTCATAGCGTTTCGCTATTTCGAGGACGCGGGCTAACTGAAATTGCAGGCGTGGGTTGCTGGGGTCTGCAGCGAGCGCATAGCCGCAAGAGCGCAGTCCGTCGCGGACGTTCACCAGCCCGTTCGTAACACCGGGTACCACGCGTTGAGGATCGTTGGGATCGGCTGCATATAGATCGCAATCCGTAACGAGCGTCTTCATGCCGCTTTGCGTGTCGGGCATTTCGCGTGGCCAGATACGAAAAGTCTCGCTGACGGCGCGCTCGCCGGCCTGCTGAAAAATAAATTCCGCTCCAGCGGCTGCAGTAGCCTCATCGGACGGCGGTTCGGTGGAAATCGGGGTGGCGGCAAGTGCGCCGCTGACAAAAAGCCCGCGCTTCTGCAACTCTGCAACCTGCAGACTGCTACGTTTGAGCGCTTCACCCGCAAGCTGGCTCTTCGGAAACACTTTGGCGAAACGTTCGAAATCCGTTGGATCCGCGCTATCTTGAATGAAATACCAGAGGACCTGGTCAATAGTCAGCTCGCCATCGCCCCCCGGGACCTCGGGTGCTGGTTTGTCGGCGCCGCCCGGCTTTAGGACGAATTTTGTTTCGATGGAGCCTGTGATCCACGGTATCTGCGATCCGTTGGTGGCAAGGCGCACGTCTCCGCGCACCGTTCGGAACGTGTCGTAGATGTCGAGGTCCGGCTGCTGAAGCGCATTGGCCAGCGCCAAAGAATAAGGGCTGTTCACTCCGGTGCCGTCGTAAGCTACTTCGCCGGCGCCTGTGGCGAAGGCGATGAGAACCTGACCTGCGCCGGCCTCGATATTTGCCAATCCCTGTCGCAGTCCCTTTTCCGAGGTGAGCGGGTTATTGCGGCAGGCGTCCAAAATGATCAGCTTGACGCCGACCGGGTCGTCCTTGACGATGTCAATGAGGTCATTGAGAACCATGGCGTCATCGATGACTTCCTTAGCAGATCCGGTTCGTACATCGACGGGTAGCAGCAGGCTTCGCCCTTCGTACTGCAGCGCGTGTCCCGCGTAGTAGAGGATAGCAAGATCAGCGCCGAGAAGATGGCTGCGGATGGCATTTTCGAGATCGCCAGCGGCGGCTTTCTTGACGTCGTAGAAAAGCAGAACATCGAAACCAAGCTCCGTGAGTGTCGCGGCAATCAGCTTGGAATCGTTTTTCGGGTTAGCGAGAGGCGCAAATTCGTATTCGCCGTTCCCCACCACGATGGCGGCTTTGCGCTCCGCATAGGCCATCTGCGAGAATGCCGTTAAGAACAGCGCCAACAGCGGAACCAAGAATATCCATTTCGGCCGAAAGTAGGAACTTCTTTGCATCATGGCAGGTAAACCCAGCTTGTTGACTTCGTTGTCCTGATGAGCGGCAAGAATAATGCCTCCATAGTAATGCAATCTTTGCAACTTCGCATGGGGGAAAAAGGATCAAACCTAGAGGAAGCCACTCCAAAAATGGCTTTGCGTGTCCAGGCCGATGCATTTATCGCCGGATCATTTGCCCGCAGAAGATAGACCCGGTGCAATAGCCATGCGTCTTTCGAGGTGGTGGGTCTTTATGGTAAGTTCATGATCCAGGACTGCCGGCGTCACGAGACAGGGGCACTCTCCGCATGGACGAACAACGCAAGACAACCGTCCAGACGCCGCTTGGACCAGCGACGCTGACCTTCACGCACCTTATCGGCCATGACGAGATCAGCAGGTGTTTTGCCTTCACCGTCGGTTTTATCAGCCCCGACGCGAACGTCGACGCCCTGAGGCTTCTTGGAAAGCCAATTTCGGTTGAGGGGGAGGCAGGAGACCCGAAGCGGTGGTTCAGCGGCCTCGTTTCAGACTTTCGCCTGACCCGCATCGAAGAAGGGTTTGCCTATTACGAGGCGGAGCTGCGGCCTTGGCTTTGGCTGCTGGGTAACACCACCGACTGTCGCATCTTCCAGAACATGAATGTGGTGGAGATCGTCGAGCAGATATTCTCGAAATATAAGCCCGCCAAGTTCGAGAAGCGGCTGCAGGGTTCCTACGAGGCACGGGAATACTGCGTGCAGTATGACGAAACCGACCTGGACTTCGTGCAGCGGCTGCTCGAGCATGAAGGCATCATGTACTTCTTCGAATATGGCGAGGGAGAACACACCCTCATACTTGCCGACGCCATGAACAAGCTGAAGCCTGCGCCGGGTTATGCGACGGTCAAGTTCCGCGCCGAAGGAGAACCACTGCGCCGAGACCAGGAATATATCACGGAGTGGGTGTTAACCAGTTCCGTCCAGCCGGGCACCTATGCCCACACGGATTACGATTTCACCAAGCCCGGCGCCGACCTGATGGCGCAGTCGGCGCAGCCGTTTGCTCACGCGCAATCGCAGGGAGAGTATTATCGCCATCCCGGCGCCCATCTAACAGTGGGACGCGGTGATACCGTCGCCGTGGTGCGGCGCGAGGAAATTCAGGCAGCCCATCAGCGCATCGCCGCCGCCGGCACCGTGCGGGGGCTCGCTTCGGGCTGCAACTTCAAACTGGAAAATTTCCCGCGCAAGGATCAGAACACGGAGCATGTCGTCCTGCGCGCCGACTACCGCCTGTTTGACCCAGGCTACCGCCCCGCCGTTTATGCAGAGGAAGAAAGCTTTCGCGCGACGCTCCAGATCGCGCCGACTTCCGCTACTTACCGGCCGCCGCGCACCACGCGTCGGCCGATCATGCGGGGTCCGCAAACCGCGACGGTGGTCGGCCCTTCGGGCGAGGAAATCTTCACGGACAAATATGCGCGAGTGAAGGTGCAGTTTCACTGGGACCGCCTCGGCAAGAAGGACCAGAACAGTTCCTGCTTCGTGCGGGTCTCGCAAACCTGGGCGGGTGGGGGCTGGGGCTTCATCCAGATCCCCCGCATCGGCCAGGAGGTTATCGTCGATTTCCTCGAGGGAGATCCCGACCGACCGATCATCACCGGCAGGGTCTATAACGGCAAGGAGATGCCTCCCTATGAGCTGCCGGGAAATGCCACCCAGTCCGGGTTGAAGACGAATTCCTCGCCTGGCGGCGGAGGTTGGAACGAACTGCGTTTCGAGGACAAGGCGGGATCGGAAGAGGTCTATTTCCAGGCGCAGAAGGACCACAACCTGCTGATCAAGAACGACCGCAGCAAGCTGGTCCAGCACGACCAAGCGGACCGCATCGACAACAATGCCAAGCACTCTGTCGGGGTGAACCTCGACGAGGACGTCGGCAACAACAAGACGACCAAAGTGGGCGTCGACCGCACCGTCAACATCGGCTCCAACGATACCGAGACGGTGGGTATCAACCGCTCTCTCACCGTCGGCGCGGACGAGACGATCGAAATCGGCGCGAATTCCACCGAGACCATTGGTTCCAACCACACCCAGACTGTTGGCATCGTCCAGACGGTCACCGTGGGTGCGGGCCGGATCGATACGGTTGGGGCCTCTGAAGCCCGATCGGTCGGGGCGGCACAGATGAACTCCATCGGCGCGTCGCGATCGGTCAGCGTCGGTATCAGCCAGAGCCATGACATCGGTACATCCGACAGCTGGGAGATCGGCGCTGACCAGAGCATCGAGATTGGCGGCGGACAGACGAGCGAGATCGGCAAGGGCCGTAGCGCAAAGATCGGCGAGGACGATGCAACCGAGATCGGAGGGGCCCGGGCGGTGAAGATCGCCAAGGGCAGCGCGGTCGAGGTGGGTGAGGACGGCGTGATCAAGATCGGAAAAGATCTGCTGATCGAAGCCGGCGACTCGATCGTCATCAAGTGCGGCTCGGCAGCCATTGCAATGAAGAAGGATGGCACGATCTCGATCGAAGGCAAGGATATTTCGGTCAGGGCCACGGGCAAGTTCAACGGCAAGGCGTCCGGTGAGGTCGTTTGGAAGGGCAGCAAGATCAGTCATAATTGAGGGGTTTTCAGATGTTCGACACACGGGAACGTATCGAAGGAGTGGTGATCGGCGTGTTGCTGGGTTTCGAGGCAGGCGCGCCACTGGTGGTCTTTCCCGGCAACCCCCGGGATACTGCATTGCCCGCACGAAGCTTAGCCGACCTCACATCAGCAATGATCGGTGCCGAAGTCGCGCTGCTCTTCGAGGGTGGAGACGCGACGCGACCGCTGATCGTCGGCCGAATCGTGGAGCCGGCGCGCAAATCTTCGACGCCAAATGTCATTCGTGATGGAGAGCGCGTGCGGATCACTGGAGAGGAGCGCATCGAGCTTCGTTGCGGCAAGGCGACGATCATTATGGAAAAGGACGGCCATATCACCATTCGCGGCACCTATGTGACCAGCCACGCCAGCGCCGCAAATCGCATTCGTGGCGGATCGGTGAACCTCAACTGATGCCATCCGCGCCTGTTCTTCGCGAAATCGTCCGCCAGCATGCCGAGATGGCGGCATTCCTGTGGACGGTCTACGACTACCACCTGCTTCATCCGAACGAAAACCCTGACATGGATGACGAGCGCCTTGCGCGCTTGGTCGAGCGCCTCGAGGCGCATCTCGACGGGCTACGGGTGGCGGGGGAGGCGGGCCAGCAAATTGCCAAGGAGCGGTACGCCGAGTTTCCGGAATCAGGGGAGCTGTTTGTGGTGAGGATGCTTTCGGTGAAGAAGGCGTGGCGGATCGTGGAGCTCGATGTGGAAAAGGTGAGGGCGTATTTGGCGGTCACACTCGGCTGAATCGGCTGCAGACCAATGCACAAGGCAACACGACCTCTGAACAAAACTTATACGATATCGCCGCCAATGCCACGAGAAGGCTCCCGGCAACGCCCCGAGTGGGTGGAAGCTCACCGGGTGCGTCGGGAATCGCGATCCTTACCGCACCGGCGAATTTTGCCGCCTCTTTGGAGCGCGGCATCGGCCTGCTGGTATAAGCTCTCTACTCGTCCTCCAAGTCATAGTTGAATTCAAGGCACGGGTACGACTTACCATCATATCGGACAATTTCATTGTTGCCGGCGATCGCTAAGTGCCGGGCACTGGCTCGCAAGCTGTACGAAAAGACGTTCGCTTTCGATACTTTAAAGGTACTCCCTTCGACAACCATGAGCCCCTCGGAGCCTGCCCCGACAAAGATCCTTCCCTTAAACAAGGCGAGGTCATAGTAGTCAGATGAGGGTACGTCCCATTGCACCCACCTCTCGGCCGCCCAGACGCCCGCAAAATCAGACATGCCGCAAAGAAGGACACTTCCATCATCAAGGACCAGCAAGGATTGCAGATCCACATTCGTGCTCAAGTCAAACGCTGTCCAATCCGACCCATCGAAGCTTGCAAATAGCCCATCGGTGCCGCAAGCGTAGACGATGC
This sequence comes from Rhizobium gallicum bv. gallicum R602sp, assembly GCF_000816845.1. Taxonomy (NCBI): domain Bacteria; kingdom Pseudomonadati; phylum Pseudomonadota; class Alphaproteobacteria; order Hyphomicrobiales; family Rhizobiaceae; genus Rhizobium; species Rhizobium gallicum. Next base: position 1,501,274 of record NZ_CP006880.1, on the reverse strand, counting down.
CAGCAGGACTGGCGCGCACGCACAACACGTTGCTGCGCAATTTCGGTAGGGCCCGCCAAGTGATGCCGTCGCGTTGATAAACGCTCCCGTTAAAACCAAATGCATATATGCGACCATCTATGGCGCGATGGACACCAGTAAAGATTGTCTTGAGGTCGGCTGTCTGAGTCACGCGGCCATTTCGAACTTCGATGACTTTTCCCGTTCCTTCCGCGAGGATAAAATGATCGGGCGCGATCATATCGAAGTCGGCGACGAGGCGGTGCTCGTCAGCCAATTCCAATTCGTCGCCGTCCGGAAAATTCTCCAGGAGCATGAGGCTGGAAACGAAATACTCGCCATCTGTGGTAACCATCAGGCCAACCACATCGCCGTTGTCTAGAGGAACTGCCGTGTGGCAGGTTGTCGTAGAATCATCATCTGGCATGTCTAACCTATTTGGATTTCTTCTTCCCCTTGCTCTTCCGGGCGCGCTTCTTGCGTGGGCCTGGTACGCGGCAGTCTTGCTTCTCCAGCTCTTCCACACTTGACGCACCAGTAATCCGCATGAAGTACTCGTCGATGATTGCTTTCAAGCATTTAAGCGCCTCCGGACTGTTGCGAATTCCCTCGTGTCCTGCGGCAGTGAATTTTAGATTTTCGTCGCGCGCTTCTTTGTAGCTGACCTTGACTTTTCCGTCGCCCCTTAGCTTGGTTGCCCAGTCATTTTGCAACGCCGATTTTATACCATGCTGGGTCCTTGTTTTGGTGCCGTCGTTCAAACAAATGCACGGCGCATCGTCCAAATCATATCCTCCAAAGCCGGGCGCGGCCGGACCTCTTCGCTTTTGGTTGACGCACGCATTCTGCAGCAGGTGATCTGACTGTTGTTTACCTTTCTTGCATCGGCCCTTTTTCTCCCGGTCGCGGTAGGGATGCACCATAATCCCCAGATCATTCAGAACCTGAACACAGTCTACGCCTTTGACATTGATCTTAGCGATGTGCGGCCACGTCACGGTATTAGAAATCGGAGAGCCGTGGTTGTTGGTGGCCAGATCCGACATGCGAATTACCGGCTCGCCGTCAAATTTTACATCGTTAGACCAGCTGCTGAAATATTCCTTGCCGGTATTATTCGATGTGATGATGCCTTTCTTGGCGGCGCAGCCTGCCTCGGTGCCCGACGTTCTCGACAGGTCGGACTTGTTCTTGATGTTGACGGTCTGGCCGCCGATCTTGACCGTACCCGTGCCCTTCTCGGTGTCACTGGCGAATCCGAAGCTTGGATAGGGTATCGGAACACCCGGCGGCGTTGCAGGGTTCTCGGGCGGCGTGAAGCAGGTATCCGGGAAAACCGCGATGGTTTTGGCGTTTACTGCCTTGCCCGAGATTTCAAGTCCGTTGGCGAAAACGTTCGACATCACGCTGCTCTTGTCGCCAGGATCGCGGCGCCGCAAGCGCCGGAATCGTTAGAGGCTTCGATCAAGACCGGGTTGCCGGCGGCGTAGCCCTTACGGGCGGCGGTGAAAGCCATCCCAATCATCATCGGCACGGCGGCTGCTCCGACATTGCCGAGGCTTTCTCCCGGCGACCAGATGTCTTGGAAGTCATGCCGGCCGCGCAGCAGGCGCAGGCTTGCCAATGCGGATTGCTTGAACCAATATTGCTCGCCGACGAGATCGGCAATGCGGTAGCCCACCCGGTTCATCTCGATGCCGGTTTCCTGAAGTGCGGCGCGGTAGGCCGAGGTCATGCCGTCACCCCGCAACGGCAGATCCTCCGCGTTGTAGATGAATGCCTGCTCGCGGGCGAGGCCGACCCCAAATAGGCGAAGGCCGCTGTTTTGCGAACGCATGCAAAGCACGGCTGCCGCGGCTTCCCCGGGGATGAAGCCATTCGGATTGCTTGGGGTCAACAGCCGCGCATTGGCGAGATAATAAGCAATAGCCTCCACCGTTAAATAGCTGTCGACGCCAGCGATCATCACATAGGGCGCTTCGCCCGCCGCTAGTATGCGGCGCGCCTGCTCCAGGGCGACGTGTCCCGAGGGACGCCCATTGGCCACAATCCTGGCGCGACCGTGCGGTGGGCTTTCCACGATCTCGGCGATGTGCTGGAGCAAGCGCGCACCATCGTGCACCGGCCGGCCGGGCCGTTCCTCCTCGGCAAGGCAGAGAATTAGGGCCGTCTGTCCGCGCGCCTCGGGCACGGCTTCGAAGGCCTCGCAAATGGCGCCCGCCGCCAGATGGGCCATACGCTTTTCGCCGACCCAATGGCGCGGCAAGGGTACCGGAGCTCCAATCAACCAATCTCCGCTGGATCCCAGATAGCGCGTCTGCTGAAAGCCGTCGAGGCCGGCCCGCATCGCTGCGCATGCGGAGGGGGCGTTGAGGCCAACCGCCGTTACCATACCGATCGAGACGATGTCCATCGGCGTGGTCATGCCTCTTCCTCCTCTTCCGACGCAGGCGCACTGCTCGCACGCACAAAGGCGCGACCTGCGGCCCGCGCCCTAAGCATGGATTCCGTGGGTGTGCCGACCCAGCATTCGCTAAAGTCGAGGATCGTCCGATGAATGGGCTGCGACACGCGCCAGACCAGTGATAAGCGCCGGTTCTCCGGATCAAACAAAACGGTGTCGGGCGGTATCGCACTCTCGAAGGCTTTCTCACGGCCCTTGAACAGTGTCATCGGCAGACTGGTGGTCGGCAGGAGAAAGGTCTCGCGTCCGGCAGGCGTAAGGTTGACCAGCATCACCTCTTCGCCGCCCTTCGGAGGGTCTGTCTGCTGGTCGGGCGGCGCCATCTGGAAATAGCGCTCGTCGAAATCCGGCGGCAGGAACGGGAAGACATTGTCGATCCAGTTCTGGTCGTAGGTGCCGCCGAATTCGATCCTGCCCGGCCAGCCGCGTCCCATCGGGCCAAAGCTCATTGGCCGGTAGTCGCCGAAGGGCGAGCGGATTTCCTCGCCGACCGCCTGGGTGTTGGGAAGGGGGAGGCCGGGGATCAGATGCTGGTTGCGCGTGCGCGCCCAGCCGATGCCGACAGGGTTGAGCGGGTAGCTTGCGGGAAGCCTGTCGTCCGGGTCGAGGGTGTCGGTGCCTCCCCACGCCGTATCATAGGAGAAGGGCTGACGCAGGAAGGGTTGCGGGGCAGTGGCGACGAAGACCGGTCCGCGGGCGCGCCATTCGCGATGCCCGACCACATCGAAGATCTTTGACCAGTTGCCCACCTTGATTCCGACGCTGACACGGTCGGCCGGACGGCTGCCAGGAGCATAGGCACATCCATTGGCGATGATGTCGCAGCGGGGCTTTCGAAAAGCAAAGTCCGACTCCCAGAGGGTGGCCGAAAAACCCGGCTCACCCGTATGTGTGTCGGCCATCACCAGTGGCACCTGCACCGATGATTTTCGCACACGACCGCCCGGCGTTTCCGGAAAGTCGAAGGTTCCCTTAACAACGACGACGATGTGTTCGCGGCCCTCTTTGTCCATGCCCATCGTGAATTCCGTCGGAAAGCCGGTCTGGTTCCAGATCTGCATCAGCCAGCCTCCAAACCTTCGGGAAAGAAGTGGCGGAGCGCTGATTCAGGTGCGCCAGGATCAACCTCGATTGCCTTGCACTGGCCCGTCCACAATGCCATGCGCCGGACCGGGTCGCCGGACGCCGTGATCGCGGGATAGGGCAGGGACACAAGGCGGGCAGCCAGTCCGTCGCCGTCCATCTCGCCGTCGCTGGCGGACTTTCCCGCAGCTTCCAGCGCCTCGAGCCAGTCTGCGGCGAGGGTGGCGATGTCAGTGGAGGCGATCGGCGGCGCAGCCGCGATAGTCAACGGAAACCGCCGACCCGCGCGGTCGGCGCTTGCCATCACCACGCCGGTCATGGGTCCGAAGGCTTCCGGCCCGAGGATAAATCGCAACGCTAGATGAGCCGACACCGAACCTTCCGAAAATCGGTGAACCAGATGCCGGGTGATCCAGCGGTCCCATGGGCCAACGAAGGATGCCGTCAGGCCGCGCGTGACGAAATCCCCCATCGCGGGCAGTTTTCCGAAGAAGCCTGGCAGGATCACAGCTGCGTCGGGCACGAAAACCTCGCAAACATTTTCAAGTCGTAGGGATTGGCCACGCTTGCTGCCCGAAGCTCGAAATCGGCGTAGTGGCCCTGTGCGGCAAGCCGCAGCTTGTAAAGTTCCGGAAGCTCGGTCCCGCTCAACCGGCCGGCCCGCAGCATGCGCAGGAAAGCCCAGCTCCCGGTTTCGCTGACCATCACTTCCGGTGAACCGTCGATCGGCTGGAAGGCAAGGGTAATTACGCCCGTTCCGTCCTTGCCCGGCCAAGTCATCGGCTGGGGGCGAGTTGGGTTGTTGAAATAGGTGAGGCTCTGGCCGTCGACGTTCAACGTCACGCGGCCGACCGTCGGCGAAAGGTCCTTGGGCTCGAGCGTAAAGGTCAAGATCGGTCCGGCACCACCTGGAAAGAGGCTGTCGCGGATCAGCCGGGCCTGTTCCAAGGCGGCTAAAGCTGACGAATCGAGCCGGATGTCAGCGCGCCATTTCCAAGGGTGACGCGTCATGTCGACATAGTTGATCAGCTGATTGTTGATGAAGCTGTCAATCAGCCCGCCCGGACCAAAGACCCGCGCAAAGTCGACCACGTTGACATCGATTGCGCTGTCAGGAATGAACGGATAGCGGTTCGCCAGCGCCGCTTGACAGAAAGGCAACACGTCGGCGCGCCAGATGGCGTTAAGTTCAGAGGTGACCGCTTCCGTTGTAAGGCCGCTCGTGTCGCCGGCGATGCCGGCCAGCCAGTCGTCTAGCGGGTCGGGGAGGGTTATGGCCTGTTTTGCCACCGCCCCTGTGAGTTCCGCCAAGCCGCCTTGCCGCTTTATTGCATCCTGGGCATCGGGACTTGCCGATACGGTCTGCAGCATGTTCGAGAGCGCAGTGAGCGCCGCGACGGCGTCATTGAGTGCTGGAGGTTGGCCGTCGACCTCGGCGATCGCGGCTTTGATGGGTTTGAAATGCTCGGCAACCAGCGTGCCCGAGAGGTCCACTTCAGCCTTGGAGCCGGGGGCGGGCATCAGCTTCACGCCCTTCTTGGCAAGCTTGCCGATTTTGCCGAGCTTGGACAAAAGCTTGGAAGTTGCAGCCGGAGGGACTTTGCCCCCAGCGTCATCTTCAGAACGGGTAAGTTCCGTCTCCTGCACGATGGCGTTCAGCAGCCGCTTCATCGAAGAGTCTGCGCTGGAGAGATCCTTGAGATTTTCGCTCGCCGTCTGGAGGTCTACCAGCGGCGCGAGCCTTACGTCGCGCAGGAAGCTGTCCCACTTCGCGATGTAATCGTCGTAGTAAAGTTTGAGGATGTCCTGGGAAAGCGCGGCGACTGACGGGTTGGCATTTTCCGAGCAGCCTCCGGCGAAGATGGAGCGATCGAGTGCAGCCTGCGTGGCCACGTCCTCCAGGCGCGCAAGAACCACGTTGTGAAAGCCATCATAGGTGAAGGCGCCGCTGATGCCCACTCTAAGGGTCTTGTCCGAGCGTCGAGCGAGAACCTTAAGGCCGTTTGGGCCGACGTGGTCCGCCGGGATCCAATCCTTAAGCGCTCTGACCTCCGTATCTGAGAGCAGTGCATTATAGGCACGCACTGGAAGCGGAATTGAGCAGATGCTCCGCAATGCTTCGCCCACCAGCGCCTCATCGGGCTGGATAAGCGCTTGATCCGCCGCCATGTTGTCGATTGCAGCGAGTTGATGGTCAGCGGCCATCTCGGTCCGGAAGGGCGGCACGGGCGAGAATTCAGGCAATCGCTCCGTCCACCATTGCTTGGCGAATTCGGGGTCCATCGGCGACAATCCGGTCATCATGCGGTACGTCTTCAAGGCGCCGAGAAGGAATTCCGGATCGCGGATCTGACGCCACATCGTCGCCTCGAGCAGCGCGACCATGCGCGGTTCCAATATGTTGCGCAACGAGCGGTGATAGGCGTCGGCCTGTGCCTGTCTGATCTCGGTCGCCGCAGAAGGCCCGATCAAGGCAGCAATGCCACTTGGCGGCTCGGTACGGGCATTCGATACTTCGGTTGCGGCCTCAAGCGCCACATCCAGATCGAGCGGTTCCAGCGGCGCTTGACGCGCAGCAACCGGAGTGAGCGGAAGCTGCAAGGCTTCAAGCTGTTCGGCCTGCGCCGAAAGAGCCGCGTTGTTTTTCCGATAAGAAACCGTAAAGGCCAGACCGGCCACGACAACTGATGCCGCGGCGGCCACTGCAGCGCCGCGCCATATCCAGATACGCCGTTCCTCTGCGGCAGGATCGAATGTGCCGAGGCCCGCCTCCTTGAAGATCACTTTCGTGAGCAGGTCCTTCAGGAAGAAGCTGCGCTTCTCAACCCGCGGCATCGGCGCAGCGAGCTGTGCCGGGAGACCGAAAGAGGAAGCGAGGGATGCCGTCAGGCGGTCGATTGCCGTGCCTTCCTGAGTGGCGGAGGTTAGATAGATGCCGCGCAACCAGGCGCTTTCGGCATAGCGGCTTTCACCGAACACGGTTTCGACCAGCACGCGAATAGGCTCGGAAAGGCTTTCAACCTGTGCCGGGAAGCGGAAGATCTCTGCACGGGCGGTAAGGTTTTCTTCATCTTCAAGACGAGGAACGAGGCGTCGTTCGAGCACGCCAACCAATGCTGCGAGTTCCCGTGTGACCTCGCTGCCGTCGATGCTCGCGCCGGGGGGGAAGGTTGCTCCCCAAACCTGTTCGCGATCGGCCGTCGAGAGCCCTCCGTAGAAAGTCTCGAACCCCTTTATGAGATCGGCTTTGGTCAGCATCAGGTAGACGGGCAGGCGGATCTCGAGCCGTTCCTGAAGTTCGGTCAGCCGTTTGCGGATCTGACGGCCATGCGCCCGAATGGTCGCGTCGCCTTCCAAAAGCGTGTCGATGGCGAGTGCTACGATGACGCCGTTCAAGGCCCGGCGGCCCCGGTGCTTTTTCAGGAGATCGAGGAAGCCCAACCATTCCGCTGCGTCGACGTCGGGTTGGCTTTCCTGTTGAACGTAGCGGCCCGCAGTGTCGATCAGCACCGCCTCTTCGGAAAAGAACCAGTCGCAGTTGCGCGTCCCGCCCACCCCATGCAAATCGTCGGACAGGTCGATGGGGAAGCTCAGTCCAGATTGCCGTAGTGCCGTTGTCTTGCCGGTCGCAGGCGGGCCGATGATGACGTACCAAGGCATCTCGCGGAGAAACTTTCGGCCGCCGATTTTTTGGCGTTTCAGCTCCGCCATCACTTCCCGGAACTTTGCGCCCACGGAGGCGACGCCTTCCTCGGCCGGGCTAGGGGGCGCTTCCGGCGGCGGGGCGATTTCCGAAACGAAAAGGCGATTGGCGCGGATTGCCCGGCGTTGTGCCGCGATCCACCAGATGAGAAACAGCGCGAAGAGAAGGCCAATGATGACCAATCGCACCGTCTCGGACGCTAACGGCGCGCGCTCTCCGACACTGATGATTGGGCCGAAGATCCAGACGATCAGGGACAGCAACACGAGCCCGATGAAGGTCCAGAGCCAGCGCGAGGTTAGGATCGCCCAGAGGAAGCGGAAGATCGCCATCTCAGAGCCCCTTCTCGATCAGGAGCTCGATGCGGCGGTTGGCAGCCCGGCCTTCGCGAGTGTCATTTCTGGCAAGGGGGAGCGTCGCCGCACGTCCTTCCGATTTCAAGCGCTCAGGCGGCAAGCCGCTTGCACGCAGTAAAGCGGCAATCGTTGCGGCGCGAGCCTCGGAGAGGCGTTGGTTGTTGGATAGCGGATTGGAGGCCTGGAGCGGAACATTGTCGGTATGTCCGATAATCGTGACACTTCTGATCAGTTCGGCATTCTCCTTGATAACAGCTGCGACGGAGGCGACGAGCGGCTCGAAGCTTTTCGTCAATTCGGGCCGGGCAGACTGGAAAAGCTCCGGAGCGCTCGACTGAAGCAGGAGTGTGACCCGAGAGGCGTTTTCATTGCCCGTCAAGGCCGGCAGAAGCGCAGGAGGTGCGGCGGCACGGAATTCCGGCAGCAGCTCAAGGACGACAGGTTCGACGCGCGGCGCATCCGGTGCCGGCGCGCGCTTTTCCGGCCGATAGATCTCGGCACGCTCCGGCGGCGGGATCGCCCGAACGAGCGTAGCAAGTTCTTCCGCCTTGGCGCCTAGCCGCATCGACAGAAGCACGTAAATCGCCGTCGCGAGCGCCACAGCCACGACTGCGAGCACCCAGATCGGAACGGCAAAGCGGGAAGGCTCGTCGGCTGCCGCGACACCCTCCCACCTGGGCGAGAGCGGCGCGCCTTCGGCATCCGCGTCCCGCAGGAAGCGAGCGGCTGCAGCGCGAACGGCGCTGATGGAGCGATCGCCCGCACGCCCTGGCACCCGATATTTGCCGCGGAAACCAAGCGCCAGACAGAAGTATTGCAGCTCCAGCAGTTCACGATCGCGGCCGGGATAGCGCTCCAGCTCCTCCAGCCTGGCAAAGAACTGCGCTCCGGCATCCACGTCGCCGCGGAGCATGACGACCAGCGGCTGGCGCGGCCAGGCGCTGGAGCCGCCCCAAGGCGTATTGAGCGCCAGATCGTCAAGCAGGGAGGCGACAGCCCAGGCAGCCGCATCTGCCCGCGCCAGGCTTGCGCCGGAGGCCACGGCCGCATCGCGCGCCGAAACCAGCTCCTCCATAAGCCTGGTCCGCAGGGCTTCCGGATTGCCCGGTGGCAATGCATTCTCGAGTTCAGGCGCAAATTCAAGCAAGGTGGCGAAAGCGTTGATCAGCGTGTTGGGGTGGGATCGCGCGCGTCTCGCCAATGCGCCGGTGGGAATGACAGGCATTGCCCCCGCCGGCGGGCGGATGCGTGTACGGCCCTGATCTTCCGAGAGGCCGAATGGATCCTCACTTGCCATGGTGCTACCTATTTACCGAATAGCAGTCGACCTGTGGTTCGCTGGGCAAAACGCCGGAAACTCCGATCACGAAGCCGGGCGAGCGCAGAAGCGATTCCCAATGCTCGCTGCGTTGATCGAGCTCAAGGCAGAGACGGTCTCCGTCGTAGGGGATCTCGCGGGGCTGCGAGTGAAGGGGCTTGAGGCGGATGCCGGGCAGTCGCGACTTCCACAACGCCTCGAATTCGTCCGCAGCACCGACGGTCACCTGATTGACGAAGATCTTGCGCAATGCCTCGTCAGACATGTCGCACCCAACGCGCACAACGATGCGGCTGGCCGTTAGCAGTTCGGGATTGTCGACGCGGACCTTCCAGACGTTGGTCGCGTGCTTCAGAACCGGAAGAGCCCGCGACTTCGGCTCGACATAGCGCAGGCTCAAGATCAGCGAGCGCAATGTGTCGGCGAGTGCGGCAAAGGCCGGCCCCGGCGTCATATGCTCATAGGTGGGAAGCTCGCTCAGCCGCCGGGAGCCCGATCCGTAGGTTGCCATTCGGCCAGCCAGCCCACTGAGCTCCAGAAAGAGCTCGGCCGGATGAAAAACCTCCTGAGGGAGCATGTGCGCCAGTCGCGGGCGCGCACTGTTGGCGAGATCGAGCACTAGGAGATTTTCCACGCTGCGGCCGGGGCCGCCAAGCACCATCTTTCCATGCGCTTCGGCTATGCGGTCGAGCCCCGTGATTACCTCCTGCAGAAGCTGGCCGTAGAAGGGCACCGCACCGGTTGCGAGTGCCGGCGGCAGGAAATTTTCGGAGATCGCCACACTGCCGTCGGAGAGCAGCCCCATAACGTTCGTCACCGGCATTGCCGTGTAGCCACCGGTCGCCTGCGCCGGCGAGAGAAGCAGGGCTTGCGGCCGGGCGATCTCGATCTCTTCCGGATCAGCGCCCCCGTGGACGGCATCGCGTATCCACTCGATCCGTCCTCTAAACCGTGCTCCGGTTGGTTCGCGGTGAGCCGGGTCGAAGCTGGCGCCGCCGGGTGGCTCCAAGGGCAGGGCGAGCTGCACCGCTCCCGCGCCCATGTCACCCGTGATTGTCAAAGGTGTGGGGGCGTCCATCGTTTCCGGTATGGCAAACGGGGTGCCGTCCGGAAAAATGCCGCGGGCCGACGTTACGCCCACCCGCCCGGCTTCCAGCTGTGCGGCATCGAGCGTGAGGGACCTGAAACCGAAGGTCTGCAGCCGTCCAGCCTGCAGCGCGCCCCTCACCAAGGCTTCGGTATAACGGTCTTGCTGCTGGAAATGCTGCGTCCGGAGGAAGAGCCCCTCGGACCAAAGCACCTTGTTGATATCCGTCATGCTGAACGCCCTCCATTCAGGCGAGCGCGAGCGCCATACCGCCGCGGCCTAGTACGACATTCGCAGTCACCGTCGATTCCGGCCTGATCGGCACGCTCCGTCGCCAGGTGCGACCGCCCGGTTCCCGGAACAGTGCAACAAGACCGAGGAACGTGGCTTCTGGCGGGAACGCGACCGTCTTTGAGGCGCTTGCACCCGGGGCGACCGTCATTTGCTCGGACCCGACGAGGTCTGCTCCGAGCGCGCCGGACGGATCGGATTGCAGGGCGAAAATATCGGCAGAGTTGAATTTTCCGACATCCTTCAGCCGAAGAATAAGGAGGGTCACCGGACGTTCCCCACCACCAGCGGCCGCATTCATCCCCGCTTGTCCCGTCGCCGTGACCGTTACGGTCGACGATTTTGGCGGGCCGCCCATGCAGGCGGAAAGCGCGCCTGTCGCGCCAATCACCATGATAAAGTCGCGTCGGTTAAGCATCAGTCGTTCTCCCTCTCTTCATAGCCGTCTCGAAAGTCGCTGCCGATCTCGCCCAGGAAGCGCGTCGACGCACTTTTGGCGATCTCGCGATAGCGTTTCTCATAAAGCTCCCAGAGCTTTGCCCGCCTGCCACCGGCAAGCAGGGCATCCAACGCGGAGTGCGATTTCAGTTCGCTTTCCAAGGTCGCCGGGTCGAAGCGGCCAATCATCCTGGCGAGCGCCGCTTGGACGCCGCGCCACGTTCGCACGTGGTGGTGTGCGAGATCGCGGATGGAACTGCCGATGGCGGCCTCAGGAGGAAGAAAGCCGGCCTGGCGCTGCGCCAGGAAGGTCGCGATCACATCGTCCACCGTGGGAAGGAATTTAAGAGGGTTGACCTCGGATGCTCCAACCACAGTCTGGGCGATCCTCGCTTCGCCTTTTTCTTCGGTGCGCTTGCGCAGGAGATGCATCAACCCTTCCAGCATCATCCGGTATTCCCGGCCGAAACTCTCCATCTGGGCGACCGGATCTGATGTCGTGAAATCATCGGCGCCGAGCCCCAGTCCCCGCAGGAAGGCGTCGCGCAAGGCGGTTTCGGTTTTTGCCGTCCTTTCCTGCATTGGCTTTGCTTGTGGTTTCGGGGCAGGGCGCGGTTCGGCTGGGGGCTCCGTGACAGACTGCTCGGGCGGCGTTGTACCGGGTAAAGAAAAATCCCAAGCCCCCTTGTCCTGACCCGATGCTGGCAACGGATCAAGGCTGAAGGGATCGTCGAACATGGGCGCCCCTTTTGCTGTCTCGCCCCTGCCTGCTGCGGCGAATGCCCCTGCGGCTGGTTGTTCGAATGGATCGGGCAATCCCGCCGGCCGCGGGGGGGGCGCTGCCGGCTCCCTGCGCCCGGAGAAGAAATCGTCCCGCTCGAAGCCGACCGGCGGTGGGGAAGCCGGCTGGTCAGACGCCCGCTCCGTCGACGTCGCCTGGAAATCGACGCGGACGACATAATTTCCGAGCTGCAGCCGCGCTCCGTCATGCAGCGGGGCGGAGTTCCCAAGCCCAAGCGGCGTGCGCGACCCATCGATGAAAAGCCCGCCGCTGGAGGTGTCCGTCACCACATACTGGCCGCGAACGCAGGCGATCGTGCAATGAGCGCGTGAGATATACATGTCGGGATCGTCGATCCGCCAGTCTGCGTCTGCGCTGCGCCCGATGACGAGCTCTCCCTCGACGAGCCGCATCTGGCGCACGGCTTGGGGTCGGGGGGCTTGCTCGAGAGTAAGGATGAGGCTCATGCCACAGCCTCCGGCATTTCCGGCCGCCAGCCAATGATGGTGCGTATGCACAGATCATCTGCGTCACTGCGATCTTTCGGTCGAGCGAGCCAAGCGATCTGTCCGATCCGCGCTGCTCCCATTTTGGCCGCGGGAACTTCGTCCCGCCTGAGCACGAGCCTTACGTCGACATCGAGCCCGTATCCCACGAGATCGCGGATCGCGGTCTGCAGGGTTTCGCGCCGTTCGCAGCCCGGTAGGAAAGCTACGTAGTCGGCAAGCGTCAACGGGCCGATGGAGAGCTCTATCCTTTGCTGCCGCTGGAACGTCCTCGGTCCGATCGTGGCGCTTCGTCCGAGTTGCACATGCGCGCCGCCAAGCCGGGACTGGAGCCCGTTTGGTATAGGCATAAAGGTGCCGACAAATTCGCGAAGCCGAACCGGCACCTTCAAGAGGTCGGCAAGAAACAGGGTGAGCCTCTCCGGCCCGTCTACCTGATGGGCAAGCGCCGGAGCGTGAGAGAGCTTCGTGGCATCGATAGCTGCGTACCCATCATGGGCCCTACCACACAAGCCAAGGCCGGCCAGGGCTGCCGACATTACGCGAATACGGCCGCCGTCTTGGCGCCTGACCTGCACAGCCGGATGAGCGTCGGCCCACGCCCGGTAAAAGAGGGCGATCATGCGATGCTGAAGAATATTCACGAAATCGACGAAGGTCGTATCGCTGACCTCCCGCATGTCCGCCCTGGAAAACCAGCGTTGCGACAGCCGATCCAGCACCCAGCGCGTTAGGTAGAGGGGCATTGGACCCTCTGGTCCGAGCAATCCGAGGTTCGAGACCGTGACGCGCGCCGGCGTGGTTTCGGTGGCCGGCTCGACCTTCGCGACATCCTGCACGGCAAAACCGAGCCGCACATGCTGTCCGAGCCGCGCCGGTTCCCGGTCCGGGCGGCCGGCCTGCCCAAAAAGCCGTCCGTCGTCTTCGAGGCGCCGCAAGAGCTCGAAAAAGTCGAACGCCTCAAGGGATGGAGCAGCGTCGTTCAGATCAGGAAGCGATTGCCCGGCGCTATGGGCCATAGCACATCCTCCTGCTTTTGTATGATCCGCGCGCGGGTTCGCACGAAAGCGTTGATTGCCGCATAGCGAGCAAAAAGCCTTGCCAGCAGCGCCGAGAGCAACAACGTGCTGTGCCCGGCAAGCACGGATTGGTCGATATGAAGCGTAACCTCGGTGCCGCGCGCAAAACACATTGGCCCGGCGATTGCCAAGCGCTCGATCAAGGGTCGAGCCTCGACGCGGGCGACGGCGCGCACGTGCCGGCTGAGACTTGGATCCCCGCGGTTCGCGTAAAGCTCAAGTAGAGCGTGAAGCGGATCAACCCCGCGGCCCTCCTCAGCCAGGCTGAGGAAATTCAGCGAGAGTTGCGCGATGAGCCGCCAGGCGAGTTCATCGGCTCTGGAGCCTTCCACTGCTTCAGCCGGGAGCGTCGCTGGAATCGAGGGCCACGGCGGCCGCAGCGCGCCAAGGAGTTGGATGGTCTCGACGGGATCGCCGCTCTCGAGCGTGAGGGACGGCGTATCGTCCAATATCGGTAGATCGCGATTGGTGCACAGGGCCGTCACCTCGATCCGCTTCGGTGGCCGGGCGGCTTTGGACTGAGCCGGGCGCGAAAGCGTGATGAAGACATCGTCACCTGTATAGGAGGTCCGCGTTTGCCCCTGGCGAAGCTCGTCTTCACTCGGGCGCCGCGGGCGGCGTTCGGTAAAATAGACCCAGCCGTTTCCACGGTTCTGGCCCAGGCTGAAGAGAGCCGGCATCTCGGCGTCGGGGCCTTCGGCATCGGCATCTTCGACGCGGATTGCGCGATAGATCTCGAAATCCCGTGGGCGGGTGCGATCGGCGTGAAGCACTTGCCGGGTCCGCCGTGCATCGAGTTCGATGACATTGCAGCCGCGCTCGAACAGATTGATGATTGGCGTTGCGAAGAGTTCGAAATCTTTCGCTGCGATATTCGCCAGCTCGGGGATGGGACGCCGCAACAGAAAGAGCAGTTCCAGCCCAGCCCCGCAGCGCCGAACGACCGGCTGCAGCCCTGTGACGCGCACATAGTGAAATCTTTCCGGCGCGATGAAGTATTCCCGCAAAAGCCTGTAGCCTTCGAATGTTTCGCGTGTGCGCGGCATAAGTGCTTCCTCGTCGGAGATCCCGATCATCTCCGGCTCCGGAAGTGCGCTCAGGGCATTATCGCGTCCTTCGGGGCGGGCGCCGGTCGCGGCGCAAGCGCCAAAGAGCGTATCGAAGAGCAGCGACGCCTTGCTCTTGCTACCAAAATAAAGATCCAGGCGGTCGAGCGACAAGTCGCTGAGCTTGCCTTTGCCGGTTCGATTGAAGGTGATGCTCAATGCCGCCGAACCGGTTACGCCGTCAATCGGAGCAATCCCCGCTGCGGCGAGTGCGCTTCTATCCTGTATGTAGGTGGCCGAGGTAATCGCGAGCGGCCAGAGCATCACGTCCTGGGCCGTGGTATAGATGCACCGGGTGGAAAGGCCTGGGCGGACGCTTGAAACCAGCCGGGTCCCGCGCTTCACAAGGTGTCCTGCGAGCATCGTTTGAACCTGCTGGCCCGGCTTCAGCAAAGCCATGGCGGTTGCGGGCGTCGGCGAAACGAGATCCGGATAGAAATTTTCGAGCACGCTTCGTGCGAAACGGGAGCTTTCTGCATCCACCTTCTGTCGGGTGCGCGCGGCCAGATAAGCCACGCCATCCAGTAGGCGTTCGACGAAGGGGTCGGGACACGGAGCCGTATCAAGGGAAAGGTTGCGTGCGATCGAGGGATGCATATCTGCAAACTCGGCGGCGAGCGCGCGGATGTGGGTTAGTTCTTCCTCGTAATACTCCAGGAAGACCCGGTCCATGGTCAGGTGTCCTTAAGTTCAGTCCGCGCCGAACCGTCGTCGAGGTTGAGTATCGTGCGCAGGAGCAGCCGTTCGGGCGCCGGCGAGGTAAGCAGCAGTGCGTCGATGTCGATCCTGAGGCCGGTCGCCCTGTCGCCGAGGCTGACGGTAACTTTCGTCGCGCTTTCCTTCAGCCGAGGTTCAAACGCGGCGAGCACGCTTCGGATTTCCTTCGACAGTTCATCGCGGTCGAAGTCACGGGAGGAACGGCCGGAGAAGGGGGGAACCCCATAATTGATCACGCTGCGGCGAACTTCCGGGAAATCCTCAAGCGACGGAGGGTTGTCCCCAGCCTGATCTGCCTCTAAATCCGTCAAGAGTGGCGTGGATTCGAAGCGTTGTGCATTAAAAAGCGCCTCGATGTCGCGCCGCACTGCCTCGCGCAGCACATCGGTCGAGACAACGACGCCGCGACTTTCCAGTTCTGCCTGGCGTCGCTCAAGAGAGAACAGGCGGTGTATGTTCTTCTTCTGCTCGGCGCTGATATCCGCAGCAGCCTCCATTTGGTGAACCCCTGCGGCAACCAGCCCGTTCAGACGTTCGAGGTCTATCTCTTTCTGGATCGCCTGCCGAAGTTGGTTGATTTCCGAGTTGAGCCCCGGCAGGTCGTTCACCAGGCGATCCCACAAGGACGGCTGGATCGCTTCGCGAGTCGCCCGCAGTTGTCCCCCGGGTCTCGTCTTCCTTCCAAATCCTTTTTGCCAGCTGTCACTTGCCGACATAGACATCCATCTCGACCTCGTCATTGTCGTCGTAATTGAAAGTGATGTTCTTGTAAGCGAAGCCGACGCGCTCTTCGATCACATCTGGCTCTTCCTCACTCGGCTTCATGGTGTAGTTGGTCACCGAAGCTTCCTTCAACGTGATGACCAGGTAGTCGCTCGTTTCGCCTTCTATCGTTCTGCGCGCTGAAAACTTGACCTCGTCCAGAAGCTTGTTGTCGAACAGAGCCTTCTTCAGATAGGGCGAGGCCTTATCGTAGTGCTTGATGAAATTGAGCATGCCCAAGCTGACGCGGCCTCTCCGCGATAGCGAATTCGGATCGAAAGGAGCCTGCATTTCAAACTCCACTCCGTGCACCTCGATTTCGTCTACGTGGCCGTCGCGAACGCTCGGCCCCGTGATGTCAGGTACCTTGAGAAAACCGTCGATTTTCATGAATAACCTCCCATCGGCTAAATGTTGTTCAAGACTTCATAGACGGCAGCTCCGAAACGAGCCGGAGCGAAGCATTGATGCCTTCCAGCTGGTAGTGGGGCCGCAGATAAAACCGAGCATTGTACCAGCCGGGGCGACCTTCGACGCTGTCAACCTGGACCTCGGCGGCTGCAAGGGGACGTTTTGCGCGCGCTTTTTCGTCGGCGAAGGCAGGGTTGGCGAGAACGTAGCGGTTGATCCACTCCGTCAGCCAAATCTGCATGTCGGCACGTTCCTTGAATGAGCCAATCTTATCGCGAGCGATCGCCTTCAGGTAATGGGCGAAACGGGAAACCGGGAAAAGGTAGGGCAGATTTGCACTCAGTCTCTCGTTGGCCTGAGCATCCGGGTCGACCAGACGGCCGGCTCGCGCCTCGTCGTCTTGCAACGAATGGGCGCCGATGAAGGCAGCAATATCAGTGTTCTTGCGATGGAGGATCGGCATCAGCCCGAGCTTGGCGAGCTCGGCCTCGCGCCGATCGTCAATGGCGACCTCGGTCGGGCATTTCATCGCCACCGTCCCGTCGTCGGTCGGGAAGTTATGGACAGGGAGATTGATCACTGCCCCGCCGTTCTCGACCCCGCGGATTTGCGTGCCCCAGCCAAACAGCTTGTGGCTGCGGTTGATGTTGACCCCCATTGGGAAGGCCGCGTTCATCCAGACATATCGGTGATGGTCGCCCTGGACCTCTTCCTCGAACGCGAAGCCCTTCACAGGAACGGTTTCTGCGCCATAAGGCAGCCTCGCCAGCACCCGTGGCATTGTCAACCCTATGTAACGGGCGTCCTCGCTCTCGCGCAGTGACTGCCATGAGGCATAGGCCGGCGACGACACGATCTGTTGCAGGTCTTGCGGGTTAGGCAGTTCCTGCCAGCTTTCCATGCGGAACAGACGGGGGGCGGCGGCGGCAATGAAGGGGGTGTGCGCCGAGGCGCAGATGCCGGACATGTTGCGGAGGAGACCGGCATCCTTCGGGTGATTTGAGAATTCGTAGGCACCGATCAGGCAGCCAAAGGGGTTGCCGCCGAGCATCGAGTATTCGTCGGTGTAGACTTTCTTGAATATGGGGCTTTGGTCCCACATCTGACCCTCGTAATCCTCAAGGGTATCAGCCAACTCCTCCTTCGAAATGTTCATGACGCGGATCTTCAACTTTTGATCCGTCTCGGTATTGTTCACGAGGTACCACAGTCCGCGCCATGTCCCCTCCATCTGCAGCACTTCAGGCGCATGGAGAATTTCGTTGGTCTGCTCGGTCAGCAGCTTGTCGATGCCGGCAATCAAGGACTTGATCGATTTGATCGCGTTGGAAGAGATGACTGTCGATTCTGTACGGCCGCGCGCAGCAAGCGCCAGATTTCTGACCAAGGTTTGAAGCTTGTCGCTGTCATCTTTTTTGACCTTGAAGTCCTTTTCCAGAAGTTCGCTGAATTCCTGAAGGTCGACTTCTTTGGCTTCCGTGACACCAACTGCAGCGGTACTTTCCTGTTCGGCCATGGCTCAGACCTCCGACTTGCTGCTATCTTCGAGCGCCTGATCGGCGATCTTTCCCAACAGGGGCTCGTTGTTCAAAAGTTGCGCGATGCGTTTTTCGGCGTCGATGCGGCCATCCATGAAACCGAGCAATTCCTCAAGTTGGCCGCGCATTCTCAGGAGTTCTGCAAGCTGTGGAACTTGTTCGGCAATACGATCCGGCGCGAAATCGGCCATGCTCGTAAAGGTCAGGTCTAGCGTAAGCTCTTCGTCGCGCTCTTCGCCGGCAGGCTGGGGAAGGGTGTTCTTCACGCGGGCTTTGACGCGCGGGCTGAGTGCTTCCATGAAACGACCGAACCTGTTTGCGTCGGTTTCGACAAAGGAGCGGTCCCGGACGGACTTGCGGGCCTCCGGCGTCTGGGAGGCGCCCGCGAGATCCGCCATCACGCCCATGACGAACGGCAATTCGATGGTGGTCGGACTGCCGTAAGTTTCGACTTCGTAAGCGATCTGGACGCGAGGCGCCCGGTTTCGTTCAATTACCTTGGCCTTAGTTTCGCTCATTGGTGATCACCTTTCGTCCCAGGGACAGGTTTTTTTCTTTCCGGCACACCGGCCAGAAGCCGGAATTCCTTCAAACCGGAGGGCGCCAGGTCCTCCATGAGTTCCAGAAAATCCATCGGCACCATACGTTTGATCCTGTGCGCCAGATGGGGAATAGGACTCGACGGTTCAGTGCGGTCGTAGAAGGCAATGATGAGGTCGATGCACTTTGTGACCTCCTCGCGCGAGGTGAGCCGCGACGGAAAGACTGCCGGTGCTCCGCTGTAAGCCGGAGCTGCGTCAGAGATCGTTTTTGCAGCCGCGCTCTCACGATCGAGCGTTTCCTCGTTTGCAGTTTCCTGCCTGGGGTTGGGCTTGACACGCTCAAGCGTAGAGATCACTCGCTGCAGGAAGCGACTGAGATCTGGCAAGGTCACGCGCACATCCCCGCCGAGTCGCCGATTGAGCGATGTCTCGAGGGCTTCCATCGCTGTGGCGGCAGCGTTTGCGCTGACGATGAGCGCGGACGCCTCGTCCCCGGCTTGTTCCGCAAACGCCGCGCAGCCGATCCTCACGCGATTGAGTAACTGGTCGTGCTCGCTTACGAGCGACGCCTTCTCAGCGTCGCTCAGTCCGGGTGCAGCCTCGTTGAGAACGGTTCGGGTGTCGAGAGCCCCGCGCTCGAGATCGCGCCCTGTGACGGGCCCGACGCTCCGTGGCGCAAAGAAAGTCATCTTCCGAAGATCGCCGAGTAGCCCATCCTTCTCGTTTTGGAGTTGGAGAAGAGCATTAGTCCGGCGCAGGGCGGCATCCCGTGGAGGCAAGCCCTCACGAAGTTCCGGATGCATCGTTTCCCAATGCATGTCGAAGCTTCCGGTGATCAGGTTCAAGCCTTCCGCGAGGCCAGCAAGACCTTGTTCATTTGCAAGGGCGCGGGTCACGATCACGAGGAGCCTCAGATCCCGTCCGTGCGGGCGCAACTCTTCTGATTTTCGAAGGACGATCGACCAATCGACCGGGACCTCGGTCCGTGAGACCGGGTTATTGCGTTCGTCGCGGCTGATCTCGATCTGCGGTTGCACAAGGCGTTCCAACTCGTGGAATCGTCCGTCATTCCGTAAGCTTTCGCCCGACGGGTTGTCGCCGTTCAGTGGACTTAACCAGAGAGCCGAGTTGAACAACAGATCCCCCCGTTAACCGACTAGTATTCCCCTACTTTTGCTTTTACCACAACTTCTTGTTCTAGACTAATGGCAGATTTCTGGGACTTGCAATTATTTGCGCGTGTCGATTAACCGGGTCGTCATTGACAGCATCGAGACATGACCGGCCGCTACCACTGCACGTAAATCTTCGGCAAAGGACTTGGTGGACTCGGTTGTTGGTCGAAGCTGGGGGAAAAGCGGCTGGTCTGTCTGCATAGCAATTATCAGAGTTCTGCCGAAGGTGTTGTCGACGGCGAAGGTGAGCTTTGCGGGGTCGGCGGCACCCTCTGCCGTTGGATAGGCGACCCGAATGGTGCGCATGCCATCTGTCACGGTCCCGATTTCGGCGAGTGCATGATCGGGTCTTTTGATGTTCGGAAGAACATTGAAGAGATTGCCGGTGACGTCGGCGATGGCGACCCACAAGTACCCCTTGTCGAGCGAAGCCGGCGCGAGCACGTCGATAACGGGATTGTCGCCAACCGAATAGATGCCGGACATGTTCGGCTCGGATCTGTCGCCATAGCCAAGAACGATCGTCATCTGACCTTGCGGCGTATCCGGCAGCAGCACTTGAACAACGCACAGCTGGGCGCTGAGTACCGTGGTATCGAAGCGCAGCTCGCGATCTCCGACGTGGGGTGCGAGTGCCTGCTGGAGGGCGTCAATGTCGCCGCTTGAAGCGACGTCTCCTTGGATGGAGATCGTTGATCCGAGGGGAAAGGTACCGCCCTCCGGTTGTTGAACGCGCAGTGGGCCGCAGGTCTGAAGCGGCACGATAAGGGGTTTCAGTTGGTCCGGCGACAGATCTCGCGGGCCGGCAGCAATACGGGCGACAGGCCGGTAGCCGGCCGCTTTTGCTGCCGCATTAAATCGTGTGACCGCAGCTTCGCGTCCCGCTTTATCGGCGGCGAGGCCCGAGAGGCGGACCGTTCGATCAGCTATTTCAAGCTTCCACTCGTCGAGCGGAACGGCGGCCGCAAAAAAGACATCGACGTCCTGCGACCACCGTTGGGATGGCGCGCCCTGGGCGAGTGTGAGGGCGTTATTAGGTGGGGGAAGCCCGACCGTGCGGGTGAAGTTTGCTAGGATTGCCTGATGCTGGTCGGCGTCGGGAGCGAAACCGGCAAGCGTGGGCCGCCCTTGCGCGTCCACCCCGGCAGTGAGTTTGTAGGGCGTCGCGATCGGCAGGGCAGTCGGAGACAAGCTTTCAAAAACTCCGAGAAGCCAAAGTCCGCCAATAGCGGCCAGCGCCGCAAGAGGCAGAATAAGAAGCCATGGCCGCAACATGAGCCTCTTGTTGCGCCCGCCCGGCCGTGCTTTGGCGTGACCAGGTTGCAGCAACCGTCCGATTTCATTCACGACCGCGGCGGCACTCGGTGGCCGGTGGGCCGGGTCAGGCTGAGTGAGGTCGTCGATCAGCGTCTTGAGCGGTTCTGGAACGCCCGAGGTGTCAAGCCGGCGCTCCTTATGACGGACGACCTCGCCCGGACTCCTTCCGACGTCTGGAACCCTTCCCCGAAAGGTTGCGAGCAGCGATGCGCCCAAGGCATAAAGGTCGGACCGCGGCTCCGCTTGCCCATGCATCTGCTCCGGCGCGGCATATTCATACTTGCCCGCAAACTCGTTGCCGACAATCGTGCGCGCTCCTGTGTTGCTGTCCTTGGCGATACCAAAATCGATAATGACGGCTTCCTCCGGCCTGCCGTCGCGAAGGATGATGTTGTCAGGAGAAAGGTCGCGGTGGACGATCTTGCGCTCGTGCGTTGCGACAAGACCTTCGGCCACTCTGTGTGCCACCACTAGCAGATCCCGCGCGGTAGCCCCGCCCTGCTCGAGCCACTCACTGAGCGGCGTGCCGGCAACGTAGTCCATCACCAGATAGACGTGGCCGTCGCCGGTCTGGCTGCAGTCGGTGTAGCGCACGACCGCGTGGTGGGAGATGCTGCGCATCTCCTCCTCTCGCTTCATAAGCTCCAGATAGCCGGCATTTGCCGAGAGCTCCCGCTTCAGCGCCTTAAGCGCCACCACGCGGCCGGTGATCCGGTTGCTTGCTCGATAGACTTCACCTGTTCCACCGCGGCCGAGGACACCCTCGATCTCGTAGGTGTTGTTGAGCACCTGTCCTTTGCGGAAGATGTCGCCAGGCAGAGGATCAATCATCTGGAGCCTCCCAGCGCACCCAGAACCACGCGACATAATATTCATCAAGAACACGCGGGTCGAATATTTGTCAAGAATACACTAATGTGGCACGCTGTGACTAGCGATCGAAGACCAGCGACGCCCTATTCAAGATCACATGATAGGAGCCGACCGACATGCAGCAGAGCTTCAAGCGCAAGGAACTGGTCGGCAAACTCAATCCCGTTTGCTTGCGCGCTTTCAAGGCGGCGGCGGACGCGGCCAAGCTTCGCGGCAATCCCTATGTCGAACTCGTTCACTGGATCGAACAGCTGGCCCTGGTCGACCGCGCAGATTTTCAGCTTATCTTCCACGATGCTGGCGTGGATCTCGGCCGGCTTGCTGCCGATATGGCGAGGGCGATAGACAAGCTTCCCTATGGCGCTACCTCCATCGAGGAGTTTTCCGATCACATCTTTCATGCCATCCAGGAGGCCTGGAGCCTGGCAAACCTGCAGTTCGGATCTGACGAGGTTCGCGGAGTGCATGTTCTGCTGGCCTGCAGAAAGGTAGCGGTACTTGACGGGCTTCTGTTGAAGATCAGCGCCGAATTCGATCGGATCGAGGCGGATTCCCTGATCCCCCGGCTGGACGACGTGCTGGCCGGATCACTTGAGAATGCCGGCAAGGCCGAAGCTCCAGACCCGTCGCGGAAAAAACGCCCCGCGGGCGGCGACTCCGCACTGGCGAAATACGCCACCGACCTCACCCGGCGCGCACGCGACGGCCAAATTGACCCGGTCCTGGGCCGGGATCCAGAGATCCGGCAGATTGTCGATATCCTCATGCGCCGGCGCCAGAATAACCCGATCCTGACCGGCGAAGCCGGAGTGGGAAAGACGGCGGTGGTCGAGGGTTTTGCGCTCCGCCTTGCAGAAGGAGATGTGCCGCCGCCGCTGAAAGGTGTGGCGCTACACCTGCTGGACATCGGTTTGATGCAGGCAGGGGCGAGCGTCAAGGGCGAGTTCGAGAAGCGGCTGAAGACAGTCATCGAGGAAGTCCAGGCATCTGAAACTCCGATCATCCTCTTCATCGATGAAGCTCATACACTGATCGGGGCAGGCGGGGCAGCGGGAACGGGAGACGCGGCAAATCTTCTTAAACCGGCATTGGCGCGTGGCGAGCTGCGCACGATCGCTGCAACGACATGGGCAGAATACAAGCAGCATATCGAGAAAGACCCGGCTTTGACCCGCCGCTTCCAGGTGGTCAAGGTTGAAGAGCCTGATGAAGAAGCCGCCATCCTGATGTTGCGTGGCGTGGCAGGCGTGCTGGAGAAGCACCATCAGGTGCAGATTTTGGACGAAGCCATCGAGACAGCCGTCAGCCTTTCACATCGCTATATCCCCGCACGCCAACTGCCGGACAAGGCAATCAGCCTACTCGATACGGCCTGCGCGCGCGTGGCGGTATCGCAGCACGCGACACCGGCTGAGGTCGAAGATCTTCTGCGGCGCAAGCAGTCTCTCGAGGTCGAGCAGGGCATTATCGGGCGCGAAGCTGCAATCGGCATCGAGGTCGCGGAGCGCCAGTCGAAGGTCGAAGCCTCGCTCGTCGAGACGGAAGCCGCGTTGCTTTCCGCAAAGGCCCGTTGGGAAAAGGAACAGTCAATGGTCTCCGAAATCCTCGATCTACGGGCGGGGCTACGGGGAAAGGGAGTTAAGCTTGATGCGGTGCTGGCCGAGGGAGAAGCAGACCAGGAATTGCCGGTGGCCGCTGACGTGGATCTCCCCGAGCAGGAGAGCGGCGATGGAGTACTCCCGAACCAGGGCGCCGATCTTGCACGGCTCAAGGTGCTGATGGCGGAACTTGCGGGCGTTCAGGGCGAGACGCCGCTCATCCTGCTTTCCGTCGACAGGAACGCTGTGGCCTCCGTCGTGCAGGACTGGACGGGTATTCCCGTCGGCCGGATGCTGACCAGCCAGACTGAAAAAGCGCTACAGCTCGCCGAGGTTCTGGGAGAGCGCGTCGTCGGCCAGGAATTTGCAATGGAATCAATCGCGCGGCGCGTGCAAACCAGCCGTGCGGGACTTGGCTCACCTGAAAAGCCTGTGGGCGTTTTCCTGCTGTGCGGCCCTTCAGGCGTCGGCAAGACAGAAACGGCGCTGGCGCTCGCCGAAGCTCTCTATGGAGGCGAACAGAATCTGATTTCGATCAACATGTCGGAATTTCAGGAGGCACACACAGTTTCTACCCTCAAGGGTGCCCCTCCCGGCTATGTCGGCTACGGCAAGGGAGGGGTACTGACCGAAGCCGTGCGGCGGCGCCCCTATTCCGTCATTTTGCTCGATGAAGTCGAGAAGGCGCACCCGGATGTGCACGAGATCTTCTTCCAGGTTTTCGACAAGGGAATGATGGACGACAGCGAGGGCCGACGGATCGACTTTAGGAACACCCTTATCCTGCTGACGTCGAATGTCGGTTCGGACGTTATCATGAAGCGAACAGACGGCGGCAGGACGCGGCCGCCGCTTGAGGAACTCGAAAGCGCACTGCGGCCGCCACTGCTGAAAGTGTTTCCGCCAGCGTTCCTCGGGCGGGTGATTGTCGTACCTTATTACCCGCTCTCAGATTCAATGATCGATGCGATCACACAACATCATTTCGCCAAGATCGCGCGCCGACTGCGCGCCAGCCATGACGCCGAACTGGTCATCGGGAACGGGGTTCTGGAATTGATCAAGGCTCGGTGCACCGAAGTTGAATCGGGGGGGCGCATGATCGACGCGATCTTGACAAACACGCTACTGCCGACGCTGAGCCAAGGCGTTCTGAACTGGGCACTCGAAGGCAAACGTCTCACCAAGGCCACGGTCGGAGCATCTGCCGAAGGCTTCACCTACGCGTTTGAATAAGAAAAGTGCTCCCGCCAGCTAGCAGCTGCAGCCGTCTTTAGCTCACAGCCTGGAATTCTACGCGCCTGTTCTCGTCAGCCTTCGGATTTTCCTGGTTGAGAAGAAACTGCTCGCCTGCCCCAACTGCTTCGAGCCGTTCCCGAGCGATGTTGCAATCATCCGTGAAGAAGCGGGTTACCTCCTTCGCGCGCAGGACTGACAGGTGCTGATTGTAGCTTGCGCCTCCGACAGCATCCGTGTGACCGATGATACGGACGAGTTTGATGTCCATATCCTTCATTACTCCGCAAAGCTTCTGCAGCATCGCCTTTTGGTTCGGAGCTATGGCTGCTGAATCGAAGTCGAAATTTACGCGGACGTTGATCTGGTCGTCGGGCGGCAGCTTCCAGTATGTCTGCGGATCGCTTGTCACTGCTGCGGATACGGCAGTCGTCGGTGATGTCGCTGTCGGTTGCGGGATTGATGGCTGTCCTACAGCTGGGGCAGCTTGGGTTCCTTGGGAAGCAATGGCTGCAGGGGCAGGGGGAGCCGGAGCGGGTTTGGCTGCGCCGGTTTCCGGCGTGGCAATTGTCACCGGTACGGCCGCGGCTTTGGGCGTGGAATTGGAGTTGGTAAGAACCAGGCCACGCGTGGCTCCGAGCCGTGCCGCCTTGAACAACTCGATCTGTCGCTGAAAGCGCTCTTTAAGCGCCGAATCGTTCAGTTCCTGCGCACCCAAATCAGTTTGGGTCACGAAGAATAGAGCGAGAAACACCGTCAGCTTGGTGGTCAGCAGGCGCTTCATCTTAGGCTCCTTTGGCAAAAAGGTTTCGCCTCCTATGAAATTACTATAGGATGACTTTAGCTGCAACCGATCCGCTAGCCGCTCTCGCGACGGATCGATCTAATGGGGTTCATCCGATCATGACCCCGGATTCTCGGGACAATGCTTCAACGCGCGTGCCCAACCGGCCGGGCAGGCCGCAAGGAGCGGGACTAAGTCATACCGGGCATGTGCGAACAAACAACGAAGACGCGATTCTCACCGATCCCTCGGGTGTCCTTTGGGCAGTAGCTGACGGGATGGGCGGCTACGGCCACGGCGACGTCGCAGCTGACCTGGTCATCGAACAGCTCGCCCTGATCCCGCACACTCCCGTTTCCGGCGCTCACCTCGTTGCTGCGCTGCAGTCAGCCAATTCCGCCGTCCGTCGTTGGGCGGCTTCGGCCAATGTGCCACAGATGGGCGCTACAGTGGTCGCGGCACTCGTCGACGGCGGAGCGACGACAATCGCTTGGGTGGGAGATAGCCGAGCCTATCGTTTGCGAGGAGGTGAGTTGCTGCAACTCACGCGCGACCATTCGGTAGTGCAGGAACTTCTCGATGATGGGCACCTTAGCCCCGCCGGTGTCCGGCAGCACCCGCAATCCCACGTTGTTACTCGGGCAATCGGCGCCGCCGACCGTCTGGACGTGGATTGCGTCGAAGTCGCGCTAGAGCCGGGCGACTTTCTTCTTCTTTGCTCCGACGGATTGACCGATTGTCTTGCCGAGCGCGAGATCATCAATCACTTGAGCGCGCCGAGCCCAGACGCCGCCTGCCGGCGACTGGTAGCGGCCGCTCTCGATCAGGGCGCTCCAGACAATGTCTCTGTGGTAGTCGTTCGGATTGACGGAGATGCAGCGCCTTGAGGCCATTAAATCCGATTGCGGCTGTCGTCATTGGAATGAGCGTCATTCTTGCGGCGGCCGTTTTCGCGTTTGTTGGCGACCTGCTTCGGGACACGGACCGTGATCCGAATGCAGGAAGGATCGATCGGTTAACTCAACAGCTCGCTCAGCAGGACAGAGAGATCCAGTCGCTGCGAGCTGAACTGAACTCGGTCGAAAGAAAGGTGACGGAACTTGAGGGAAAAGTGAAAGAACGAGCGCAGGCGCGCCCCGAGCCCGTCCCGCCAGGCACCGACATCACCCCGTCGCCCGGGGAACCTCTGAGCCAGCAGTCATTTTCGATCGACCAGTTCGGCGGTATGGCGCCGCCCGAGGAGACCGAAAATATGACGGAGCCCATGCAGCTGGCGAAGAAGCGCTTCAACGAGGGCGTCATACGCCCGACCCCGGCAGTGCTCCGCCAAATCCTTGGCGAGCCGCGAACTACCTATTCCACAAGCTGCCAGCCGGTCAACAACCCGAAATTGCTGAGAAACCTAGTAACCCGAGAAATAGGACATTTCCGCCTAACGATGATCAAGCCCGCCCTCGATTCGCTGGGGCATATCATGGAGCGCCTCCGAAAGGAGGAGCCGGATATCTATGCCGCGATCGGCACTGCTGGTGCGCTGTGCGCGCGTTATGTGCGAGGCTCGAACAGGTCGGTGTCGTCGCATGCCTGGGGCGCGGCCGTCGATCTGACACTCAAGAAGGACCTCGACAGGATGGGAGATAGCAGCACGCAGTTCGGACTTGTCGTGCTCGCAGAGTTCTTCAACGATGCCGGTTGGTATTGGGGTGCTGGCTATACCCGCGAAGATTCCATGCATTTTGAAGTGGGTGAGGCGCTGCTTCGTAAATGGGCCGCGGAGGGCCAACTGTGAGAGACTATTTCCAGACTCCGGGTCGGGATGGAGTGGGAGCGGACGTGCTTCCAGCACTGGCCGAGCCTCTGCTTGGCCTCGCGAAGCGAGCCGAAAGCGAGAAGCGGCCTGATCCGCAGGAGTTGGCCGCGACCGCTCGCATGCTCGTGGCCGAGTTCGAGAAAGAAGGACGCCGCAGGAACGTTCCGCCGGATTGGATTCTCGATGCGCGCGACGCGCTCGTGGTGTTGCTCGATGTCCGTGTGCGTAGCAATCCGGCGCTGCCAATCAGACGGTGGGAGCGTGCGCTCGCGGCCGCTCTTCCGATCAGCCACATGATTGGCGCCGATGGTCTCGCCGAAAGGGCGGCCCAGGCGGCGAAAGGGGGGCTCGCGCGGCGTGATCTGGCGCGCTTTCTCGGGCACTGCAGTGAAGCCGTTCAAGCTGCACAGTCGAAGGAGGAGCAGCACAGAACGCGAGCAGATCGCGGCCTGGTCTTTCTTCCGGTGGCTCTGTTCTTCGCGGTGCTGGTGGCCTGGGCCGGGTGGGCCGAATGGCAGTTTCGCGAGCGGCTGCTGGCACAATTGCCCGACGTCCGCAGCGTTGTGGAAGCTGGCAAGGCCGCCACGCCAGCCGCGCGGGCGGCTCAACTCGATGCCTTCGTGGCGGCGGTCCGGCTCATTGAGCAGGATGCCGCCCGCTCACCGCTTGGCCTCATTCACCATATAGAAATGGTCGATCCCGCTGCAGCAGCGCGCCGTCGCTATGGCGAGGCGGCCGAAGCCTTGGTTGCCGAGCCGCTCGCCGAGGCACTGGCTATTGCGCTTGCCACGGAAGGGGAGGCGAATGCGCTCTACGATTCCCTCCGCGCTTTGTCGACACTGAAAGGGACATCGGACTGGCAGCCCAGGTTTCTGGGGGGCTGGGTCGCCGATCGCGCCGAGAGCTTCCCCGAACTTGCTTTGCTGGCTGAACATGTTGCTGCCATGCCCAAGCCGCAGCCGGGGCTTCCATCTCCCGATCCCGAAACGATCGCCCAGGCGCGGCAATTCGCTGCTGAAGGCTTGGCCAGTGAGCGGGCCTTGCTCGAACTGGCACGTGCCGAAAAGACGGCAGCTGTTCCTCCCTGGTCTCTCAGTCAGGCGGCCCCTGGTCTCGACACGATCTTAATCCACCGGTCGGGCCTGCCGATCGAGCGCGGAGTCCCGGGTCTCTATACGGAGGCTGGATGGAACTATGCGAGGTCGGGCGCCGCCGATGCTATCCGCCGGGCAACGTCCGAAGCCGCAACGCTGCTCCCCTCGGGCGGCACGACGACCACGGAAGCGGTGATGGATCTCCTCCAAAAGCGTACGCTTGAGGTGTGGACGCAGTATCTGGGTGAGCTTCGCGTGAGGCCGTTCACAGACCAACCCACTTCTGTCGTGATCAGCGGTGGGCTGAGCGCACGCAACTCGCCGCTCTCGGCGCTTATCCGCGAGGCATGGCGTCAGTCCGGCGGGACCGACCGGAGCCGAAGCCACGCCAACCAGCTTCGAGTCGCAACGGCATTGGGTCCGGCCATCCAGTTCGTGGAGCAGGGCCGGATGTCGGAAATTTCGCAGCTCTTTGTCTCGCTGAACGTGGCTCTCTCCGTCCTCGATGCGGATGCGGAGATCGGCAAGAAATCCCTCATGGACGCACAGGAGCGCGCCAACTCGATCGTTGCCTTGCAGCAAGCCCCGCTGCTGGTTGTGCAGATCGTCGAGGACGTGATCTCTCAGACGGCTACCCCAAAAGTGCCGGAGGTTGCTGCGGATCATGTCCCAAAGCAGGCGACCTCGGCACCGCAGCCTGCACAGTCATCACAATCACCTTGGGGTTCTCAGGTTGCGGCCGCCTGCCAGGCCGCCGTAAGCGGCCATTATCCATTCTTTGATGGACCTGATGCGGACATGGCCGAAGTCGCGCGGATCTTCGCGCCGAACGGCACCATAGAAAGGTATTTCCGGGCGCAACTGGCACATTTGATGGACACGTCGACGACACCGTGGCGATGGAAGCCGGAAGCGCGACTTTCAGGCTATTCACCCGGAAGCGCGGCCTTTCTCCAAAAGGCGGTTGCCGTTGGCGAGGCCCTTTTTCAAAAGGGAGCCTCGCCCGACATCCCGATTGTGCTGGAGGCTCTTGCCCAACGAGGAGCCGCGACTGTCTCGATCGGCGGCGCTCATGCCCCGGTCATCACTTCCGGGGAGTCGGTCACATTGAACTGGCCGGGAGCCTCGCCCGCGCAAGGCTTTGAGATATCCTTCAATACTGGTCCTGGGCTCGAGAAGAAGAGCGCACGCGGTCCATGGGGCCTGTTGCGGTTTTTGGATGGGTCGCGCTTGCGGCCCCGCGAGGCCGGCCGACGGTTCCTGATCGATGTCCGTGCCAAGAGCGCGCGCGCCTATCTTCAGATGTCCTTCGCAGGAGCTGCCAACCCGGTGTCGGTACGCTCACTGATGCGCGGCTTGACCTGTCCATTCACGCTCTGAATGCAATATTCGAATTTTTGCACATAATACCCGCGCGGTTGGGGCGGGGTCAATTCCTTCGCTTCGCTTGACATGAGGTTTCAGATATCTGGCGATTAATGGAATGTCGTGTCATTCGGCGCGCCAAATCGGCACTCACGAGCAATTTCATTTTAAAGCTTACGTCGAGGAAAAGGGTGTCGGAGAGTTTTTCAACACTATCGGCCCTAAGCGGCCATTAGGATGGGAACCCTCATGATCATTTTACGAGTTTGACCGTCGCAGAAGCGAGTCCGCCACCGGCGGCACCGCGGTCGAAATGAACTGCTCGAGGACTCTGCGCAAATTCAGGCCAACTTTCTGCTCAAGGCCACGCCTTGACCAAATGGACGTTCGATCTCGCCTTCAGTGATCTGGGATCGCGCAAACGCCTAACCGAAAACCGTCAGCATGCTCGCAATATTTCTCTTGGTAATGTCGGAAGGGGGAACTCGCGATCGTCTTCTAGTGCCAGCTTATGTAAACAGTGGCAAAAAGGAGAGGTGCATGTTGCTGAAAGATCGAAATGCAATTGTTTATGGTGCCAGTGGGGCTGTTGGAGCAGCCGTGGCAAAGGCATTTGCCCGAGAAGGCGCTCGCGTCTTTCTGGCGGCCCGTCATAAGGATCGGTTGGATGCGGTTGCGGACGATATTCGGACGCGGGGTGGAATGGCGGAGGTGAAGCCTGTGGATGCAACGGACAAGCAAGCTGTTGAGGCGCAACTCGCGCTGATCTCCGATAAGGCGGGTCCGGTCAAGATAATGTTCAACGCGATCGATTGGGGCGACACACAAGGTGAGCCACTCGGGACGATTTCATTGGAGAAAGTCCTTCGGCCCGTTCAAACCGGTCTCACAACGTGGTTCTACACCGGAACTGCAGTTGCGGATCATATGGCGCGCAACGGTGGCGGTTCCATCGTCGGTATCAGTGCGAACGCTGGACGCCAAGCTTTCCCGAACGTGGGCGGGTTTGGAATTGCCTGTGCTGCCGTCGAGCATTTTTTGCGACAGTTAGCAGTAGAGAACGGGCCCTTAGGAGTGAGGGTCACGTGGGTTCGTTCGCCGGGCTCCCCAGACTCTCCCGGCGTTCGCGACGTTTGGTCGATGGCTGCGCGTGAGCGTGGTATGACTTTCGATGAAATCCATAAAGAGTTCGCCAAGGATACCCCGTTGCGGCGTGTGACGCCGCTCGCGCAAATAGCTGACGCGGCGGTACTCCTGGCCAGCGACTTGGCGGCCGGCATGACAGCCACGATGGCCAATGCGACAGGAGGCGCACAGATCGACTGAATTGCTGCTCGCGTATCGGGACTCGTAGACACAGTGTGGACAGTCAGTACGATAGCTTCCCACGCCCGAGCGCGAAAATGATGACTCTTTTCAGCTCATTCGAACGTCCTTGTCGCGACTGCCTTTGCGCGGTTTGGATCCAATGAGGAAAAGAACATGGATTTGGATGGAAAACGAATAGTTGTCGTCGGTGGTAGCCGCGGGTTGGGCTTCGGAATGGCCGAGGCGTTTGTAGCGCGCGCAGCTAAAGTGACCGTCGTGGCTCGCGACGCGACGACTTTGCAAGCGCTGGGCGAGCAACTAGCCGTCACGACTGTGTCTGCTGACGCGACCAGTATCGACGCCGCGAACAGGATCATGTCAGAGACACGACCTGATGTCGTCATCATGAATGCTGGTGCGGAACCGCCCATGGAACGTATCGACCGCGTTAGCTGGGAGGCGTTCACGACCAACTGGAACGTCGACGTGAAGGCCGCCCTGCATTGGGTCCAGGCTGCTTTGACGTTGCCGATGGCGTCGGGCGGGCTGGTCGTTCTCGTTTCCAGCGGAGCCGCGGTGCAGGGCTCGCCGCTATCGGGAGGTTATGCAGGAGCAAAACGGGCGCAGTGGTTCATTGCAAAATATGCTGAGGGCTTGTCGACCCAGCTCGGCCTGGGCCTGCGTTTCCGGGTCATCGTTCCCCGGCAGATGTTCACAGGAACGGGCGTGGGCAACGCCGGAATCTCCGGCTATGCTGCGGCGGCGGGCCGGACATACGCCGAACAGGCCGCTACCTGGCCGGACATGACACCGCGTGGCTTTGGCGATACGGTAGCCGAACTGATCGGCAAGACGGCGCTAGAAGAGGCTATGATCTACGCCGTGCGTGGAGACACCGGCGTGACGGTCATCGAATGATGGATGAAGTTGCGCTCGAAGCAGAAGCGAAGAACACACTGTACGCGGTGCTGGCCAAGGAGGCGGATGCAGTTCGCCCGGAACTGCATCGCTATGCCGCCCGATTGGTCGGCTCGGTGATCGACGGTGAGGACGTAATACA
This sequence comes from Rhizobium gallicum bv. gallicum R602sp, assembly GCF_000816845.1. Classification (NCBI taxonomy): domain Bacteria; kingdom Pseudomonadati; phylum Pseudomonadota; class Alphaproteobacteria; order Hyphomicrobiales; family Rhizobiaceae; genus Rhizobium; species Rhizobium gallicum. Next base: position 1,469,472 of record NZ_CP006880.1, on the reverse strand, counting down.
GGACGCGTTAGTCAGTGCGTTCGCGATGGTCGGCTCGATCTCGTCGGGCACGCCGCTGCGACCCTGGCTGTTTCGCATTGTTCACAATCGCGCCATTGATGCGCTGCGCCAGCGAAGTACCCGCCGGTCGGAGCCGCTGGAGACGGCCTTTGATTTAGCTGATGTCAGTGCTGTTGATCCAGAGGATGCACTGAGTCGGCAGGAAACGGTGCGGATCGCCTTGGCTCACTTTGCTAAATTGCCGGTGCCGCAGCGTAGCGCGGTGATCCTCAAGGATGTGCTGGGAGAGTCCATCGCAGACATCTCCGCGCTATTGGGCCTGAGTACCGATGCTGTCAAAGCCCATCTCTCACGTGGTCGGGCAGGATTGCGATCCATCTCCGAGTCAGAGTCCGAAGTTCCGCTGTCCCCAAGTGCCGAGGTTCTGAATTTCGCAGCGCTCTTCAACGCGAGGGATTGGACGGCTCTGCGCAGGCTGCTTGCCGAGGATGTTCGGCTTCGTCAGGCACGACGGCCGCAGGTCTCCGGTGCGGCGAACGTTGGCCGATTCTTTTCCTATTATGCGGATTATCCGCGGGTTTGGATCGAGCCGGCTTGTCTGGAGGGCAGGGAAATAGTGCTGGTCTCGGCTGCGCCGTCCGCTGCTCCTGCTTACTTCATGCTGCTTGAATGGAGGGACCAAAAGATAACACTGATCCGCGACCATCGATATGCGACCTACGTCATGGAGGGCGCGGCTGTGACGCGGGCCGCATCGCAACGCGAATATTAGGCCTGGCGGTCTCATGGCTCGTGTTGGCGCACAGATGTCGTCGCGTCAAACCAATGCGATGGCCGCTTTCGGTCCGAGGCAACAACTGCCGATCGGCATGGTCGATTTGACTGGGAAAGGCGGAGTCGTCGATTGTTCCACCACGACGATCAAGTCATGCAAGCAAGCTTGCCCTTCCATCTGCCGTGATTTCGAACTTAACCGGACGGCCGGTTTTTTTGCTGGACGACCATGCCCGAGTTCGAATTTCCGTTCCTGTCAGGTTAGACTCTGAACTATATGGTTCATTATGTAAGCTCTTCCCTCGATCTCTCGTTTGCGGCGCTGTGCGATGCGACCCGCCGCGGGATCATCGATCAGCTTGGGCGAGGGGACGCGTTGATCACCAGTCTCGCGGATACGTTCCAGATGACGCTGACCGGCATGAAGAAGCACATCCAGGTTCTCGAGCGAGCGGGGCTCGTCGTCACGCAGAAGGTCGGACGGGTGAGAACCTGCAAGCTTGGGAAACGCGGCCTCAAGGCGGAGGCCGAGTGGATCGAGGCACATCGCAAGCTCTTCGAGGCCCGCTTCGAAGCACTGGACGAAATTATCAGCGAAATGAAACAGGAGGGAAGCGATGAATCAGCAAGTTAACAGTGCAGCTGGTGCGCAGAACAGCACGTCAGTCGAGCGTAGAGGGGATCGCGAGCTCGTCGTAACGCGGACATTCAATGCGCCGCCGAGCACGGTTTACAGGGCGTGGAGCCAGCCCGAGCTGTTCCAGCGCTGGTGGGTGCCAAAATCGGCATCCGGCGTTTCGCTCGTATCGTGCGATATGGACGTCCGTACCGGCGGCAAATATCGGCTGGAATTCGGCGCCGGCGGTTCGGACACCATGGCCTTCTACGGCAAGTATCTCGAGGTGGTGCCGAACGAGCGCATCGTCTGGACCAACGACGAGGGCGAAGAAGGCGCGGTCACGACCGTGACCTTCGAGGACCAGGGCGGGAAGACGCGGCTGAATTTCCACGAAGTCTATCCGTCCAAGGAGGCGCTTGAGGAAGCACTACATGGCTCGGCGGCCGCATTGCCGGAGCAGCTGGAGCAGCTCGACGAATTGCTATAGGCGAGTGGCGCGGGTCGGGAAACTCGCCTCGGGGGAACGTCTGCTCTTGGGAAGTGGCTCGACCGGCCCTTCAGGCCGCTAATCTCGTATATGATGACGCCCGTATGTTCGGTATTGCCCAACAAATGCGGAAACTCTGTGAGGAAATAATGCCCACGGCCCAAGAAGGCTGTCTGCCACGATCGCAGCAAGCGCCGGCGCGAAAGCACATGAACTGATGGCTCGTTATGGCTGGGCCACGACGCAACATGCCGAGATTTATACCAAGGGCGCCGATCGCGCGCGCCTAGCTGTAAGTCTTCACGCCTTGTCGCAGAACAAATCGAGGCCGCCAAAACCCCACCTTATTCCCGGTGCGGGAACGAGCAGAAAAGAAAAACAAAGGCATTTTAAGGGAATGGTGGGCGATGAGAGACTCGAACTCCCGACATCCTCGGTGTAAACGAGGCGCTCTACCAACTGAGCTAATCGCCCCTCGATGCCGCAGCATCCAGCGTGAAGGCTCTCTATCGATATCGGCGCAGAACTGCAAGACCATTGGCGGGTTTTTTCGCCAAAATTTTTGAACCGGCAATCATCACCTCGTGTGCATCACGGGCACGCTCAGATTATTGTGAACCGCCAAGGGCAGGTCCCTTGTCTCGCAAGCTTTCGTAATGCCGGGCTTGCGTATAGAGATGGGCTGCGTCGCGGCACATTCTGGTGTTGTGTCGCGACTAACAAATCATTCCGCACTGGAGCACAGAGTGAAAACGCGCGAAGAGCGGCTGCGTCTGAGGAGCAGCACACCTCGAACAAGACTTGATTTTGTCCATACCGAAGGCGCCAAACTGCTGCCTGATCGCAATGAACTCCTCTATCGTCTGCCCAATCATGCAGTTGCAGCCGAGATTGGCGTCGCTGAAGGAGAGTTCACGTCTGAAATACTCAAGCGGAACCGCCCCGAAAAACTTTTCCTGATCGATCCATGGGGGATGGATCGTTACTCCGCCGGCATGGCGACGGTGAGCGAGAAATATGCCGGCGAGATAAAAGGGGGAACGGTGGTGATCCGGCAGGGCACGTCGCTTGAAGCCCTCAGCACGTTTGACGATGGTTTTTTCGACTGGGTTTATATCGACACCGATCATTCCTTCGAACTCACCTGGAAGGAGTTGGTCCTGTCAAACAGCAAGGTCAATCGCGGCGGACGAATTGCCGGCCACGATTTTTGTACCGGTAACACCGTAAAGCCGATCGTCTACGGCGTCGTGGAAGCCGTCAACAAGTTCTGCGCGGAATGCGGATGGCGCTTCGAATACCTGACGCTGGATCCGGATGCGCATTTTTCCTTTTGCCTGCAGCGCCTCTGATGTACCAGCCGTAAGTCACGGGGCGTGTGCCCGCTGCTGCCGCACCCGGAAAATGCCGGCCATGGCAATCGTCAGCAAGAGCGCGGCAGTGGCGATAAGCAACAAGCCGCCGGCGGCGCGATAGACGACGACGCCCACGATCCCGCCGAAGAGGAACGCAAGGATGGTTTGGACATGTAAAAGGAGCTTGGCGCGGTCATACTGCGCCTCGCTGGCTCGCTCCCGTCCGCGCAGGATGTCAAATGCCATCCCAAGCTCTATGCCGACATCGGTCGCCATTCCCGATATATGGGTGGTCCTTACCCGAGCGTTGGAAATGCGGGTGACGACTGCGTTTTGAAGGCCCATGAGAAAGGCAAGGCCGATCACCAGAACCGGTGCCCGCCATTCTCCAAGCAGCCAAAGGTCGGCACAGCCGAGTACCGCAAGCAATATCGCCTCGGTCAGGATGCTGTAGGCGTAGATGGCATGTATGTTGCGTCTGCGGCCGGCATTGATGAGCAGCGTCGAGACGGTGGCGCCCATTATGAATGTGACGATGATCGCAAGGTAGAACAGGGCGGAAATCCACGCGCCGACGGCAATGTGGTCGGAAAATGTGGAGATGTTTCCGGTCATGTTCGCAGAAAAGAAGCCGACCGCGTAAAAGGCGGCCGCGTTGAGCGCGCCAGCGATCGCTGCAAGGCAAGAGGCGAGCTTCCTGTCAATCTGTTCGTTGCGTTCGTGCCCCTGGCGGATCAGCATGGTCTGTCTTCAACGTGGCGGGATTGGGTCAATGCTTAGAAAAAAAGGTCAATGGGACGTTAATCCTCGATGCGGTCGAGCTTTTTGGCGGTCGCCGAGAGCAGAGGAATCTGCACAACCCAGTTCTATCGCCCGAAACCTGAACGTCAACAGGGTCGACATCTCGACTTTTCGACGGGCGCATTTGCCTCTCCATGCCGGATGTTGCCGGTTTTATCGTCGCGCGAGTTCTTCATTTCACCTTACGGGCGTAAAATAGAACATCAATTCTATGGATTAAGACATGAAAACCGTATCCTTCGGCTATGTTTCATCCGAGGGAAATAGACATGAGCTTCAAAAATTTGGGCGCAGCCGCATTGATCGGGGCATTGTCGTTGACGATTTCTGCTTCCGTGGGCATTGCGGAAGATGCGGCCAAGCCGGTTACCGGCGGCACGCTGATCTATCTCGAGCAGCAGGCGCACACCAATCTTTATCCTCCGGCCGGCGGTTTTTATCCGAATGGCGGCGTGCTCAATCAGATTACGGATAAATTGACTTATCAGAATCCGAAGACGCTCGAGATCGAGCCCTGGATCGCGCAATCCTGGACGGTGAACGAGAATGCGACGGAATATACTTTCCGGTTGCGCGCAGGTGTGACTTTCTCGGACGGATCGCCGCTCGATGCGAACGCGGTTGCGAAAAACTACGATACGTTCGGTCTCGGTAACAAAGCGTTGAAGCAGCCGGTTTCGGAAGTCATCAACAATTACGACCATTCCGAAGTTATCGACCCGCTCACCATAAAATTCTACTTCAAAAGGCCATCGCCGGGATTTCTGCAGGGAACGTCGGTTATCGGCTCCGGCCTAGTTTCGCTGGCGACGCTGGCTTTGCCGTTCGAACAGCTCGGGGATGCAACGAAGATCATTGGCTCGGGCCCCTTTGTCGTCGAAAGCGAAACGCTCGGCAAGGAGCTTTCGCTGAAGGCGCGCCAAGACTACAACTGGGGTCCTCCAAAGTTTAAACATCAGGGCCGCGCCTACCTCGACGGGATCAAATTTGTCATCACCGGGGAGGACAGCGTGCGGATCGGCGCGCTGCTGTCCGGCCAGGCGGATTTCATCCGCCAAGTGCAGGCCTATGACGAAGAGCAGGTCGAAAGCCAGGGTTATAAGATCTACGCGCCGCCCACGCGCGGCGTGAACAACAGCGTCGTCTTCCGCCCAGACAACCCGCTCGTTGCCGATCTGCGCGTCCGACGGGCGCTGCTGCATGGCACGAACACGCAGGAGATCGTGTCGACGCTTTTTTCCGTGAACTATCCCCAGGCAAAATCGATCATCGCTTCGACGGCGCAGGGCTATGTCGATCTGTCCTCGAAGCTTGCCTACGATCCTGCCGAAGCCGCAAAGCTGCTCGACGATGCCGGCTGGAAGGCCGGCGCCAATGGCGTGCGTGCGAAAGACGGCCAGCCACTTATCTTGACAGCCTATGAATCGCCACCGCAGCCCCAGAACAAGGCAACGCTACAGCTTGTCGCGCAGCAATGGGCGAAGCTCGGCGTGACGCTCAATGTTCTTGCAGGCGATGCCGGCAGCAAGACGGTCGATGATCTCGATCCGGACAAGACGCCCGTTTCGCCGGCGATGGTGGGCCGCGCCGATCCCGACGTCATCAAGAGCCAGTACTATCCGAAGAATCGCGACGTTCTTCGCCAGAAGGGCGGGTTGAGCGACAAGGTGAAGTCCTTTGCGGACGGCAGGCTGAACGGCCTGCTTGAGCAGCTTTCGTCAGAACCCGATCCTGCGAAGCGCCTGACGATTGCCGGCGAGGTTCAGAACTACGTGATCGATCAGGCCTATGCAATCCCGATTTTTGAAGAGCCGCAGGCCTTTGCCGGCGCACCTTATGTGCAAGGGGTAGCCTTCGAGGCGGTCGGCCGCCCGAGCTTCTACAGCATCTGGCTTGCTGAACACTAACCGGGCGAAAGCCCGGCAAGAGCCGCGCTAGTTCCGCTGAGACGGAGTTTACCATGGCAAGATATGTTCTTTCACGCACAGGGCAGGCGCTTCTGGTGCTATGGGCCGCCTTCACGATTTCTTTCGTGCTGCTGCAGGCGATGCCCGGCGACGCGGTGCTGATCAAATTTCAGAACCCGGAATACGGCCTCGGCCCGGAACAGCTGGCCGATATTCGTGCAGCCTACGCAGCAGACGGGTCTCTGGCGTCGCAATATCTCCAAACAATCGGCAACTTCCTGACAGGCAATTTCGGCTATTCGCTGCAGCGCGGCGTCGCCGTCAGCGCGCAGCTTGCGGTCAACCTGCCCTCGACCATCCAGCTTGCAGGGCTCGGCTTTGCCACCGCTTTGATCCTGGCGGTCATTCTTGCGATCTTTTGCAATATTCCGGGCCTCGGCCGGCTTCGTTCATTCATTCATTCTATCCCTTCGCTGTTCGTCTCTGTGCCCACGTTCTGGCTCGGCATCATGCTGATCCAGATATTCTCGTTCCGGCTGAAACTCGTGCCGGTGATCAATCCCGGGCCATGGGAGGGACTGATCCTTCCCGTCCTGACCGTTGCCGTTCCGATTTCCGCACCGATGGCGCAACTCCTGCTTCGCAACGTCGATGAGGTCCTTACGCGTCCCTTCGTGGCTGTTGTGCGCGCCAAGGGTGCATCGCATTACTGGGTGTTGTGGCGCCATGTCGCAAGGAACGCATCGCTGCCAGTACTGACGGTGGCTGGTGTGCTCTTCGGCGAACTCCTGGCCGGTGCCGTCGTGACCGAAGCCGTCTTTGGCCTCAACGGAATCGGCGGCCTCGCCGAACAGGCAGTGACCTCCCAGGATGTCGCGGTTTTGCAGGCGATCGTCGTCATATCTGCAGCCACCTTCGTCGCCATAAACCTTGCGATCGATCTGCTCTATCCCGTGCTCGATCCGCGACTGAAAACCAAACTGGGGACCGCGCGATGACCCAGCTCGATAGTGCTAAACGGCACCTCGATATCAAAAGTCCGGATCCGGTCGACTGGATCGCGCAAGCACCGGTCGGCGATGAGACGCTGCCCACCGCTGAGGAAAAGAGGCACGGCATCCGCGTCCAGCCCGATTTTGTGCTCGCTGTTGTGACCCTGACCCTTGTCCTTTTCTGGGCTTTCATTCCAGGGCTCTTTACCGCGCATGACCCGATCCAGGGGCAGGCGGGTCAGCAATTGAAACCGCCTGGGACAGCGCATCTGCTGGGTACGGATTCACTCGGCCGCGATCTTTACGCGCGGCTCGTTCACGGTTCGGTGCATACGCTTTCCGGCGCGCTTGCGGCTGTCGCCATCGGCATTGCCATCGGCACGGCGCTCGGGCTTCTTGCGGGTTCCCTAGGCGGTTTGGTCGACGGGATCATCATGCGTCTCATGGACGTGCTGCTCTCGATCCCGGGCCTATTGCTGTCGCTCAGCATCATCATCCTACTTGGCTTCGGCACGACAAACGCTGCCATCGCCGTCGGCGCGACGTCGATTGCAAGCTTTGCCCGAATCGTTCGTTCGGAGGTCGTGATGGTGCGCCGCAGCGAATATGTCGAGGCGGCCTTCGGCAGCGGCGCCACCTTCCTGAAAGTGCTGTGGCGACACGTTCTGCCGAATTCGCTGACTTCTGTCATTGCGTTTGCAGCGCTGCAGGTCGGGTCGGCCATCCTGCAACTTTCGACCCTCGGTTTTCTGGGCTACGGCGCGCCACCGCCGACGCCGGAATGGGGCCTGCTCATTTCCGAGGGCCGCAACTATATCGCAACCGCATGGTGGCTGACGGCCGCACCCGGCATCGCGGTGGTGCTCGTCGTTCTCTCGGTTAACCGGGTCAGCCAGGCAATCGGAAAGGTGCAGAGATGACGATCCAACCGGTCAATCGGTCGAACGGCGCGACCCAGCCCGCCGCGGTCCTCGAAGTGTCGGGGCTGACGGTGTCCTACAGCGATCGAAATGGAACGCGTACTGCGGTGCGCGGGATCGATTTTCGCGTTGATCCGGGCGAGGTCGTGGCGCTTGTCGGCGAGTCAGGTTCGGGCAAGAGCTCGACTGCGCAGGCAATCATCGGCCTTCTGCCGGAAAACGGACGCCTCGAGAAAGGTAGTGTCCGGCTGAACCGGCAGGAGATTGCCAACTGGCCTCAGAAGCGGCTCGATGGCATTCGCGGTTCCGTCGTGAGCTTGATACCGCAGGATCCGGGCAACGCGCTCAATCCGGTCAAGACGATCGGCAAACAGGTGGCGGAGATCTTCGCAATCCACGACCAGTCCTCCGGACCGGTTGCCTATGCTCAGGCAATCGAACTGCTTGGGCGCGTCGGCCTCTATCAGCCGACGTTGCGTGCCCAGCAGTATCCGCACGAGCTGTCCGGCGGCATGAAGCAGCGCGTGCTGATTGCGATTGCAATTGCACTGAGACCCTCGCTGATTATTGCCGACGAGCCGACGAGCGCGCTCGATATGACGGTCCAGAAGCACATTCTCGACCTCATCGACGCGCTGCGCCGCGAATATGGTACGGCGCTCCTATTGGTGACGCACGATCTTGGAGTTGCCGCCGACCGGGCCGACAAGCTGGTGGTGCTGAAACATGGCCGCATTCAGGAACAAGGCCGTACCGGCGAAATCTTGAGGGCGCCGCAAAGTGCATATACGCGTCAACTTCTTGCCGACGCGCCGTCTCTCAATGCCAGTCGACGCCGCCTGCCGGCTGCTGCAGGAGCGCCGGCCACTGAGCCGGACGACATCATCATTGTCGAAAATCTAGTCCAGGATTTCGGCCTCGGCGGACAGAAAGGCCACTTTCGCGCCGTCGACGATATCTCGTTTCGGGTCCGACGCGGCACGACTCATGCGCTTGTCGGTGAATCGGGATCCGGCAAGACTACGACAATCCGTACTGTGGCGGCCTTCCAGAAGCCGACGGCGGGGAACGTTTTCGTCGATGGTCTAGACCTGGCTCGTCTGGGCGGTGAAACGCTGAGGCTCTTTCGCAAGAAGATCCAGCTCGTCTATCAGAATCCGTTTGGCTCACTCGATCCGCGCCAGACCATTGCACGGATTGTCGAGGAGCCACTTTTGAACTTTGATCCGATCTCACGCGCCGAACGGGCTGAAAGGGTCGCAAGCACGCTCGAAAGGGTGGGGCTGACGCTCGATATGCTGCAGCGCAGGCCGCATGCGCTTTCCGGTGGACAGCGTCAGCGCGTGGCGATTGCCCGTGCGCTGGTCCTTGGTCCGCAGATCCTCGTTCTCGACGAGGCTGTCTCAGCGCTCGACGTTACCGTGCAGGCGCAAATCCTGGCATTGCTCGACAAACTGCAGCGCGAGCTCGGGCTCACCTATCTTTTCGTCTCCCACGATCTCGCCGTGGTCCGCCAGATCGCCGACACGGTCTCGGTGCTGAAAGAAGGCAAGCTCGTCGACAGCGGGCCGGTGGAGGGCGTCTTCAGCGATCCGCAGCATGCCTACACGCGTGAGTTGATCGATGCCATTCCCGGCAAGAAGTGTCCGCCCATCCCGAGGCGGTCGTCGTTGACCAATGCAGGAACAAATCCATGAGATATCCAGGCCAGCCGAAGCGTCTCGGCTTCTTCAGTCGGGTACTCGACCAGGCCGATCCGGCAACCCGCTACCGGCTGGTTGTCGAGCAGATCATCCATGCGGAAAAGTTCGGATTCGACAGCGCCTGGATTGCCCAACACCACTTCAATGGCGAAGAAGGGGGACTTCCTTCACCCCTTATCCTTCTTGCCGAACTTGCGGCGAGAACATCGCGCATCCGGCTCGGAACAGGCGTGATCACGCTTCCGATGGAGAATGCGGTTCGTGTTGCGGAGGACACGGCGATTCTCGATATCCTTTCGAATGGCCGCCTAGAAATCGGTTTCGGCACGGGCGGCACGCCTGCAGCCTTCCTGCCGTTCGGCTTGCAAAGTGGCGATCGCGGCCAGGTTTATGCTAAGAGCCTTGCGATGGTGCGACGCGCCTGGGCCGGCCACGAGCTGGAAGGAGGAAACCGCCTCTATCCAGATGCGCCGCACTTGCTTGATCATGTCTGGCAGGCGACGTTTTCCGTCGACGGCGGCGAGCGTGCCGGCCGTGATGGTGATGGTCTGATGCTTTCGCGGACGCAACCTCGTCCGCTTGAAGCCCCGTCTGCGGAGCTTTGGGAATTGCAAAATCCGATCATTGATACCTATCTCGAAGCGCTGGCCAACCGCCGCGCACCGCGCATTCTCGGTTCCCGCAGCCTCTTTGTCGCCGATGACCGCAAGGAGGCGCTGCATTTTGCCGAACTCGGGCTGAAGCGCAGCGTCGAGCGCTTTGTCTCAAGCGGTCATAAGATTACCGGCACGACGACAGAAGACCTCATCAAGGCATTCGATGTGCATGTCGGAGCGCCGGACGACGTGATTGCGTCGCTGAAGGCCGATACTGCGCTGTCGCGAGTGACCGATCTCGTCTTCCAGGTGCATTCGGTTGATCCACCGCACGAGCATATCCTGCGTTCGCTGGAATTGACGGCAACCATCGTGGCGCCCGCGCTTGGCTGGACGGGCCAGGCTCCGCTTCATCAGGAGCGGCGGCTCGCAGCCAACGCCTGAACTGATTTTCGGCTTTCCAAGAAAGGGTAACGACCATGACCGCTTCGACACCTGACGTTATCGATCTTTTAGCCGGCATCGGCGCCGGCTCCTTCGTCGATCGCATTCGTGCGGAACGGCCTGAAACACGCTTAAATGCGCAGAAGAGCTATCTGGCACTTTTCGAGCCGATACAGGAAGGAGGCATCTTGCGGATGGAGCGACTTGCCGTCGCGGCCTTCGTTGCGGGATTGCACGATGCAAGCGCGGCAGCCGAATTTTATTCGGCCGGCATCATCGAGACGATGGGCGGCGCTTCTCTTGCCGCAGCCGTCAGAGCAGAGGTCGAGAAGGGGCGCACGCATGGCCCCTACGGCAAGTATCCGGCGGCACCCCTATCGGTTGGAGACAAGTCGGGCCTGGTCTTTGAGGTATCCGATTTTGGACGCGTCGCTCTCGGAGGTAAGCTGTCGGCGGCGCTTGAACATAGCCATCTGCTGGTGTTCCGGCCGCGGGAAGCCTCTCCGGCTGCATTGCAAAAATTGCTGGATGCCGGATGGAGCACGACGGCGATCGTGACGCTTTCGCAGATCGTATCCTTCCTTGCATTCCAGATCCGCGTGGTCACCGGGCTTGCGGCGCTTTCCAAGGCGGGCGCGGGAACACTTGCTTCGGCAGCAGCCGAATAAGGAGACGATGACATGAGCGAGATTGCAATCCATCCTAAGCTCGAGCGCCGCCCGAGCGCCTTCACACAGGCCGAGATTGGCTGGGCACCCTGGCTGGCGCCGCTCGTGGAAGAGGACCTGACAGGCCGGCATTGGGCCGGGCTGGTTGATCCATCGCGCGCCAAGTCGGCTTACTTCATGCTGCTTGTACGCGATCCGGAGATTCTAGAGGCTCGCACGAAGACTGACAAGGACATCTTCCACAATACAGCGGCCGGTCTGCCGCGCGCCGATAGGGAGCTGTCTGCGACGGCCGCGTCGCGGGTGAACGGCTGCATTTTCTGCGCCTCGGTCCATTCCCGTTTTGCCTCTCATTATTCCAAGCGCACCAGCGATGTTCAGCGCCTGCTTGACGAAGGAACGGATACCGACCTCGGCAGCCGCAGGTGGAATGCAATCGTCGAGGCCTCGGTCGCTTTGACGGCGACACCATCCGCCTTCAACGAGGGAGAGATTGCCCGGCTGCGGTCCGAAGGTCTGAACGATCTGGAAATTTCCGACGTCATCCATGGTGCCGCTTTCTTCAACTGGGCCAACCGACTGATGCTCTCGCTCGGCGAGCCGACACCTGCGGCTGAAGCCTGATGGCGCCGGGTTTCATGTATAGAGAAGGTCTTAATCCGCCAACCGCCTTCCATCTGCATCGAAGAAGCGGCGCTTGCTCATCTCGCTTGCGAGATGGACGATGTCGCCGGCCCCGATTGTGAGTGAAGACCTGTGTTCAGCGATGACGGTCTGGCCATCATCGAGTTGGCAGTAAAGGTACTGGGTTCCGCCCAGGTACTCAAAAAAATCGACGCGCGCTCTAAGCGTCTGCGCCGCAGCTTCAGCGACAATGAAGTGCTCGGGGCGAACGCCGAATGTAAGCCGTTCGCCGGCTGAAAGTTTGCCAGATGCAATCGGCCCCGGGATCACGGTCCCGGCGATGCTGAGTGTGCCGCCGCCCGACCATGTCGCTTGCAGTAAATTCATCCGCGGTGAGCCTATGAAACCCGCTACGAAGACATTGGCCGGGTTCTCATAGACGTCACGCGGCGTTCCGGCTTGTTCGATACGCCCATCGCGCAGAACGACGATTTTGTCCGCAAGCGTCATCGCCTCGGTCTGGTCATGTGTCACATAGATCATCGTGTTGCCGAGTTCGCGATGCAGCCGAGCAATCTCGATGCGCATCGAGACCCGCAATTCGGCATCGAGATTGGATAGCGGCTCGTCGAACAAGAACACGTCCGGCTTACGCACGATTGCCCGGCCGATCGCTACGCGCTGGCGCTGACCCCCGGAGAGTTGTCCGGGCCTGCGGTCGAGCAGGTGGTCGATCTTCAAGATCGCGGACGCGGCCTTCACACGTGCTTCGATTTCTGCTGCCGCCGTTCTCGCCATCTTCAGTCCGAAGGCGAGGTTTTCGCGCACGCTCATGTGCGGGTAAAGCGCATAGGACTGAAACACCATGGCAATGCCGCGCTCGGAAGGATCGAGATCGGTGACGTTGCGTCCCTTGATCTCGATCTCGCCGTCGGTGACCTCTTCCAATCCGGCAATCATGCGAAGCAGCGTCGACTTTCCGCAGCCGGACGGTCCCACGAAGACAACAAACGAGCCTTCGGCAATTTCAAGGTCGATGCCATGAATGACATCGAGGCTGGCGAAACTCTTGCGGACGCCCGCCAGCACGACGCCAGTGTCAGCCAGTTTACTCACCGCGTTCTTCACCTGCTCTTACCCAGACAAGCATCTCACCCGGCGCTCGATTGTCCCAGAATGGATAGGGCACGAAGCGCGCAGTCGTTTCCCGTGCATGAGGCGGTGACGCCCTGTAAAGGGCGCTGCCCCAATCGGCCTCATCGCGCCTTGCGGGCAAATCCAGAGCAACGGCACCACGAAGCTCGGCGACTTCGAAGGTTGTCGCTTTCGAAACGTCGCCATTGAGCCGGATTCCGTTCAAGCCTGAGCCGTTGTCGGTCGCCTCGAGGCAGTAGACCAGAGGGCCGCGCATCAACGCGGTGCGGCCGGCATCCTGGCGCACGAGCGGATTGGCAAAGAGCGAGCGAGCCGCAAGAGGAATGTTAAGATCGACGTGATCGCCGCTTTTCCATTCCCGCTCGATGCGGGCATAGCCGTCGAGCGCCACGGATGAAAGTTCAAGCGCCTCGCCATTCACCTTGATCGCGACGCCGTTTGCCCATTCGGGGATACGAAGCGACACTGCGAAACGCGCCGGCCTTTCCGTTACGACGTCGAAACATATGGCGCCATCCCAAGGATAGCGCGTCTCCTGCGAAAGCGTGATCTTGGAGCCGCCGATTTCAAAATGCGCCTTGCTTTGTCCGTAGAGATGTACGGCGATCTCGTCGTCGGCAACGGCATACATATACGACCCGATGGAGGATAGCAGGCGGGCAATGTTCGGCGGACAGCACGGGCAATGATGCCAGATCCAGCGATGATGCTTACCGGCACTTTCAAGTGGGTTTTCATAAAAGAACGTGCGGCCGTCGAGCGAAATTCCGGCCATGGCGCCGTTGTAAAGCGCCTGTTCCATGATGTCGGCATAGCGGCGGTTCGGGCCCCGGCCGAGCATGCGGCTTGCCCAGAAGACAAGGCCGACCGAAGCACATGTTTCCGCATAGGCGGTTTCGTTCGGCAGGTCGTAGTAATCGGTGAAGCCCTCATTTGCGGCGGCCGGTCCAATGCCACCTGTAATATACATCTGCTTGGTGGTAAGGTCGTCCCAGAGTGTTTCGAGCGCTGTCGTCAGCGTGTCGTCGCTATATTCCGTCGCGATATCGGCCATGCCGGAATAAAGATACATCGCGCGCACCGCATGGCCGACCACCTTCTTCTGCTCGCGCACCGGTTGATGCGCCTGATTGTATTCGTAGGTCTTCTGAATGAAATTTGCCGGGTCGCGCCCATCGCGGGTCGCCTCTTCGGTGAAGAAATGCGGCTCTGTGCCACGCTCGTCAATGAAATACTTGGCGAGATCCAGATACTTCTTCTCGCCGGTCACCCGCGCGAGTTTCACGAGCGCGAGCTCGATCTCCTCATGGCCGCAATAGCCCGGTATCTGGCCCTCGCCATGGCCGAAGACCTTGATCATATAATCGGCATACCGGCACATGATCTCGAGCAGCTTTCGCTTGCCCGTCGCCTGATAATAGGCAACGGCGCCCTCGATCAGATGCCCGGCGCAATAAAGCTCGTGGTGATCGCGCAGATTGGTCCAGCGGCGACCGGGCTGAACGCGTTGGAACCAGGCATTCAGGTAGCCGTCCGCGTCCTGCAGCTTCCCGTACATGTCGATGATTTCGTCGACGCGCGCCTCAAGTTTGGGATTGGGGCGCCGGTAAAGCGAATAGGCGACCGTCTCGATCGACTTTCCAAGGTCGCTGTCCCAGAACATCTGCGTCGTACCGCCCCAGGGCTGAATTGGAATGACGACACCGGGGCCTGGCTGGCTGGTATCGATCGCGCGCAGCATGCCCGCCTCCACGCAGCGGTCGAGAAGTGTCTCGGCCGTGGACTCGCAGATGGCATCCTGACGGTCACCGAAGATGCCGTAAAGTTCGACGCTTGGAACGGGCAAGGGGCGGAACTGGCGGTCTCGTTTTGGCTTGTTCATGGCTTCATCCGTTGTAGCTGGGTTCATTTTACCGCGCCGGCCATCAGCCCGCGCATGTAGTAGCGTTGCAAAAGCAGGAAGACGATGAGGCAGGGGATCGTCATGACGACCACGCCGGCCTGCACAGCACCCCAGTTGATGGCGCCAAGGCGGCCGGCGCGCACTGCCGTCATGAGGACCGGCAGGGTGTATCTCTCGTTGCTGGAGAGCAGCACAAGTGCTGCCAGGAACTCATTCCAGGCATTCAGGAACGCAAAGATCGCGACGGTGGCGACACCCGGCAAGACGAGGGGCAACAGCACGCGCCCGAGGAGTTTTAAATCACGGGCGCCGTCGATGCGCGCAGCCTCCTCGATCTCCTTCGGCACGGCGTCGAAAGCATTTCGCATCATGAAGACGGAAAAGGGTAGCTGAAGCGTCACATAGACGAGCGTCAGCCCGAGCAGCGAATTGTTGAGCCCGAGCTTTGCAAGGATGATAAAAAGCGGCGTCAGGATCGACTGGAACGGGATCATCAGTGTCGTGATGATCAGCACGAAGAGCACGTTCTTCAGAGGAAAGCGGTAGCGCGAAAATCCGTAGCCCGCAAGCAGGCTGACTGCAACCGTGAGCACCACGGTGGCAAGGGAAACAAGCAGAGAATTGATCATATGCCGCCAGATCCCGGCGCCGAAGGTATCCAGCAATCTGTAGGAATCGAAGCTTATTTTCGCGGTCGGCCATGGTGGAAGGGGCGGCAGGCTCGCTTCGGTTCCGTGCCGGAACGAGGCAAGCAGCGTGACGGCGAAAGGCGCCAGAAAGAAGATTGCGATGGCGATCCCTGTCAGGTGATAGGCCGACTGCAAGCGCAAGCGCTTTCGCGCACGTTTTTCCTTCGCGGAAATCATGGGTGATCCTCTCCCGCACGGAGCAGCCAGAGCTGCACGATGCTGATAGCCACGAGGATCGCGAGCAGCGCGATCGAGAGCGCTGCGCCATAGCCGAGATTGAAGGACACAAAGGACTGATTGAAGATGTAGTAGACGACCGAGATCATCTTGTTTTGCGGTCCGCCGGCCGTCATGATGTAGAACTGGTCAAAGGCGAGGATCGATCCGGTGACAGAGACGATCAGTGCCAGTGCGATCGTCTTTCGCATCAGCGGCAGTGTCAGGTGCACGAAGCGTTGCCAACGCCCGGCGCCATCGATGCGGGCCGCCTCGTTGAGTTCGGCGGGAATAGCCTGAAGTCCAGTCAGGAGGATGATCATGGTAAAGCCTGCGATCTTCCAGACGACCATCACGACAATCGTCAGAAACGCCGTGTCGAAAGTCGCAAGCAGGTTGGGGCTTTTTGCCACGAGGTCGAGGCCTTTCAAGGCGGGACCGATGAAACCGCTGTCGACATTGGCGAGCCAAACCCAAAGCAGCGAGGCCGTCGCAAGGCCGACGACCACAGGCAGGAAGATGATCGTGCGGTAGGCGCTGACAAACTGCCGCTCTTTCTCGACGAAGATCGCGAGCGGAAAGGCCACCGAAAAGATCGCGATCGTGACGATCACTGTATAATAGGCCGTAAAATTCAGCGCTGTTATGAAGCGGCTGTCGTTATACATGCGAAAATAGTTGTTGAATCCGATCCAGCGCGAAGCGCCCATCAGCGGCCAGTTGTGAAGGCTCATCCATCCGGTGAAAAGCACCGGCATGATGAAGAAGACGATAACGAGCGCCATGGCCGGCGCGATATAGGCAAGGCCGCGCCATTGCGATCTCCGACGCCTGCGCGGGGAAGATTGGCGCGGTAAGCCTGAACCTGTCATCGAGAACGCTCCGCATCTGTCATTGAGGTTGGCCGGGAAGCTGCCACCGCCTCCCGGCCCGCGGCCGGGAGAGCATTATTGGCCGCTGTCTATGATCGATTGCATTTCCGACTGGGCGCTTGAAAAGGCGCCGTCGACATCGTCGCCGAAGATGGCGGCATTTGTGAAGCTGGCCCATGGGCCGTTGGCGCTGTTGATCAGATCGTTGAACTGCAGCGTATAGGGTGTCTTCGCAACGCCAATGGCCTTGAGGCCGACCTGCATGCGCGGATCGAGACCTTCCAGTACCTTGTCGGCGATATCGCCGCGCGTCGGCAGGCTGCCGTACTTCGCCATGACTTTCTGGCCATCCACTGAGTAGACGTATTCGAGGAATTCCTTCACAGCGTCGATCTTCTTCGTGCCCTTGGTGATGACGAAATTATCGCCGCCGGCGAAGGAGGACGGCGTTCCTTCGACGCCGGGAATGAGCGTGACCCCGAAATTGATGTCCGGATGTTCGGTCACCAGTGTGCCGATGGCAAAGGCGCCGAGGCTCTGCTGACCGATTTTGCCATTGGTGAAGGTGAGGAAGTTCGCGCCGTTGTCGCTTGCAGCTCCCGCCGGCACGAGGTCCTTCTTGACCATGTTGCGATAAATATCGACGGCCTTGCGCATTTGCGGGGTATCAAGCGTTGCTGCCTTGCTGTCGGCCGACAGGATATCGGCTCCGGCACCCCACACGAGCGGCGTGAAGGTGAATATCATGCAGCCACCGCAGCCGCCGCCGGAGAAATAAAATCCGTAGGTGTCTTCACCGAGTGCTCGGATCTTTTCCGCGTTGGCGGTAATTTCGTCCCATGTTGCCGGTGCCTTTTCCGGGTCGAGACCGGCCTTCTTGTAGAGATCCTTGTTCCACGCGAAGACCGATGTCTCGACGGAGAGCGGCAGGCCGTAAATCCGGTCCTGATAGGTTCCGAGGCGAACATGTGACGGCGACAGCGAATTGAAGTAAGGCAGAGCTTTTGCCCAGTCCGTCAGGTCCTCCAACTGGCCGGCCGCAGCAAAGGCGGGGTTATAGATAAGATCCATCGAAAGGGCGTCAGGAGCCTGTCCGCCGGCAATCGCGGTTGCATATTTCTGCACCAGTTCGGAAAATGGTACCTCGGTTGCGACGACCTGGTTTTCGTGGTTGGCGTTATAGGCTTCGACGACCTTCTTGAAGGCGTCGCCGATCCCCGAGCGGACCCACATTTCAACTTTTTCGGCGGCCGCTGCTCCGGATACCAGGCATAGGGTAGCGATGCTGGTCGCTGCTATTAGGCGCTTGATCATGACATTCCTCCCAATATGGCGCGTCTCCTTCGCGCCGCTTCTCATTCTTCGCGGGCATCACTCCCGCATGACTGCCGCACGATCAAACGGCACGGCAATTTCCGCACGCCGGGCTCGACGGGCCGGCCTTCGGCAAGGGCAAGCACGGTCAACCCTGCCTGACGCCCGAGTTCCTTCAATTCCATGTCGATCGTCGTCAGCGGCGGCCGCGTCTGTGCGGCGACGATCTCCCAATTGTCAAAGCCAACCACAGAAACGTCCTCCGGTACTTTGACGCCCCGTTCGCGCAGCGCGTCGACGACGCCGCGGGCAATCTGATCGTTGCCGCAGAAGATGCCATCGGGTTTTTCTCCGGCGCGGCTCCATATCTGGTCGACCGCTTCGTGACCCCAGGCCTCTGCCCACACGCCGTAAAGAACCGGTTCACCGTCACCTGCCAGCTCACGATAGGCAAAAGCGCGTTCGCGCACCGAAAAGAAGCTTTCAGGACCAGTAATATGGGCGATGCGGGAACGCCCGAGCCCGATCAGCCATTCCACAGCGAGCCTTGCGCCTTGTGCGTCATCCGAGCGGAAGCTCACGCTGCCCGGCATACCTTCCGTAAAGGCATAGACCACGGGTACCGGAATGCTCGACAAATCGACCGGAAGCTGCCGATCGACCCGTTTTCCCGATGCGATGATGCCATCGACCTGCTTGTCCAGCATCGCATCCACATGAATCTGCCCAAGAGCCGGATCATCCTCGATCGCACACAGGAAAACCGAAACTCCGTGATCGACAAGCGCTTCCGAAACGCCTGCCATTACCGGAAGGGTGAAGCGGCCATAGGTATCGTTGGTCAAAAGCCCGATAGTGAAGCTGCGCTTGCTCAAGAGGCCGCGCGCCAACGCGTTCGGCCTGAAGCCAATTTCCCGTGCGATGCGCTTGACCCGCTCGCGTGTTTCCTCGCCCATACGGCCCGTATCATTTAACGCCTTCGACGCCGTCGAGATGCTGACCCCGGCCGCAGCGGCTAGATCGTGGATCGTGATGCGGGTCTGCTTTCTTCCTGTTTGGTCCAGTCTCATTCTTCCACCCGTCGCCATAAGAGAAAACCTTTTCGCAACAATAATGTCAACTGCGAAAACGTTTTCTCAGCGTCAGGGAGGCGATCTTAGACCATTGTTCCGAACGATTAGACTGGTCGGGATCAGAAATCTAATGAGGATCTGGCAAGGCCTACTTGTTCTTTAGCAGCCACATTTTGCCCGCCATCGTGATCCCGTAGACGTCCTTTGAAGCATCATGATCGAGATGGCGCCGTTCCAGAAACCCGGACGCTTTTAACTCGTCCAGTGCCTTGCTGGTTACGGATTTCACTTTCTGCGGCCGTTCTTTCCAACGGTCGGTTTTCGCGTAGGTCACCGTGGCGTTTTGGTGCGTCCACTTCTTCGTCGGCTGAGGATAAAGATCACCGTCTCTTGCGAGTTTCAGTGCTGCGACCTGCGATGGCGTAAGTTCAATCATGGGTTCGATAGTCCTATGGTGGCGTTCTTTGCCGCGACTTAGCACAGATTCATGGAACCTCCTCAAAAAAGGGGCGAAAAATTCAGATCATCGGCAAGCGGCAGCGGACATAAAGGGCCGCAAGGATTTCATCGGCGCGTCGCCGACAGACCGTCTGCTCGTGCTATTGAACTTTTGTCTTCCAGTCCGACTGTTTGCCCGTTTGTGGATTCCAAACGGGCATGACCAGTCCCGGCCATCCATTCATTCTACTTTTCGCGCGGCGCGATAAGGCCGCGAGCCGCTTCTACCATGACCTTCAGATGGTCTGGGCTGCGCACGCCCTGGCGATAGAGTTCGATCGTTATGGCAGCAATGCGCTCCGCTTCTTCGGAATCCTTGGCTACCTTGGCGTCCGATCGAACCTCGTCGAATACGCATTGGCACATCTCAAGGTCACGGGTATCGAGCGGCACGTCCGATCTGTTTATGATCGTCTGAACCATCTTGACCTCCATTCCGTACGGCCCGCCCGTTGCCAGGCGGGCCGCATGTCAAGCTAGAAGTCCATGCCGGCTCCGGGGGGCATGGCAGGGGCGGCGGCTTCCTTCTTGGGTTTTTCCGCCACCATCGCTTCGGTCGTCACCAGCAGGCCGGCAACGGAGGCAGCATCTTGAAGCGCTGTTCGCACGACCTTGACCGGGTCGATCACGCCCATCTGATAGAGATCGCCATATTCATTGGTCTGAGCATTCCAGCCGTAGGAGAATTCGGCTTTTTCTCGCAGCTTGCCGACGACGATCGACCCTTCCGCCCCGGCATTCTCGGCGATCTGGCGCACCGGGGATTCGATTGCGCGCCGGACGATCTCGACGCCGACACGCTGGTCAGAATTGGCCGCGCTGAGGTTGTCAAGCGCCTTGACGGCGCGCAGCAGTGCCACACCGCCGCCTGGCAGGATGCCTTCCTCGACTGCCGCACGGGTCGCATGCAGCGCATCGTCGACGCGGTCCTTCTTTTCCTTCACTTCGACTTCCGTCGAGCCGCCGACGCGGATGACGGCAACGCCGCCTGCGAGCTTGGCAAGGCGTTCCTGCAGCTTCTCGCGATCGTAGTCGGAGGTGGTTTCTTCGATCTGCGCCTTGATCTGCGCAACGCGGCCTTCGATGTCGGACTTGGCGCCGGCGCCGTCGATGATCGTGGTGTTTTCCTTCTCGACAACGATTTTCTTCGCATGGCCAAGCATGTCGAGGGTGACGGACTCGAGCTTGATGCCGAGGTCTTCGGAGATGACCGTACCACCGGTCAGGATCGCGATGTCTTCGAGCATGGCCTTGCGGCGGTCGCCGAAGCCCGGAGCCTTGACGGCAGCAATCTTCAGCCCGCCGCGCAGCTTGTTGACGACGAGCGTTGCAAGCGCTTCGCCTTCGACGTCTTCAGCGATGATGAGCAGCGGCTTGCCCGATTGTACGACGGCTTCGAGAACCGGAAGCATCGACTGCAGGTTGGAGAGCTTCTTCTCATGGATGAGAACATAAGGATCCTCAAGCTCGACCCGCATCTTGTCCTGATTGGTCACGAAGTACGGGCTGAGATAGCCGCGGTCGAACTGCATGCCTTCGACGACTTCGAGTTCGGTTTCGGCGGTCTTGGCTTCTTCGACAGTGATGACGCCTTCATTGCCGACCTTCTGCATGGCTTCAGCAAGGAAACTGCCGATTTCGGCATCCCCGTTGGCGGAGATCGAGCCGACCTGGGCGATTTCGGCATTATTGGAGATTTTGCGGGCGTTGTTCTTCAGTTCCTTGACGACGGCATCGACGGCAAGATCGATACCGCGCTTCAGGTCCATCGGGTTCATGCCGGCAGCAACGGCCTTGGCGCCTTCGCGAACGATCGCCTGGGCAAGAACGGTTGCTGTCGTCGTGCCATCGCCGGCAACGTCGCTGGTCTTGGACGCGACTTCGCGCAGCATCTGCGCGCCCATGTTTTCGAACTTGTCCTCAAGTTCGATTTCCTTGGCGACCGAAACACCGTCCTTGGTGATGCGTGGCGCGCCGAAGGACTTGTCGATCACGACGTTACGGCCCTTCGGGCCGAGCGTCACCTTCACCGCGTTGGCAAGCACGTCGACCCCGCGCAGCAAACGGTCACGCGCGTCGCTGTGGAATTTGACTTCTTTAGCAGCCATGTCTTCACTCCTCCATTGGGTAGTCGGCTGACGTTAGCTGAAAGGCGCGCCTCAAGCGGCCTTCTTGCCGGCCACCGGAACCTCGATGATGCCCATTACGTCGCTTTCCTTCATGATCAGCAGGTCTTCGCCGTTAATCTTGATCTCGGTGCCGGACCATTTACCGAACAGGATCCGGTCGCCCGCCTTGACGTCGAGGGGCTGGATCTGGCCGGCGTCGTTGCGCGCGCCGGGGCCGACGGCGATGACTTCGCCTTCCTGCGGTTTTTCCTTGGCGGTGTCGGGAATGATGATGCCGCCTTTGGTCCTTTCTTCAGACTCAACACGGCGGACGAGAATGCGATCATGAAGCGGTCGGAACGTCATGTCTTCCTCCATGGACGATGATGATCACTTATCACGCTCCCGGACCAGGCGACCAATCCGGGCTACCGAGCTGCTGACCGCTCGGCGGAAAAAATCTGCTACCGATTTTTTCGAATTTCAAGGGGCCGACGGCAAAAAATTAGCACTCTTATCAGGAGAGTGCTAACGGCGCGGAACGGAAGCTTCGCCATCGGCGTTTAATCTCTGATGCGGCGCAGGCAGTTCTGTGCAGTGTCAAGCGTATTCCGAAGAGTGACTTGTCGCCTGATACCCGAAAGGCAAAGGCGAGTGCGCCGGATGAGCTGGCGCGTTGAAAACATGGAGGCTTAGATGAGCGTTCGTGATCTTATTCCCTGGGGCCGCAGCAACAGTCCGGTCCCGACAGGCTATGCAGGCAGAGACCAGCATCCGTTCCTTGCGCTTCATCGCGAGATGAACAGGTTGTTCGATGATGTTTTCCGCGGCGTCGAGGGCCATTTTCCGACTGTCGGGTCCGGTTTCATGTTCGAAACGGCCTGGCCGAAGATCGAAGTCTCGGAGACGGACAAGGACATCCGTATCGTCGCCGAAATCCCAGGAATGGACGAGAAGGATATCGAACTTCTGATCGACAATGGCATCCTGACGATCCGCGGTGAAAAGCGCGCCGACAGCGAGGATAAGGACCGGCAATTCTCCGAGCGGTTCTATGGCCGCTTCGAGCGCCGCCTGTCGCTCAATAACGAGGTGCAGGAAGACAAGGTGGACGCTTCGTTCAAAAATGGCGTCTTGACGATCACCCTGCCACGCTCCGAAACGGCGCAATCGACCGCCAAGCGCATTACGATCAACAGCTAGGCTCCAAACATTGTTGCCAAAGCGCATCCGTGGCCGAGAAACTGGGCGGGACCGCTGGCAGCGGTCCCCTTCTCTTTGAACGAGCGCCAGGATGATTTGTCGGCGCCTGCGGTCGATGCCTCAGCCTCACTCCAGTAGTCCGCGAAAGAGCGACGCCATGCGCACGGGGCGTTGCTGAGTTGACTTTAACCGAAAAAGAGAACATAAAGGGAACAGATGTAACGGAGATGCTCATGACGCACGCAGAACTCGTTATACAGAATGCCATGGCTTTTGTTGCTGCATCCCGCTCGGCGCGCGAGCGCGATCTGGAACGGCGTGAAAAGCTGCTCGCGCGGATCCAGTTGATGAGACCGCCGAACCCCTATCTCGTTAAGACCCGCGGCGGTGAGCAGCTCAAACTTGACCTCGATCGCTGAGAGGCGTCTGCCATTTAGGCAGAAGAGGGTGTTGCCTGCGCCTGGCATGCTGTAGGCCTTCGTAACGACACGCATCGCGCGGCGCGTCGCAACAGCTGCGCGAAGACCTGAAGATCAGGAACATGAGAACCTCGGCCAGGGGACGGCAGAGGAACCGGGAAAGAACGTCACGAAGAAGGCCGAACTCAATCACTCAATCCTCACGGCGGCGTGGTTCCGCTTCGATCTCCCCGGCTGGAAATCCTACTTCCAACTGGCACAGACACCGCAAATATTCAAAAACCTGGACTCGTGGATACGCCACCGCCTTCGGGCCATCCAGCTCAAGCAATGGGGCAAAGGAACCACGGTCTATAGCCGTCTCCGCAGCCTCGGCGCTCACCATGAGTGGGCGGCACTCATAGCCGGAGGCCGGGACATTGGTGGAGGCACAGCGAAGCTGGGCTGAGCCGCGTCCTGACGGTTGGACACTTCGACGCCCTCGGCTTCCCCCGACTTGCATGACCTCAACTTCTCGAACCGCCCGGTGCGGATCCGCTGCCGGGTGGTGTGGCAGGCGTACGGCTTAATCGCCGTCCCCTATGCCGATTAACTCGACAGGCCTCTATGGGACTGTCCGGCATCCGATATCCGCCTCCGTTTTGCCTGCTCGGTGCCGTCAAACCGATCGCTACAGACCTGGTCCCAGGTGCTCGACGAAGAAAAGCACCTGGTCAAGGAATTATCCGGCTATGATCGCTATCGCCGGGAGGCGAAGCACCGGCTTGTGCCAGGCATCTGGAGCTTCGCGAACGAATGCGGTTGCACCAGGGTGCGTTAAGCAGGTAGCCCCTGAAGTGCTGCGGAGGAGAAGAGATGACATATGACGAGCGGCCATTGGCGATCAGTGCACCGGAACCACGCACGCTCGATCTGATCTTTACCGATGAGGCGCGAAAACTGTTGCACGCCAAATATCAGATCATCGAGGCCGATCCGGAAAACATCGCCGGGCTCGGCGATGGCGTTCTCGCAATGGCGCGTTACATCATCGGCCAGCCGCCGTTGTCGGCCGGGACCGTGGCGCGCATGCCTGAACTTCGCTGTGTGCTGAATGTCGAAAGCAATCTCATCAACAATATGCCTTATGAAATCCTCTTCCAGCGTGGCATTCACGTCGTCACAACGGGACAGGTCTTTGCCGAACCCGTGGCGGAAATCGGTCTGGGTTTTGCACTTTCGCTCGCGCGCGACATCATCGACCAGGACTTGGCTTTTCGCAGAGGCAGAGAGCTTTGGGGCGGAGAGGGCAATGCAAGTTCCCGGCTGATTGCAGGCTCCGAGATCGGCATCATCGGCTTCGGCGATCTCGGCAAGGCCCTCCGGCGGGTGCTTTGCGGTTTCCGGGCGACGATCCGGGTTTTCGATCCCTGGCTGCCGCGCTCCATCCTGGAGGAGCACGGCGTCGAAGCGGCGAGCCTAAGAGAGGTGCTAACAGAGAGCGATTTCGTCTTTGTCGTTGCGGCGGTGACCAGTGAGAACAAGCAATTCCTTAATGCTGAGGCTTTTGCCAGCATGCGGCCTGGCTCGGCGTTCATCCTGCTCAGTCGCGCCGATGTCGTCGATTTCGATGCACTGATGGCGGCCGTCGCATCGGGCCATATCGTTGCGGCAAGCGACGTATATCCCGAAGAGCCGTTGCCGCTTGACCATCCGGTGCGCAGTTTGAAAGGGTTCATCCGCTCCGCCCATCGTGCCGGTGCACTCGACAGTGCCTTCAAGAAGATGGGCGACATGGTGTTGGAAGACATGGACCTGATGGACCGCGGTTTGCCGCCCATGCGGTGCAAGCGGGCCGAGCGTGAGACCGTTTCGCGCATGCGCTCGAAGGGCGTGAAGATCAATTGATCAGGTATGTGCGGTGCCGCGTGAATAGCGGCGGGCCGCCGGGCGTTTGCCGCACGATCGCGGCGGCAGATGGCTCGACACCGCCGATCCCAGCTCCTTTATGAAAATATCGCGAACCTGGGCATTCGCTTTTCGATTGATGCGCCGCGGCAGCATTTTTGGTGGGGAAATTCTGCGGATCGGGTGCTATCGTTCTGACATGGACTGATGAAGCGGAGGAGCAATGCTTCCAGTATCATGGATCAACACTGCGACCTCGAAGGTGAGCAGATGCCGGTGACGATGCGGCGCGATCGACGGCTAAGGGGAGAGGCCGGATGTATTCAGGTGGTTTGAATTTCGCACTCGGCGACGAGATCGAAGCGCTGCGCGAGAGTGTCAGGCGGTTTGCGAGTGGACGCATTGCGCCGCTGGCGGCAGAGACCGATCGCAGTAACAATTTTCCAGCACTGCTCTGGCGGGAGATGGGAGATATGGGCCTGCTCGGCATCACGGCGGACGACGCTTATGGCGGTGCGGGTCTCGGTTATCTCGCCCATTGCGTCGCCATGGAGGAGGTCAGCCGCGCCTCGGCCTCGGTCGGCTTGAGCTATGGGGCGCATTCCAACCTCTGCGTCAATCAGATCAACCGCAACGGCAATGACGCGCAAAAGAGCCGCTATCTGCCCAAGCTTATCTCGGGCGAACATGTCGGGGCACTCGCCATGTCGGAGCCGGAGGCCGGTTCGGATGTTGTTTCGATGAAGCTCAAGGCCGAAAAGCGCGGCGACCGATATCTCCTGAACGGCAACAAGATGTGGATCACCAACGGTCCGGATGCCGACCTGCTCGTGGTCTATGCCAAGACCGACGCTGAGGCCGGACCGCGCGGCATCACGGCGTTCCTTGTGGAGAAGACCTTCCAGGGGTTTGCGACAGGCCAGAAACTCGACAAGCTTGGGATGCGGGGTTCGAATACTTGCGAGCTGATCTTTCGAGATTGCGAAGTGCCCGAGGAGAACGTGCTGGGCGCAATCGGCGGCGGCGTGAAGATACTGATGTCAGGCCTGGACTATGAACGCGTGGTGCTTTCGGCCGGTCCCCTCGGCATCATGGCGGCTTGCGTGGATCTTGTTCTTCCCTATCTGCATGAACGCAAGCAGTTCGGCCGGGCGATCGGCGAATTCCAGTTGATGCAGGCCAAGCTCGCCGACATGTATGTGACGCTGAATACGGCGCGCGCCTATGTCTATGCCGTGGCGGCGGCCTGCGACCGCGGCGAGACGACCCGCAAGGACGCTGCAGGTTGCATTCTTTATGCAGCGGAAAAGGCAACTGGCATGGCGCTCGAAGCGATCCAGGCGCTTGGCGGCAATGGCTACACCAATGATTATGCCGCAGGGCGGCTCTTGAGGGACGCTAAGCTCTACGAGATCGGTGCCGGAACCTCTGAAATCCGGCGAATGCTGATCGGACGCGAGCTCTTTGCGGAGACGGCATGACCGTACTCAAATCCCAGATCGCGAGCAATTCTGAAACCTTCAGGGCCAATCAGGCGGCTATGCAGGAGGCTATCAGACTCATTGAGGACGTCGCGCGATCGGCCCAGGACGGCGGCGGGACGGCGGCACGCGAGCGGCATGTGGGTCGCGGCAAGATGCTACCGCGCGACAGGGTCATGGGACTGATCGACCCGTCAACACCGTTTCTGGAAATTGCCGCGACGGCTGCTTACGGCATGTACGGCGATGAGGCGCCGGCAGCCGGGTTGATCACGGGAATCGGCCGCGTCGCAGGTCGCGAATGCATGATCATCTGCAACGATGCGACGGTCAAAGGCGGCACTTACTATCCGATGACGGTGAAAAAACACCTAAGGGCGCAGGAGATCGCAGCGGCGAACAAACTGCCCTGCATCTATTTGGTTGATTCCGGCGGTGCCAATCTGCCCAACCAGGACGAGGTCTTTCCCGATCGTGATCACTTCGGACGGATCTTCTTCAACCAGGCTAATATGTCGGCGGCCGGAATCCCGCAGATTGCCGTGGTGATGGGCTCTTGCACAGCAGGTGGCGCCTATGTCCCTGCCATGTCTGACGAAGCCATCATCGTGGAAGGGCAGGGAACGATCTTCCTCGCTGGACCGCCGCTCGTCAAAGCGGCGACGGGCGAGGTGGTTTCTGCCGAGGAGCTCGGCGGCGGCGACGTGCATACGCGCCTTTCTGGCGTTGCCGACTATCTGGCCCGCGACGATGCCCATGCCCTGGCGCTGACACGCCGCGCCGTCGCCTCGCTGAACCGACAAAAAGCACATACGGTCGAACTTCGCGAGGCAGAGCCGCCGCACTACGATCCGGCGGAAATCGCCGGTATCGTGCCCGCCGACCTTCGCACGCCCTACGAGGTGCGCGAGGTGATCGCCCGCATCGTCGACGGTTCGCGTTTTGACGAGTTCAAGGCGCGCTACGGCGCCACGCTCGTCTGCGGCTTTGCGCATATCCATGGCGTCCCTGTCGGGATCCTTGCCAACAACGGCGTCCTGTTTTCCGAATCTGCGGTCAAGGGCGCACATTTTATCGAGCTCTGCTCGCAACGGAAAATCCCGCTAGTCTTTTTGCAAAACATCACCGGCTTCATGGTCGGACGCAAGTACGAGACGGAAGGTATCGCCAAGCATGGCGCCAAACTGGTCACGGCTGTGGCAACCACCAAGGTACCGAAGATCACCATGCTGATCGGAGGCTCCTTCGGCGCCGGAAATTACGGCATGGCGGGCCGCGCCTTTTCGCCGCGCTTCCTCTGGACCTGGCCGAACAGCAGGATTTCCGTAATGGGCGGCGAGCAGGCGGCAGGCGTGCTTGCCACCGTTCGCAGCGAAGCGCTGATCCGTGCCGGGACGCCTTGGAATGCAGAAGACGAGGCGGCTTTCAAAAAGCCAGTTCTCGATCTCTTCGAAAGCCAGAGCCATCCGCTCTATGCCTCCGCCCGCCTTTGGGACGACGGCATCATCGATCCTGCAAAGAGCCGCGATGTTCTCGGCCTGTCGCTGTCAGCTGCGCTGAATGCGCCGATCGAAGACACGCGTTTCGGCCTGTTTAGGATGTGAGGCTGCGATGTTTGGAAAGATCCTGATTGCCAACCGTGGTGAAATTGCCTGCCGTATCATTCGTACGGCCCACCGCCTGGGCGTGCGCACAGCCACGGTCTATTCCGATGCCGACAGCGGCGCGCTGCACGCCGAGCTTGCCGACGAAGCGATCCGTATCGGCGGTTCGGCGGCCCATGAAAGTTATCTTTCGATCGAGCGTGTTATAGAATCGGCCAAGCGGACTGGCGCCGATGCGATCCATCCGGGCTATGGCTTTCTTTCGGAGAACGCCGAGTTCGCCGAGGCTGTCGAGGCGGCGGGATTAGTTTTCATTGGTCCGCAGCCAATGGCGATTCGGGCAATGGGTCGCAAGGATGCCGCCAAGGCCCTGATGGAAAGCGCCGGCGTTCCGATCGTGCCCGGCTATCACGGCGACGACCAGGATCCGGACCTTCTGGCGGGCAAGGCATCCGAGATCGGCTTCCCCGTTCTCATCAAGCCTCGCGCGGGCGGCGGCGGTAAGGGCATGCGCCGTGTCGAGCGGGCCGAAGAGCTCCCATCTGCCCTGGAAGCGGCAAAGCGCGAGGCGAAGGCGGCATTCGGCGATGATGCCATGCTTATCGAAAAATACCTGCTTCGACCGCGTCATATCGAGGTACAGGTATTCGGAGACCGGCACGGCAATGTCGTCCACCTTTTCGAGCGCGATTGTTCGCTCCAGCGGCGCCACCAGAAGGTCATCGAGGAAGCGCCGGCTCCGGGCATGACCGCCGAGATGCGCCGCGCCATGGGCGATGCGGCCGTGCGGGCTGCGCGGGCGATCGATTATCGCGGCGCCGGGACCGTGGAGTTCATCGCCGATGTCTCGAAGGGGTTGTGGCCGGACCGCTTCTTCTTCATGGAAATGAACACGCGCCTGCAGGTCGAGCATCCGGTAACGGAGGCGATTACGGGTGTTGATCTCGTCGAATGGCAATTGCGGGTCGCAGCCGGTGAACCGCTTCCGAAAAAACAATCCGAGCTGAAGATCGACGGCTGGGCCTTCGAGGCGCGCATCTACGCGGAAGACGCGGCAAGGGGTTTTTTACCGGCCACGGGTGTGATCGACGAGATGCGCTTCCCAAAGGACGGCGTGCGGATCGATGCGGGCGTCAGGACAGGTGATCGGATTTCTGCCCATTACGACCCGCTGATCGCCAAGATGATCGTGCATGGCGCGAATCGCTCCGATGCGCTTGGGGTGTTGACGCGGGCACTGCAGGCATCGCACATCGCCGGGACGGTGAGCAATATCGGCTTTCTCACCAAACTGAGCCGTCAGGAAGAATTTGTCTCTGGCCATCCGGACACAGGTCTGATCGAGCGCAATCTTGAGACCCTGACCGCAATTCCAGCTGCCGAAGACACGGTGATTGCGCTTGCGGCAGTGCTGTCGCTGGAAGGAAAGAGCCACGGCCGCGATCCCTGGGACACGCTCGGCCATTGGCAGCTCTGGGGCGAGATGCAGCGTAAAGTGACGTTGGAACATGCCGGCAGTCTTGCAAGTCTGCGTGTCGTCGCTCGAGGCTTCGGCATGTTCGCCGTCCATGACGGCCGCCGGGTGATTCCCATTAGGTTTGTCAGCCGCCATGGCGACCGTCTACAAGTGGAGACCGATGGCAGACAGGTTTCTGTCGAGGTGGAGCGCGGGACGCATCGGTTGTGCCTGAGGCTCGACGGCAATTCACACCTCTTTGCGCTGCCCGATCCGCTGGATGGTACTGCCTCAGAAGCAGAGGTCGGCGATCGCCTGATCGCGCCGATGCCAGGCTTCGTCAAGATCGTGCGGACAAGCGAAGGTGCCGCCGTCTCGAAAGGCGCGCCGCTGATCGTCATGGAGGCCATGAAAATGGAGCTGACGCTGACCGCCGCGCGAGACGCCATTGTGGAAAGCGTTCACGCAAGTGAGGGTCAGCAGGTTTCCGAGGGCGCCGTCCTCGTCACCCTGAAGGCTGGAGAGGCATGATGACGGCTCTACACCAGGAACATGTTTCGATCGTCGAGATGGCACCGCGTGACGGTCTGCAAAATGAGGAACACTTCATCGGGACGGCAGACAAGATTGCACTTGTCGATATGCTGTCCGATTGCGGCTACGAGCGCATCGAGGTGACCAGTTTCGTGAGTCCGAAATGGGTGCCGCAGCTTGTCGACGCCGCCGAAGTGATGGCCCGAATTCGCCGCGTGCCTGGCGTGCGTTATACAGTCCTCACCCCCAACATGAAGGGCTTTGAGGCGGCACTTTCGGCACGGGCGGACGAGGTCGCGATCTTTGCCGCAGCTTCCGAAAGCTTCTCCCAGCATAATATCAATTGTTCGATTGCCGAGAGCATCGATCGTTTCCGCCCCATCGCGCAGGCAAGCAGCGCGCACGGTATTCCACTACGCGGCTATGTCAGCTGTGTCGTCGAATGCCCTTATGAAGGTGCCGTACGGCCCGCCAATGCCGCGAAGGTCGTAGCATCGCTGAGGGAACTTGGATGCTACGAGGTCAGCCTTGGCGATACGATCGGCCGCGCAACACCGGAAGCCGTGGCGAGGATGCTTGCCGCCGTGCTTGACGAAGCGCCTGCCACAATGCTTGCCGGCCATTTCCACGACACCTCAGGCGGTGCGCTCGATAATGTCGACGTTGCGCTGGACCATGGTCTTCGCGTCTTCGATGCCTCGATCGGCGGGCTCGGAGGCTGTCCTTATGCGCCGGGTGCAAAGGGCAATGTCGACACGACGGCCGTCGCGCAGCATCTCGCGGCAAGAGGTTTTTCGACAGGACTTGCGGAAGACAAGCTGCGGCAGACAGCCGCCTTTGCCCGTGAGCTGAGGAGTAAGTCGTGATGCCTGAAACGCTTCACATCGATATCGACGCCCGCGGCCTTGCGCGGCTGACGCTTGCGCGGCCCGAAAAGCACAACGCGATCTCGGCCCAGATGATGGATGAACTGACCGCCGCATCAAAGGCTCTCGGTTTTGATCGCAACGTTCGGGTTATCGTGCTTGCCGCAGAGGGGGCAAGCTTCTGCGCGGGCGGCGATCTCGATTGGATGCGCGCGCAGTTTGAGGCGGGGCGGGATGAGCGGATTTTTGAGGCAAGGCGGCTTGCCACCATGTTCCGTGCATTGAATGACCTTCCGAAGCCGGTGATTGCTCGTGTTCAGGGCAATGTCTTTGGGGGCGGTGTCGGCCTTCTCAGCGCTTGCGATCTGGTGATCGCCGCTGAAACCGCCCGTTTCGGCCTGACCGAAGTTCGCCTCGGGATTATCCCGGCAACGATCAGTCCTTTTGTCGTGGCGCGGATCGGCGAAGGAGCTGCCCGGCCGCTCATCATGTCCGGTAAACTGATCAACGCATCGGAGGCAAAGGCTGCCGGGCTGGCCGGGCATGTTGTACCCGCTGGGGATCTCGATGCGGCAGTCGAGACCGAAATCGGGCATTTCCTGAAGGCGTCGCCTGATGCAGTGGCAAGAGGCAAGATACTTGCCCGCTCGCTCGGAATGCCGATCACGGACGCGGTCATCGAAAGCGTCATCGAGCAATTAGCCGACACCTGGGAAACGGAAGAGGCGCGCGAGGGCATTGTCGCCTTTTTCGAACGACGGCAGCCATCCTGGCGAAGTGATGCTTGAATTGAGCGCACTTTGAGCATATTTTGATTGAGAATTGATCAAAATATGCGAGGACATCGATCATGGCAGCCATAGGCCTCAGCAATATCGCTGCCCGCTTCGGCGATGAACATTCGTCGTTTCTATCGGCCCGTCGCGTCGCCGAGCAACTCGGCGTAACGCTCTCCGAGCTGGCCCGGCTGATCGGGGTTGCGCGCAATACGCTGGCGGCGAAATCGAGCGCCCGTAAAGTGGATAGTGCGCTGAGCAACGTCGTCCGCATCCTTGCCATGGCAAGCGAAATGACCGGCGACGAAAACCGCGCGGTCATATGGTTCAAGCATCAGCCGATCCCCGGCTGGGGCGGCAAGACGGCTTTTGATCTTGTCGGTGAAGGCAAGTCCGACCGGGTTCTCGCCTATCTGGAGGCCGTCCGCTCCGGCGTCTATGCCTGAAGCCGTCGTGCATCTGTGGCGCGCCTTCGTTCCACGATGGGCCTATGCGCCGCTTTCTGGCGAGGGCGCCAGCCGTTTTGGCGGTCGCTGGAATCCGGTGGGTGCCCCAACCATCTATGCGGCCTGCGAACTGTCCACGGCCTGGGCCGAATATAACCAGGGCTTTGTCCAGCATCCGGCGATGATCGTGCAACTGGAACTCAAAGGGGCGCGCCTCGCCGACACGACAGACCAGGAGCTTCTTCGAAAGTTTGACGTTACTGCGGACATCCATCGTTGCGAATGGCGGATGCTGATGGATGAAAGCAAGGTGCCGGCAACCCACCACTTGCGCGAACGTCTGATTGCGTCGCGATATCATGGCGTGATCTATCCATCCTTCATGTCGCTCGGCGGCACATGCGTCGCGCTGTGGGCATGGAATATGCCGGGTGCACCGGAGCTTCGCGCAATTGATCCAGAGGGCCGACTGCCCAAATCACCGGCCTCCTGGTTGTAGATTACGGGCGCGCCGAGAACATCGCGACGGGAATTGTCCGATTAAAGCATTCCGGCAATTTATGAGTGCTCTTCGAGGGCAATGAACGGTTGCTTAAGGAGCTGGTGTCGGCGCATCTGTCGTTCGAAGTAGCAGAAGTCTGGCTCGCGAAGCTGGAAACGGGGAGGATGCGGGAACCCTACTGCCATCACTGATCTGTGGGCTGCCAATGCTGGCTGGCGCCCACGCGAGTATTCGCGTTCCGGCGCTTAGTGAGGTGGAGGCGGCGCAGGCCTTGGAGCAATAGCGCTCCGCATCCGGTTGAATGCAGAGCGCATGATATTCGGCGTCAAGCGGCTGCGAAAGGTACGGCTACGAAGATCCTATTGCCACCACGTTCGACAAGCAGGAGAACCGACTTGCGGCCGGATCTTGCAGCATTGGCGACGGCGTTCTTCACATCGCCTGCATTATGTACGGTCTTGTCGTTGACCGAGACGATGACATCGCCCGTCTGAATGCCTGCTTCGGCGGCCGGCTTGTCCGGATTGACACTGGCGACGACCGCGCCCGTGACGCCTCTGGCCAGGTGAAGTTCTTCCCGGGTATCCGGTGTGAGATCGGCAAGAGCAATTCCAATGCCCGGACCGGCCTGTGTCCTGCCGCTGCTTTCTTCGGCTTCTGCCTGCTTATCGCCGGTGCCGTTGCCGCCGATGGTGACGGTGAGGTCGGTGCTCTGGCCGGCGCGCCAGACGGTGAGCGTTTTCCTGGCGCCCGGCGACATGTCGGCGACGAGACGCGAGAGGTCTTTCGGCGTCCTTACGGTCTGGCTGCCTAAGGCGGTAATGATATCGCCCGTCTTGACACCGGCGCGTGCGGCAGGGGTTCCCCCGGTTACGGCTGCAACGAGCGCACCCTGCGAGGCATTGAGCCCAACGGCATCTGCAACATCCTTGGTAACTGCCTGGATCTGCACGCCGAGATAGCCATGCTCGATCGAACCATCCTTCTGAAGCTTGGCGACGATCGCCTTGGCCTCATCGGACGGAATGGCAAAGCCGACTCCGACACTGCCACCGTTTGGGGAATAGATCGCCGTGTTGATGCCGACGACATTGCCGTCGTGATCGACGAGCGGACCGCCGGAATTGCCGTGATTGATCGGCGCGTCGATCTGGATGAAGTCGTCGTAGGGACCACTGTGCAGATCGCGGCCGCGGGCCGATACGATACCGGCTGTGACTGTCGTGCCGATGCCGAAGGGATTGCCGATGGCCAGGATCTGATCACCAAGTTTCAGAGTGTCAGAATCGCCCCAGGCGATCGTTGCAAGGGGCTTTTGAGCTTCAATCTTCAAGACCGCGATATCAGACTTCGAATCGGCACCGATCAGCCTGGCCGGCATTTCCGTTCCGTCATCAAGGGTCACCTTGATGTCCAAAGCATTGTCGATCACATGATTGTTGGTGACGATGACGCCATCGGAGCCGATGATGAAGCCGGAGCCGAGCGCCATGGCGCGCTCACCGTGCTCATGCTGCGGCAGCTGCTTCGGAAATGGTATGCCTTGCTGTTCGAAGAACTGCCGGAATTGCTCGTCCATCGGCGATTGATCGTCGTCGGCGCTGGCGTCGGCCTTCATCGTCGTGGTGATAGTGACGACGGCAGGCTTGTCGGCATGGACGACGGAGGCGAAAGAGCCGCTGGAGGAAGGCCCGCCGTTGGTTTCGGCCGAAGCGGCGGCGGCATTGGATGCGTTGATGGCAAAGGGCACGACGGCAGTACCGGCGATAATCGCAGCGCCGATCAGCGCTGCGATGCGATGCTTGGAGAGGATCGGTAACATGGTGATAGGTTCCTTGCGAAAATACTGCATGGCGGCGTCTTGGTTCCATGCCGGGGAACGCGGGCGTCGGGTGAACGTGGCGCCAATCCTTTGGCCTCCAGAGGACAATCATCGAAACTGTAGCGAGTGCTGCCGGTTCAAGAAATGGCGTCTTGGAGAGATATGCTTTGGTCAAGCCGCATTTACAAATTAAATGTTCATTACGGTTTCATTGCAAAAATGTAAGAATTACAGTTGGTTAATGTTCGCGCACCCTATGCGGACATCGGGGGCGAGGGGGCCGATCTTCGTCAGGGATCACACGACGCTATCGGACCGCTTTCAGTTTTTTTGCAAGTTCGGCTGCGATGAAGACGGCATGCTCGCTTACCTGCGGCAGTCCCATCAGCTCACCGAAGGTGCCGCGCGCCAGCGGACCCGAGATCAGCAGTGATGAATTCGCCAGGCCATCCGTTCCGACTGCTTCTGAGCTCTCGTTGCAGGCGATGCCGAGGCCGGTCGGATCGAGCTTCAAATGGCCGCCCTGGTTGAGCTCATGCAGCCACATCTGGCTTTGGAGAATGCTGCCATGGGCAGGACCGGTGGTCACGACCACGGCATCGAAGCGTTTCTCCACGCGCTCGCCGCTTCGCTTGAACAGGACTATATCGATCGCCGCTCCGTCGGTTTTGGCACCGGCAACGGAAGCGCCAAGGATCTCGAGGCGTCCTTCAACGATCGCCCGATCCAGTACCTCTTCGACCTGCGGTGCGATGCGGAACCGATGGACGTCCCAATAAGGCCGCAAATGGCGGACGATGCGCCGCCGCTCGGCAACAGGCAGATTGCGCCAGATTTCATGGCCGTTGCTGCGGACCTGATCGATGACTGCATGCCAGCTTTCGCCGATTTCGGCCGCCCCCGCGATCGTCTTTCGAACGGTCTGCAGGAGCGCTGCAGCGCTTGTAGCCGGCTTCGAAAGGAAGTCGCCGAAGGGCTCCTGCGGGCAGGGTGCGTGGCCGCGCGAACGAAGCCCGCGGCGGGAAATCGAGGTGATCGGTCCATGATGGCCACTGCGTGTCAGCGACGCGACGATGTCGGCGGATGTCAAGCCGTTGCCGACAATGAGGACCCGATCGTCCGGACGAATGGGATCGAGCGAGCCGGGGCGCATGGGATCGGCAACAAAGCGCGGGTGGCCGGCCAATGCAGCGGAGAGGCTGCGCGGTGCTGAGGGCGCTGGATGGCTGGTGGCGATCACGAGGAAATCCGCGCGTGTCTCATCGCCGTTGCTATCGATGATCAACCATTCCTTTGGGCCGGGTAACACCCTTCTTACGAGCGTCCTCTTATGCTCGACCTTACCGTTTTCAAGGTATGGGCGCAGTCTCGCAGCGACATAGGCGCCAAAGAGCCGGCGTTGCGGGAAAAGATTGCCGTTCGGCCATAACGCGTCCGGGTCGTCCGCGACGCCATCGCTGTTGGCAATCCAATCGAGAAAATCCTCCGGTTCATCGGGAAGCAGGCTCATGCGGGCTGCCGGAACATTGATGCGGTGGGAAGGATCGTTCGTATCATAGGCAAGCCCGCGGCCCAATTCGCGGCGCGGCTCAAAGACGATGACGCGTGGCAGCCTATGCATTGTCCTTGCGAGATGAAAGGCTACACCCGCGCCGGAAACGCCGCCGCCAACGATGGCAATGGCGGGTCTTTTAACGCTATCCACTTCGTTTTTCGTCACCGCTGCTGATCCAACTGGGTTCGAGATCCGGAGTAGCTTGACGCATCTTTGAGGCCCGGCCTAGCCGATATTTGGCGCCGTCCCAGTAAATTAATCTATAAGATTTATGGAGATCAATCAGAACCTGCAACTGCAGCCATCAGGCTGGTTGAAAGTCATCTCGGCAATCGGCGGTCACCAGAAGAGAAAGGTTAGGGCGCCGGCTGGATGATGTGCTGCGCGAGGCGAATGGCAAGGGCCATTGCTGTCAATGTTGGGTTTGCTTGGCTCGACGTCGGAAAGACAGAGGAACTCGCAATATATGCGTTAGCAAGATCGAAGACTTTCAAGTTCCCGTCGACGACGGCGTCGTTGCGGTTCGTTCCCATGCGTGTCAGCCCAATCTGATGCGTGCCATGGCGGATACGTGTCGCGATGGCACTTGCAAGCGCATCGTCACTGCGATTCAGATCGAGCTGGCCCAGGCAATTTCCTTCTAGCCAGTCATTCAGGAGACGATGGGTGCGAACGAGTGCACGGATATTTTCGTCAGGCACGCGCATGTCGATCGTCAGCCGTGGCACGAAGAAAGCATCGACATTGTCAGACAAGCGCACGTTGCTTTGCCTGTCGGGGAAATGTTCGGCATGGAAAGCAAGCCTGTACGTTCGACGGCTGTTATTGATGAAGAAGCCGGGCTTCCTGGCGTTTCGCCCGTAGCGATTGCGCAGGTAGCCGGGTAGGTGCCTGACGATCTCGGTCGGGTTAACGGCGAGGTTCTTGAGATGGCCGGCGATTGCGTCAAGACGGCTTGCATGATGCCGGCGGATGACTTCAGGCGTGAGGTACCGTGCGAGTGGACGAAAGCTCAAGGCAAGGTAAGCGGCGGACAAGAAGGCACTTTCATGCTGCGGATCTGAAAGGGCCGGCACATCGGGCCAGAACGCCACATTCGGCAAATGATGCTGGTTGATTAGCGTATCGCTCGGCACGATGCGTCTGCGCACATATGCGCCTGTCTCGTCCCGGTGGAAGTCGAAAAGTGCCTCGGCCGGTCTGTTCGAAAATCTGAGCGCAGCAACATGCCCGAAAAGATGGCCCATGTAATAACGGCCGAGCGCTCCATGGGGTCCGCCAAACATCAGCGGGTGACGCCGCTGGATGTTGAGCAGAAGTCTCGCCGCTTCCAGTCCACCTGAGGCGAGAACCACGCGTTTACATGAAATGCGATAGGCAAGACCGTTTTTGTGACGGGCCACGACATGGCTGACGCTGCTATTTTCCGTCAGGACCAGATCCACGACGGTGGTGTTCAGCAGGATTGTCAGTCCCCTATCCTCGCTGAATTGCTGAAGGCTCGCGCGAAACAGTTTCGGATCACGACTGTATCGTTCAAGACGCGTTAGTTCGAAACGGGCGTCTACCGAGGCAAGTGGCGCCTTATCGACGAACCCCTGGCCGCAGTTGGCGTATTCCACGGCACGGTCGTAGAACGGCCGTATCTCGTCATAGGAAATAGGCCACCGCCCATCGGGAAATCGATCTTCAAAGTCAATCGGATCAAAGGGAAGGCATCGCCCGGTCCAAAGGTTGCTTGTTCCGCCGAATTGGCGCGAGACGCAGATGCGCACGTCGTCGTGGGTGGCGGGTTCCAGGATCAAGGCGCCGGCAAGTTCGTTCGAAGCCGTGGATGGGTCTAACCCGCCCGACTCAACAACGAGAACGCGCTTGTCGGCCTGCCGAAGCTCTTTGGCAAGGGTGAGGCCGACCGGTCCGGATCCGACGATGAGGACATCGGTATCACCTGGCATGTCATCAATACGCCCTGAAATCATTGCGGCCCCGTCACAATGTTAGCTATGATGCGATATGTTGCAATGCATTCAATGTAAAAGAGTATGCAGGCGTGGGGTTCAAGAAGATTTTGGATTAAAAAATCCTAATGACTCTCACGAAAGAAGCGGAAGCATGGTTCTGAAGTTCAAGCAATGTTTATTTTACTATCATAAGTTTGAAATAGTGTTCAATCACGTTATATATATGGAAAAATGCATCGTTTTTGATGTGTTAGAAATGGGTATTCAGTGAGTATTCAAAGAGTATTCGATGCGATCATTGCGTGTAACAGCGGTAGAGATACTGGTAGAAATTTATAATATTGACGAGGGTATACTCAAGAATAATTCGATACGACGGCTCGGAAGGATCGGAATTTCGATCTTATTGATTCCGACATTTATCGCCTAGGCACGTGCAGTGGCATCATGCGAGAAGGCGCCGATTGCGGATTATGGCGGTTGCAAGGAAAGCTCGGATACGTGATCTTGGCGCACTGCCTTGCCATGTGATGGGTTTCGTGATTGCTCGCCTTACGCTCCGGGCCCAGTTCGGGTGGAGGAGATCCCCGCTCCATGCGTGCATTAAACACGGGCCGCCTGTAAGCTTTTTAAGGCAGCTAGAGCACGAGAACCGGTTATCGATCAGACTGGGAATGCTTCTTTGCCGCTTGCAACTCCAAGTGCGACCGCAACCATATCCGCAATCGCAAGCGAACCTGTCAGACCCGGGCTCTCGATCCCGAACAGGTTGACCAAACCTTTGACGCCGTGCAGCTGCGGCCCGTCGATGCGGAAGTCCGGCATCGGCATGGTTGCGTCGTGAAGCTTTGGCCGTATCCCGGCATAATCGGGTTGCAAGGCGCCGTCACGCAAACCTGGCCAATAGCGGCGGATTGCGTCATAAAACTGTTGCGCGCGGGAGGCAGCAACATCGAGCGAATGATTCTCATCGACCCATTCGACATCAGGCCCGAAACGGCAGCGCCCGTTGAGGTCGAGCGTTGCGTGGACTCCAAGGCCGGCATGGTCGGGCATTGGATAGATGAGGTGCGAAAAGGGTTGGCGCCCGGAAAGCGCGAAGTAATTGCCCTTGGCGTACCACTGCGGCGGCACCATCTTGGGGGAAAGTCCCGCTGTTCTTGCCGCAAGGCCGGGGGCGCCGTGGCCGGCGGCATTGACCACGAAGTCGGCCTCGATTTCGGTGGGTTCCGCTCCGCCCGTGGTCAGGCTAATCCGCACACCACCGCACCTGATTGCCATAGCCGGCGTATGGAAGGCGAGCATGCCGCCGGCGGTCTCGAAATCCTCGCGCAGCGCCTGCATGTAGCCGTGACTGTCGATGATGCCCGTCGATGGCGAGAACAGCGCGCCGGCGCAGTTCAGCTCCGGTTCGAGGTCGGCGACGTCGCTCGGTGTGAGCGGAAGGAGATCGAAAACGGCGTTGCGTTTGGCTGCCGCAGCAATCGCGTCAAGCTTGGGCAATTCCTCGGGGCTCGCGGCAAGCAGGATTTTGCCTACCCGTCGCGCTTCCACGCCGCGGCGTGTACAGTAGTTGTAAAGCGCTGCCCGGCCCTCGACGCAGACCGTCGCCTTCAGCGAACCCTGCGGGTAATAAAGACCGGCGTGGATAACTTCAGAGTTCCTGGATGAGGTTTCTGTGCCGATTGCGTTGGCGCGTTCGACAATGATGGTTTCAAGGCCGCAAAGCGCGAGCTTGCGGGCAACCGCCAGGCCGATGACGCCTGCGCCAACGACAATGGCGTCGACAAACAATCTGCTCATCCGGCTTTCATCTCACCAACCGCCGCCACGCATGAACTAACGCTCCTTCATCTGACCTCTGAGGAGCGAAGTCAATTCTGCAGTGTGCAAAGCGGCGCAGATTTTCACGCGAGAGCGGATAACACCTCGCCTCTCGACCGATCCGAACACCCATGCTTGGGGCTGCTCGGAAGGGTCGTGACCTCATCGGGATCGGGGACCGACCGCCTGGCTCGAAATATCAAGGGCGCGAGAGGGCCTGGACACGTCCTCGTGCCAAACCAGAAACAGGACCCCGAGAAAATACCCGCTCTGGATCAGGACAGCGCATACAAGACTATCGGCAAACGCACTGAGGACGGACCCTTGCATCCATAATATCGCGCAAAAGAAAGCGATGAGCACGGCGGCCATCGAAACAAATACCCTGGGTGCGTACATGAACTCCCCTCCGGCCTCACGACGCACACTCTGATCTGGGACCTTCTTCCATCGTCCCGCAATACTTCGCACAATCAGAGATAACTGAGTTCTTTGTTGCAGTGTTACCATGCTCAATGCGTCGACAGAAACCTTCAACAGACAAGATGTCAAAAAGATGTCATCGTTAAAAAGTCGTTAAACACGAATTTTCATGACAACCTTTGCGGTAAATGTCGAGAAGGCGTCAGTAATCAGAAAGATAGAAGCTTATTAAGTATGCGATAGTGAATCATCAGCAAAAATCAGAAGTCTATGCGTCAGATGAATGTGCTCGTGCAAATCGATCCTGACGTAACGCTACCTACAGTAACGTGGGGTATTCGAGGACGTAGTTCATGCTTTCGAGGTATACATGAGATTCTGCTTGAAAATACTAATCATTACGATTTAAATGGCCAACGCTGTGGAGGCCTCAGAATGAAATACGATGCCGACTTTGCCAATCCCTCTCGTGATCACGGCGATCGACACATCCCGCAGCCTGCGGGCGGTGCACAGAAACGGATCTTTGACGTTGTTCTGGCGGGTGTGGCTATCATTTGCCTTCTGCCGCTGATGATTGCGATCGCGTTACTTGTTCGTTTGGCCGATCGCGGACCGATCCTTCACTTTGAAAGGCGGCGCTCACCCGGGGGAGAGGCGTTTGACTGCTACAGCTTCCGGAAATTGCCGGTCGACTGGCGCCTCCGGCTCGGCCAGCATCTGTCGCGCCATCCAGACGAGCTTGCAAGCTGGATCATGACGGAAAGGTTGAAGGACGATATTTTGCTAACGCCCGTTGGACGAGTTCTTCATCGAACAGGGCTTGATGATCTGCCGCAACTTCTCAACGTGCTCTTCGGTGACATGAGCTTCGTTGGTCCGCCATCGCTGCCTGTTGATCGCGGTTTTGTAAAAAAGGGCAGCTCTGCACAATTTTGTAGACCAGGCATGATCAGCGATTGCCACGCCACGGCTGGTGGTGTCAGAAATGGGGAAATGGCGGCAGCTTCCTACGCCGCGCAGTGGAGTTTTTTGGGCGATTTGAAAATCCTGGTCCGCGCGATTGGTGGTCTGTTCCAGGCTGAAAGGTTTCAGCTCGATCATTGAAAAGATCGCTGATGGCGGCGCGGTCAGGACTGTGCCTGTGCGAGTAAGCAGCCGTTGCAGCCCTCACTGGCGAATCACGAGTTGGACGCGGGTAATATTGGTCTGGCTATCACGCTGGACCGAAAGCCGCGCGCCAAGGCCATTGACGGCGCGCCTTAGGATCGCGGCGTCCCGACCGCTCATGAATGGAAACATGAGTGTGGCGTTCTTCTGGATGAAAGTCACCGACCTTTCTGCTGTCCCGCCTGCGATCTCGACACTGACGGCCTCTGCTTCTTGTGCGCTCGCTGCCATCGTCGACAGCGCGATGATCAGGATCAGCAGTCGTTCCCGATAAGCTTCAATGCCGTCGAAACTGCGCAGCGATGATACCCGCAGGTCAAAAAGGATGGTCAGCGCGTCAAGGGCTCGATGTAAGACAAGTCCGGGCAGGGCGTCGTGTTGCGGTACGTCGCTTGCGATCTCGGCGAAAGTTTTGAGTAACTGGCCAATCAGGAAACTTGCGGCGGTCAGCTTTTCCAGGGCAAGCGCGTCGCTCGGTCGTCCCGCACGCCTTGCGATCCCGACCGCACCATTTGCCAAGCCCTCTGCCGGAGAAATTGCGGATGTCAGATAAAGTCCGAGCTCGCTGGATCTGACTTCGAGCACAGCCGCTGCAAATTCGCGGAAGTAATTGTCGGCGGCCGGCCCAGTTTTTTCCTCGAAATCTTCAATGATTTCGCACCTTGCCGGTGCACCCGCTGCGCGCATGATAAGGACGAAGCGAGCCTCATAGTGAAAGTACAAAAATGATAGCTCGGCATTCTCGCAGGCCAAAAGTCTGTC
Source organism: Rhizobium gallicum bv. gallicum R602sp (assembly GCF_000816845.1). Classification (NCBI taxonomy): domain Bacteria; kingdom Pseudomonadati; phylum Pseudomonadota; class Alphaproteobacteria; order Hyphomicrobiales; family Rhizobiaceae; genus Rhizobium; species Rhizobium gallicum. The sequence continues at coordinate 1,427,063 of NZ_CP006880.1, read as the reverse complement.
CAGAACGCAGAATGATGCTGCCTGAGCGGCGGGAAATACGGTATCATTGAGTAACATCACTGTACCACTTGTGGAGTCTTTAACAATATGAAGACATATCCTACTAAAGACCAGATAAAAACTTCGATCTTTGGCTGTAGATGTTACGCTCTCTGGATAATGAGACATAATTGCCTCAAGATTATTCTAGTGGCAGAAACCTGACGGATGTTGCCGCCAGAGGACCGATCCGGTGGCCGGCATCTCCCATGCGACGTGACTGTTGCTCTGGAGAAGAGTAAAATAGCGCCCTTAGCGAACCAGGGAGGGCGATATGGGAACGGCTGCACCGAGCGTAGCCATCCGCGCGCTGGCCGAGACCGACCTGCCGGAAGCCGAAAGAATTTTCCGTCTGGCCTTTGGCACCTTCTTGGGAGCACCCGAACCAGAGACGTTCTGGTCCGACCGCGACTACGTACGCGGCCGCTGGCAGGCGCCCTACGTCACCGCCTTCGCCGCGGAGGTGGGCGGCGAACTGGTAGGCTCCAACTTCGCAACCCGCTGGGGCAGCGTCGGCTTCTTCGGACCCTTGACGATCCGCCCCGACCTCTGGGACCGGGGCATCGGTGCGCGGCTCGTCGAGGCCGTCACGGCGAGCTTCGATGAATGGGGCACGCGGCATGCAGGCCTGTTCACCTTCGCCCAGAGCGCCAAGCATGTGGGCCTGTACCAGAAGTACGGCTACTGGGCTCGTTTCCTCACGGCCATCATGTCGGCGCCGGTCCGTCACAACCAGACCGAGCCGGTGCGCTGGTCGCGGTATTCCGATCTGACAGAGGAGCAGAAAGTGGAATGCCTTAAGTCCTGCCGCGACTTGACCGGCGCCCTTTACGACGGGCTCGACCTGGGGGCGGAAATCCAGGCCGTAGAGGCGCAGGAGCTTGGGGAGACGGTCCTGCTCGGCGATATGGCGGGTGCGGGCTTGGACGGTTTTGCCGTGTGCCACCATGGGCCGCGCAGCGAAGCAGGCGACGGTGCCTGCTTCATCAAGTTCGGGACCGTGCGCCCAGGATCGGCGGCTGGGGAGACCTTCGACAACTTGCTGCATGCCTGCGAGGCGCTTGCCGTAGCGGAGGGGATGCCCAGGCTGCTGGCCGGCGTGAACATGGCCCGCCATGAGGCGTACCGGCACTTGGTCGGGCGTGGTTTTCGAACCGAAATCCAAGGGGTCACGATGCACAGGCCCAATGAGCCGGGTTACAGTCGCGCCGGCGTCTTCGTGCTCGACGACTGGCGCTAGGGATCGATTCTAACCCTTGGTGCTCGTCCGGCGCAGACCACTAGCCAGCAGATGATCTGCAGATTTCTATCCGGTGATTAAAAAGGCGAGCCGGGAGCAGCTTTTGGCGCGCTGATCCTTCCTGATTGTGCTAGCGCAGCAGACAGACGACCGAGAGCAGGATAAAAAGCCAGAGGAGCACGGAAAGCCCGGTGGCATTCAGCAACGTCGTTTTCTTCATGTCGCTCTCCCGCTTTCGCATGAGAGAAGGATAGGCGGTGAAGCTTGCGCGGGGACTATCGCCTGTCTGTGACGCTGTGCGTCATCTGCCTTGTCCACGCAGGAGCTGGATACGTTCGATCATCCAGCTTCGGCTGAAGCAGGTGAGCCAGCCGAAATAGATGACCATGCCAAGGCTCGCCGAGATAGCGAGGCGGGAGGAAGGTTGCATCCCAACCATTACTGTCGCATGCACGAAATATACGACCACGCCCATGGCGAGGGCCGCCGCCGCGGCCGGCGCGAGTCCCATGTAATGCACCTTCGCCTGCAGGTTCAGCCGGCGTAGCAACAAAACATTGCCAATCACACCATAGACGAGCGCCGGCGAAGACATCACCAAAATCGCCGCGCCCGGCGTGCTTGTCGGTATGACGATGAGCGCACCGATACAAGTCAAGGCAACGATGATGGAATATTGCAGTGACATGCGGTTCAAGCCAAGCGCGTTCATTGCAATGGGGTTGAACCAGACGATCGGGATCATCAGCGACGTGATCGCCACAGCGCGAAGAATCGGCGCGACCCCGGCATAGGACGAGGGCAACAGCAACGCCACCGCATCATCGGCGACGACAATCAGTCCGGTGAAGGCCGGCAGTGTCACGAAGGCAGCTGTGCGGATGATGGCGGTAAATACTTCGCGTTCCGCCGCAAGGTTGCCGCGCACCTTGCTCATCAACGGAAACCAAAGCGCAAAGAGCGGGCTGACCAGGGGATTTTGCAGCGACTCGCTGATCCTGTCGGCGGCCCGGAACAGACCGACGGTCGCGCCATCGAAGCGGATGCCGAAGACCAGCACGGCAGCGCGCTGCATGGATATGTTAATGGCGGCGACCATCCATAGAGGCAGGAAGCGGCGAAGAATTTCGCGACACGCGCCTTTTTTGGTATGACGCCCGGGAAACCAACCGGTATGACGGAACTCAAAGACAACAACGGCCAAAGTCGAGACAATGCGCTGAGCAGGCAGCGCCCAAATCGCCAGGGGTGAGAACGCCAGCGTGATGCCGGCGACACCGCCCGCAAGGGTCGAAATCATATTGCGCTTGGCAAACGTCTTGAAGCCCAGTTCGCGCATTATGAGGGCATCCATCACCGACAGCCACGGCGTAAAGAGCAAAAGAAGGCCAAAAATCGGCATATAGTAACCGACCAGTGGCGCGTTCTCAAAGCCAGCGATCAAAGGCCCAGCCATGACCAACAGGAGCGCGACGGGTAAGGCGACCAAAGACAGGGATATGAAGGCCGCGTTTAAGCTCTTCTTGTCGAAATCACCACGCTGCAGGATCGCATCCATGCCGGCATAGCGGCCGTCATTGGCGATGAAGTCGGCAACAACAGCAGAGAGCGCGACTGCCCCGAAAACCGCCGGTTCCAGCATGCGCGCAAGAACCAGGAAGATGACAAAACCGGCGCTCTGCGAAAAGATCGCGTTGATGGTATTCCAGGCAATGCCATTTCGAAGTGCCGTTGCTAGCGACGTTTCAGACATGGACCGTCCCATCTGTGCAAGGTGTAACCGGCGCCGTTGCGCCGCCGCGCGCCATAATCAAGCATGTGCGCCTGGAAGACCAGGCCTGCCTCACGCCTGCAACCGGTACCAGTTGACAACGGTCTTGATTTTCCGACGCAGATCCTTGAGGAAATGGACCTTGCCAAGCTTAAGGACCTGCGCTCGATAGGGGGTCTTTTTCAGATAGCGGTAATAGGTCCAGATCAACGGATGCCATCCGTCCGTCGACCACGGTTTGTTGTGCTCCGTGAAGTGGATGATCTTTGGCCGGCGCCCTTTTTTCATTTCGGCTGCAGTTGCATAGCAGGGCTTGCCTTCCTGCGGCATCAGCATTCGGCGTTGGACGTTCCACAATATATCAAGCTGTTTCCATCGGCTCCAGAAGACAACGTTTAGAGCGCACTGATCGCCATACTCCATATCGTCGATGCGCGTTTCCAAAACAGTGATGACTTTGGAAAGATCATCACTGGCGCGCAGCTTGGTGAGATCCATTAGCAGTACACCGGAATTGAAGTAGCCAAGACGCTTGGGCTGCAGCTGAAAACGCTCGGCGAACGCCTCGCCGTCCATGCCGACGTCGCAGACCGCGCCGATTGCATGCTCGCCCAGATCGGAGGCATAGAGTTCCCGGATATCACCCATGACGACGAGGTCGGCATCGAGATAAAGGACTCGATCGATATCTGGCGGGGCAAGCTCGGCAAGCATCAAGCGATAGTAGCCGGCACGGCTGATATGGCGTTTGCCGGGCATTGCAAGGACACTTGAGGCTTTAATCTCGAGCCAATCAAACCGATGCCCTTTAGCGCAGCGTTCGAAGGTCGAACGGGCTTGGGGGGAAATGCCATCATGGACGATCAGAAAACGGAGTTTTGCGCCCGGCGCGTTAGCGATAAGAGATGCCAGCACAACAGCTGCGTGCGGCAAGTAAGTGGTATCGAGTCCAAAGGCGATTGTCACCTCCGGAGCTATTGGTCGCGGGCGGCTATATCGCTGCATTGCTGCCTCAAGTAGAGGTTCGGCAAGGGGGCGACCGTTCAGGCCTTCGGCGATTGACCGGAAACTGGCAGTCTTCATCGGCAAGGCGCCCATGGCAGAAGATGCTAGATTTCCTTCAAATGCGGGATCACTCATTACCCCTCCAAGCGGGAGCCTCATGCTCCTGTCTCATGTCATCGAAACGTTTGCCGCCTATTGCCAGCCCGGATATCCGGTCCAGGCGCGGCGCATGCCAAGCTTGACGCAAATCCAGTCCAGCACGGCATCGACGACGAGCATGCCGTTGACACCAAAGCCGGCCCTTGCAAGTGCATCAAAATGGGGTTGCAGATGCTCGCGGCCGCGATCTTCGCGCCACCAGGTCAGAATGCGGCGCACATAATAGCGACGAAACGCGAGAAGCTGGCGGCGGTAGTCGGTCCCGAAGGCGACCGGGCCGTGGCGCATGATCAGATCAAGGCCATCGCGCGTCCAGGCGCGTGTTTTGCCGGCATAATGTAAGGCAGTGACCGTATTGTCGTGCACACGGGTAAAGCCAAGCGCCTCATGCACGAAACCGAAATCGCTGATCGCCAGCATCCGGAAAACCGTATCGAGGTCCCAGCTGCCGTCCATGGCGCCGGCGAAAAGCGGTTCGAGCGAGTCAGTCACGCGCCGGCGCCACATCATCTGGACCGGCATTAAAATGCCCTGACGCAGCAGCGCCATACGCATGGCGTCCTTGCCGGGGAGAACCGGCATGCCGGGTGGCCAGAAGAAATCTTGAACAGCACCTGCGCAGTCATGAAGGCTACCAATGACCCCGACATTGGGAAAGGTTTCGCCGAGTGTGGCCATCTTGGAGATCGACGTCGGGCTAATCGTGTCATCGTCGCAGAGATAGCGCACGTAGACAGCCTCCTGTGGTACCAGGCGATAAGCTTTCGTCCAGTTTTCACGCTGATCCAGCGTCTTTTCATTGCGGAAGCGAAGGACAGGGATGCGCTTGTTCAAATAGGCGGAGACGATTTCTTCGGTATTGTCGCTGCTGTTGTTGTCGAGCACGACGTGAACAAGATTTGGCCAATCTTGCTGCTGGACGGATTCCATCGTTTCAGCCAAGAACCGTCCGCCATTATACGTCGGGGTCACAACAGCGACAAGCGGTAAAGACATTGTACATTCCACAACGCGAAAGAAATCCCAAGAAGAACTAAATGTATGTTATAGTTCAGGTGATGCCTGTCAATAATGTCTTCGCGTAGAATCCAATTTATATTGAGATATTGTCGTTCCTCTGTATAGCCGACTATCGAAGAGCTTAGCTGCATTCTGTGCAGCGACCGTTTGAGGTTGCCGGCAAGAGCAGCGAGCAAATGAAGAACGTCGCCAACAGATGCAGTCGCGAATAGACAGCGGCCTGTTCGCAACTGTGGCGATGACGACGACGGCGGCAAATCCGACTGAGAACGGAGCTCGCCGTCGTTGGAATGGGCAATCACGCGACCGCTGAGCACGAGAACAGATCGACGGTATGAAATCGACTGTGACAATACTTTCCATCTGTCGGTTCGCTTGATTTGCAAGCGGTCACCCGTGACCGCCACGGCGAGGCACATGAAAACCTTCACTGCCAGCGAATTGAGGATAGAGCCGCACCGAGGCCCTGCCTACCGTTCCTGCGACCGGTTTCGTGAGTGCCCCGGCGCAGTAGTAGATGAGGAAGGATCCGATCGTGTATTGGTTCAGGAAATCAACTTCGAAAAAGGAGCGACCGATGAACAGTGTGACGAGACCGAAGAGGGCCACATCCTCGTTTCGTGCGCCCGACGACAGGAGGCATCTAAGGTATCCAACGAGGAGGCCAAGAATAACGGCGCTGAGCAGGATCAGTCCGATATAGCCAAGTTCGACCGCGGCCTCGATGTAGGTATTATGAAAGTGAAAGCCTGCACGCGATGCAATATAGAACTGCTGCCACAAGACCTCCGGTCGAGAAAAGCCCTGGACCCAGAAACCCTGAAAACCGAGGCCGAAGATAGGTTGTTCGTGGGCGATTTCGAGTCCGCGCTGCCAAAGATACGTCCGCCCTGTCAAAGTCGCATCCTTGCCGAAGACGCCGAGGATTGCGCCGAAGAGTCCGGTGCTCAATGCGATCAGTAGTCCGATGGCTGCTGCAGGAACGATCGACAGGAAGAGGACCGTCCGGTGCCGCGGTGAGAAACGCTTCAGAAAGACCGCAGCGACCGTTACGGCAATCGTTGCTGCGATCGTGATCGTGGAGGTCGCCGACTGGGCCGCGTACAGCGAAAAGGCGCCGAAGGCGCCTGACATCAGCGCTAGGATGCGCCACATCATCTGCACGCGCAGAATGAAGACCAGCGAGAAGGAGGCAAAGACGCCGAGCGCGGCAAACATACCGAGTTGGTTCTTCGACGCGAAGGCGCCGATGAAGCTGTAGACGCCATCAAGAGGGTCGTAGTCGAAGTGCCCAAATATTAGTGAGTAGAGCAGCACCAGCGATGCGCCGAGGCTCATACCCAAAACCATCGCCTTTACCGGCACGACCCGTGCGGCAACGAGCGCACAGACAATCGTTGAAAGATATTGCAGCCCGCCGCGCAGGCTGAGGCCCGGAACCGCAGACCAGAAAAAGGACAGGCATGCAAAGATGGAAAAGGCAAAAATCCAATAGAGAGGCCGTGGATCGCCGATGACTGCGCGCGGGTCCATGACAAGAAGAGGCAGCCACACCAGGTAGAACAACAAAATGAAGACAGAGCCAAACAGCTGCGCATAGGCGATGAAAAACATCGTCGCGACCATAGCAGAGATCGCAAAGGGGGCGTTGTGTTCAGGCGATAAGAAAGCGTTGATACTGATACGCATGCCGGTCTGCCGAACCCCTGGTCCTATGATTTTTCATTGGTGACACTGACCTTGACCAAGTCTCCCGGCTGCACGGGCGTCGTTTCGGTCGCAGGAATCTCCTGGATCTTGCTTGCGACCGTTCGCACGATCGAATAGCTGATGAGCCTGGCGGCGTCGCTTCCGGTCAGTTGCGAGGCCGTTGGCGCATTCACCAGCGCCTCAGCCATCAATTGCCGGTACATTTGAAGCTGCAGCGCATTTTCGTCCAGCTGCGACTTGGTTTCCTGCATATCGAGCGCAATCTTCGATTTGCGCTCGTTCTTCAAGTCGATCGTGTCGAGCGCAGCCTTGTTCATCTCCTGCTTGGCGCGCAGCGTGGCAGCGTCGAGGTCAAGCAGGTTGCTCTGGGTATCGGCAAGCGTCGTCTCGAGCCCCAGCGCCCGGGAGCTGACTGCCAGACCCTGATCGACGAGCTTGGCGGTCTTTTGGAGCTCCCTCTTGTAAAGGTCCACTTGCCGGGTCTGGTTGTCGACTTTCTTGCTGAGTGAGGTGATTTCGTTGCCGTAGAGGGTTTGCAGCTCATCAAGCCCCTTGAGGCGGAGGTCGAAGGCATTGCGGTTCGTTTCCATGATTGCCGTTTCATCCTCTATCAGCGTTCGCGCTTGGGGGATGGCGGCAAGGTCTTGGGGGACAGCAATCTTCTCCTCGCCTGCCTCCTCGGAGGCAAGTCGGGCTTTCTTCGCCATCAGACGGGCGCGCTCGGCAACAAGTACCTCGTGACTGCCCCTGGCGTTGATGAAGTCGCGTTCGAACCGCTGACCTTCGTTCAGCCCGCGACGCATGCCGCCAGCAAGACTAATCGCCTTCAAGACCGTCATCTCCGGATCGTAGGGATACTTGCCAGGCGTGTGGACTTCGCCAGCTACGAAGATCGGCCGGAATTCAAGAATCTCAACCGAGGCTTCCGGCGGATTGGGAAGCCCGAAACGTTCCTGGAGGTTGCGGGCGATCTCGCGCGCCACCTCCGAGGTCGACCGGCCGACAGCGTTCAGTTCACCGGCAAACGGCAGAGCCAGATCACCGTTCGGACCGACGATGTATTCGCCTGTAATACCCGGCCACTCGCGAAACTGCCCCTCGGCAGTCTGCCATTCGACCACGCGGACGGACAGCTTGTCCATGATTCCAAGCTTATAGGGATCAGCGTGCGCAGGCGACAGCAACGCCGGTTGAACAAGAAGGACGACTGCGCCAAGCGTTGCACGGCACAGCCGCGGTAGCGCGTAGATGGCGTTACGCGCGGCAGGAGAGAGCTGACGAACTAACCTCATGGTTCTTCCCTATCTTTGCCTGGCAAAGGCGTCGGCCTGTTAGCGGGCACCCCGCGCGAACAGGACAACCGGCACGGTTTTCAAAATGATCCAGACGTCGCCGACGAAGGACCAGTGCTCAACATACTGGCTGTCGAGCTGAACGCGCTCCTCATAGGTGGTGTCGCTTCGCCCGCTCACCTGCCACTTGCCGGTGAGACCCGGACGCGAGCGGAGGTAGTGACTGCCGCGATCACCATAACGGGCCATTTCTTCGCCCATGATTGGACGCGGGCCAACAAGGCTCATATCGCCGCGCAAGACATTGAGCAGTTGTGGCAACTCGTCGAGACTGAGTTTCCGCAGCACCCTTCCGGTGGCGGTTACTCTGATGTCGTGACGCAGCTTGCGGGTCGTTGCCCATTCAGCAAGGGCGGCGGGATTTTCGGCGAGATAGGCAGCAAGCCGCGCATCGCTCTCGGTAACCATGGTTCGGAATTTCAGGCAACGGAATGACTTCCCGTTGTGGCCAACGCGCTGATGGCCGAAAAGAACGGGGCCGCGGTCATCAAGCTTTACGGCGATCGCGATCAGCAAGAAGAGTGGAGAAAACAGGACGAGCAGAATGAGGGCGCCGACGACGTCAAACACCCTCTTGCGCAACCCGCCTAATGGCCTCATTGGCCGCCACTGGGTGTAGTGCGAGAGAATAGAGGCATCGGCTAATTCGACATCATGCTTCATCATGAAGCTCCCCGAAAGCAGTATGTTAAGAAATTAGTAACTAAAGCTTTCAAAAAGGCAATAGAAAAAGATCAACTATAATCGAAATATACTTTGTGTAACATTGTGATACAGATCGGTTCTGTACTTCGCGCAGTTCGCAGGCAATATTCCAGTGAACAAACGGTATTATTCCGTTTCGGTCAGCTGGGCCAAACCGCGGAGGCGACGTCTCCCTAATCAGCGGTTTGGCTCACCCCGGTGTCGGGTCCCAGAGCTTCCACGGCGCATCGCCGCTCTCCCAGGCCTTTTCGAGCACCATCTTGTCTCGCAGCGAATCCATGCTTTGCCAGAAGCCCTGGTGCCAGTGCGAGCCAACCTTGCCCATGTGAAGCGCTTTTTCCATCGGCCCCTCTTCCCAGACGGTGTCATCACCTTCGATGAGGTCGAAGACTTCAGGCTCGCAGACAAAGAAGCCACCGTTGATCAGACCGCCATCGCCAATGCGTTTTTCGCGGAAGGCATGGACACGCGTTCCGTCGTCCGACAGGCCAAGCGCGCCATAGCGGCCCGGCTGGCTGACGGCGGTCAGCGTGATCCAGTTTCCGTCCCTCTCATGTAGCTCAATGGTCGCGGCGATATCGGTATCGGAGACACCGTCGCCATAGGTCAGAAGGAACCGTCTGTCGCCAATGACGTCGCGGGCGCGCCTCAATCGTCCGCCAGTCATCGTGTTCAGCCCGGTATCGAGCACGGTGATCTTCCACGGCTCCAACGCACGGCGGAGCCACTTGAACTCGCCTGTCGCTAGGTCGACCGTGAAGTCGCTGTTTATCATCGCATAGTTGATGAAGTAGTCCTTGATGTAATCCGCTTTATAACCTGCAAGCACAACGAAATCGTTGAAGCCGTAGTGCGAATAGATCTTCATAATATGCCAGATGATCGGTCGCCCGCCGATCTCGACCATAGGCTTTGGCCGAAGTGTAGTCTCTTCCGAAAGACGGCTCCCGTAGCCTCCTGCAAAAATGACAACTTTCATTGCGTCCTCTTCATTTGAAGCGTTGCCCGCCGTACGCGGCTTTAAAGTCACTGTGTCACATAATCCGGTTCAGCCAGGCATGGCTTGGCGTGTCCGATGTGCGGGGTCCTTGAAACCAGAAATGTAACTACGGTCGGACGGATTGGCCGTGTAGCGCAGATCGGTGCCAAGGCTGCCGCCGTCGATCGCCTGTGTGAGCACGTTCAACCGGACGAGTTGCGCTGAGCGGTAAGTGGGATCCTTCAAACCTGCCGCATCAAGGCCGGTTTTCAGGTCGGCAATAGCGCCTGCAAGCGTTACTTGTGGCTGATGGGCCGGTGCCAGGCGCCGGTAGAGATCGAAGTTAACCCGATAGGAACGCCGGTCTGGTGGCGCGTCCTTGTTGATTTCGACCACCGTCCCCGGAACCGAGGCGGCGACGGCCTCGGCGAGCTCGCGCACCTGATAATTCCAGTCCTCGGAACCGACATTGACGGCCAGAAAATTTCCGCCATCCTGCCTGAGCAGCGCCCATTCGATTGCCCTTGCCATGTCGTTGACATGAATGAGCGGCCGCCAGGGCGTGCCATCAGAGAGGACGGAAACCCGTCCGGTCCTCAGCGCCGAGGCCACAAAATCGTTAAGGACGAGATCGAGCCGCGTGCGGCCGGAAAAGCCGCAGGCAGTCGCGAAGCGCAACGCGCTGACCGTCATTTGACTGTTGCGGGCGATCTCGCCAAGCCCGGTCTCGGCCGCAACCTTCGAACGCGAATAGGCGGTCAGAGGGTTAAGCTCATCTGTTTCGGTGCGCGCGCCGCCCTCGGCAAATCCGTACATGGAGCAGCTGGAGGCGAAAACAAAATTTCTTACGCCCATCCTGGCGGCGAGTTCGGCTGTTCTCAGTGTAGCGCGGTGGTTGATCTCGTCGGTCACCGCCTCAAAGCGGCCGCCCATCGGGTCGTTGGAAACGGCTGCCAGATGCACGACCGCATCGACGCCCTTGAATAGCTCGGCGGGCAGGTCGCGGACATCGGCAAAGACCTGACTGTTAAGCAAACGCTCGGGCAGGTTTGCTTGGGTGAGGCAATGCGCGAAAAGGCCAGTGTCGACGCCAACAAGCAAGCAGTCAGGCATCTCACGGCGCAGGTGAGAGACGACAGCAGGCCCGACATAGCCCATATTTCCTGTGATTAAGATCTTCATTTCAAACGCTCCGGAACTGGTGACTGTCATTAAGATGGGCATGGCGCAAACCAGGAGTTGCTTCACACCAACGTTGCATCGGATCAGTGTTTCTTGCGCGTCTCGTTAGAGCTCCTTCGATAGCTGCACGCGCGCCTTTCGCCGTCTGCGGCCTCGCGCCTTCATGATCGGCTCGCCATGCTCGAGGTAGTAGCTCGCATACCGGGAATAGAGTTTTTCGGAACTGCCAAGTCCGCCATAGGTAGAAAGTTTCTCCTGATCGGCCTTGTTGAGCATAACGCCCAGCAATTTGGCTGCGATCGCAGGTTCTTGCTCAAGCGTTGACTTCAAAAGGGCCCGCGGCGTGGCTCCCCATTCCGACACGAGCAGGAAACCGTCGGCGAACGGCTCAAAAGCCTTGGCATCAAAGACCGGCCCGATTGGCGGAAGATCGACGATTATATAGTCGAACATGGAGCGGGCCTCTTGTAACAGAGTCGCCATGGAAGGACCTGAGATCAGCTCGCTCGTGTTGAAGACCTTTACCTGGCGCGGTGTCGCGAGAAGGCTTACACCGGTCTGCGGATCGACAACCAGAGTTTCTTGCCATTTCGTTGTTCCATTCAGCGCCTCTGTCCAGCCGGTTTCAAAGCGGATGCCAAGACCCTGCGTTAGCGATCCGCGTCGAAGATCAGCATCGATCATCAGCACCTTGGCTGGGCTGGATGCCACGAGCGTCGCAAAATTTGCCGCGATCGTCGTCTTGCCTTCGCCTGGTAATACCGAGACGACGCCGATGACCTTGCAGTTCTGGCTGCCAAGCATCGTGTCGGTCATGATCTTTGCATGCCGTAAGGTCTCGGCAAATTTGGTACCGCCCGATTTGACCGCAAACCGCATGGTTTCGACATCGGGATTGGCGATCAGCTTCCCTTCGTCATCGGGAGACGGACGCGTAGCCCCAGGGATCGGCGGCAGGTAACCCAGGAACTTCAAGCCGAGCGTCGTAAACTCCTCACCGAGGCGGAACGTGCCTTCCCTTATCTCGCGCCACAGGCCAAGTCCGATACCGAAGATCGCGCCGAGTATCAGCGAGCCACCAAGCGTGAGGGTACGCTTGGGGCTGGATGCCTCGGTCGGCGGCGAGGCAGGCGAGATGACGCGCGCTTCTGATATCGGGAACGACTGGTTCTGGGCCGTTTCCTGATATTTCGTCAGATAGGTCTTGTAGAGGTCGCTAATGGCTTCGGCGTTGCGTTCCAAGTCCTTCAATTGCACGAGCGATTCATTCGCCGCCGAGGTTTGTCCGGTAATCCTCGACAGACCCTCCTTCAGCGATGCCTCGCGCGAGACCGCAACTTCATACTGATTGCGGTAGCTTTCCGTCATCTGTTTGAGTTCTAGAAATATCTGCCGCCCAATGTCGTCCTGCTCCCTACGGAGCGTGATTGCTTGCGGATGTTCCGGACCGAAGCGACCTTCGATCTCTTGGGCCCGCTTGATGACTGTCAGATAGCGCGCTCTGAGCGTCGAGATGACCGTCGAGCCTTGCTGCTCAGAGACTGTTGCGGCATTGTCGACCGCAGTCTGCTGGCCGGCGGCAACGATCGCCTTGTACTGGTTGTAAAGCGCAAGCGCCTTGGCGCTGTCCGCCTGGGCCAGGATGTACTGGCCACTGATGTCGGAGAGCTGTTCTTCCGACAAGAGGGCACCTTTCGCTGATGTAAGGCCGTTTTCGGTGCGGTAGCGTTCGACCTTCATGGCCGCCTCTTGCGATTGGTCCTTCAGATCCGTCAGCCGAGCGCGCAACCAGACCGTCGCCCTTTGCGACGCGTCGAAATTGGCATCGAGCTTGTCTGACAGGTAGGCCTCGGCATAGGCGTTAGCGATCTGCGCCGACAAGGTGGGGTCTGTCGACGTGTAGTAGAGGTCGATCACGAAGCTCTGCGGTTGCTGCTCGACCCTCAGATTTTCCATGAGAACTGCCACGGCAGTGCCTTTGCGCGCGTCGAGGCTATCGGCATCTGCCATCTGCGCGCCCATGCCGGCAAACACGTCCATCGCCATCTTGGCAAGGCCCTTGATCTGCTGGGTGACCGAGAGTGGAGGATTGATGAATTCGCGCTTTTCGTAAAGCTGCTGCCGATCGACCACCTTTGCCGCAAGCGAGCTTGACCTCAAGATCGCTACTTGGCTCATGATCTTCTTGTCAGATTCCATGTTTGCAGGCGCCGGTGAAACGTCTCCAGCAAAACGGCTCAGATTGTCATCGATGAGGACGCTGGTGCCTGCCGTGTAATAGTAGGTTGCAAACACCAGCCGGGTAACGCCGAGCATCAGGCCAATGGCGGCAAAGAGGACCACGAGCTTTGCTTGACGCCTGGCGATCTGTATCAGGCGGTCGACGTCTATGAACCTCTCATCGCCGGCCTCAGGCTGCTTGGCCGTGCCCCGCTGACCGAGATAGGGGCGTATTGCTTCCTGCACCATCTTTGCCTTGCCTATGCCTATGAACTCGTTCATTCCGACACCCACCTAACCTTTTGAGGTACGGCAACCGCCGCAATCGACGCCAGCGTATCGCTGGGCGAGTTCCGCGGGTACGTGCAGACGGCAATTTCGATGAGAAGTGGCCGGCTCATGAGACGCCCCTTCTTGGACCAAGCGACAGCATCTCGAGCCAGAAACCGGTTGACCAGGCTACATGCATGACCATAGCAAGCAGTCCGGCCAATGGTCCGTGTGGCATCTGCTGGCGCACGCGAAGATAAAAGCCATAGCCGATACAGGTGAACGCCCAGGCGAACGCCGGAACGATCGCCGCCCAGTAAAACAGCGCGAGCACCGTGCCGGCAACGGCGGGCGCGACCGTAAGCGGCAGCATTTGGCGCAAAGCCGGCATTGTCCTGTGTTTACGGATGTTGCGCGCCCGTCCGCGGCCGTAATTGAGATACTGACAAAACAGTGCGCCAACGCTTGCACGCGGATGATAGACCATGCTTGTCGTGCCGCTGATCCAGATTTTGTAGCCAGCCTTCCTCAGGCGGAAGTCGAGCTCGGCATCCTCATTATGGGAAAAGGTTTCATCGTAGCCACCGACGGCGAGAAAGGCGCTGACGCGCATCAAGGCGTGGTGTCCATGGTCGACGTAGCCGCCCCTCGACAGATTGCGATGCGCAGAACCGCCATTGCCGATCTTCGAATTCTGGGCAATCGCGGCTGCTTTCTGGATCGTATTGAAACCGGTCGTCTCCAAGGCGACGACGACGGAGGCAGCAGCGGTCATCTCGGCATCAGCAATTAGCTGCTGGCAATAACTCTTCGGATATTGTCCATGCGCGTCCATGCGCACGAAATATTCAAAACCACGGCCGTAGCGTGCCACTGCAAGATTGATCGCCGCACTTTGCAGCCGCTTCGGATTGTCAAGGAAGATGATGCGCGGATCGATGGCGGAGGCGGCCTTGATGATATCCTGCGAGCCGTCCTTGCTGCCGCCATCGGCCACTACAATGCGCCAGCCCGGAGCTTGGAGTTCCGTGCTCAGACCGTTCAGAAGCGCACCAATGTAGTTTCGCTCGTTAAGGCATGGAATGACGATCAAGCAGCAATCTTCTGGACTTACGTGCTTATTCATCGCGTTCGATCCTATATGGCAAATGACGAACTGATCGGAAAGTGATCTGAAGTTTTGCGAGGCCCGGCTGGCGCCAAGCCGGCGAGCCAGGCGACCAAGTTCTTGCAGTCTGCCTCATCGATCTCCCAGTTGCGCCGATCGCATGCGGCAACGGCGGACTCCAGCTCCCTAAAGCGTCGAACGTCCAGCCCCTCCATGGCCATGCTTAACGCAAAGGAGGTGGCATCCGACAAGATCAGGCCGATACTGTTGCGCCGAAGTACCTCAGCCGTCTCGGTGCCTTGAACGGCAATCGGTACCGCTCCGTGCAGGCATCCTTCGTAAAGCCGGTTCGGTAACAGCCACTTGGAATTGAGTCCCTCTTCGAAACTATCGGCCGTCCAAGCAAAGTCGACCTCGCCGTAAATGGCAGCCAGATCCTCCGGGTTTCGATAGGGACCACAAAAACGCATGAAGGGTTCGTTCGCCACGAAGGCATCGAAGTCCTCAAATTCCGTATAAGCTGGCCGGCCGCGCAGAATGATCTCGAACCTGCCATTCGCCATCCTTGAGAAGTGCGCAAGCAGCTTCAATGATTTCCTGCAACGCAGCGCGCCAAACCAGCCGATGCGCCATGGCCGGTCTTCGCATCTTTGCGGAACGGGAAGAAGGCCCTCATCTGTGGCCGCGACCACTTTGTTCTCGACGAGCTTGACCGGGGCCTTCAGAAAAGACAGGACATCGAAATAGTTGCTCTTGAAGGCTGGCGAACTGGTAACGATCGCGCTGACGCTTCGGCCAAACCAACGTTCGGCAAATCGCATCGAGCGCCCGATGGGACCCATGCCGACGAGAAGCCTGTGAATATCGAGACACTCGTAAACGATCGGCACGGATCCGCCGAAATAATGATTGGCGCGGTTTGCCAGTGCCAGCGTTTCGAGATTGCGGGCGACGATCACGTCCGGCTTGCTGGCGCCTGAAAGAGCGGACTGAAGCCCTGCCATGGCCATGAGAACGGCCCAGGTGCGATGGACAAAGCGGCCGTCGTCCGTCCTGCCGAGATTGACCGGCTTGATGCCTGCGATATCGCCTTCGATCTTTGCCCGCGAAAAACCTGCAAGGTCAACCGTCGCGCCGCCGCGTGTCAGCATGATCAGGCGTCGGCGAACCGCCGGATCGGACAGATCATGAACAAGGTAAAGCAGGCGCGGCATCAAAGGTTCTCCTGCGGCTTTGCAGGGGCGCTGACGGTGATGGCCCCATCGCACGTCAGAGAGGCTGCAAACAGACATCTTTCGCCTGCAGCGGTATAGCTCACCCAGTCGACCTGCATGATCGTCGGTCCCTTGTAGGCAAAGGGGCCCATCCAGCCTGTCAGCGTATCGGTTGCCCACAGGCTAAAGAAGATTTTCTGCCCTGCCGTCGGAATGCGGAGCGTATCGGTAACTTCGTGGACGAGGAGGCCGTTGACGAAGAACCGCAGTCTTGAGGGCTCCCAGGTAAAGGCGAAATGGTTGAATTCCTCGTCGGCCGGGCCGGCGAGCGAAACGAGCTTTTCGTTGCCGCCCTTCGCTTTCACGTACTGGTTGACCTGGACAGCAGCACTGTTGTTCCCCAGCACCTCGAAATCGATCTCGTCGTGCTCCTCATGGTCGGCAGGGCCAATATAGGAGAAAAACGCCGAGTTAAGGCCTGACCCGGTCGCCGTCTTTATCCTTGCCTCATAAGTGCCAAAGCCGTAGCGCTGCTTTGTCTGGATTTCTGCGCACAGCAGGGCCTCCTGATCGACAGTGTCCTTTGCGAGCATCAGCGATGCAAAGCCGTCGGCAATCTTGATCATTCCCGCCGACCAGATGCAGTTTTGATGATCACCGTTCGTCCAGCCGTCTGAAATATACCAGAAGTTGGGGTCGAGCCGGTCAAAGCTCTCGAAGAAGGATGCTGCGGGGCGCCCGTCCGCGGCTTGAACGTTGGGGGCAAGCGCACACGTTAGCAAGATCAATGAAAAGATCTGGCGGAAAATGCAACTGAATTCCTGACCCATAACTGAACGGGCAGCATGTGAAGGTTGATCGAAATTCATAGTAGCAACCCGAAGCGAGTACGAGAAACAAATGGCGCGGGGACGTCGGCACTAAAAATTCCAGGCTATACTTTCTGATTCTTTTTTTACAGGCATAATAAATGCGCGGCGGAATTGCCGCATAGTTATCCTGCCTGAACTTCAACGCCGATGTTGCCAATATTGACCTAGTTCAACTAGTTACGATCGTTTATACCGGCATCCATAGAGCAGCGTGGCAGTATTTGCGAAGACGTTATTTCAGAATTTTGAAATAGGCAACACAAAATTAACGAATCTGATAGCTAAAAGCTTGATTTTGCGCCGTAGATTAGTTTTTGAACAAGGTTCAGATTCTGTCGTTTCATAATGGTACAGGTATGCTGGAGAGGGCAGGGACGTCTGTCCGTGATGAACGTATTTGCTCGATCACACTGGCGCTGCGGATGGCGGCACTAAGAATGTCTAGTCGTTGAAGGTCGGCGGCGTCGGTCGTGCTGGACGCATGAAAATTTCGGTGACTTCACAGGTGGACGGCATTGACAAGGCTGTGATCAGGTTCGCTGCCACCGATTCCGGCTGCAATAGCTCGTCTGCCTGATAGGAAAGCGCTCTCGCATCATGGATAGTTTCCTGCATCGGCGTTGCGGTCTTCCCCGGAAAGATGCTGAGCACGCGCACGTCCTGGTTGTTGATCTCGGCTCTCAGCACGTCGGCAAAGGCCTTCAAGGCATATTTACTCATCGTGTAACCCGCGAGCTCCATTCTCGGATTAAGCCACACGCTTGAGTTGATGAACGCGATATAACCCTTCTGTCTGGCCAGTGCCGGGAGAAGGAGCTGCGTCAGAACATAGGGCGCGCGCAGATTGACGCGCCAGACGTTATCGAGTTCTTCCACCGGGCTTTGCGCAACCGGACCCGAACAAAAGACGCCAGCGCTGTGTACTAGGTAATCGATGCCGCGATCGGTCACCCGCAAACGGGCAACGAATTCGGCGATCGCCCGATCGTCGGCAAGATCGACGTGATGCCAGCTGATCGATGCTCCGTTGCTAAGGGACGACGGCGGGACGCCGCCTCGGGTAAGAGCATGAACGGTCACGCCGGCTACACCTAAGGCTGATACGATCGCCTGACCGATACCGCCCGCTGCCCCGGTCACCACTGCCACCCGCCCCTTAAGAGATTTTTCCATGGTCCCTAGTCCCTCTGCGCCGATGCAAGTAGATCATGGCCAAGCAGAAGATCGGCGGCGTCGGCAATCAAATCAAATGCAAGACCCGATTTTACGGCGATATCGAGGAGATCATGTTTGCCGTCGGAATAGTTTAGAACCCAGAGCAGGGCCAACTGACGCGTCTTCGTGTCGGATTTGCCGCCGACGGCATCGTAGAGCCCCCGTTTTCCAAGTTGCGGCTCGCACATCGGCGAGAGATTCACGAAAGCTCGATTGCGGTCCAGCGTGTCAAGCACTGAGCCGTAGGTTTTGAGTGAGTGGGCAAGCGCTTCCGGCTTCACGAAATCAAGGTTGTCGCCCGACGTGTGGTACTCGGCAAACCGCCCGTAGGGTGTACGCGACAGACAGCCGAAGGGAAGGTTGATGCCAGGCGAGCTGAACTGCCTTTCGTCATAGCCATAGGGAGAAAACGCCATAATCGAATGGGCTTGCCCCGCTGCCTTCAGCACATGCTCCACCACCCGATCGATCTCGGCCGTTTCGTGCCGACTTTTCTTGTAGTGCAGCATGCCAGGGTCGCCGAGGTTGACGGCGACGAGACCATGTCTGATGCGCGACAGCCGCTCGCGGTTCATCGAAAGCCAGGCTATCGAACCGATGGTGCCCGGAATGAAGAGCATCCGCACGGAATAGCGCCGCTGTGTTGCCATCAAAAGCTTAGCAAGCTCGACACAGACGGCGATGCCGGACAGGTTGTCGTTGGCAAGCGACGGATGGCAGATATGCGTCGAGATAACGATTTCGTCGGTTGTGGTGCCGGGGATGAAACACTCGCCCCATAGGAGTTCGCCGTCTGAAAGTGTTGAGTCTATCAACACCTCGTAGGATCCTTCGCTCATCGCCTCAAGGGCGTTCTGGGAGAGGCAGAAGCCCCAGTCCTCCTTGTAGTAGCTCGTGCGGTAGGGTATCCAAGCGGGATGGGCGGGGTCGGTGTGCAGATGGGGCCTCAGCGCCTTGAGCTGCAATGTCGCGTGGATCGGTCGTGAATAGTTGACGACGTGCAGATTACTTGCCTTGAAGTCGATGACGCGATTGCCCTTCTCGTCCTTTACATAGGCATCGCGGATGCTCCATTCCTGCGGGACCGTCCAGTCGAAGATCTCTGTGCCGCTTGCTATGCGATGAATCTCAACCGGAATTTCCTGCCTGATGATCTCCAGTGTCTCCACGACGCCGGGACCTGTGATGCTGCGACAGATCGGATAAAGTCGTTCAATGAGGGCATACATCCGCGCGCCGGCAGGATCCTTGTCTGGCGCACTGACGGCGCTCAAGCAACGACCTCGACATTGGGAAGCGGAACCACAAACTGGCTGCCCAAGCCTTTGACCTCCGACATTTGGCTGATGATCTCATCTTTGATGTTCCAGGGAAGGATCAGAACGTAATCGGGCTTGGTCTCCGCAATCTTTTGCGGTGCGTGGATCGGAATGCGGGTCCCCGGAAGCAAGTGGTTCTGCTTATGAGGGCTGACATCGACGGTATATTCGATGAGATCAGTACCAACGCCGCAGAAATTCAAAAGCGTGTTGCCCTTTGCCGGAGCGCCATAGGCGACAACGGTCTTTTTCATCTCTTTTGCATTGATCAGGAAGCGCAGCAGATCGCGCTTGGTGCGGTGTACCTGCTCAGAAAATTTGCTGTAGCGTTGAACAGAATTGACGCCGCCTTCAATTTCGCGCGCACGCAGTTCGCCGACACGCAGCGAGACTGGCTGGCTTTGATCTTCGGCGTGGCGAGCATAAATGCGCAACGATCCTCCTTGTGGACGGATCTCATCGACATCGAAGATCGTCAAGCCGTGATGGGCAAAGATTTTCTCGACACTATAGAGCGAAAGGTACGAATAGTGCTCATGATAGATCGTATCGTAGTAATTGAGCTCTAGCATCTTCATGAGATGCGGAAATTCGATCGTTACGATGCCGGTTGCCGACAACACGATTTTGATGCCGGCAACGAAATCGTTGATGTTGGGGACATGCGCCAGCACGTTATTGCCAATCAAAAGGTCAGCTGTGAGGCCATCGTCAACCAACTGCCGTGCCGTCTCGGCACCGAAAAATTGCACCCTGCTCGGGATGCCTGCCTCTACCGCGACAGCCGCGACATTGGCACATGGCTCTATGCCGAGCACCGGAACGCCGCGTTCCTTGAAGTTCTTCAAAAGGTAGCCGTCGTTGCTGGCAATTTCGATCACCTGGTGGCCAGAGCCGAATTGAAACCGCGCCACCATTTGATCGACATATTCGCGGGCATGCTTCAGTACCGAGGTGGAATAGGAGGAGAAATAGGCATATTCGCTGTCGAAAATGTCTTCCCGCGGCGCCATGGGAGGGACCTGGACCAGGAAGCACTCGTCGCAAACGAAAGCATGTAGTGAAAAGAACGGTTCAGCATCCTGGGTTTTGTCGATGGCGATGTAGGAGTTTGCAAGCGGTGACGCGCCAAGATCGACGACCGTCTGAGTGAGTGTGGTATTGCAGAACCGGCAGTTGAATGAAGACATGATCTTCGTCCCCCTAGACGAAACGATGCGGTGAAGAGTACTTGGTCTGAAACCAATGGCAGCTTTATGAGAGGTTTACCTTTGCTGATCTGTTCGCGGTACAACAACCGTGAGGTTTAGGCTCCTCGAAAATGATCCGGTCGACATCATAAACCTTTCTATCGGCCGGCAGTGGCAAGGCTCGTCTCGCGCCGTTTGACGCGACGATTTAATTCAGGCACCAGAGCGGGCACAGCGTCAGGCTGGGTTGTCATGCGGTTCGTGGCGCGGAACACCACGTCTGATGGTCGGCCGACCAGATAACTGGACACCCCGTTTTCAAGGGCTTTGCGATAAACGCAAAGCGCACCGTCAACAGCATCGAGCGTCTTTTCAATCTCGGGGTCGCCGTGCGTGTAACTGACAACGAAGGAGGGAGCTAGAACACCGCGCTTGATCATTTCCTGCAGGAACAGCGTGCGGAACGCTTGGGAGGGACGGCCGTCCTCATCGATCGTTGCGTAAACCAGGTTACTTGCCAGCCCGGAGACGCTGAAATGATTGCTAATCCCGTGGCTAGCGGCGATCTGCGAAATACCTTTTCGAAGCGCCTCGCCTTTTTCAAAAAGATGCTGGATCACCGGCTCTTCACGATAAATCTTGATCGTTGCAATTGCCGCCGCCATAGCGTGCGTTTCAGCGCCGTGGGTGGTCGACAACAGGAAAACGCGTGGCTTCTCGCGCTGATCGATACCACCAAGCTCCATGAATTGGCGTTTTCCCGCAAGCGCGGAGATGGCAAAGCCATTGCCCATCGCTTTGCCGAAACAGGATAGATCTGGCTGGATATCGTAAAGAGCCTGCGCTCCGTTCAGGTGCCACCGGAAACCGGTTATCATCTCGTCAAGGATGAAAAGTGCTCCATTGGCATGACAAAGGTCGCGAAGACGATGCAGGAAGTTATCCTTCGGCGCTTCCCCTTTCGATGGCTCAAGGATGACAGCCGCGATCTTGCCTGGATGTTGCTCAAACAGTGCTTTGGCACTGTCAATCTCATTATAGCGAAACGATAGCGTCATATCCCGTACGGCTTTCGGGATGCCGGCATTCATGGGCGTTGTGCCGATGAACCAATCATCGGTCGAAAAGAACGGGTGATCGGCGCATCGCGCAACAAGGTCACGTCCGGTGACGGCTCTTGCCAAACGAATGGCGCCAGAGGTTGCATGTGAGCCATCCTTGCAGAATTTGACCATTTCGGCGCCTTGGATCGTCTCAAGAAAGATCGATGCGCAATCTAACTCGATGACGGCCGGCCGGGTGAAGTTCGCGCCATTTTTCAATTCCCGCTCTACAGCGCGCAAGACCGTCGGATAGGCATGGCCAAGGGAGACGGCACGGTTTCCCATGCCAAACTCGATATACTTGTTGCCGTCTACATCAAAGACATAGGCGCCGTGCCCCCGGGCGATGAAGCCCGGCGATAAGACCGGATACTGATCGTCGCCCTTTGCATAAGTATGCGCTCCTCCCGGAATCAACCTTCTGGCTCGCTGGCGCAACTCGTTCGAGTTCTCGAAGTTGCTAATGAGTCTGGTCACCGTTCTTTCCCCCTCCGAAAACACGTCGTATGCCGTCGCGATGGGCGTTGACGGACGTGTTCAACGACATTTTAAAATGGCTGAGCGGGGAGGGGCGACCGTGGGATGTCCGAAGCGCGGGAAGACCGTACCTTGAGAGATCAAAGTGGGTTAAGTCTTCTCTGAAAAACTGCTGAGCCAGCCGCATATACTGCAACGGGCGCCAAATCGAAAACATGCAGCGACTGCTGGATTCCAAGTTTGTCAGGTACGCATTAGATACACGCAAGTACACTAT
This sequence comes from Rhizobium gallicum bv. gallicum R602sp, assembly GCF_000816845.1. NCBI lineage: Bacteria > Pseudomonadati > Pseudomonadota > Alphaproteobacteria > Hyphomicrobiales > Rhizobiaceae > Rhizobium > Rhizobium gallicum. Next base: position 1,404,636 of record NZ_CP006880.1, on the reverse strand, counting down.
ACTCCACTGCTACTGTTCAAGAGTTATCATTAAAGAAACAACATGTAAATAAGAATTAATGATGAGTTAAAATCAGCTTTAATCTGGTGTATTTTTGTGCACTTGCTACTTGGAGACCGGGGCGTTGCGCTGGTTCAGCATGCAATTGTAACCAGATCCCATCGAGATGGACCATAACGGGATTCGAGAGCCTTCCTCTTTGAGCTTCAGTTAAGACATTTCCTGTAGGGAGATTTGAGTCGTTGTCATTTTCGGTGGATCAATGTTTCACTTCCCGATGCGTTGGCGCCGCAATATAAACCCGCAGTCAATCGGCAGGCAAAGGCTCTCGTGGTCCGACAACGACTTCGATGCGATCTATGCTGTCAGCGATATACACGGTTGTGCCGATGAACTGGCAGAAGCACAACGACGCATAGTCGATGACGCTCGGGCCTATCTTGGCCGCAAGCTCCTCGTTTTTCTCGGCGACTACGTGGATCGCGGTCCCGCCAGCAGCAAGGTTCTCGACATGCTTGCAGCAGGGCCGCCTGTCGGCTTTATGCAGGTCGCGCTTTCGGGCAATCACGACGACGAGTTTGCCCGCATGTTCCGCAAGCCTTCCATCATTGGCGATTGGCTTGACTTCGCCGGGACCGAGACGCTTGCTTCTTACGGTATCGACGTTGCGCATGTCATCAAGACGAAGGGGGTTCGCGGTCTTCAAGGTCTCGTCGCGGAACTCGTCCCAGAAGAGCACATCGCCATGATCGAAATGATGCCGGTCTCGCTTCAGATCGGCAAGTTACTCTTCGTGCACGCCGGCATAAAGCCTGGCGTCGATATGTCAAAACAAACGGATATGGACCTCATGTGGATCCGCGAGCCATTCTTAAGCGAAGGCCCGCGTCGGCCGCTCTTCGTGATCCACGGGCATACACCTGTCCTGCAGCCGACCTTCGGACCGCAGCGGGTAGCCATCGACACGGCGGCAACGGCCACTGGCCACCTGACGGTGCTGAAGATCGCCGAGGCAAGCTTTAATTTTATCTGACAGCCCGGCTCTTTGGGTGGTGCTGGCCGCTGCCCTGCCGTGCCGATTTGCGCGGCCGACGTTAGGGGAGGCGCTGTCTGCGCATTGCCGTCAAATTCAATGGCACAGCGCCGCCTTGGTCAATGCATGCAACACATTCCATCGCCTGCGGATCACGACGGATGACCGATACCATTCTTCATCCTTCAGCCGTTTCAGGAAAGCTGCAGGGCGGATCGCCAACAAATTCCGGTGAGGCGCCGGCCGCTTCGGGTGGTGAAGTAAGCCATCGATGTAAAACACAAACAGCTATCAAGGAAGCTGATGAACCAAAAAGAAACTATGTTACACAGCGCAGATAAGGAAGTTTCGCCGGCTTAACTGTTCTATTGACTTCGGCATCTAAGCTGATTACCCATGACTAAATAACCTGAAAGTCCTTTCACAAACTAGGATATTCATGAAGTATCGGCCGGAGATTGACGGATTACGGACGATAGCAGTATTGCCGGTGCTGTTTTTCCACGCCGGCGTCGCTGGATTTTCTGGCGGCTTCGTCGGCGTCGACATTTTTTTCGTTATTTCGGGCTTCCTCATTACAAGAATTCTGAACGACGATCTCAAGAATGATCGATTTTCCATACTGACATTCTACGAGCGGCGTTTTCGTAGAATCATTCCGGCACTGGTTTTCTATATTTTACTGACGGCGATCGCCGCTTACATGCTTTTCCTACCACCATTCTTCGAAGACTTCGCCCGAAGCCTGGTTGCCGTCGGGACATTCACCTCAAATATCTATTTCTGGAAGTTCTCAGGTTATTTCGAAAACAGCGCGCTTTTACGCCCTTTGCTGCATACCTGGTCGCTTGCAGTTGAAGAGCAGTTCTACATCTTCATGCCGATCGCCATGTGGCTGCTCTACAAAGTGAACTTCCGCGTGCGGTTTGCGGCATTCGCACTCGCCTTAAGTCTGTCTCTGGCGCTTAGCATCTATGCGATCGACGTCGCACCGACTGCGAACTTCTTCCTCTTGCCGACACGAAGCTGGGAGCTCTTGATTGGAAGCTTGCTGGCGCTTTGGGGAGGACAAAGCACGCTGTCCTACGGGACAAACAACGTCGTTGCGATTGGTGCCGCGATCTTGATCCTCTTTTCAGTATTTGCCTATACTGAAGCGACGCCATTTCCGGGGCTCGCCGCCGTTTTGCCATGCGCGGGCGCAGCTCTCATCATTTATACAGGCGGCCCGACCCGTTCGGTGGTCGGCAAAATTCTTGCGAGCGCGCCCTTCGTGTTCATCGGCAAGATTTCCTATTCGCTCTATCTGGCGCACTGGCCAATTACCGTCTTCGTCCGATACGTGACCCTGGAGGAGCCCAACGGGCTCCACGCCATGGGCATTATCGCCGCCAGTCTTCTGCTTGCCATTTGCTCCTGGCGCTTTGTCGAAACGCCGTTCCGTCTGCAGACCGTAAGTTGGCCTCGGCGCGCCCTCATCGGCTCGGCGCTTGCCAGCATGTCGATCGTCTCGCTGTTTGGTTACGCGGGCATCACCGCTCATGGCTTCCCCCAGCGTTTTCCCGGCTATGAAGCCAAGGTCGAAGCGCGCAAGCTTGACGTTTCTGCGGTTGTAGCGAGCGCGGATACGACAGTGCAGGCCGGCCAGACGTGGCGGAATGGCATCTGCTTTTTCGAAGACGACGACGGCTTTAAAAAATGGCGCCCTGAAGATTGCGCTTTGACCACAAACATGGGTGATGTTGCGCTTCTGTGGGGGGATTCTTATGCCGCCCACTACGCCCCCGGGATCATCGCGAATGCTGCGTCCATTCATGGCCGCGTCTATGAGTATACATTTGCCGGATGCCCTCCGGTCCTTGCTTACTACTCCTACGCAAGACCGAACTGCCAGGCGTTCAATCAGAAGGCACTAGAGATCATCCGCTCGCTTGGCGTTAAGACGGTCGTGCTCTCGGGCCGATGGGTTGATTTGCAACGCCGGGGCCTGGATATGCTCGAAGGCACTGTCAGACAGCTGCAGGCGGAGGGTGTCCGGGTTATAGTGATCGGGCAATCGCCAATGTTTGTAACCAATGTCGACGTCATTGCGTTTAAGAAGGCAGCCGCCGGCCAACAAGCGGCCTCTTGGTCAACCGTGATCGATCACGATTTTAACCAGCGGCTGCGTACTGCTGCGGGAGGCGCCGATTTCGTTGATCCGATTGCGATGGACTGCGCAGCCGGCGAGTGCCCTTACATTGACGATGGCAGGATGCTCTACTTCGATTCCGGTCACCTGTCGAATTTTGGCAGCGCTCGCGTTGTTGAACGCTATTTCCCGCTCGTAACCCGCGTCAATTGAAGTCTGTGCCAGATGCGCGGCCGCGGTCTTCTCGGCCAAGCCTTGCGCCATTTCGTCAGGTGTTTGATGTTGCCAGGGGCGCGACGCCTGGACTGAAATCGCCGATTGGCCACCCTGCCCAACGATTTTTCGATTTAAACGTAAGCAATCAGCGACAGGCCGAGCGCGGCCGCGACTTCGATCGGAGGGAAGGCCCTCGGTTGACTGTCCGCACCATTCCAGTCGCCGGCTCTTCAAGAGTGAGTGTCCCAAATGGATCGTTTCATGATTGCAGCACCTGCCGCAGCATATACGGTCTGCAATTCACCCGGTCACCCTGCGCTTTCCGCGGCACTGGTTAACAGAGCGTTTCTCTCGTATGCATCTGCCTGGCGACAGGTGCCAAGTGAAGCTGGGGCGGCGTCCGACGGACACGACCCTTCACGGACCTGTCGCGGCGGCCTATTGGAGGAAGCGTAGCCATGGGTGACGATGTCGTCGTGTCGTCCATAAAGCTGCGGTCGCCACAAACTCTGTTTTCAACTGGGTTCAGTTCCGGCGAGAGCGACGTCAGCAACGCCAAGATGACGAGGTCAGGCATCTTCAGTCTCAGCGTTTATCGGGCGACATTATTTCTTGCAAACGATTAAGTCTTAAGAGTTGACATTACGCAATGGCGGAAGGTAGCATAAAGCATGATGGAATAAATGATATCGTTTTATCGATACTGGTAAGTATCGATGTTGAGTAATGCACCTTTAAGACAGCGTTTACACCTGAATCCGTTGCTTCGCGCAAAAATCGGTCGACGTTCTTTTAACCTTGCCAGCTGCAGCGACATTTATATTTGTACGAGGCGCGCGCTTTGTTGGGTTTTGACTTTAAGTATCATGGTTAATGGAACACTAAATTCTGGAGCAGCGTGAGGGTATATGATTAAAATCAATCTTTGCGGGCCTTTGAAAGGCGCTCAGAGTGTCATTGCTCCATACAGAGGGATAAGAGGCTAGCGGCATGAAGTTTCACGGAACACCTTTGGATGGTGCATACGTTATCGAGCCGGAACCGCGCGGGGACGAACGAGGATGGTTTCAGCGCGTCTTCTGCGAGCGAGAAATGGCCGATGCCGGCATGGAAGGCCGCTTCGTACAAGTCAATAACTCGTTCAATGCCGAAGCGGGCACCCTGCGTGGCCTGCACTATCAACTCCCGCCGTCGCCAGAAGTTAAGATCATCCGGTGCATCTCCGGAGCACTGTGGGACTGTATCGTCGATCTGCGGCCCGATTCGGCGACGTACCTCGGTTGGCACGCGGTTGAGTTAACGGGTGAGAACCGGCTGGCATTTTATGTGCCCCGTGGATTTGCCCACGGGTTTGTGACACTAAGGCCCAACACCGAGACCTTGTATCTTGCCAGCGAATTCTATGATCCAAAGTCGGAGCGCGGTGTGCGTTGGAATGATCCGAAGTTCGGCATCACCTGGCCGGTTGAAGGGATCGTAATTTCGGAGAAAGACGCGAAATGGCCAGACTTCGATGAGGATTTTCATGGCGTGGAAAGCCTACGCGGCATCTAGGAGCAGGAGGTTCTGATGGTGATTGACACGCTCCTGAAGAAACGGGAAGAGGATGGCCGTCCCATTAGGGTCGGGATGTACGGCGCGGGCTTTATGGCAAAGGGCATCGTCAACCAGATCTCCAACTCCGTGCCGGGAATGATCCTTTGCGTGATCTGCAACCGAAACGTGGAGAAGGCTATGTTAGCCTACCGCGCTGCTGGCCATGAGGCATCCTACGCCTGCGACAGCCGCAAACTCTCGGACTTGATTTCCGAAGGCACGCCGGCTGTCACTGACAATCCGGCGTTGCTATATGAGTCGGGTGATCTGGATTGCTTGATTGATGCGACGGGTGCGATCGAATATGGCGCCAACATCACCTTAGGTGCAATCGCGCATGGTCGCGACATGGTGACCATGAATGCCGAACTGGACGGCACGGTTGGTCCGCTTCTCAAGAAAAAAGCCGACGCGGCAGGGGTAATCCTCACGGCCTGCGATGGAGACCAGCCCGGGGTACAGATGAACTTGTGGCGCTTCGTCAAATCCATCGGCCTTACGCCGCTGATGTGCGGAAATATCAAAGGCCTACAGGATCCCTATCGCACACCGACAACGCAGGCCGAATTCGCGGCAAAATGGGGGCAGGACCCGCATATGGTCACCAGCTTCGCCGATGGCACGAAGATTAGCTTTGAGCAAGCTATCGTCGCTAACGGCACTGGCATGTCCATTTTGAAGCGCGGCATGACAGGTGTCGAGCATCGTGGCCATGTCGATGAACTCGTCAACGCGTATGACATTGAGGCGCTGAAGGCCGTCGGTGGGGCCGTCGACTATGTTGTGGGGGCAACACCAGGTCCGGGTGTCTTTATTCTCGCCTCACACGACGATCCGAAGCAGCAGCATTACCTGAACCTCTACAAGCTCGGAACCGGCCCGCTTTATAGCTTTTACACACCTTACCATCTTTGCCATTTCGAAGTACCCCTCTCAGTGGCTCGGGTTGTCCTTTTACGCGATCCCGTGCTTCAACCACTGGAGGGCCCGAGGGTCGAGGTTGTGGCGACTGCAAAGCGCGATCTTAATGCTGGCGAAACGATCGACGGTTTGGGCGGCTACATGAGCTATGGCCAGTGCGAGCGCGTCGCTGAAGCCGGCGCTCGGGATTTGCTGCCCATGGGGGTCGCCGAGGGATGCGTCTTGAAAAAGGCCGTGGCGAAGGATCAGGTCCTTACCTATGCCGATGTGGCGCTGCCGGGGGGCCGCACCATCGATCTGCTGCGCCGCGAACAGACGGCGATGTTTGCTGCGTAGTGCCGGAGACGGAACGGGGACCCTCGCATCAATTTGTGGCTGATAATCTTAAATCGACGCCGCAGGGTAGATCGAGGCAGCGCTGGGCGAACAATTCGGCGTGGCGATCGTCGCGCTTCTTCTGAGAAGCGGGATCCGGCATTGAGGCGGCACTTCGCGCCTTAAGTTCTGAACGCTGGTAAGACGTCTTTGGCAAAGACATCGATGAACTTCGCTTGGTTGCGCCCGACATTGTGCAAGAATACCTTTTCGAAGCCCATGCGCGCATCATCACTCAACCATGCGATATGATCTGCAGGATCGGCCGAAATGCGGACATGCTGATCCATGTCTTCAGGACGAACGTGCCGACAGGCTTCGTCGAAATCCCCGGTGAGACGGAGGTCCTCTGCCATCGCCGCTGTCACCGCGTTGCTGCGCCACTGCTCGTAAGCATTCGCCCGTGCCTCGAACTGACTTTTTGCGTAGGAAACATGAGCCTGAAGGTAAAGAGGCTTTCCATTCCCGCCGCCGAGTCTGAAGGCGTCTATGATCTCTGCAAGTCGTTCGCGGGGTTGATTGACCGTAATTAATGCGTCTGCCCAACGGCCGGCCCACTCGGCTGTTTTTGCTGAAAGCGCACCGGCAACGATCATCGGTGGTTCCGTCGGGAGCGTGTAAAGTCTCGCCTCGTCAACCTTGATCGGCTTCAGACGACTGACCGTCTGTCCTGCCCAAAGCTCCTTCATGATCTCGACGCCGGCAAGGAGCCTGGCATTGCGTTCCGCCTTGGACGGCCAGTCGCCGCCGACAATGTGCTCGTTCAGAGCCTCGCCGCTGCCAACAGCCATCCATGTCAGCCTCCCCGGAAAGAGCTCGCATACGGTCGCGGCCGCTTGCGCGGTGATCGCCGGATGATAACGCCAACCAGAAGGAACCGTGATGAGCCCAAACGGCAGATGGGTTGCCTGCATTGCCGCTCCAAGCCATGACCAGACGAAACCCGACTGGCCCTGGCGTTCACTCCACGGGGCGAAATGATCAGAAGACATAATGCTCTGGAAACCGGCGGCCTCGGCACGCTGCACATAGTGTAGCAAGTCCGAGGGTGTGAATTGCTCATGGGACGCATGATACCCTATATGCATCAGCCAGCCTCCTTCTTCGAAGCGAGCCATCGATAGCCATATGGCGCAATCTTGATATTCAGCTTGGTCGATGCTTCGTGAATGTCTCCGCTCGCCATGTCTTGCAGGCGCTCGCAGTGGACGGCATCGAGAGATACCTCGACGGCGACCGATTGCTCGGCAAGATTGTGCACCACCAGCAGGACGGAGCCGGCATCTTCAAAACCGTATGCCAGGATCGCCGGATGGTCTGCGGTCAGTCGCACAAATCGGCCCTGGGAGAAAATCGGGTTCTGACGACGATAGGTGATCAGCCGCTTGATGCAGCTCAACAGCGAGTTTGGATCCTTCTGCTGGCTTTCGACATTCACATGCTTGTAGGAAAACGGGCCTTGTGAAATTGGCGGTTGACAGATCGTTTCGGCCTTTGCGTTCGCAAATCCGCCGTTTCGTTCCGGAGACCATTGCATCGGTGCACGGATGGCATTGCGCCCCTCTTGGGACAGATCCTCGCCCATTCCAATCTCATCGCCGTAGACGAATAGTGGCGGCCCGCGCAGGGAGAGAATGATGCTGAAAGCAAGTTCAATTCGCCGCTGGTCGCCGTCCAGCATCGGCGCCAGTCGGCGTCGGATACCGCGGCCGAAAACCTGCATGTTTTCGTCGGGAGCGAAGGTCTTGAAGACGACGTCCTTCAATTCCGGCGGAACGCGCGAAAAATCCAGGTCGTCGAGATTGCGCAAGAAGTTTGCCCAGCCACAAAGAACAGGCGGCTCAGGCAGCAAGCTAAGCGCCTCGTAAATGGGCGCCGCCTCCTTTTTCGCCATCGCGGCAAAAATGTAGCAAGACAGCATGAAATTGAAGAGCAGTCCCAACTGGTCGCCCTCGCCGAAATAGAGGCTCATCTCAGTTGGATCGAGATTGACTTCCCCGAGGAGAACGCCACCTGGCCGCCTCTTTTGCAGATACCCACCCAGATCGCGCAATACACCGTGAGGATCGCGAGGATTGGCCCTTTCCAGCCCGTTGTCGCCGATGATGAGCGGCGCTGCATCCAAGCGGAATCCGCTGATGCCAAATGCGAGCCAGTAGTCGACCACGCGTTCGATCTCCTCGCGAACCTGGGGGTTGGCGATGTTGAGTTCGGGCTGGAAGTGATAGAACTTGTGAAAATAATAGGCACCTGCGAGCTCGTCATACGTCCACAGCTTCGACTCCTCGCCGGGGAAGATCGAAGTGGCGCCGACTTCAATCGGCGGCGGATCGGTACTCCACACGTAGTACTCGCGGTAGCGCGTCTGATGGTCGCGTCGCGCGGCCTCAAACCAGGGATGTTCGCTTGATGTGTGATTGACGACGAGGTCTATGATCACTCGCATACCTTGCTCGCCGGCCCTGTGAAGAAATTTCAGGAAGTCTCTTCGCGTTCCGACCTTCGGATTGATGGCGTAGAAGTCGCTGACGTCATAGCCATTGTCTCGGTCCGGACTGCCGTAGAAGGGCAACAGCCAGATACACGTTATGCCGAGCGCATTGAGATATGGCAGCTTTTCCGTCAGGCCCACGAAATCGCCTATGCCATCGCCATTTCCGTCGGCGAACTTCTCGACATCTACGCCATAGATGACAGCGTCGATATACCAGGGAACGATCGATTCAGGCATCTGGAAACCCAACTCGGACCAGCGGACATCGGAGTAAAACGCAGTGCCGTCTTCTGCGCCGGTGATGACAACACTTAGTGCGATTGACCCTCATTCATCTCAGCCGGATCGTAGTTCAGATCCCAGTCTTTTTCCGGCTTATGCTTGCCTGGAGGATTTTTATGAACCGTAGCGTCCTCCGAACCCGTTATGACGGTCGGCTTGGCGCTGTGGACGCCGGACGCCTTTCTGTTTGCACGAGACTTCGCGAACTGGCCGGCCGCATCTTTCTTGGGGCTTCCACCCATGTCAGCTTCCTCCTTTTGTCTTGAAGGCATCGGAAAGATTTTTTCTCTCTGGATCACGGTTGTTTTCACCAAGTGCGTCCCGATCGTTGTCCGGATCGTCTTTCGGCGGGAGATAACCCCTTGGAGTATTGCCCTTGGGGCCTTCCCAACGTGGCGACTGATCGGTGGTTCCTGGTGGACCATTCTTAGGTGAATTCATGCCCATCTTAGTCCTCCGTTTGTCTATGCGGGGTTGAGGCAGGCTTGCTGGCTGCCATCGCTATAGATCATTCCTGACGGTCTAACCCTTGGCCAAGTCCAAGGTTCCAAAGTCAGCAGCATGGAATTTAAACGTCACGTCAGAAGCGGCCGGCAATAGCTCGCTGGCGCGCTTCAACTTGCTTTACCGGTCCGCATGGTCCCGGCGCTTGCGATCAGATGATCGGTTTGCCGCCTGTAACGGCAATTGTCGCGCCTGAGACATAGCTCGACAGGGGATCGGCTAACATCACATAGGTCGTCGCCAGTTCGGCCGGCTGGCCCGGGCGCTGCATCGGAACCTGTTTTCCGAAGTTCCGAACTGCGTCCTCCGGCAGGGTAGATGGGATCAGTGGCGTCCAGATTGGCCCGGGTGCCACCGCATTTGCCCGGATACCCTTGTCGGCAAGCATTTGGGCAAGACCGGCGGTGAAGTTCTGGATGGCGCCTTTTGTTGTGGCATAGGCAAGCAGGTGCGGGCTTGGACTGTCCGCGTTGATCGAGGCGGTGTTGATGATCGCGCTACCTGGTTTCATATGCGCAACAGCCGCTTTGGAAAGGTAGAACATCGCGTGGATGTTGACCTTGAATGTCAACTCCCATTCCTGGTCACTTATGTCTCCGATGTCGCTAAAGCTTGCTTGATGAGCGGCGTTGTTGACGAGAATATCGATGCCGCCGAGCTCTGCCCTTGCCGTGTCGATGATGTGGCGGCAATGCTCGGGGTTTTGAATGTCGCCTCGCAAGAGGATGGCTTTGCGACCGGCCTTTTCGACCCATTTTTTCGTTTCATTGGCGTCATCATCCTCGTCCAGATAGGCGATGAGAACATCGGCACCCTCTCGGGCGTAAGCGATGGCGACAGCGCGGCCGATGCCGCTGTCGCCGCCGGTGATGATCGCCTTCTTATCCATGAGGCGACCGGAGCCACGGTAAGTATGTTCGCCATGATCAGGCAACGGCGACATGGCGTTCGTCGAACCGGGCATTGGCTGCTTTGGGGTGTCGAAGGGCGGGGCTGGATAGTTTGGCATGGCAATCTCCCACAGGTTGCGTGTTAAGGTCTTGAGCCATGGAGATAATGGTCGAACCTGGACTGGCGTGCGGCCAGGCGCTCAGGTCGCGATTGCCCTGCCGTTTTGTACCGCCTAGGTGTTTGCCGTGGCGATGCGGGCGACAGGAATGCGTTTCATGTCTCCTTGGCTGTATCTCAACACAACTTCCAAAGACGCTCAGAGTTCCTATGATTGCTTCGTCGTAAGTTCGTCGCGAAGCAGTCTCGAGAGCTCCGCCTCATCCCTCACGCCAAATTCAAACCAGTCAATGAGGGCTTTCGCCTGCACCATGGCGGCGTCACTCGATGACTCGCAATCTTGCTCGGCGCACCATTCGCGAAGAATGCGATCGAGCATCTTCATGGTTTCGCTTGTCAGCGGCTCCTTCGGCCAGTCCGTTTTTGCCATGGTTACCCCCGTTTTTTGATGACGATAGCGGCCGCCGGGCAATGAGCAATCACCAGAAAGCCACACCCGCTCAAAATCTAGCGGCTTGGTTGTGAACCTGCCTTGAGCCAGTCCGTCAAGAGTGTCGAGGCGTATCGCCGTCAAAACGACAATCAGCTCAGGAACCATCCTTTCCGGCAGGAGTTGAGCGCACGAGCGATCACGGGACAATCCGGTCAAGAGGCACGTAAGGGGCGCCCGGCGTGTTCGCAGTGCAAGGCGCGCTGTGCGGTGACGCAAAATCGAATTGGAGAAGCAACATGCCTAAGCGCGACACAACCCCCTTAGAAGGCCTCGACACCGACGTCGAACTGCAGGCTCATCTCGCCGCGCTTGAGGCCGAAACCTATTCAGCGCCCGATAGCGGCCCGCCGGAAGCACGTCCTTTCCAGCGGGTTAGAGACGACCTTGATCAGGTACGGGACGAGATCGAAAACCTCCGCTCAAGGCTGTCGCTCGTCAAGCAGCGGGCGGTGATCGTCGCCAGATCCAACCTCGAATGGGCCGACGCCAGCGCTCATGACCAACTCGGAACATACCCATGGGCGAAGCTTGCAGGCGCCATGGCCGCGACCGCTATCGGAGCGCGGTTGCTGAGACGCCTTCCTGTGAGTGCAATTGCGACAGTCGCGATCCCCTTAATCGTCGCTCGCCTCGAGGCCAAATCGCGCCGATAGGAGAAATTAGATGCAATCTGAACAGCATCTCCAGCATGCCATTCAAGTCGCAACCGAAGCCCACGACGGCCAGCAGGACAAACTTGGAAATCCCTACTTTGATCATTGCCGAAGGGTCGCAGACGCAGTATCCGGCGACGAAGAGAAAGTAGTCGCCTACCTTCACGATGTGCCTGAAAAGGCCTGGGGATGGACGCTCGATCGACTGAAGGAAGAGGGCTTTTCCCAAGCCGTCCTCGCCGCGGTCGATGCGTTGACGAAAAGGCAAGGCGAGGAGGAGGAGGTCTTCGTGCGGCGGGCGATCGCCAACCGGCTGGCCCGGCCCGTGAAGCAGGCGGATCTCGAGGACAATCTTGACCAAGCGCGGCAAACCGGAAGCGAAACGTCAAAATACGAGCGCGGACTTGCGATAGTTGCGAACCTCTCTTCTGCAGATTGACCAAAGGTGGCGATAGTCTCGTTCGACGATCGCCGCAGATTGGAGCCTGCCGACGCGATGGCTTGGGCATGACCTGAAAACCTGGAGCGAATGAGGTATGGGAGGCTCGGCCTCTGGTTTTTCATCGTCCGCGGCAGCCGTACTGGCGGTCTTGAACACGTCAAAATCACCTCCTAAATTCTGCACGTCGACACGCCCAAGACAGGTAAAAATGGCAAGTTTTCAGTTTGACCTTCCTGTTTACGTTCAGCGCAAGCATTTCATTGAAGAGATTACGAACCTCTATGAAGTTTTTGATTTTTTTACGAATGGCCGGAATACAAGCGCGATATTTCCTATGAGACGTTACAGAGGGCGTGCCGGGAGGCCGCTTGCGGAAGATTTCCTTTGAGCGCAGCGCGTCAGAATTTCCAACGCTTCGTCAAGAGGGCAGGGATGCTGATTGAGAGTGATATGCCCAGTTTCGCCGGATCAAGCAACGACCGCAATATTGCGAACGCCTAGGCGGCTCAACCATCCGCCATGCTTTAACGCTCGCGGATCACTCTCGACGGCCGTTGCCGCCACTACCCTCGAAGGTTTATTCGCGGCTTGCTGCAACAGTCCATTCATGGCGCGCGAGCCTTCCTCGGCAAACCCATCCTGACCCTTCTAAAGCGGTCGTCTTGGAATGCCTGCTCGTCGCAAGTGATGGACGACAGTTCGCGCTCGGCCGGGAATGCGCTTGGAGCTTGGACGATTGCCGAAGAGTCTATTGATCGTGCCACGCGGCCAAGGAGCGTATATTCCTCTCTGCCGGATCGCCCTGGAGTAGGACTCTTGCTGCGGCCTGACGCAATGAAATCGAGCACGCTGGTGGGGATCCCAGTACCTGCGCGCGGTGGCGACCCTCATCCTTTGGAGATCAAGCTCTGATTTTCGCCTCCGATCTGAAGCGGTGCGGTATCTGTTCTGCCTCCAGCCTCGCCCGCGGACGCGATTCGCGGCGGCTTACTCCGGTCCCTTGGTGGTAATCTGTGTTCCCGAATCCAGCACGATATGCAGCGTCCGGATCATGTCGGCGGCCATAAGAAGTGCTTTCTTGATTTCACCGGGCTTGCGTCGCTCGACGGTCACTTCGATCGCTTGCAAGTCGAAAACAGCATCGTGGCTCGTATTGCTGCTCGGTATCCCGGTACGCTCGCGTAGGCTGCTGATCGTCGCAACCGCGCGCCGAAGCAGTCGGCGCTTTTCGGAATTGCCCAGCCTTTCGACCCTGTTGGCGGCGCGGATGATTTCGGCGATAAAGTCGTTGGTAGAGGTCATGCAGATCTGCCGGTGATGGAACGTGCGTCAATTTGGGTTGAAAGATCCCTGAGGGGCATGAATGGGCTAAACACGAGAGGCCTGTCGAGGTTGGCCATGACAAAGCCGACGTCATAAGAGGTAAATCAGCAATCGACTGTCGTCAAAAGGATCCGATATCTTAATTGGTTGCGAACGGCAGTTGATATTGTTCCTTAACACTTCCGACATCCGGACTGGGTTCGCTACCCGGCGGCTTTGACCATACGCTGCGCTCGCGGGTACTTCCCAGATAGGCGGAAATGCTCCCGATTCTTCGATTGCGGATGGTTACCATACTGCCATAGGACGTCTTTTCGAAAGCTGCGCAACGACGTTACATGAAGCCGCACAATGGCGATGGCTAAGAAAAGATGCGCACGGCTGCATCCATTTCGGTACCGCCGCGTTGATCTCCGAGATCCATGATCGATTGAAGGATGTATCAAATGACCTTCCCATCGCCGATGACCGAAGTCCCTTCTCAACGCTTCAAAGAAGCAAGTGATGCCGCGCGCCAGGCCCTAGAGCAGCTGATTGCAAGCGCCAATGAAGCCGGATGGGGCACTGAAGAAATCACCGTCGCATTTGCGGAGGCGGCAAATTTCCTCAAGGACGCCCATCGTAGGGACCCTGACCCGGCTGGCAATTCCTCGATAAGTGGCGCGGCAAAAGAGCAGATTGGCCATGGCGAGCTCTACGATTGATTGTCGTGACGGCCGACATTTCAATTACGTGCATCACGGGTGATGCAAATGTCACAAAACGGGCAGAACAACTGCTGGGAACACCCTGGCACCAAGTTGTTGGCAGCGCTCGCGCAACCTGTGCTCACGCAGCAGCTTCCAGCCGGACGAGATGGCCAGCGCCGATCTCGCGGTAACTGTGCATTGGTCCAACATAATCGAGCGGTCGGACCGGACTCTTCAGCTCCTCTGTCGATAGTCCGCGTCTCTCGCGCCGGCGATCGGGATCGGGCACGGGAACGGCGGCCATCAGCATCTTCGTATAAGGATGCTGCGGGTTGCCGAAGATAGCAGCGCGCGGGCCGATCTCGACGATCTCACCGAGATACATGACCGCAACACGATGGCTGACGCGTTCGACGACGGCCATGTCATGCGAGATGAACAGGAAGGCGAGGTTGAGGCTCTGCTGCAGGTCCAGCATCAGATTGATGACCTGCGCCTTGATCGAGACGTCGAGGGCCGAGACGCTTTCATCGGCGACGATCACCTTCGGATCGAGCGCCAGCGCCCGGGCAATGCAGATGCGCTGACGCTGGCCCCCGGAGAACTCGTGCGGAAAGCGCGCCATCATATCGGCTGAAAGGCCCACACGTTCCAATAGGTCGGCGGCCTTGTTGCGCGCCTCGAAGCGGCTGGCAAGGCCGTGCTCGATGATCGGTTCTGCGACCGCTGCCCCCACAGTCATCCGCGGATTGAGGCTGGCGAACGGATCCTGAAAGATCATCTGGATGCTGCGCCGCATGCGGCGCAGGTTCGATGGATCAAGGGTTGTCACATCATAGCCGTCAAGGATGACCTTTCCCGCGTTCGGTTCGACGAGGCGGGTGATGGAGCGGCCTGTGGTCGATTTGCCACAACCGGATTCGCCGACAAGCGACAAGGTCTCGCCCTGAAAGAGATCGAAGGAGACATTCTCGACTGCATGGATGGCGCCGGTTTTTACGCCGAAAAGCCCGCCGCGGACAGCAAAGCGGGTGGTGAGGTTCTTGACCTCGAGGACCGGCGTCTTGCTGACAACCGTATCTGCCACCGCTACCGGCTCGCTCCGCTCGCCAGTCGCGGTATCGACAACAGGAAACCGGAGCGGCCATTTTTGTCCGGCCATTGAACCGAGTCGCGGCACGGCGGAAAGCAGCGCGCGCGTATAAGGGTGCTTGCCGCGGAGGAAGATATCACTGGTCGGGCCGGTCTCGACGGCCTCGCCGCGATACATCACGATTGTCCGGTCCGAAATTTCGGCGACGACGCCCATGTCATGGGTGATGAAGAGAACGGCCATGCCTTCCTCCTCCTGCAGCATCTTGATGAGGTCGAGAATCTGGCCTTGGATCGTCACGTCGAGCGCCGTCGTCGGCTCGTCGGCAATCAAAAGTTTCGGCTTGGAGGCAAGCGCCATTGCGATCATCACCCGTTGGCGCATGCCGCCGGAAAACTGGTGAGGATATTCATCGAAACGCGAGGAAGCATTCGGGATACGGACCTTTTCCAGAAGACGGATCGTTTCATCGCGCGCCTCGGACCGGGTCGTGTCGCCGTGACACGTGAGTGCTTCGGAGATCTGCCGGCCGATCGTGAAAATCGGATTGAGACTCGTCATCGGCTCCTGGAAGATCATCGCGGCGTCATTGCCGCGCACACGCCGCATCTCCTTGTCGGAAAGTGCAAGGATATCCTTGCCGTTCAGGACGATCTTGCCGTCGATGCGGCTCTGGTTCCTGGCCAGCAGTCGCATGAGCGAGAGCGAGGTGACGCTCTTGCCGGAGCCGCTTTCGCCTACGATGGCCACCGTTTCACCTGGCATCACATCGAAGGCGATGTTGCGGACCACCGGCTTCCACTGGCCATCGACGAGGAACGACGTCGTCAGGTCTTTGACCGAGAGCACGGATTTTGCGGCTTCACCCATTTCGGTTCCCTGCTTTATCATTTGCGTTTCAACGCTTGAGCGGCGTTGCAAAGGAGGCCGAAGGGCGGCCTTCGGCTGTACGTGCGGCTTCAAGGGTGGCGATCTTTTCGTCGATCACGCGGCGGTCGATCAATCCGCTTGGGTTTTGGCGCGTCGCCATCGTGTCGGCGACATGCAGATAGCGCTCCTGGGCGACGGCATAGAGGCGGCGAAGTTCGCCAAGCGGATCGGCATGGTCGTCGACGCGGATATTGAGCCAGGCGTAATCCTGATCGCGATAAACGAGCAGCGACGCCGATTGCCTGCCGCGCTTGTCTCCGCCTGCATCTTCGCCGGCCTGCATGGCTTCGAGCAACCGCTCGGCAAGCGGCAGCCGGGAAGTCTTGCGATAGACGGCGAGCGTCTTTTCGAGCACCTGCGGTCCGCCCAGCATATTTCCGGCGACGGATATGCCGTCCCCAATAAGATGGCCTGCCCAGTCGATACATCGTGCGCCCGTAAAAGCTGCATTCCGGCCCGTGGCGTCGATCAAGTGGAACTGCCGCTGATCGCGGCCTTCGTCGCGGGCGGTCAGTTCACGCAGGATATCCGCTGGAGCCTGTCCCGACGCAAGCGCGGCGAGCCCGTCGATGCCGTAAAGCGGGCTGACGAAAGCCTGCGTCGCAACCGCGCCGATGCGGCCGCGAATATGCGGGACGAGGCTGCCCACGGCGAAGAAGCGGCTGGCAACGGCGATGCCCAAGTGGCCGGCTTCAGGGTCGCGGGCAACGATCGACCAGGTCATGGCTTATCTCCCGACAGCATAGGCCTGCATCAGGCGCGGTGTTGCGGCTGCCCGCATCAGGCCATCGGCATCGCGGCGCGCAGCGGTGAGGCGGCCGACGGTCCATGGGTCGGCGACCGTCAGATTGTGGCCCTTCCGCCGCAGCGCATCGAGAACCTCGGTGCCGAAATTAGCCTCCGCCATCAGGCTGCCCGGCTCGCGGGTACGTGGATAAAAAGAGCTCGGGAAATGCGACGTGTGGAAGAGAGGCTGATCGATTGCGGCCTGCAGGTTCATCGTGTGATGCACATAGCGCATGAAGAAGGAGAGCTGCCATTGCTCTTGCTGGTCGCCGCCGGGCGTGCCGAAGGCGAGTGTGGGCCGGCCTTCGTAGAGAGCTAAGGATGGCGTCAGCGTGGTGCGTGGACGCTTGCCTGGCGCAAGCGACGTCGGCAGGCCGGGCTTCAGCCAGAACATCTGCGCACGCGAATTCAGGCAGAAGCCGAGGCCCGGCACGATCGGTGAGGACTGCAGCCAACCGCCTGACGGCGTGACGGAAACCATGTTGCCCTCGCGGTCGATCACGTCGATGTGGACGGTGTCGCCGCGCTTTTCGGAAAGATGCGCCATGGTCGGCTCGTAGACGGCGCCTGTCTTTGAGGCGACGTTAAGCATGTCCATGGTGAGTTCGTATTGAGCTTCGAAGCCGGGAATGCGTCCGGGACGCAATTCAAGCGATGCCTCGGAGGTTATCAGCTTCCGGCGCGCGTTCGCATAGGCATCGGAGAGCAGATGCTCGATCGGGACTTCCGCGAATTTCGGGTCGCCATAATAGATTTCACGGTCGGCAAAGGCGAGTTTCATCGCCTCGGTGAGCGTATGGACGAATTCGGCGCCCGCCGGGTCCATTCCGGCGATGTCGATCTCCTTCAGAAGCGAGAGCGCCTGCAAAAACACCGGGCCTTGGCCCCATGGGCCGATCTTTGCGACCGTCCAGTCGTGATACTGATAGATAAGCGGCTCTTCGATCGTAGCAGACCATTTTGCCATGTCGTTCGCGCTGATGACGCCCTTGTGCCGACTTCCGCTTGCATCCATCACCTCCGTCGAGCCGGCATATCTGTCAATCGCTTCGGCAACGAAACCGCGATAGAACGCATCGCGCGCAGCTTCGACTTGTGCCTCGCGGCCTTTTTTTGCTTCGGCCTCCGCGATGACGCGCTTCCAGGTTTTGGCAAGCACCGGGTTCTTGAAGTTCGAGTGCGGCGCCGGGACCGAGCCGCCGGGCAGCCAGGTCTCATGCGAGGTCGGCCACTCCTTCTCGAAGAAAGATGCAAGGCCGGAGATTGTGGCAGACACGCGCTCAAGGACAGGGTGACCGTGCTCGGCATAATGAATTGCCGGTTCAAGGATGTCGCGGAGGGTCAGGCGCCCATAGTCTCGAAGCATCAGCATCCACCCATCGAAAGAGCCGGGAATGACGCTGGCAAGCAGTCCGTTGCCTGGGATTAGGCTCAGACCTTCAGACGTATAGTGCTCGATTGTGGCGCCGGCTGGAGCCGGCCCCTGCGCACAGATGACTTCGACCTTGTCCTTCTTCTTTGAATAGAAGATCGCAGGCATGTCGCCGCCCGGCCCGCAAAGATGCGGCTCGAGGACCTGCAGCACGAAGCCGGTAGCGACCGCTGCATCAAACGCGTTTCCGCCTTTTTCGAGCATGCTCATTCCAACGGCGGAGGCGATCCAATGGGTTGACGTGACGACGCCGAAGGTGCCCAAAATCTCTGGGCGGGTGGTGAACGCGGTCATTTTAGAATCCTTTCATGCTTCGCGCGGGTCGAGCGCATCGCGCAGCCCGTCGCCGAGAAGGTTAAAGCCAATCACGACGAGGAAGATTGCCGCACCCGGCCACATCGCCATCCACGGCGCTTGGGAGAGGAAATTCTTGGCAACGTTGAGCATCGAGCCCCAGCTGGGGGCAGGCGGCTGCTGACCGAGGCCCAAAAAGGAAAGGCTCGCTTCGGCGATGATCGCTGTCGCAATCGTCAGTGTCGCCTGCACGAGAATCGGCGCAAAGACATTCGGCAGGATATAGCGACTGATGATGCTAAAGTGTCGAAGCCCGATGGAACGTGCGCCCTCAACATATTCCTCCGTCTTGACGGCGAGCACCTGGCCGCGGGTCAGCCGGACGAAAATCGGCATGGCCGAAAGACCAATGGCGATCATCGCATTCGTCAGGCTTGGGCCTAGGAACGCCGCAAGTGCGATCGCGGTGATTAGAAACGGCATGGCGAGGAAGGCTTCGGTGACGCGGGAGATGATCTGGTCCGTCCACCCGCCGAAATAGCCGGAGATGAGGCCGAACGGAACGCCGATCACAACCGCAATCGCCACCGAAAAGACACCCGCCATCAGCGAGGCCTGTGCGCCCCAGACCATGCGGGAGAGAATATCACGGCCAATGTCATCGGTTCCGAGCCAGTGGGCTGCTGACGGCGCCTTGCGGATTGCAGACCAGCTCGTCGCGTTGGGGTCGGGGATCGGCAATAGCGGCGCTGCTGTTGCGACAATGGCGAAGAAGGCGATGATCCCGAGTCCTGCGATCGCCCCTTTGTTGGCCTTCAGCTTGCGCCAGGCCCGGCTTGGTGAGCGCTGATCAGTTGCAATGGCGATCTGGTCGAGAGCGGTCATAGGGCTGCCCTCATTCGCGGATTGAGAAGGACATAGACGATGTCAGCTAACAGGTTCATCAGAATGAAGCCGATTGCCGTGCAAAGCACCACACCTTGGACGACCGCATAGTCGCGGTTGAAGACGGCATCGACGATGAGTTTGCCAAAGCCTGGAATGGTGAAGATCTGTTCGGTCAATACCGCACCTGCAAGCAATTCGCCGAAGAGCAGTGCACTCAGCGTGACGATCGGCAGGACGGCGTTGCGAAAGCTGTGTTCAAGCACGACGGCGCGCTCGGAAAGTCCCTTGGCCCGGGCGGTGCGGACGTAATCGGCGCTGAGTACGTTCAACATCGCGGAGCGGGTGTGACGCATCAGCGTGGCGGCCAGTGCGTTGCCAAGCACAAAGGATGGCATCAACATCGTTTCAATCGAGCGTAGCGGGTTGCTGAAGAAGGGTTCGTAACCGGAAGCGGGAAGCCAGCCGAGCTTCACCGAGACCAGCAGGATCAGCATGATGCCGAGCCAGAAATTCGGGACCGAGAGACCTGAAAGTGCAATGAGATTTGCGAGGTAGTCGAAGCCCGTATTCTTCTTGACCGCTGCTAAAATCCCCATTGGCACGCCGATGGCGAATGCGAAGATCATCGACATGATCGCCAGCTGGATGGTCACCGGCAGCTTTTCCGCCACAAGTTCAACAACCGGCTGGTTGGTACGCAGCGATATGCCAAGGTCGCCCTTCAGAACCGAGCCGAGCCATGAGACGTACTGATAGGGTACTGGCTCGTTCAGCCGGTATTTTTCGCGCAGGTATTCGATCACCTGCGGATCCCGCTCCTCGCCTGCCATGGCGAGAATGGGGTCGCCCGGCAAAAGCTTCTGCAGCGAGAAGACGAAGATCGAGATGATCAGCAGCGTCGGAATAGCGACCAGAAGCCGCTTGGCAATGTAGGTGTACATGAGCAGCTCCTGACACGGCACCGGGAGCATGGCGGATACTGGTCCGCCATGTGGGTCTGTTTGGATCAGCCGGCTTTCTTCACGCCGGCAAGGCGGATCATGCCGTCCGGCGAGGGGACGAAGCCGGTAATGTTTTTATGCAGCGCCCAGATCCAGGACTGGTGGCCGAGATAGATGATCGGCAGGTCCTCGTTGAGAATTCCTGCGGCGGCGTCATATTTCTGCTTGCGCACGGCATTGTCGGTCGAGGCCCGGGCCTCATTCAGCAGCTTGTCGACGTCAGGGTTGCAATATTTGGTATCGTTGATTCCGCCCTTGCAGGTGATGAACTGATGGATGTTACCGTCGGGATCGACGCGGCCGGACCAGTCGGAACGGCTGAGCTGGTAGTTGCCCGCCGTCTGCTCAGACAGAAGGGTCGCAAACTCCGTCGATTTCAGACTGACGTCGAACCCTGCCTCGGCGACCATCGACTGGACGATCTGCATCATCTGCGCCGCGACCGGGTTGTTTGGGATCTGCATTTCTACGGGCACACGATCGAAGCCGGCTTCCTTCAGGAGCGCTTTTGCCTTGTCGAGATCGCGGACAGGCACTGGAATGTCCTTGTCGAACCACGGGCTATTGGGCGGGAACGGCTGATTGCCGCCCACGGCAGTGCCTTCGTAGACGATCTGGTTCAGCGCCTCGCGGTCGATCGCAAGCGAAAAGGCCTGCCGCAGTCGCTTGTCCTTGCCGAACGGATTGTCGGCGCGCGGGCCGTTGGCGATGTTCGCATAGAGCGCCATGTAGCCGATATTGACCACGTCCGCGTAGGTCAGGCTCGCATCCTCCTTGACCGAAGCTGCGTCAGTGGCGGCCAGTCGCTCGATCATGTCGAGATCGCCAGAACGAAGGTTGGCAAGGCGCACGGTCGTATCAGGGATCGGCAGATAGGTGACCTTGTCGATGAAGACATTGTCCTTGTTCCAGTAATCCTTGAACTTCTCGAGCACGATGCGGTCCTGCTGCACGCGTTCGACGAACTTGAAGGGTCCGGCACAGACCGGCCGACTGCCGAAATTCGCGCCGAGCTCCTTTGCCGCCTTTGGCGAGACAATCATGCCGGCTCTATCTGAAAGCTGGGCAAGCAAGGTGACGTCCGGGCTCTTCAGCGTGAATTTCACTTCATAGGGTGTGACTGCTTCGACTTTTTCTACAGAGGCGAGCTCGCTCTTGCGGCGCGATTCAGGCAACGTCATGTTGCGCTCAATCGTGGCGACGACTGCTTCGGCATCAAGCGGCGTGTCGTCATGGAATTTTACACCCTCGCGCAGCTTCATGGTCAGCAGCTTACCGTCGCCAGACCACGTCCAGTCGGTCGCAAGCTGCGGCACGATTTTCAGGTCGGGTGTAACATCGACCAGCTTGTCGCACATTGCCGTGTAGACGATGCGGCCCACGAAGGTGCGTGACTGCGCCGGGTCAAGCACGTCGGCATCATCCTGCAGACCGATTTTTAGTTCGGCAGCGAAAGTGGGCAGCGCAATCAGCGCGCCCGAAAGAAGGGTCGTCACGAATCTGGCGATCGTCATGGCATTCTCCTCTGTCGTTCTTTGCTTATTGAGGGGCAGTGCATGCCCTTCAGCGTCGGGCTCGCTTAGGCGAGTTCTTGTTTGGTCTTCGGTTCGTGGTGGTCTAGCGAGGTAATGCGGATCAGGCTTTCCTGGAGCGTCAAGAGATGTTGGCGCATGGCTTCGCCCGCCTTGGCAGGGTCGCGGGCAGCAATCGCCTCGACGATTGCGGTATGCTGGCCGTAAGTGACCGTGCGCGTCTTGCTGACGCTGCGGGCGCGCTCGCGGATCGTCTGCCAGGCCTCGTCCTGACGCACCCTGTTGATGACATCAAAGATCGCCAGGAAAAGTTGGTTGCCGGCGCACTGTGCGATCTGCCGGTGCAGTGCGCCGTCCCAGAGTTCGCGGCCGTCGGCATCGGTGCTGTCGTGGATCTTCTTGACGAGCTCATACATGCGCTCGATATCGGCGGCCTTGGCGCGCATGGCGGCAAGCTGGGCCAGCTGCGGCTCAACGCGCAAACGCACTTCCATGACTTCCATCAGGTCGGTCCCGGCGACGATCGAACCGACATGCTCGCTCCAGCCATCGGGTCGTCGCCCTGCAAAGGTGCCCGAACCCTGACGCCGCCAGATCAGCCCCTCGGCTTCCAGGACCTCCAGTGCACGGCGCACGGCCCGGCGGCTAACGCCAAATCTTTGCGAAAGCGCACGCTCCGTCGGCAGCTTGCCATCCGCATCCAGTCCGTCCGAACGCAGCAGCGTCCGGAGCTTGTCCAGTGCAAGGTTTGAGTTTCCGGCGGCTTCGTCCATTGGCAAATGGTCCGTACCAATTGATTATTGGTTCAATCCAGACCAAATTAGCCGACGCGTCAAGCGAATTTTTGGGCAGGTTCTGCAATGCACAAAGTTTGAGCGATTTGGTGCGCGGTGCACGGTAGTTCGTTGGTCCTGTCCTGACGTATGGCGCCAAATTAGGCTTCTATATAGACGGGATTGCTGAGCGCGCGGCGGATCGGCTGGCCGTGGATATCGGAACCGCGAAGCTGCCATGGCAGGCTCGTGCCGGATATCGCCGCTGTGAATTCCGATAAAAGCCGCGCGCGGCTCTCCCCGGCGATGACTTCGGCGCGCAGAAAGGTCTTCGGCTCACCGGAAAAGCGGCCCGTCCACGCATCGTCCTCAATCGGCTGGTCGACAAGCACGCCGGTGGCGTCCAGAAACAGGAGGCGATCACCTTTTGCTCCACCCACTTCGGCTTCGGCAAAAACCGGACCGGACACTGTTTCGCCCATCGGCTTACCGTTGACGGTAAGAGCCAGGTGGGGCCCGGAAGGACTCTCGGTAACGTAGCCGCGGCCTGCCTTCATGGCGGCAAGGATTGCCTCTTCGGAGAGTTCTTCGAGCCAAAGCACGGTCGTCGGACGGGCAAGTGCAAGCGGACCCTCCGGCATCAGGCGTGCGGGCTGGTGGAAATCGCTGCCGCCGATGGCAGAAATCTTCAGGCCGGAAGAAAGGCGCCGCTGATAGCGTTCGAGCGATATCCAGTTCCAGGCCATCCAGGTGGATTGCCAGACCTCCATGCAGTCGGTCTTCGGAAGCTCGTAGTCCCAAGGGATCGTCGGCTTGTCATGGTTGATGGACAGAAGGCCTCCGCGCTCATGCACCAAACGTGCAAGTGTATGAGCGTCCCCTGGCTTCGTCATGCGGAAATCGATCCAGTCGTCGACGCCGAAGACATTGGCGTGGCCGGCGCCGGTCGTCACTTCCATGGCGCGAACGAAAACGAGGTCGGTTGAGGAGTTCGGATGAAAATAGCGCCGCTGGGCGATTGTGTTGTGGTCGGCGATCGCGAGAAAATCGAGACCGGCCTGTTTTGCTGCTTCATGCAGCAGTTCCGGGGAGCCGGCGGCATCGGAATGGTAGGTATGGCAATGAAGGTCGCCTCGATGCCAGCCGGCACCCTTGCGCACTGGGAACGTGCGGGATGGAGGCGGCTCCAGTTTGCGCTTCGCCCTGTCGTAATCAATCGTGAGGAAGACAGCGGTCCCTTCCGCCGGCACCTTGTAAAGGCCGAGTATCACCTTCCAGCGGCCCGCTGGTAGATCGCCGTGGAGATAGCCGGGCGTGGCATCGTCCGTCGCAACGAAGAAGCGATCGCGCGCTCCGCCGCTCCAGCCTCTGAAGCCGGCGGTGGATGGATAGTCGGTGGCGCGCGGATCAAGCAGGCCGAGGTCGACAATGCAATTCTCGGTCCTGGCATAGCGCATTGCTACGTCGATCCGCGTGGTCCCGACGGGAACCTCGAAGGCCACGCAGAAATAGGGGTTGTCAACCTGATCAGCGCGAGAGACATGGATGGCGATTTCGCGCATTCGATGCCTGCCTACTCGCCAATGACGGGAATGCGTGCGCCGGTGGCGTCGAAAAGTGTCACATGCGCTTTATCGAAGGAAAGCGCCACGCGGGTGTCGACCTTGATTTCGTCGTCGGTGAAGATACGGGCCGTCACGCGTCCTGAGTCCTGTCGCTCCATCGTCACCAGGCTTTCCGGCCCCATGTTTTCATTCGCAAAGAGCATGCCGGAAATGACGTTCGCATCACCCGCGCGTGCGATGCGCAGATGCTCGGGGCGGATGCCCAGCGTCATTGTTTTTGCGTCTGCCGCACGTGCGACGGCCGCGGAAATCGCAAGGCCCTCAAGTGTCAGCCCTTCGGCTCGAAGCTGCAGCCTGTCTTCTGCGACCATGGCTTCGACTGGAACGAGGTTCATTGGCGGATTGCCGACGAAATTCGCGACAAAAGTGGTTGCCGGGCGGCGGTAAATTTCGATCGGCGGAGCAAATTGCACGACACGCCCCTTGTCCATGACCGCGATGCGGGTCGCAAGCGCCATGGCCTCGGCCTGATCGTGGGTGACGTAGACGGCTGTCATACCCATGTCGCGCTGAAGATGATTGAGGAAGCCGCGGGCCTCGAGGCGAAGCTTGGCGTCGAGGTTCGAGAGCGGCTCGTCGAAAAGATAGACCTGGCTTGGATAGACAAGGGCGCGGGCAAGCGAGGTGCGCTGCTGTTGCCCGCCGGAAATCTGGCTCGGCAAGCGCTTTAGGAGATCGCCGATCTTAAGCACGTCGGCGACTTCCTTGGCCCGTGCATGACGCTTGTCCTCCGCCTCGCCGCGGACCTTCAAGGGATAGGCGATGTTGTCGGCAAGGTTCATGTGCGGATAAAGCGCATAGTCCTGGAAGACCATCGAAATCTTCCGGTCCTTTGGATGAAGAAAGGTGACGTCCTTGCCGGCGATCAGCACCTTGCCTGAGGTAGGCGTTTCCAGGCCGGCGATCATGCGCAAGCTGGTGGTCTTGCCGCAGCCTGAGGGCCCGAGCAGGCAGACGAATTCGCCGTCGGCGATCGAAAAGCTGATGTCGGGCACGGCGTTGAAGGCACCGAAGCTCTTAGAGACGTTCTGGAATTCGACAGAGGCCATGAGACTGATCTTTCGATTACGACTTGATGCCACCGAAGAACCGGAAGCCGAACTTCCAGTTTACGAAGAGGTAGAGCACGATGACCGGCAGCGAATAGAGAAGAGAATAGGCGGCAAGCAATGTGACAATGGGCGTGCCGGCTTCGGAATAAAACGAGTAGATTGCCACGGAGGCGGGCATCAGATTGTCGCTGCGCAGCAGGATGAAGGGGATGAGAAAACTGCCCCAGATATTCACGAAGGCCCAGACGACGACCACGACAATACCGGGCCGGATCACTGGCAACGCCACGTCGAAGAACGCCTGAAGCGGCGATGCGCCAGCGACCATGGCGCTCTCTTCGTAAGAGCGTGGGATTGCGTCGATGAAATCACGCAGGATGAACATCGCCGTCGGCAGCAGTCCGCCCGCAAAGACAAGGATAACAGCAAGATGCGTGTCGATGAGACCCGCCGCTGATATGATCAGGAAGATCGGCACCATTGCCGCCGAACCGGACACCACGGAAGAAAAGAGCAGCAGGATATATGTGACCGCACCCTTGCCCGGGACCGAGGAGCGGGACAGCGCGTAGGCTGCGAGGGTTGCGGCAGTGCCGACGAAGACGACACCGCCGAGGGCCTGGACGAGACTGTTGAACAGCGCCTGCATGGCGAAGCTGTTTTGGAAGACGGTTGCAAAATTCGCCAGCGTGAACGGCTTAGGGATGGCAAGGCCGAGCTCGGCGCGCGCGTTGAACGGCGCAAAGGCGAACCAGACGAGTGGTAGCGCGAAAATGGCCCCGAGCAGCGCGGCAACAGCCGAAAAGCCCAAGCGCTGCACATAGACTGCGCGCGATATCTGCATCACTCTGCCTCCGCCGTCTTTATGCGAGCGATACGCAGGTAAGCGAGCGCGAATACCAGATTGATGAGCATGATGACGACGCCTACGGCGGCACCCTTGCC
Organism: Rhizobium gallicum bv. gallicum R602sp; assembly: GCF_000816845.1. NCBI lineage: Bacteria > Pseudomonadati > Pseudomonadota > Alphaproteobacteria > Hyphomicrobiales > Rhizobiaceae > Rhizobium > Rhizobium gallicum. Next base: position 1,378,125 of record NZ_CP006880.1, on the reverse strand, counting down.
GAATTCGAAATCCTTGAAGGCGATCCGGTAGGTATAGATGGAAAGAATTTCGGTGCGGTAGGATGGCCCCCCGTTTGTCAGCAGGAAGGGCGTGAAGACGTTGAAGGTCCACATGGTAATCAGGATGAGGTCGGTAACAATATGACCGCGGATCAGCGGCAGGGCGATATCGCGCAGCTTCTGCCAAGAGCTTGCGCCGGCGACATCGGCGGCCTGGAAATAGCTTGGCGGGATCGATTGGAAAGCCGAGTTGAAAAGCATCATCGAGAAGGCGGCGCCGCGCCATGTGTTGAAGAAAACGATCACCCGGAATGGCTGCTGCAGCAGCCAGTCTCCTGGCGGCAGGCCGAGACTGCGCATGATCATGTTCAGCGTGCCATTGTCATAGTCGAGGAAGGCAAACCAAGCAAAACCGATCACCACTTCCGGAAGGATCCAGGCAGCAATCACGGTCGTCTGCAGAAAGGTTTTGAGGGACGGTGAGACGGCCTGGCTGAGCCAGGCAAGCACGAGGCCGAGCAGCGCCTGGCCGACGAGTGCCGACAGCAACACGAACTGAATCGTCAGGACCAATGAAAAGCCGAACTGGCCGCGTGTGAAGAAGGTCGCCGGATTAAAAAGCGCGACGTAGTTCTGCAAACCGACGAAATCCGGTTCGAGCGCCGTTCGTCCGAGCAGCGTTTGGTTCGTGAAGGAAACAAAGATTACCCAGAAAAAGGGGATGATGACGAAGATGCCGACCAGTGCGGCTGCGGGCGCCAGAAAAACTGCGCCCGCGCGCGTGGAAAGCAGGGAGAACTTCTTCATTCTTGAAAACCCGATGACGGTTTGCGGCGTCCGTTTGATTGGACCGGCCGTGATCCCGGCCAGGTCCAGTCCCGACCGGTCAGAGACGGCTGACGGTGTTTTCTTCGCCGACGATGGCGACAATGGCGGCCTTGTACTGGGCCATCGCGTCTTCAGGCGACATTTCGCCGGAGACGACGCTTTCCGTCATGCGCTGGATCTCAGTGGATACCTTATTGTAACTGGCGTCGTTGGGACGCGCCGTCGTAATCGGCAGCAGCGTTTTTGCCGTTTCCGTCAAGAACGGCGAGTTCGGGATTGCGACGTCGTCACGGATACGGATCGCCGGCTGGATCTCTTGGAACGCGGTCAACTGCTCCTGACTGTTCATGAAGGAGAGCAGTTCCCAGGACTCCTTCGGCGCATCGGTATGCGGGTTGATGACGAAGCCCGTTCCGCCGGAAATGGTGACGAAATCCTGGCCGCGCAGGCCCTTGCCCGGCTGTGCGGCCGGCATCTTCTTCCAGGTCATGACCTTTTCGCGGTCGGCGACGGCAAATTCGGCCCCCGGTGCCGTCACCGAACGGTAGAACCAGTCTCCTTCGACGAGCATTGCCGTCTTGCCATCGCGGAAATTTGCAAAGGTACGGTTGCGGCCGTCTGACAAGAGCTGGGCGCGCTGATCGCCCAGTTTGTCGTCGACATAGATGGTCTTGTAAAGCCTCAGCGTATCGAGAATGCCTTGGCTGGCGACGATGTATTTTCCATTTTCGTCGGTGACCTGCTCGCCGGTGCCAAGAAGCGCCATCCAATAACCTTGCATGGTCGTTGCTTCGCCCATGGAAACGCCGGCGTTCAACTGCAGTGGAAAGGAATCTGGATCGGCAGCCTTGATCTTGCGCGCAGCGTCAAGCAGTTCGCCCCAGGATTTCGGCTGCCAGCTGTCTGCATCAAGACCGGCTTTCTGGAAGAGATCCCTGCGCACAAAGATCATGCGTGCATCGGTGCCGAGCGCAATTCCGTAAGGCTTGCCCTGGTAGCTCATTAAAGCCTTGGTGCCATCGGCGATATGGCTCCAGCCATCCCAACTGGCTACGTCCGGACCTGCTATTTCTTCAAGCGGCTTTAATAGCCCGCCCTGAACGAAGCTCGGAATGAGGAAGCCGTCGAAAGCCGAAATGTCCGGACCGGCGCCGGTCGAGAAGTCGAGCGCCAGTTGCTGCGTCAACTGTTCATCTTCGCCGCCGAATTGGGTCAGCTTGACAGTAACGTCCTTGCCTTGCGCCTTCATCTTTTCAGTGAAGGCCGGGATGACTTTCTTTTGGATCCATTCGGCCGTGCCGCTGTTCACGCCGCCGACGACGCAGCGGCAGGTGATGTCGAGATCGGTGGCTATGGCAGATCCCGACAAGGCAACTGCCGCCGAAACGCCAAGCAATAAAGACTGTATGCCCTTGCGCATTGCAACTCCTCCCTAGGATTCGGCCCGGTTGTCGACCGGACGCCTTTCGGTTCGGTGCATCGGAACGGACCGGATCCTCCTCCAAGCCACGTCCCACCTCGTCCAGCCCCAGAATGAACACGCTTTCATTTTTGTCAACACTGCGGGTTGCGAGCGCTGGAATTTTTCGGTGGACGAAAGCCGTAAAAGGCGGCAGAGTTCGCGTATGCGCCGTGAATCTACTTCATGGTGCTTGACGCTTTACCGTCGTCGAGTGCACGATGAATGAACACGTTTTCAATCCCAACGCCAGATGTCTTTCATGAGTGAACGCAGCGACAGAAAAATGGCCCGTGCGACCGCTGACCTGGTCGCGCGTGAAGCCAATGTTTCGCGGGTTGCCGTTTCGCGCGCGTTCAACCCCAATGCATCTTTGAAGCCGGAAAAGCGCGACCGCATTCTGCAGATTGCTCGGGAGTTGAATTATACGCCGGATATGGCGGCGCGCTCGCTCGTCACGAGACGATCGCATCTTGTCGGCATGATCGTCCCCGACGTGTGCAGTCCCTGGGAAAGCCAGGAAATCGATGCATTGACGACGGCCTTGCAAGCGGAGGGTTTTGCCACTTTGCTGTTCAAGGCGAAGGCCGATTTGAGCATGGACCAGACCTTGCTCACCTATATGCGCGGTTTCAATCCGGATTCGGTCATTGCCTTTACGGAGAATGTGGAGCCGGACGTGCTTTGCGGATTTCTCGATCGCGCAGTGCCGATCTACATCATTTATGATGATGCGGAAGAGTTTGGCGGAAAGCCATCTGCCAGCCTCTACGACCGGTTGGTCGTGCGGCAGAAAGAGGGCATCGAGCAGGCCGTTGCGTTGCTGCAGGGTTACGGCGCCCGCCGCATTGCCTATCTTGGCGGAAAGCCGCAATCGCTGGCCAATGCCGAGCGTGAACGCATCATCACGCAGGTGCTTTTAGGGCGCGGCATGCCGCCGCCGATCGTCGTGCCTGGCGACTACACCTACGATACCGCCTATCGCGCGACGGTGGATCTTTTCCGTGTCGGCGATGGAGCCGATGCCATCTTTGCCTCCAACGACGTCGGCGCGTTCGGCGCAATCGATGCGTTGCGTCACGAGCTTTCCTTGTCGGTGCCGGGCGACGTCAAGATCGTCGGCTTCGACGACATCCCGCAATCGCATTGGAAGAGCTACAACCTCACCACCGTCCGGATCGATCTGCCAGATCGGGTTCGGGCGCTTGTCCGGCTGATGCTCAAGCGGCTCAAGACACCCGAGGCCGGACCCTTGATCGAGACGCTGAGCACCCGTCTCGTCGTGCGCGGCACGGTTGGCTGAATGGAAGGTTCATGACGCAAAAGCGTGTGCATCTGGTCTTCAAGACCCATCTCGACATCGGTTTCACCGACCATGCCGAAAAGGTCCGCCGTCAGTATCACGAGCGCTTCATTCCGCAAGCGATCGAGACGGGCCAGCATTTTTACGCTGAAGATCCAGATGATTTGAAGTTCATCTGGACCACCGGCGCCTGGTTGATTTGGGACCATCTGAATTCGTGCCGGCCGCAAGAGGTGGCGAAACTGGAGCAGGCAATCGAACGCGGGCTCATCCGTTGGCATGGCCTGCCGTTCACCACGCATACGGAGTTGATGTCGCCCGACCTCTTCCGGGCCGGTCTTTCCTACTCGCAGGAACTGGATCGGCGCTTCGGCAAGAAGACGATTGCAGCGAAGATGACGGACGTGCCGGGACACACGCTCGGCATGGTGCCACTGCTTGCCGAAGCCGGCATTCGTTTCCTGCATCTCGGCGTCAACACTGCTTCGCCGCCGCCGCAGGTGCCTGATATCTTTCGCTGGCGCGCGCCCGGCGGCGAAGAGATCGTTGTGATGTATCAGCGTTCCTATGGCGAAACATACTTCCCGGACGGTGTTTCCGAGGGTTTGGGCTTTGCGCACACGAGCGACAATATTGGCCCGCAAAGCGTGGCGCAGACAGCCGACGTCTACCGGCAGATGCACCAGCGTAATCCCGATGCGATCATCCGTGCAGCGACGCTCGAGGACTACGGGGCGCTTCTTTGGGAAAATCGCGAACGCTTTCCGCGCATGGAGCTCGAGCTCGGTGATAGCTGGATTCACGGCATTGCCAGCGATCCGCAGAAAACCGCGCAGTTTCTCGCGTTGCAGCGGCTCTATGACCGCTTTGCGGCTGAGGGCTTGAATTCCGCCCGGCTCGCATTCGGCCGCAAGCTTGCGATGGTTGCAGAACATACCTGTGGCGTCGACATCAAATCCTATCTCCGAGATGACCAGGCATGGTCCCGCGAGGATTTCGAAACAGCCCGGGCGAGCGACTTCCGGTTTGCCTATGCGGAAGCCTCCTGGAATGAGCAGCGCTCCTATCTCGATGAAGCCGTACGGCAGCTGGATGGCGCCGATGCCACGGCGGCAAAGGCCGCTCTAACCGAGCTTTCCGCGCCCGTTATGATCTCGGCGGGCGAACGCCAGCAGCGCCTTTCGGCCGGTGGTTGGGCTATTGATGTTGATCCAGTATCCGGCGACATTTGCGCTCTTACGATGCCTACCGGCAAGAAGATTGCCGGTCGCAGCGGATCGCTGATTGCCTATCGCTACGAGAGCTATGACGCCAGCGATGTCGCCCGGCATATGGATACATATCTTACGCATCGTCAGGAATGGGCGATCCTCGATCACGACAAGCCGGGGCTTGCCAGGTCCGGTGCTGCACTGTCGAGAACCTACATGCCTGCCTTGAAGGCCGCTGGTCGAGCAGGGGTGCTGCTTGCGATGCCCGATGAAGCGGTCAGCCGATACGGCGCGCCGGAGTATGTCATGCTGCAATTTTTAACGCGCGGCGATGCTCTTGAGTTTCGGCTGACGATGCATTCAAAAGCGGCCAACCGCATGCCGGAGGCAAGCTTTCTTTCCTTCACGCCTCAAGCAAAGGCCGAATGGAGCTTGCGCAAGATGGGGCTCTGGCACAAAAGCGGCGATATTGCTCGAAGCGGCGGCGCTCAGCTCCAGGCTGTTAGCGGCGTTCGTGGCGATATGAATGGGACTGTGCTGTCCATCGAACCATTCGACACGCCGCTCGTCGCACCGCAAAACTGGGATTTTATGACTTTTTGCAAAGCGTTGCCTGACTTTTCCGACGGCGTGCGCTTCAACCTGCACAACAATAAATGGGGTACGAACTTTCCCATGTGGTGGGAAGGCGACTTTTCGGCGCGCTACCGTCTCAGAGTCACCTAAGGAGCCAGCCTCCTGGTTGCTAACGTTTGCCGCTTTCACGCCGCCCCTTTTTATTCGCCCATCCATCGATCGATTTTCCGTTGCCCGCAGTCAGATACTAATATACTACTTCCGCGAAGGCCTGCGGGAGGGCAATCGGTGCAAGTCAATCGGTATTTCAAACTGCGATTTGACAAAACGCGTGGCCAATGAGCGAAGCACGCAAGAAGCGGTCCTTGGCGGGCGTAACCCAACTTTCCCATCAGCGTGCCGCAGCTCCTCGCGCCGCAACCCTGGTCTACGATGTCTTGCGCGACGACATCCTCTCGCTTCGGCGCAAGCCCATGGACTTGTTGAGCGAGAAGGAGTTGGAGGCGCATTTCGGCGTCAGCCGAACGCCGATCCGCGAGGCGATCTTACGTCTTTCCGACGATGGCCTCGTTGATATCTTTCCCCAGTCCGGCACGTTCGTCTCGCGCATTCCGCGCCGCGCTCTCTATGAAGCCATTCTTGTGCGCAAAGCCCTTGAGATAACCACCGTCGGCCATGCCGTCGACAAGATGACGCCAGCCGGCATCCGCCTGCTCGATCGCAATCTCGACGACCTTGGCGCCTGCCTTCGCAATGGCGACGTGGCGGCATTCCACCGGCTTGATATCGATTTCCACAAACTGATCAGCGATATCGCCGGCTTTTCCGGCATCTGGGCAATTATCGAGCAGGTCAAGGTGCACAGCGACCGTTACCGCCTCCTGACGTTGCCGCAGGATGGCCGTCTCGCCCGCGTCATCGAGGAGCATTCGACCGTCATCGGCTATATGCGCAGGGGCGACAAGAAGGGTGCCGTCGAGGCAATGGACCTCCATCTCGGCAGACTTCTGTACGAGGTCGAAAGGGCCGAAATCTGGGACCCGAATTACTTTATCGAAGATGCGAAGAAATCTTTGGTATGCACTGAAAAGAAAGGAAATTTTCAATGAAAGTCGACGTAAGACATGCTTCCCATCCCGAGGCCGTCCGCGCCTACGACACCGACACACTGCGACGCCACTTTCTTGTCGACACCGTCTTCGAAGGCGGCGAAATCAGGCTTACCTATTCGCATTACGACCGCATGGTGATCGGCGGCGCAATGCCGCTCGGCGCCGCGCTCACGTTGACGGCGCCAAAAGCAATCGGCCAGGAAACCTTCCTTGCCGAACGCGAACTCGGTGCGCTGAACATCGGGGGAGCAGGCCGCGTCCTGGTCGACGGCAAGGCGTACGACAGCGCGAAATACGATTGCCTATATATCGGCAAGGGCGCGGTGGACATCCGCTTCGAAAGTGCTGATGCCGGTAATCCCGCCAAATTCTACCTCGTTTCGACGCCGGCACATCAACCGCATCCCACGGTGCTATTGACGCGCGAACAGGCTCGGCATCTCACGTTTGGCGAAGCGGCAACTGCCAACAGGCGATCAATCTTCCAGTTCATCCATCCCGAGGTCTGCCAGTCCTGCCAGCTCACCATGGGACTGACCGTGCTGGAGCCGGGCAGCATCTGGAACACCATGCCGAGCCACATCCATGACCGTCGCATGGAAGCCTACCTGTACTTCGATCTCGATGCCGATCAGCGCATCTTCCATTTCATGGGCGAACCGCAGGAGACCCGGCACATGCTGGTTGCAAACGAGCAGGCGATCATCTCGCCTCCGTGGTCGATCCATTCAGGTGCTGGCACCAAGAATTACAGCTTCATCTGGGCGATGGCCGGTGACAACAAGAGCTTCACCGACATGGATCAGATCGCGATTGCAGATTTAAGGTAAGTCCAATGGCAAACCCATTTGATCTTTCCGGCCGCGTGGCCATTGTCACCGGCGCCAATACTGGCATAGGGCAGGGCATTGCGATGGCGCTTGCGCAAGCAGGTGCCTCGATTGCCGCCGTCGGCCGCTCGTCCATGGATGAAACCGAGGCGATGGTCACGGAGGCTGGCGCGCGCTTCCACGCCATCAACGCCGATCTTGGCACGATCGCGCCGGTAAAGCGCATCGTCGCCGAAACGCTCTCGGCCTTCGGTGCACTCGACATCCTCGTCAACAATGCCGGTATCATTCGCCGCGCCGATGCGATCGACTTCACCGAGGAAGACTGGGACGCAGTCATCGACACCAATCTCAAAACGGCCTTCTTCCTGGCTCAGGCCGCTGGCCGCCACATGATCGAAAAGGGCAGGGGCAAGATTATCAACATCGCCTCGCTGCTGTCCTTCCAAGGCGGCATCCGCATTCCGTCCTACACGGCCTCCAAGAGCGGCCTTGCCGGTGTCACAAGGCTGCTTGCCTGCGAATGGGCAGCCAAAGGCGTCAACGTCAACGCCATCGCGCCCGGCTACTTTGTCACCAACAACACGACGGCGCTCCGAGAAGATTTGGACCGCAGTACCGCCATTCTGGCACGCATCCCGGCAGGGCGGTGGGGAGTGCCCGCCGAACTCGGCGGTGCGGCGGTGTTTCTCGCCTCATCCGCGTCCGACTACGTCCACGGCACCGTCCTGCCGGTCGACGGCGGGTGGCTGGCACGCTGACTGCAAAGGAGGGTGACGTGAGCCGCTCGTCTTGACACCGGCGACACCCGACCTTAACCTTTGAACATTCACCAGGGGGGTCCCGGCAAGGGGCTGAGATACTGCTGTCGCGCGCAGTGACCCGTTGAACCTGATCCAGTTCATACTGGCGTAGGGACGGTGCGAGCGCTCGAAAGGCTTGGAATTCACGCGTGGAATCCATGCCGGCGTCTTTCCATCATTCCGGCTGAGGACTGGGTCTCCAATCACAACTTGGAGCCTCAAACCATGAATATTGCCGCAAAGACCATTACCCCGACCGTTACCACCGGCCCGTTGCCGGCATCCCGCAAAGTTTACGTTGCGGGAGATATCCATCCCGGCATTCGCGTGCCTATGCGCGAGATCAGCGTTCATCCGACCGCAGGCGAGCCGCCAGTCGCGGTCTATGATTCGTCTGGCCCTTATACGGTCGAGGGGGCCGATATTCGCATCGAAGAAGGCTTGCCTCAGCTTCGGCGCGACTGGGTGCTGGCCCGCGGCGACGTCGAGGCCTATCAGGGTCGCCACGTGCGCCCGGAAGACAATGGTTTTGCCAGCGGTGAGCGGCTGACGCCCGAATTTCCCGGCCAGCGCCAGCCGCTGCGGGCCAAGAATGGCAAGGCCGTCACCCAGCTTGCCTATGCGCGTGCCGGCATCATCACGCCGGAAATGGAATTCATCGCCATCCGCGAAAATCTCGGCCGAAAGGCTCAAGGCGAGGCCATAGTGCGCGACGGCGAAAGCTTCGGTGCCCATATCCCCGACTATGTCACACCGGAATTCGTCCGGCAGGAAGTGGCCGCAGGCCGCGCGATCATCCCCGCCAACATCAATCATCCGGAGGCCGAACCGATGATCATCGGTCGCAACTTCCTGGTGAAAATCAACGCCAATATCGGCAATTCCGCCGTCACTTCGTCGATGGCCGAAGAGGTCGAAAAGATGGTTTGGGCGGCGCGCTGGGGTGCCGATACGGTCATGGACCTTTCGACCGGCCGCAACATCCACAATATCCGCGAATGGATCATCCGCAATTCGCCATTGCCGATCGGTACCGTGCCGCTCTACCAGGCGCTGGAAAAGGTCGAAGGCGTTGCCGAGAACCTGACATGGGAGGTTTATCGTGACACGCTGATCGAACAGGCGGAACAGGGTGTCGACTATTTCACCATCCATGCCGGCGTGCGGCTCCACTATATCCCGCTGACCGTCAACCGGGTGACCGGAATCGTCTCGCGCGGCGGCTCGATCATGGCGAAGTGGTGTCTGCATCACCACCGTGAGAGTTTTCTTTACGAGCATTTCGAGGAGATCTGCGATATCTGCCGCGCCTATGATGTCTCCTTCTCGCTCGGCGACGGCCTGCGGCCGGGCTCGATTGCCGATGCCAATGACGCAGCGCAGTTCGCCGAGCTCGAAACCCTTGGCGAACTGACGAAGATTGCCTGGGAAAAGGACTGCCAAGTGATGATCGAAGGGCCAGGCCATGTTCCGATGCACAAGATCAAGGAAAACATGGACAAGCAGCTTGCCGTCTGCGGCGAGGCGCCCTTCTACACGCTCGGCCCTCTGACGACGGATATCGCACCCGGCTACGACCATATCACCTCAGGCATAGGAGCTGCGATGATTGGTTGGTTCGGGACGGCCATGCTTTGCTATGTCACGCCAAAGGAGCATCTGGGGTTGCCGGATCGCAATGATGTCAAGACCGGGGTGATCACCTACAAAATCGCAGCGCATGCCGCCGACCTCGCCAAGGGACATCCGGCCGCGCGTCTTCGCGACGACGCATTGTCCCGCGCCCGCTTCGAGTTCCGCTGGGAGGATCAGTTCAATCTCTCGCTAGACCCGGAAACAGCCCGCAGCTTCCATGACGAAACGCTGCCGAAAGAGGCGCACAAGGTCGCGCATTTCTGCTCGATGTGCGGCCCGAAATTCTGCTCCATGCGGATTTCGCACGACATTCGCGCCGAGGCGCAGAAGGAGGGCCTGGATGCGATGGCAGCAAAATTCCGAGAGGGCGGGGATCTCTACGTTCCAATCGAAGCACTTCAGCATTCGGGCGACTGAGATGCGCGTGCTTGTCAAAGGGGCCGGCGTTGCCGGCCTCTCGGTTGCCCATGCGCTTCAAGCCCGCGGTGCTGATGTGACGGTCGTGGATCCGAATGAGGGTTTCAGGGGTGCCGCATCCTGGTTTGCCGGCGGAATGCTGGCGCCTTGGTGCGAGCGGGAAAGTGCTGACGAAGCAGTGCTCTTACAGGGCCTCGACGCCGCCGACCGGTGGGAGGCGATGGTGCCGGGAGAAGTGCGACGCAATGGTACGCTCGTGGTCGCGCCGGCCCGCGATCTTGGTGAACTGCAACGCTTCGCCAGCCGCACGACCGGTTGTGAATGGCTCGATGGGAAGGCCATTGCCGGGCTGGAACCCGCCCTTGCCGGGCGCTTCCGGCAAGGCCTGTTCTTTCCTCGCGAAGCCCATCTTGATCCCCGCCGGGCGCTCGCAAGGCTGCGGGAGAGGCTTGCAACGCAGGGCGTGTCCTTCGTTCGAGATGCCGACGAGGTCAGCTTCGACGACTATGTCGACTGCACTGGTGCGGCGCAGATTGGCAAGGCCGGCGGACTTCGCGGTGTTCGCGGCGAGATGCTCTATCTCAAGACCCGGGAGGTGGACCTTTCCCGCCCGGTTCGCCTGCTGCATCCGCGCATCCCGCTCTACATCGTCCCTCGCAGCGACGGGCTTTTCATGGTCGGTGCCACGATGATCGAAACCGATTTCGACGGGCCGATTTCGGCACGCTCGTTGATGGAACTGCTGAACGCCGCCTACGCGCTTCATCCGGCCTTTGCAGACGCAACCGTCGTCGAGACCGGCGCCGGAATCCGCCCCGCCTTCGCCGATAACTTTCCCCGCGCCGTCCGCGACGCGAACACAGTATTCGTCAACGGCTTGTATCGTCACGGTTTTTTGCTGGCACCGGCAATGGCGGCCGAAGCTGTGGAGCTTGTATTCGGCAAACCCCAACAAGTAGGCCAACAAGAAGGGATGTTTTCATGAGACTGATCATCAATGGCGAGGCTCAGAATATCTGTGCCAAGACGCTTTCCGAGCTGCTGAGCCTGATGGAGTACGAAGGCGAGTGGCTCGCAACCGCCGTCAACGGCGAGCTCGTCCACCGGGAGGAGCGGGCGGGCCATACGCTTGACGAGAATGACCGGATAGAAATTCTGACCCCGATGCAGGGAGGTTGAGCCATGCTGAACCTTTATGGAGCCGAAATTGCGTCCCGCCTTCTTCTCGGAACGGCTCGCTATCCCTCACCGGCAATCTTGACTGAAGCCGTCCAGCGATCGCAGACCGCTATCGTCACCGTCTCTTTGCGGCGTGAAACCGCCGGCGGCCGGAACGGTGGTGGGTTTTTCGACATGATCCGGGCGCTCGGCGTACGTGTGCTGCCCAATACGGCCGGCTGCCATGGCGTCTCCGAAGCCGTGCTGACGGCGAAGATGGCGCGCGAGGTGTTTCAGACCAACTGGATCAAGCTGGAGGTGATCGGCAATCACGATACGCTGCAGCCCGATGTCTTTGGGCTGGTCGAAGCCGCGCGTATCCTCTCGGGTGAGGGCTTCGAAGTCTTTCCTTACACGACCGATGATCTTGTGGTGGCGGAACGCTTGCTGGAAGCGGGGTGCAAGGTTTTGATGCCCTGGTGCGCGCCGATCGGCAGTGCCGCCGGGCCGCTCAATCTCTCTGCCCTTCGAGCGATACGCGGGCATTTTCCCGAGGTGCCGCTGATCGTCGACGCCGGCATCGGCAGGCCCTCGCATGCAGCAACCGTCATGGAACTCGGCTTTGATGCGGTTCTTCTCAACACCGCTGTGGCGGGCGCCGGCGATCCTGTCTCCATGGCCGAGGCTTTTGCCAGGGCAATCGAGGCGGGCCATCAGGCATTCGGTGCCGGTATGTTGGAGCCGCGCGAGATGGCCGTGCCCTCGACGCCGGTCATCGGAACGGCGGTCTTTGCATGAGGCTCGATCCATTCTATCTGATTGTCGACAGCGCAGAGTGGATCGCCCGCTTGGTCCCGCTCGGCGTCAAGCTGGTTCAACTCCGCATCAAGGACCGGACCGAGGCAGAAATCCGTGCTGATATCCGCAACGCAAAGTCGATCTGCTCCGCGAATGGATGCCAGCTGATCATCAACGACTATTGGCAACTGGCGATCGAGGAGGGATGCGATTTCCTCCATCTGGGACAGGAGGATCTGGCCGGAGCCGATCTTTCCGCGATTCGTGAAGCCGGTCTGAAGCTCGGGCTCTCGACGCATGACGGAGCCGAGCTGGAGACAGCGCTCTCCGCAAGGCCGGACTATGTCGCGCTCGGCCCAATCTATGCGACGATCCTGAAGCAGATGAAATGGGCGCCGCAGGGGCTGGAACGACTCCGCGAATGGAAAATACGCATCGCCGGCCTGCCGCTTGTCGCCATCGGCGGGCTGAATGTCGATCGAATCGACGGCGTCTTTGCCCATGGCGCAGACAGCGCGGCCGTTGTGACCGACATTACGCTCAACAGCGATCCAGAGGCAAGAACGAGGCAGTGGCTAAAGGCCACCGCCAGATGGAGAAGCTCATAAATTTGCTCGCAACCGGCGGCCACTCCTACGTCGAGGCGTTCACAGCATGGATGCGCGCCCATAGTGACCGGCTTTATCTTTCGACGATCACCATTGCCGAGATCGAGGCAGGCGTTGCTCGAGCCGTCAGGATCGCAACGACGACGAAGGCGGAGAACTTAGGCCGCTGGCTATCGGCGGTGGAACATTTCTATGCGGGGCGCATCCTGCCGTTCGGCATCGAGGAGGCGCGTCATGCCGGCCTGCTTCTCGACCGGGCGCGTGCCCATGATCCCGGCTTCGAGGACATCGCAATTGCCGCCACCGCCGCCGCGCACGGTCTCACCGTTCTGACGGCCAATGAGCGCCATTTCAAGCCGCTCGGTGTGCCGCTCGCCAATCCCTTGAAGCAGTTGCCGACCATGCAATGATCGGCCGTATCGTGACCGACCGGCGTATCCCGGCGGAGTGCTTCCCGTCTTTGTTTCGTCTCCCCTTTCGGGGAGCACTTTACCAAAAGCCGCGAGAAAGCCAGACGACGTCTTCCCGACCGAAAGCCACTGTTGCCGTGCTCACAAGACGCGATTCCCGGCTCGTACGGAAATGGAAGATGCAAGAACTAGGCTCTGACATCGGCGCGCTAGTCCCACGCAATCTACGGACCGTTCGCAACTACACGTCATGTGTGCAATGCATGGCCGAGTGCCTTAAGGGCTGCTTCCTGGATGGCTTCACTGCGTGTCGGATGGGCATGGATCGTACCGGCGATATCCTCGAGGCGCGCGCCCATCTCCATGGCGTGCGCGAAGGTGGCCGAAAGCTCCGAAACCCCGGCGCCGACGGCCTGAAGGCCGAGGACAAGATTGCTGTCGGCGCGAGCCACGACACGCACGAAGCCTTCGTCCGAATGCATCGTCATGGCGCGGCCGTTGGCGCTGAAGGGAAATTGGCCGACGCGGATCTCATAGCCCTGAGCACGGGCCTCGCCGGGGGAAAGACCCGCCGTCACGATCTCCGGGTCCGTGAAGCAAACTGCCGGAATGCAGCGCTTGTCCCAGGCACGCTTCCGGCCGGCCACAATCTCGGCCACCATTTCGCCCTGCGCCATGGCGCGGTGGGCAAGCATCGGCTCGCCGGTGACATCGCCGATCGCATATATGCCCCGCATCGACGTGCGGCAGCGCTCGTCGATGCGCAGGTAAGGCCCTGAACGATCTAGATCGAGCTCTTCCAGCCCCGATCCTGTGGTTTTCGGCTTGCGTCCGACGGTGACCAGGATGCGGTCGGCCGGCAGCTGTTGTTCCTGACTATCCGCCGCCTCGACAAAGAGTGCATTTCCGTCGCCAGAGAGCCCCTTGGCTTTTGCACTGGTCAGCACGCGAATGCCGAGCTCTCCGAGCTTGCGTAGCACAGGGCGCACGAGATCGGCATCATATTGCGGCAGGATCTGCGGCAGTGCTTCGACAACGGTCACCTCGGAGCCCATCTTGGCAAAGGCGGTGCCGAGCTCGAGGCCGATATAGCCGCCGCCGACAACCACAAGCTTCTCCGGCAGATCCTTAAGCGACAAGGCCTCGGTTGAGGAAATGACGCGACCACCGAAGGGAAGACTTGCAAGGTCGACCGGCTCCGAGCCGGTGGCGATGACCACGGTGTCGGCGCGAATGATCTGCGCACCCGTTTCCGTCTCCACCTCCACGGTCTTGCCGTCGCGAAAAACCGCGCGTCCGTGGACGATCTTGACATTCGCCTTATGAAGCAGCGTTGAGACACCGCTGGTGAGCCGGCCAACGATACCATCCTTCCAACCGATGGTTTTCGCCAGGTCGATGGCAGCATCCGCCACACGGATGCCGATCGGGCTCCTTCCGGCAGCCATGCGGCGGACTACGGCGAACTCTTCTGCCGCATGAATTAGCGCCTTGGACGGGATGCAGCCGACATTCAGGCAGGTTCCGCCAGGTTTGCTCTCCTCCACGATGACGGTGTCGATGCCGAGCTGGCCAGCCCGGATGGCGCAGACATAGCCTCCAGGACCGGCGCCGATGACGAGGAGCTTGCAGACGATCTCTTTCATAAAACTCAGCTTTCGATGAAAATGAGTGCCGGCGTTTCGAGAAGAACCCGGACGCGCTGGACGAAGGTGGCAGCATCCCATCCGTCTACGATGCGATGGTCGAAGCTTGAGGAGAGGTTCATCATCTTCCGCGGCACGAACTGCGTGCCGTCCCAGACCGGACGGACGGCGATCTTGTTGACGCCGATGATGGCAACTTCGGGATGATTGATCACAGGCGTCGAGACGATGCCGCCGAGCGCGCCGAGCGAACTGATGGTGATCGTCGAGCCGCCGAGCTCATCACGCGTCGCTGAACCCGTGCGCGCCGCCTCCGCAAGCCGGTTCATCTCGCTGGCGCAATCCCAGATGCCGCGCGCCTCCGTATGTCGCACGACAGGCACCACCAGCCCGGCGGGCGTCTGCGCTGCAATGCCGATGTGGACGGCCCCATGACGGGTGAGTACGCCTGTATGATCGTCGAAGGTAGCGTTGAGGTTTGGCTGTTCAGCAACCGCCTTGACGATTGCCCGCATCAGGAAAGGCAGGACGGTAAGCTTCGGCTGTTCCGGCTTGCGGTCGCGGTTCATTGTGGCTCTCAGTTCCTCCAGCGCCGTCATGTCGATCTCCTCGACATAGGTAATGTGGGGAATGCGGGAGGCTGACAGCGACATCTTCTCGGCAATGCGCCGGCGAAGGCCGGTAAGTTTGATCTCTTCTGTCGTAGTCTTTCTTCCTGGAACCACTTGCGCCGGGAAGGGGGCCGCGCCGTGCGCGAAAAACTGGTCGATATCCTCGCGCAGGATACGGCCGGCAGGACCGCTTCCCGTCACCTGCCTGAGATCGATGCCGTTCTCCCGGGCAAAGAGCCGGACGGCAGGGGAGGCGAGCGGCTTTTCGGCGGGCACCGCAACAATTTCACGAGGCGCGGTAGCGGCTTTCGGTACCGTTCCCTTTGTGAGATCTAATGCAGGCAACGGTGGCTCAAGAGCTTTCGCGGGCGTTACAGCCGCAGGGATTTCGGTTCGAATCTCGCCGCCTTCACCGGCCGTCTCGATGCGCACCAAAGGCGCCTTCACGGCGACCCGGTCGCCGATCTCCGCCCCTAGCCAGACGACGATGCCGGTAACGGGAGAAGGGATTTCGACCGTCGCCTTATCCGTCATGACGGCGGCGATCACCATGTCCTCGCGCACGGGATCACCGGCCTTTACGTGCCATTCGACAAGTTCAGCCTCGGCCACCCCTTCGCCGACATCGGGCATCTTGATCGTAAACTCGCCCATGGCTTACGCCTCCATCACTTCTGCAAGTGCCCGCCCGACGCGCGCAGGCCCGGGGAAATAGTCCCATTCCTGTGCGTGCGGATAGGGCGTGTCCCAACCGGCGACACGCATGACCGGCGCTTCCAGATGGTAGAAACAATGCTCCTGCACGAGCGACACCACTTCGGCACCAAAGCCGGACGTAAGCGTTGCCTCATGGACGACGACGCAGCGGCCGGTCTTCGTGACCGACTGTACGATGGTATCGAGATCGAGTGGCAAGAGGCTTCGTAAATCGATGACTTCGGCATCAATGCCGGCATCCTCCGCAGCTGCAAGCGCTACATGCACCATGGTGCCATAGGCAATGACTGTCACGGCAGATCCCAACCGCCTGATCTCGGCCCTGCCGATCGGGACGGTATAGTGTCCCTCAGGTACTTCGCCGAGGTCATGTTTCGACCAGGGGGTCACAGGGCGCTCGTGATGACCGTCGAAGGGACCGTTGTAGAGCCGCTTCGGCTCCAGGAACATCACCGGATCCGGATCCTCGATGGACGAGATGAGCAGGCCCTTGGCATCAAAAGGGTTGGAAGGCACGACAACCTTCAGGCCGCAGACATGGGTAAAGAGCGCCTCCGGGCTTTGGCTGTGCGTCTGACCGCCGAAGATACCGCCGCCGGTTGGCATACGCAGCACGATGGGGCAGGTGAAATCCCCGTTCGAGCGGTAACGGATGCGGGCGGCCTCTTGAGTGATCTGGTCGTAGGCAGGATACATGTAATCGGCAAATTGGATTTCGACGCAGGGCTTTAACCCGTAAGCCGCCATGCCGATCGCCGTTCCGACGATGCCGGATTCGCTGATCGGCGTATCGAAGCAGCGGGTCTTGCCGTATTTAGCCTGAAGCCCTTGCGTGCAGCGGAAAACACCGCCGAAGTAACCGACGTCCTCGCCGAACACCACGACGCTGTCGTCGCGGGCCATCGAAACGTCCATGGCACTGCGCACGGCCTCAATCATCGTCATTCTGGCCATCTCAGTATCCCGCTTTCTGCCGCTGGCGGCGAATATGCGGCGGCATCTCGGCATAGACGCCCTCGAAGATGTCGCGCACGGAAGGTCTGCCGCCGGCATGCAGTGTGCCGTGCTGCTCTGCCTTTCTTTGCGCCTCGATCACCTCGTCGATGATCTCAGCCTCCGCCTGAAGATGACGTTCTTCGGACCAGACGCCCCTGACGATCAGATGCTTTTTCAGGCGAAGAACCGGATCGCCAAGCGGCCAGGCCTCAGACTCCGTCTTCGGACGATAAGCGCTCGGATCGTCCGACGTCGAATGGGCGCCGACGCGATAGGTCACATATTCGATCAGCGTCGGACCGAGATTCCGCCTGGCGCGCTCGGCTGCCCAGCAGGCAACGGCATGGACGGCGAGATAGTCGTTGCCGTCGACACGCAGTGCCGGGATGCCGAAGCCGAGACCGCGGGCAGCGAAAGTACCGGAGCCACCGCGGGCGATGCCCTGGAACGTCGAGATCGCCCATTGATTGTTGACGATATTGAGGATCACTGGAGCCTTGTACGTGGAGGCGAAAACCAACGCGGAGTGAAAGTCGGATTCGGCTGTCGAGCCATCGCCGATCCAACCGGCGGCGATTTTGCTGTCGTTCTTGATGGCCGACGCCATCGCCCAGCCGACTGCCTGAACATATTGCGTCGCGAGATTTCCGGAGATCGTGAAGAAACCGTGGTCCTTCGAGGAATACATGATCGGCAGCTGCCGGCCGTGCAGCGGGTCGCTCTCATTCGAGTAGATCTGGTTCATCATCTCGACCATCGGATAGTCGTCGGCGATCAACAGTCCCGCCTGGCGATAGGTCGGAAAGTTCATATCGCCCTTGCGCAACGCCTTGCGGAAGGCGCAGCTGACGGCTTCCTCCCCGAGATGCTGCATGTAGAAGGATGTCTTTCCCTGGCGCTGCGCCATCAGCATGCGGGCGTCAAAGGCCCTGAGCTTCATCATGTGGCGAAGGCCGGTGAGCAGTTCGCCGTCCGAAAGCATGCCCGACCACGGGCCGACGGCCTCACCGTCGCGATTAAGGACGCGGATGATCGAATAGGCGAGCTCGCGGATGTCCTCAGACGCGACATCGACCTCAGGGCGCGGCACAGCGCCTGCCTTGGCGATCTTGACGTTGGAAAAATCAGGCTGGCCGCCCGGACGGACGGCGGGTTCGGGGACATGCAAGCTCAGTTGAGCGAATTCCGCCATATGGTCTCATTCCTCCCTTTGCCGTCCGCTCCTCTCCTCCAGGAGGGGACAGCGCATCCTTGGTTTACAGATTGCGCGCAATCACCATGCGCTGCACATCGCTCGTTCCTTCATAAATCTGACAGATGCGGACATCCCGGTAGATCCGCTCGACCGGATAATCGGCCATATAGCCGTAGCCGCCATGGATCTGGATCGCGTCGGAGCAGACCCTCTCTGCCATTTCGGAGGCAAAGAGCTTCGCCATCGAGGCTTCGGAAAGACACGGCAGGCCGCTTTCGCGCAATGCCGCTGCATGGAAGACGAGCTGGCGCGCGGCCTCGATCTGCGTCGCCATGTCGGCAAGACGGAAGGCGACGGCCTGGTGCTCGATGATCGGTTTGCCAAAAGCGACACGCTCGAGCGCATAGTCGCGCGCCGCCTCATAGGCCGCGCGTGCCATGCCAACCGCCTGCGCGGCAATGCCGATCCGCCCGCCTTCGAGATTGGCCAGCGCGATGCGGTATCCTTCCCCTTCCGCGCCGAGCCTGAGTTCAGCGGGGATGAGCATGCCGTTGAAGGCGATCTGGCAGGTATCGGTCGAATGGAGGCCAAGCTTTTCTTCGACACGGATGACTTCGTAACCGGGTGTATCGGTCGGCACAATGAAAGCGGTGATACCCTTCTTGCCGGCTTCGGGATCGGTGACCGCGAAGACGATGATCATCTGGCCATTCTTGCCCGAGGTGATGAACTGCTTGGCGCCGTCGAGCACATAATGATCGCCGTTGCGGCGCGCGCGGCTGCGCAGGTTTGAGGCATCGGAGCCTGCCTGCGCCTCGGTCAGTGCGAAACCTCCGATCCATTCGCCGCTCGCGAGCCTCGGCAAGAAGTGCTGCTTCTGTTCTTCATTGCCGAATTTCAGGATCGGCACGCAGGCAACCGAGCTATGGACGCTCATGATGGTCGAGCACGGCCCGTCGCCGGCGGCGATCTCCTCGAGCGCGGCAGCATAGGCGACAGTGCCGGTGTCGGAGCCTCCAAAGGCTTCCGGAACGAGCATGCCAAGCAGACCGAGCTCGCCCATCTCGTTCAGTTCCTCGCGAGGGAAGGAGTGATCGCGATCGCGGGCGGCGGCGCCCGGTGCCAGGCGCTCGCGGGCGAAATCGCGCGCCAGATCGCGAATTTGCTGCTGCAGGTCGGAAAGGATCATCCGGGTTCCTCCCTTAGTGCCGTTCGAGGGCGACCGCAGTTGCCTCGCCGCCGCCGATGCAAAGTGCGGCCATGCCGCGCTTCAGGTCGTATCGCTCAAGAGCCGCAAGCAGCGTGACAATGATACGTGCTCCCGATGCACCGATCGGATGGCCAAGCGCACAGGCACCGCCATGCACGTTGACCTTGTCGTGCGGCAGGTGGAGATCGCGCATCGCAGCCATGGCGACGACCGCGAAAGCCTCGTTGATTTCGAAAAGATCGACTGTATCAAACGACCAGCCGGCGCGATCGGAAAGCTTCTCAAGAGCACCGATCGGCGCGGTCGCAAAGAGATTGGGCGCCTGCGAATGGGTGGCGTGGGCAGTGATCGTGGCAAGCGTCTCCAATCCGCGGCGTTCGGCCTGGGAGCGGCGCATGAGGACCAGCGCCGCTGCACCATCGGAAATCGAGCTCGAATTAGCAGCGGTCACGGTTCCGCCGTCGCGGAAGGCAGGCTTCAGTGCCGGAATCTTTTCAAGTTTTGCCTTGCCCGGCTGTTCGTCGTGCGCAACCGTCAGTTCGCTTTTGCCGGTCTTGATGGTCACCGGTGTGATCTCTTCATCGAAATAGCCGGCCTCGATCGCCTTTTGCGCCCGCGTCAGCGAGGCGATCGCATAGCTATCCTGTTCGGCGCGTGTGAATTGATAGGCCTCGGCGCAGTCTTCCGCGAAAGTGCCCATCAAACGTCCCTTGTCATAAGCATCCTCAAGCCCGTCGAGGAACAGATGATCGACAACGCGCCCGTGGCCGAGCCGGTAGCCGCTACGTGCCCGATCCAGGAGATAGGGCGCATTCGTCATGCTTTCCATCCCGCCGGCGATGGTGACCGAGGCACTTCCAGCGGCAATGAGGTCATGAGCAATCATCGTCGCTTTCATGCCGGAGCCGCACATCTTGTTAATGGTGCTGGCGCCGGTCGAAAAGGCAAGGCCAGCGCCGATGGCCGCCTGTCTCGCCGGCGCCTGGCCCTGGCCGGCCGGTAGGACGCAGCCAAACACCACTTCATCAACGGCCCCCGCCTCGACGCGGCTGCGTTCAAGTGCGGCCCGTATTGCGGCAGCTCCAAGCGCGGGCGCCGTAGCATCCTTGAGCTCGCCCTGAAATCCGCCGATCGGGGTGCGTGCCGAGCCGACAATCACGACAGGATCCTGCAATTGCATTTTAGTCCTCCCTGACGCCTAACGCGCGCCCATCCGCAATGCGCCGTCGAGACGAATGACTTCGCCGTTCAGCATGCTGTTCTCACATATATGGCGCACCAGGGCGGCGAATTCAGCAGGCCGGCCGAGCCGCGGCGGGAAGGGCACGCTCCTGCCGAGTGATTCACGAACCTCAGACGGCATGCCTGCCATCATCGGTGTTTCGAAGATGCCGGGAGCAATTGACACGACGCGAATACCGTGGCGGGCAAGCTCGCGGGCAATTGGCAGCGTCATGGCGGCCACACCGCCCTTGGAGGCGGAATAGGCCGCCTGGCCGATCTGGCCGTCGAAGGCGGCAACCGAGGCTGTATTGATGATGACGCCGCGCTCGCCTTCGCTATCCGGCTCCTGTTGCTGAATGGCCGACGCGGCGAGGCGGGTCATGTTGAAGGTGCCGATCAGATTGATGCCGATCGCTTGCGAAAAGCTCTCGAGCCGATGCGGCCCATCGCGTCCAATGACCTTTTCGGCCGGCGCAACGCCGGCGCAGTTGACGAGCCCACGCAGGCCACCGAAGGTATCGAGCGCAGCGGCGACAAGGCGCGCACCATCTACCTCGCTCGTCACGTCGGCACACAGGTATGAAACCTGCGTGCCGAGCTCTGCGGCGACCATCTTGCCTGCCTCTTCATTAAGATCCGCAATGACGACGCGCGCCCCGTCTTCGACCAGCATCCGCACGGTTGCTGCGCCGAGACCGGATCCGCCGCCGGTGACGATAAAGGTTCCTCCACGAATCAGCATGGATCATCTCCCACAGCCCTACGATGCTCCTCTCATGTAGCGCCCAGCCAGAATAGCACGGACTTTATGTCGTCCCACTATTGCAAGCGATGACAGAACTGCTTCATATTTTTGGACAATTTTGCCATATGGAGGGGAAGGGGATGACTGAACTTGAAAGGCGCATGATCGCACCGGGATTCGTCGAAGAGGCACTCGAAAGCCTGCGCCGGATGGGAAAACCGACAGCCCCGCTCATTGCTGCGCTCGGACTGCCTCAGGACGACGACCAGCCGATATCTTCCGAGCGCTACGGTGCACTGTGGCTCGCGATTGCGGCCGAGCTCGATGACGAATTTTTCGGAATGGCCGGAAGGCCCATGCGCAGCGGAAGCTTCACGCTGCTCTGCCACTGCGTGCTGCACGCACGAAGCCTCGGCCAGGCGTTACACCGGGCACTGCGCTTCCTCAATGTCGTCCTCGAGGATCCGCGCGGCAAACTCGTCGTTCGCGACGGCTTGGCTGAGATCGAGCTTGCGGATGCCGGCAGGCCTCGCTCGGCTTTCGCCTATCGCACCTACTGGATCATTTTGCATGGTATCACGTGCTGGCTGGTGGGCCGCCGGATCCCCCTCCGGCTCGTCGATTTTCGCTGTGATGAGCCGAAACAGGGAGCTGATTACCGGCTCTTCTTCGGTGCCCCCGTCAGGTTCTCTCAACCCGTCAGCCGGCTGGGTTTCGACAGCGCCATGCTGGACCTTTCGGTTTCGCGGACCGAGCAGGCACTAAAACAGTTCCTGCGTGGCGCACCGGCGAACATCCTCGTGCGCTATCGCTATGATGCCGGGCTCGCTTCCAGTGTCCGCCGGAGGCTGAGCAGGCTGCCGCCGGCTGCCTGGTCGAACTTCGTGGACCTTGCGGCCGACATGCGCATGCCGGTTTCCACCCTGCGTCATCGCCTGAGTGACGAAGGGCAGAGCTATGCCGGCATAAAGGACGATATCCGCCGCGATATGGCCGTGGACATGCTGCTCAATACGCCAAAGACGATCGGCGACATCGCCACACAACTCGGCTATTCCGAACCCAGCGCATTTTTCCGGGCGTTCCGCAAATGGATGTCGACCAGCCCGGATGCTTTCCGCCGGGAAAGCAGGCAAGCGGTGCCGACAATGTAGACGCCGGCGCCTGGCTTCGCCATCAGCGAACCAAGATCGCCCTGAAATCGTTGACGTTGGTGCCTGTCGGGCCAGTCTCGAAGAGGTCGCCGATAGCCTGGAAGGCCGAATAGCTGTCATTGCCATCAAGCAGGCGGCGGGGATCGAGGCCGGCTTCGCGCAGGCGCCTGACGGTGGTGCCGTCGGCAAATGCGCCGGCGTTGTCTTGCGAGCCGTCGATCCCGTCGGTGTCTGCTGCCAGGAGGTGGATGTCGTATCCGTCGATTGCGAGTGCGGCGGCAAGCGCAAATTCCCCGTTGCGCCCGCCTCTGCCGCCCTTGGCGCGGAGTGTCACGGTTGTCTCTCCGCCCGAGAGGATGACCGCAGGCTTTTCGAATGGTCGGTTGCGGCCAAGAACCTCACGGGCTATGGCCGCGTGCACCAGTGCAGCGTCACGGGATTCGCCCTCGATCGAATCCGACAGGATCACGGGGGTGATGCCGTTGGACTTGGCCAGTTGAGCGGCGGCCTCGAGCGACACACCGGCCGAAGCGATGATGTGATGTTCGTGTCCGGCAAAGATCGGATCGTCCCGAAGGGGCGCGTCTGCGGCCGGGGAGCTCAGGTGATCGAGCGCTGCCTTGGGAAGCTGGAGGCCATATTGCCGGACGACCTCGATAGCCTCATACCGGGTGGAGCGATCGGGAACGGTGGGTCCTGAGGCGACATGGGCGGGATTGTCTCCCGGGATATCCGATACGATGAGGCTGACGACGCGCGCTTTCGTGGCCGCCGCGAGCCGCCCGCCCTTGATGGTGGATAGATGCTTGCGCACGACGTTCATGGCCGAGATCGGCGCTCCGGAAGCCAGCAGCCTTTCATTAAGCGCGATCTCATCTTCAAGCGTCAGGCCTTCGGGCGGGGCGGGCAGAAGCGCCGAGCCACCACCGCAGATCAGCGCGATCACGAGATCGTCTGCCGTCAGATCTTTCAGCGCTTCGACCAACCGCTTCGATGCGGAAAGACCAGCGGCATCCGGCACCGGATGGGCGGCTTCGATGATGTCGATCTTCTTTGTTTCGCAGCCGTAGCCGTAGCGCGTCACGACCACGCCATCGAGCGGCGCGTCCCAGACGCTTTCAAGCGCGCGAGCCATTTGCGCTGCCCCCTTGCCCGCGCCGATCACCACCGTTCGGCCTTTTGGCTTCGCAGGCAGATGCGCCTTGATGCCCGACAAGGGATCGGCGGCACGGACAGCGGCGTGAAACAGCGATGTCAAAAAGGTGCGGGGGGATGAAACAGCCACAAGTAATCTTTCGAATCTGCATTGCCGGACGCGTTAACACGTCCTGTCTTCAAGCAGCAGCTTCCAAGAGATTGCTCGCTTAGGCAAGGCAGGTTCGACCAATTTTGTGTATTCGCGAGAACGCATCGATCGCATGATCCCCGGTTGTCGTTGACCTTAAGAAAATCGCATCATCCGCTAGGAACGACATTCGTGCCGGCTTTACGCTTACTGCCAAGACAAGGATCCGTGACTTCGTGAAGGTTTCTCAAAGCGGCGCTGAGGCTTATGTCACGGAGCCCTAGCGTTCGACGGGCTGGCTGCACGGACCGAGGCTCAGTGCAGACACCGCCCAACACTCAAACGCACTGATCTCTCTGGCCGGTTATTCACACCCCATCAGGCGTTGTTTCAGGCGGTCGCTATCAAACAAAGTGGACTAGTCTAGGTCACCGACTCATAAAGCGCATCCAGATTTTGGCTGAGCCGAGTTTGACGAGAGCAAGGTAGTTTTCGCTTCAACGGCAACCCCCGTGTTCCCGATCGTCGACCGGTTCGGCACCGGCTACGTCACCATGGATCAGGTGCGCCAGCACTGAGCCGATCCCGGAAAGTTCGACGGCTACGCCTGACGCGCCGAAGCCCTACCCTCCAACGACTTCGCTGATCTGCACGATGGGCGCGATGTCCGTATAGTTGGCCACGTCCGCGGCGATCTCCGCGCGGTGGGGACCTAACGCCTCCTGGAATATCGCCAGGGTCGGCGAGTAGACGTGGCACGCCGCGACGAACTGCGGCGCGCTTCCAGGTTCGCGACCCGCAAGGCCCTTATCGATCTCGTAGCGCAGGCAGGCATCGCCGAGCCGTTCCTGGATCAGTGGCATGTGGCGGGTGCGGTAGTAATCGTGATCGAACTTCGAGCCGCCATCGGCCGGATAATAGACGCTCATCTTGATCATGGTCGGGCTCCTGCCTGAACGCCTCTCCGAGCGTCCGAGAGGGGCCTTCTAGCTCACCGACTCGTAAAGCCGCAACCAGATTTTGGCTGAAGCGAGTTTGACGAGAACAAGGTAGTTTTCGCTGTGCTTCTCGAAGCGGGTGGCGACGGCACGGAAGTGCTTGAGTTTGCTGAGGAAGCGTTCGACGAGGTTGCGGTAGCGATAGAGGAAGGCGCTGAACGGCGGGCGGCGTTCGCGGCCGGGCATCGGCTTGATGTTGGCCCATACGCCGCGCGCGGCCATCTGGAGGCGCAAGGCATCACTGTCGTAGGCGCGATCGGCGAGCAGCACGCCGCCGCCGCCGAGCGTATCGAGCATGTCGGCGGCGCTCCTGCCATCGTGTGCTTGTCGGGCGTCAGCTTGAGGGCGATCGGCAGGGCGCGCATCGACCAGCGCGTGGATCTTAGTGGTCAGTCCACCGCGCGAGCGCCCCATGCATCTGTCGTCAGGCTCACGCCCCGGCGGTATCCGGCGCGCGCCCTTTTTTACCGTTGGCACCATGCTGGTGAACCCGGACCGACGAGCTGTCGATCATCTGCACATCGCCATCGTAAACCTTGATACAGCATCGAAGAGCCGGTCCCATACGCCCGCCTTGCGCCATCTGACGAAGCGGTTGTAGCAGGTCGTATACGGGCCGTAGCGCTCGGGAATTTCCGTCCACGGCGAGCCGGGTCCGAAGACGCCAGTAAATCCCATTCAGAACACGCCGGTCGTCAACCCGAGGCACCCCGCGCGGCTTGCTCGGTAGCAGCGGCTCGATCACCGACCACTCGAAATCCGTCAACTCGTAGCGAGGCTGGCTCATCAGCAGCTACCACCAGCAATTTATGAGTGCGTGACCCACAGTAGACGAGAGCCGAGATATATGCCGCGGCACGAAGCGTGACAACCCAGGTAATGACGATGTTTCCGGCCTGCAAGCGAGCTTCCTGCACCTCGGGGCGGTCTACCAAGTCATGCGTCTGCCGCCGTCGTCGAAGAGGTGAAGGCTTTCGGCAGCCGCGCAGACCGACACACCTTCGTCAATGGCGATCCGCGACCGGCCGGGAACCCGGAAGACGATCGGCTGACCGTTTGCGAGCCAAGCGTGGACATAGCTTTCCGCTCCAACGAGCTCGACGGCGCCAACCCGCGCGTCAGCCCTGAACGCATCCGCTCTGCCCTCTTGCCAAATGTGGAGGTCCTCCGGTCGGACTCCCAGCGTGACGGCACTGGCGGGGAGGGCGGTGCTGGGCGATAGCAAGAAGCCGCTGCTGTCACCGGTCCGGTCCCAAAGGTTCATGGAAGGCGAGCCGATAAAGGTTGCAACGAAGGTCGTGGCCGGCTTCTCGTAAAGCTCGATTGGTGTGCCGATCTGGTCAATCTGGCCACCGTTCAGCACTACAAGACGATCGGCCAGTGTCATCGCCTCCATCTGGTCATGGGTCACGTAGACGCTTGTTGTCGCCAGCGAACGCTGCAGGCGCTTGATCTCGACGCGCATCTGTACGCGGAGCTTGGCATCAAGATTGGAGAGCGGCTCGTCAAACAGGAAAGCGGCCGGCTCTCGCACGATGGCGCGCCCCATCGCCACACGCTGACGCTGCCCGCCCGACAACTGCCTCGGTTTGCGCTCTAAAAACGCCTCGATCTCGAGCGCGCTTGCAGCCTTTTCGATGCGGCGCTCGATTTCGTCTTTCGGTGTCTTGCGGTTCTTCAGGCCGTAAGCAAGGTTCTGCCGAACCGTCATATGCGGGTAAAGCGCGTAGTTCTGGAAGACCATGGCGATATCGCGCTCGGACGGCTCCAGGCGATTGACCACGCGATCGCCAATGGCGATTTCGCCCGACGTGATGCCTTCGAGACCGGCGATCATTCGCAGCAACGTTGATTTGCCGCAGCCTGAAGGCCCGACGAGCACGACGAACTCGCCGTCTGCGATTTCCATCGATACTCCCTTGATGGCTTCGATACCGCCGCCATAGGTCTTGCGGACATCGTTGAGATTGATCTTGGCCATTACTTTTCCGTCTCCACAAGACCTTTTACGAACCAGCGCTGCATGAGCACGACGACGAGAATGGGCGGAATGATTGCAAGGATTGCTGTCACCATCACGTAGTTCCAGGGGGTTGCCGCATCGGCGAAATCCATCATCTTTCGAAGAGCGATGATGATCGTATTCATCTTCGCGTCATTGGTGACAAGCAAAGGCCAGAGATACTGGGTCCAGCCATAGATGAAGAGGATCACGAAGAGCGCTGCGATATTCGTCTTCGACAAGGGTAGCAGTATATCGCGCATGAAGCGGAAGGGGCCGGCGCTGTCGATCCGCGCCGCCTCCAGTAATTCCCCTGGGATTGTCAGGAAAAACTGGCGGAAGAGAAATGTCGCCGTGGCAGAGGCCATCAGCGGAAGTGTCAATCCGGCATAGGTGTCGATCATGCCGAGATCGACGATCACCTTATAGGTCGGAAGGATACGAACCTCGACTGGAAGCATCAACGTGATGAAGATCATCCAGAAGAAGGCCATGCGAAACGGGAAACGGAAGAAAACGATCGCGAAAGCCGAGAGAAAGGAGATCAGAATCTTTCCGACCGCTATCAGGACCGCCACGACAAATGTGTTGAAGAGCAGGCGCTCGAGGCTCACTCCGACGACCTGTTCAACACCGCCGGAAAGTGCGGAGGTGTAGTTCTCTACGAAATGATCGCCGGGCAACAGCGAGATGGGCGGCCTGATGATCTCCGCCGACGTCATTGTCGAGGCGACGAACGTGTAATAGATCGGGAACGCGACGATGATGATGCCGACAATCAGCATCAGATGGCCGATAAGATTGGCGAGGGGGCGTTTTTCGATCATTGCCGCATCTCACGCATAGTGCACGCGCTTCTCGACGAAGCGGAACTGAAACGCGGTCAGCGCAATGACGATGATCATCAAGATGACGGATTGAGCGGCCGACGAGCCAAGATTGAGGTTCACGAAGCCGTCATTATAGACCTTGTAGACGAGCGTTTCGGTGGCCTTGGCGGGGCCGCCGCCGGTGACTGCATGGATGATGCCGAAGGTATCGAAGAAGGCGTAGACGGTGTTGACGACGAGCAGGAAGAAGGTCGTCGGTGCCAAAAGCGGGAAAACGATCGTCCAGAAACGTCGGTTGCCGCGCGCTCCGTCGATTGCCGCAGCCTCGATCAGCGATTTCGGAATGGCTTGCAGGCCGGCGACGAAGAACAGGAAGTTGTAGCTGATCTGCTTCCACGCAGCCGCCACGACAACAAGCATCATTGCTTGATCGCCGTTGAGCAGCGGATCCCACATGAAGCCGTTACGCCGCAGAAGATAGGCAAACGTGCCCATTGCAGGATTGAACATGAAAAGCCAGAGCATGCCGGCCACGGCGGGCGCGACCGCATAAGGCCAAATCAGCAGCGTTCGGTAAAAGGTCTGACCACGCACGACTTTATCTGCGGCAGTCGCGAGCGCCAATGCCACGACCATCGAAAGCAATGCCGTCAGTAGGCTGAAGACGATCGTGACCTGCAGAGAATGCAGATAGTTGGGGTCCGCAAAGACGTCGCGGAAATTTGCAAGGCCGACGAAGCCGCTCTTCAAGCCGAAGGGATCCTCGCGCTGTACCGACTGGTAGAGGGCCTGGCTTGCCGGCCAGAAAAAGAAAACAACGGTCAGGATAATTTGCGGAGCAACCAGGAAATAGGGAAGCATCTTGTTTGGAAAAACAACGCGCTGCACGGAGAACTCCTTGACATGAAGAACCGCCCGCGGCCTGTGGGCCGCGGGCGCAAGTCATTTCGACGACTACTGGCTAACGGCCTGCTTGATAGCAGCGTTGCCGCGTTCGACAGCCTTGTCGAGTGCCGTTTTTGCATCCTGTTTTCCCGCAAGCATGGCCTCGAATTCCTCATTCATGATGTCGCGGACCTGCGGCAAGTTCGGGAGGCGCACCCCCTTGGAGTTTTCCGTCGGTGCCTTGCCCATCATCTGCAGGATTGGCGTTTGCCGCCCCGGGTTCTTGTCGTAGAAACCCGACTTCTTCGTTTCCTCATAAGCGGCCATCGTGACCGGCATGTAGCCGGAAACCTGATGCAGCCGCGCCTGGACGTTTGTCTGCGACAGGAAGTGGAAGAACTCGGCGATGCCCTTGTATTCAGCATCGCTCTTACCCGCAAAAACCCAGAGACTGGCCCCGCCGGGAATCGTGTTCTGTGGCCGACCTTCGCCTTCATAATAAGGCAATTGTCCGATGCCGTAGTTCATGCCGGATTTGACGATATCGCCGAGGCCGCCTGACGATTCCGTCATGATGCCGCATTCACCGGAAGTGAAGAGCTGTTTGGCTTCCGAGGTGCGCCCGCCATAGCGGAACGTGTCATCCTTGGCGAGGTCGGCGATCGCCTGAAAATGCTGAACGAAAAGCGGGCTGTTGAAGGCGAGCGTCACCTCGGTTCCGCCAAGGCCGTTTTCGTTTGAACCGTAGGATACGTTGTTCCAGGCTGCGAAGTTCTCTGTCTGGATCCAGGTGAGCCAGGTGGAGGTCAAGCCGCAGGATGATGCGCCACTCGCTTTGATCTTTTTGGCGGCCTCAAACACCTCCGGCCACGTTTTCGGTGGAGTTTCTGGATCCAGGCCGGCTTTCTTGAAGGTATCCTTGTTGTAGTAGAGGATCGGCGAGGAAGAATTGTAAGGAAAGGACAGCATCGTGCCATCCGGCTTCGAATAATAGGCGACGATACCTGGCAGATATTCCGACTTGTCGAAGCTGTAGCCGCCCTTTTCGAGCACCTCGGCGGCGGGCATGATTGCGCCTTCAGCCCCCATCATAACGCCGCTACCGGCGTCGAACACCTGAAGAATAGCGGGCGGCTGCTTGGCACGGAACGCGGCGATGCCGGCATTTAGGGTTTCGGGGTAGCTGCCCTTGAAGACCGGAACGATCTTATAGTCCGCCTGGCTTGCGTTGAATTCCTTTGAAATCTGTTCGACGACTTCGTTGTTTGCGCCGGCCATGGCGTGCCACCACTGCAGCTCAGTGAGTGCAAACGCTTGCGGTGCCGCGCCAAGCGAAACGGCGATAGCCGCTGTCGATAAGAGAACTGTACGAATGGACATTAGTTCCTCCCTGTTTGTTGGGTGAAGCCGGCAAGCCGGCATCCAAATATTCCAAGGACAATCCTCCTCGATTGCCCATGGAAATCCTGTTCAACGGCAATCCCGAAAGACGAAATGCCGGTACCGCTTAAGGAGCGATCGACGCAAGTTGGCGCCGGCTCTTGCCCTGACCAGCATCTGTCTTTCATAAGCCTGCCACCTGTCGCAGATCCTTGATAGCTCCGGGGGCGGCGGCAAGCACCGGCGCCCCTTTCGTCAGCCCTTCGCCCTCCGTGGGGAAGGATTGATACCAGCCGCCGGCTTCCTTCACCAGACAATAGCCTGCCAGGCAGTCCCAGGCGTGCATGTAAGGTTCGTAATAGCCGACCAGACGGCCAGCCGCGACATAGGCGAGCATCAGGGCGCCCGAGCCGTTTCGGATAAAGTTGCCGCCCGCAGCGAGCAGGCTTTCAACCATCTTGCCCACGAAAGCTGGCGTTACGTAGTTGTTCGAACCGATGCCCGTTACGCTGTTGCGGATGGTGCGCGTGGGATCGAGCCGAAGCGTCTTGCCGTTCAATGTTGCGCCAAGCCCCAGTGCAGCCGCATAAAGCTCGTCGTGGCACGGAGCGCAGATAACACCCACGACAGGAACGCCTTCATGCAACAAGGCAATCGAAATGCACCAGTTCGGCATGCCGTTGATAAAGGGGCTGGTGCCATCGATTGGATCGACGACCCAAGTGAAGCCCGACGTGCCGGCTTCGAGCCCATATTCTTCACCGAGTACGCCGTCGTCTGGATAGGCTTCGTTGAAGCGTCCGCGGATCAGATTTTCGACCTCCCGGTCGGCGATCGAAACGACATCTTGCGGATCGCGCTTGGTTTCAATCACCAGCGTCTCGCGGCGCTTGAAGTAATCAAGCGCCATAGCGCCCCCTTCGCGGGCTACGGCTTCGGCAAGCGCGAGCCGGGCTTCGAGATTTGATGCATGCGATGTCATGAAATCTTCCCTTGATGAAACGCGGCTCAGCCGCCGATGATGGCAATCCCGCGATCCTTGAAGCTGATCTCAACCTCCGTCAAAGGCTGAAGTGCTCTTTCGACCGCAGGATCGACGACGAAAAGCGTGCCGTTGCTCGTTTTCACTTCGTATTCCACGCGGTCGCCGAGATAGGCTGCATGCGTGATCTGTCCGTTGAAGGCGCCGCCGTTTCGCGCCGACAGCGTAATGGCGTTCGGGCGCACCGCGAGCTGAGCCGGTCCGGGGCGGACATTGCGGCCGGGGACGCGATGCAAGTGACCTTCGACGTTGATCGTGGCTTCTCCGCCTTCGGTGCCAACAACATCACAGGCCACGACATTTGCCTCGCCCATGAAATCTGCGATGAATGCCGATACCGGCTGATCGTAGAGGTCGCGCGGCGCGCCCTTCTGGGCGACTTCACCGTCCTTCATGACGATGATCTGGTCGGAGACGGCAAGCGCCTCGTCCTGGTCGTGGGTAACGTAGACGGCGGTGAAGCCGAGCCGCTGCTGCAAATCGCGGATCTCCGTTCTCACCCGGCGGCGAAGCCGGGCATCGAGGTTCGACAGCGGCTCGTCGAGGAGCAGCACCTGCGGTTCGAGCACCAGCGCGCGGGCAACGGCAACACGCTGCTGCTGACCTCCGGAGAGTTCGGCAGGCAGGCGCTGGCCCATCCCGGAAAGACCGACGAGCGTCAGACCGTCTTCGGCGCGCTCGCGGGCCTCCTTGCGCTTCAACCCCGAGGATTCGAGGCCATAAGCGACGTTGTCGAGTGCCGTCATGTGCGGAAAGAGCGCATAGGACTGGAAAACCATCGAGACATCGCGCTCATTGGCCGGAAGCATCGTCACATCCTTGCCGCCGATAAGGATGCGGCCCGCCGAAGGAAGTTCAAGACCTGCCAGCATGCGCAGCGTCGTCGTCTTTCCGCAACCCGAAGGACCGAGCAGCGTTACCAGCGTGCCGGGCTCGATTGTCAGCGACAGGTCGGATATGGCGGTGAAGGCGCCGAAGGTCTTGCGGACGTTCTCGAAGACGACGGAACCGGGTTTGTTGACGCTCATGCGGTTTTCTCCTGGCCAATCGGGCCGGCAGCGATGGCGGTCGGGACGGCAAGACCAACGCGGCTTTCGCGTCGAAGCCGCCGTTCGCCGACCATAAACTGGAATCCTGCGATGACGGCGACCATGACGACGATCAACGCCGAAGAATAGGCAATGGCCACGCCGTATTCACCGTTTTCGACGAGGCCGACGATATAGGATGTCGCCATGTTGTACTGAGCGCTGACGAGGAAAACGACGGCGCTGATCGAGGTGATCGCGCGCACGAAGGAATAGACGAGCGCTGCGGTAATGGCTGGCCGCAGCAACGGCAGGATGATCTTGCGGATCGTGCGAAAACTGTCGGCGCCCAGCGTCAGCGAGGCTTCATCGAGGCTCTTGTCCAACTGGCTCATGGCCGCCACGCCACCGCGTACGCCAACCGGCATGTTGCGGAAAACGAAGCACGCGACGAGGATCAGCGCCGTGCCGGTCATTTCGAGCGGCGGCAAGTTGAAGGCCATGATGTAGCTGATACCGATGACGGTGCCGGGGATTGCAAAGCTCATCATCAGCGCGAATTCGAAAAGATTCCGCCCGGCAAATCTCTGCCGCACGATGAGATAGGCGGTCAAAAGGCCGACCGCAGCGGTGAGCGGGGCGGAGATCAGAGCAATTTCCATTGTTGTCCAGAACGAATTCCAGGCAACCCCAGTCCATGCCAGGCCGCCGTCATCCCGCAACCCGATCGAGAAGGCGCGGATGTAGTGTTGAAATGTCAGCGTGTTGTCGAGGCCCCAGGTGCGCACAAACCCGCCGAAAAGGATCATCGCATAGACGACGATCGTAAAGATCATCCAGGGGATGACGATTGCATGGACGGCGATCGAAAGGCCATGCGGCAGCGCGATGTGTCGGCCCGAATCGCCCTTGCCGGTCACCGTCGCGAAATTCTTGCCCGACAGCCAGAAGCGCTGGGCCAGGAACGCCGAAAGCGTGAAGCACAGCAGGACCAGGGCAAGGACTGCGGCGCGCGACGGGTCGTTTTGCGAGCCGACGACGGCAAAGAAGATTTCGGTCGACAGCACGCCATGGCTGCCGCCGAGTACGAGTGGATTGCCGAAATCGGCCATGCTCTCGATGAATCCGATCAAGAACGCATTCGCCAGGCCCGGCTTCATCAGCGGCAGCGAGATACGCCAGAAGGTACGCCAACGATCGGCGCGCAGCGTCTGTGATGCCTCTTCCATCGATGGGCTGACGCCCTCAACGACGCCGATGAGAACCAGGAAGGAGATCGGCGTGAAGGAGAGCACCTGGGCAATC
Source organism: Rhizobium gallicum bv. gallicum R602sp (assembly GCF_000816845.1). NCBI lineage: Bacteria > Pseudomonadati > Pseudomonadota > Alphaproteobacteria > Hyphomicrobiales > Rhizobiaceae > Rhizobium > Rhizobium gallicum. The sequence continues at coordinate 1,344,724 of NZ_CP006880.1, read as the reverse complement.
CAGATGCCGGTCAGGCCATAGAGCCAGCGGCCGGGTTCAAGGCCGAGCAAGGAGGAGACGAACTGCGTCGCAACGCCGGAGCGGCCGAAAAGCAAGGTCAGTGCAAGGCCGACGACGAAGGGCGGCGTGATGATCGGCAGGATCGTCAGCAGCCGCAGGCCCTTCTTGAACGGAAAGCGTGTGCGGGTTGTGACGAGGGCAAAGCAAAGCCCGAGTGTCGTTGAGCCTGCCGCCGTCATGATTGCAAGCCACAAAGTGCGCCAGGCGACACCGCAGTGCCCTGCGCCGGCGATGCAGCCGAGGCTCCAGAGGGACGGATCCTGAATATTGCTGATGAAGCCGTCCGGATTGAAGGAGCCGTCGAAATCCTGGAACGCGCCGACGAACATGCTGCCGATCGGATAGAAGACGAAAACTGTGACGAGCAGCACGAGCATGGCGATGGCGCCGGCGACGAAGGCGTCACCCTTCAGGATGCCGCGCTCGGCGAGGCCAAAGGCGAAGAGCAGCACGAAAACGAGGCCGATAACAACCGCTCCGGCCCCCATGGAGGGTTGGCCGACCGGCAATGCGCCAAAGAGGCTTTCGCTGACCGTCCAGGTCCAACCGGAAAAGCCGATCGCAAGCCCCTGAAGCGCCAGAACGAAAAGGCCGAGGCCACCAGCCCAGGAAAGCAGTGTGCCACGTTGCGCCGGATCGGAAAGGAAGCGCGCGACGCCCCCAAGCAAGACAAGCAAGGCGGCGATCGCGAGCCACCATCGGCCGTGCTGGACGATCTGGAGCATGCCGGGCGCCGTGGAGGCCTCACCCGGAAAAGCCGACAGCCAGCCAAGTCCGAAGAAGCCGCCTTCGATCCGATACCACGGGAGCAGCATCAGAGCGGCAACAGCAAAGACGAGGGCGATATCCAGCCGGCGATTGTGGTTCTTCATGACGTCCGCTCCAGGCTCGGCCGCATCGACTTGACAGCCGGCGGCTTGCGCCAGCCGGCGTCGCCCCTATCAAGGCTTCAGTTTGCCTTCGCGCCGATTTCCTTGTCCCAACGCGAAAGCAATGCCTTGCGCTTGTCCGGCTCGCCGTAGGTCTTGAAGTCGTAGTCGATCAGCTTGATGTCCTCGAACTTCGGCGATTCCTTCGGCACCGTCGCCGACTTGTTGGACGGCAGCTGGAAGGACTTCGCATCCTTCATGTGTGTTTGAACGTCCGCAGACAGTGCCCAGTCGTACCATTTTTTGGCGTTATCGAGGTTCTTGGCGCCCTTGATGATCGACATGGAGCCGACTTCGTAGCCGGTCCCCTCGCAAGGAGCGACCGATTTGACCGGGAAGCCCTCGACTGTCTGGGCAACCGCATCGTGCATGAACACCACGCCGATCGTCGCTTCGCCGCGAGCGGCTGCCTTGACCGGCGCCGAGCCGGACTTGGTATATTGCGAGATGTTGGCGTTGAGCTTGCCGAGATATTCGAACGCCTTGTCTTCACCCATGATCTGGACGAGCGTCGCAAGGGCGGTATAGGCGGTGCCTGACGAATTGGGATTTGCGATCTGGATTTCACCCTTGTAGGACGGATCCAGGAGATCTGCCCAGCATTTTGGTTCTTTCAGTCCCTTCTTCTGCAGCACGTCAGTGTTATAGCCCCAGCCGAGCGCGCCAGCATAAACGCCTACCGTCCGGAAGTTGGCGCTTTCTGCCTGCTTCTTTGCCCAGTCCTGAAGCTGGTCGAGCAGTGGCGACTTGTATTCCTGTGTCAGCCCTTCGCTTGCGGCCTGGAGGTGCGGATCGCCCGTGCCCGCCCACCAGATGTCGGTTTTGGGGTTACGCGCCTCGGCGCGGATTTTCGCATAGGTTTCGCCGGACGACAGCCGAACCATATTCACTCTAACATCCGTTCCCTTTTCAAAACGGTCCTTCATCATCTCGCAAATGACGACATCTGCGGAGCAGATGAGATTGAGGTCCCCGGCGGCGTGGGCCGAATAGGCGCCAAAAGTCACACTCGCGGCGAGCGCTGCCGCGGCAATTTTTACCGAACCCATTATTTCCTCCTGAGTATCGCGACGCCTCCACGCCGTTCGCTCTTTGCAAGCGTGTGCAAATGGTGCATGAGACATCAAAGGCTGTCAATTGCATTCTTCAACGACTGGCATCATTATCCGCTGCAGGATAGCTTGCACGCCATTGCAAAGCATAGCAAAATCCCATCAGGGGATGGGAGGAGCTGTGTCGTCCAAGATTTTTGTCAGCGCTGACGAAGTCGCCAAAAGAGCAGGGGTGTCGCGCTCGGCTGTTTCGCGGGCTTTCACGCCCGGCGCGAGCGTATCGGCTGAAACAAGGCGCAAGGTAATGGAAGCCGCCGACGCGCTCGGCTATCACGTCAACCATCTGGCGCGCGGATTGATGCGCAACGAAAGCGGCATCGTCTGTCTGATCGCTTCAGAGGTCGCCACACCCTATCGCTCGGCGCTGCTGCGGGAATTGACTCAGCAGCTGCAGAGCGTCGGCAAGGTTGCGATGCTCGTGAACACGGACAGGTCGGACGGGAGTGTAGATCGGGCTTTGAGCCAAGCCATTCGGTACCGTGCCGATGCTTCAATCATTCTGTCCGGTTTGCCGGATAAGTCGATTACGCAGCTTTGCCTGAGAAACGGACAAAGGCTCGTCCTGATTAATCGCGACGATGATCAGCCTGGTCCGCTTCGCATCAACCTTGATGATCATGAAGCAGCGGGACGAGTGGTAACAGCCTTTCTTCGCGCCGGCTGCCGCAGGCTTGCGTTCGCGAACTCCGAAGCAGGCACGCCTAGCCTCATGGCGCGCGAACACGGTTTCGTTGCCGCTGCCAAAACCTTCGGCTTGGACATCATGGTTGAGCGTTACGGCTGGACGGGCTACGAGGCTGGCCAAATCCTGGCGCAGCGCATGTTGACCAGAAAGGACCGCCCGGACGCCGTATTTTGCGCCACTGATCTTCTTGCCTGTGGTTTCATGGACGCAGCTCGCCATCAGTTTTCCGTGGCGATTCCAGATCAGCTTTGCATTGTCGGATTTGATGATATCGAGCAGGCGTCCTGGTCTTCCTACCAGTTGACGACGTTCGCGCAACCCGTACAGGCGATTGCCAGGCAAGCTGTCGCTTGGCTTGGAAAAGATGCCGAAAGTCGGTCTGAAAGCCAGTCCCTGAGGTTGCATGCCGAACTGGTTTGGCGCGGATCGGTCAGAGGAGCCTGAAAGTAATTCGCATGGGGAACAGAATGGGCACCAAGGCGATTTAATCGAGCACCGCCACCGCACAGCCATGAGGACCAGCGTTATCAGCCCGCAAAAGAAAATGGCTGGCAAGAAGAGCCGCACATTTCTTGGAAAACTGGCAGAGCATTACGATGCGCTGTCTCAGCCTTGTTATGAGCAATGTGCGGCGCTTTGTTATCGGCCAGCCCCCGACGGCTTTCAGGTTCTGGTCGTGACATCGCGCGAAAGTGGCCGATGGATCATACCGAAAGGCTGGCCGATTGAAGGAAAGAAGGATTACCAAGCCGCCGCGCAGGAAGCGCTTGAGGAGGCCGGTATTCGCGGCAAGGTGAAAAAGAAACCATTCGGCTATTTCACCTACCTGAAGAAGCTGGATACCGGTAGGCAGGTGCCCTGCATCGTTCAAGTGCACTTGCTGAAGGTCGACGGGACGGAGGCGGATTTTCGCGAGAACGGTCAACGAAGGCGGGAGTGGGTCTCCTGCTATGAGGCCGCAAGGCGTGTGCAGGAGCCGGAGCTGAAGGGACTTTTGCTGACGCTTGCGCGCAAAAGAGACGGTCAGCGGAATTGATTGATGCAGAAGCCGCGGCGTGCGGCGGCGCGGCTTTTTTTGAACACTGCCGGAAATTTCCACCCAACCGCCTTCGAATGGTAATTCCGGTCTTCCTCCAAGGCTCATGCAGCCGAAATTCGACAGGCGGACCGACAACCGCAACGTTTGCCGCAGCCAGACCCGCAGCGCCGACGAAGTTCCGGCGATTTTGCAGCATCGTTGGCCTGTCGACAGGACACCTTTGCGTGCCGTCAGACGCGGATAGCGGACGGACTCGTGCCGAATTTCGCCTTGAAGCTGGCGGCGAAATGCGCCGGTGTAGAGAATCCGCAGGCGGCTGCGACTTCGGTGATACTGACCTTGCCGGCTCGGACGATTTCGTAAGCCACCGCAAGCCGCCGCTCATGCACGAAACGGTGTGGCGTCTGGCCCGTGGTCAGTTTGAACATACGGGCGAAATGATAGGAGCTGAGGCCTGCCTCCGCGGCAAGTCGGTCGAGGCTGAGGTCGCCGGCGAGATCGGCATCGATCAATTGTATAATGCGTTTCAAAACGTGGGGTGAAAGCCCGCCCTGGAGGACAAGGCTGCTGGACCGGACCGGACCGTTCTTGCGCAGCACTTCGAGTAAGATGAGATCAGCCGCCTGGGCAAGCAAAAGGCGATTGGCGCTTTCCGACCAGTCGTTCGGCAGGATCGCCCCGTTGATGATGTCCGCAATGAAGCCGTCCGAAAAGAAACTCAGGTCGGGAAGCGTCAACGTCCGGCTGTCGCGATCGAAGACCTCGCCGGCCAGCCGTTGGAACCGGCCCTGAGAGATGTAGATGTGACAGAAATAGACGTCGCGGAGTACATGCCAGGCGCTGTCACCATCTGCCGGCAGCAGACAGAGCGCTCCGGACGAGCCTATCCCCATCTGTCCGCCGTCCATGCGGCGCACGGTACCATCGAGATAAAGGCTGACGGTGTGATGCCCGGGATCGCGATATGAAAGGCGGCTGTTGGCGAAGTTTCGCCATTGCGCAATCGTCAGGCCACCGCCGAGATCAACCTGTCGCAGCAGCTTGGCGCCTACACCTTCCAAAGCGGATGAAATCGATCCCGTTTGCATGCTTTCTCATAAGGCCGCGGCGGCATCTCCTGCAACTGGGTGCTGCCGAAGACCGCAAGATTTCGATAGTCACGCAAGTCTATGATAGCGGAAGGTGGTGCAGCGCCATAGAAGACGCCGTTCAATGCCTCCGACAGGAAAGACAGTTCATGGCGCCGCTTCTCTTCGTTCTCACCGTCCTTATCTGGGGCACCACGTGGTATGCGATCAAGCTTCAGGTCGGCATCGTGCCCGCGGAGGTTTCGATCCTCTATCGTTTCGCGCTGGCAGCCATTCTGCTGCTTGGATTGCTGGCGCTGCGCCGGCGCCTGCCGCCACCGCCATCGAAGCATTGGCTGACGGTCGGCGCTCAGGGCCTTTGTCTGTTCTGCTGCAATTTTCTCTGCTTCTATTATGCCGCCGGCATGCTGCCGAGCGGCATCGTCTCAGTCGTTTTTGCAATGGCAACACTATTTAACGCGGCGAACGGCTGGCTCCTTCATGGAAATCGCCCAAGCGCCCGCGTGATGCTGGCGGGCGCCGTTGGACTCGTCGGCCTGGTGCTTCTTTTTGCAGATGAGATACGCGCGCTTGACACCACGCCTGAGGGCGGACTTGGGCTTTTGCTGGCACTTACAGGCACCTATTGCTTCTCGCTCGGCAATTTCCTCTCCGCTCGCCATCAAAGGCTGGGACTCGATCTCCCGTCGACGACGGCCTATGCGATGGTCTGCGGCGTGGCGGCGCTGGGCGCCATAGTGCTTGTCCGCGGCCTGCCTCTCACGTTCGATCCATCGCCGGTCTATGCGGGCGCGCTGCTCTATCTTGCGATCCCGGGAAGCGTCGTCGGCTTCCTCGCCTATCTGGCGCTCGTTGGCCGATGGGGCCCGGCGCGCGCCTCCTATGCGACGGTGCTGTTTCCGCTCGTCGCCTTAACGGTCTCGACACTTTTTGAAGGCTACGCTTGGAGCGCCGAGGCTGTGCTCGGTCTTGCTTTAGCGCTCGGCGGCAACCTGATTATGTTCGGAAAGCCCATCAGGCTGCACCGGATCGCCCAAGCAAGGCAGACATGAGCGATGGGGAATTTTTAAGGTGAGGAAGGCAATTTTGATTGTCGTCGCCGGGATCTCCTTGATCTATGCCCACAGGGCCGGGCGATGTCGCATCTCGATCAAGCGCCAGTCAGTCGCGCAGCAGTAAAATCGCCAATTCAAATTGCCTTTGGTCGCGCGGCGTGGTGGCTTTCTTCCGCCTTGACGAGGCCTTCGCGAAGGTGTTGGGCATCGGATTCCTGAGCGTAGTGCATCGTTGCAAGAAAAGCGTCGATGTCAAATTGTGGGGCAAGTACCCTAACTTTTTCCAGATGACCTGCCGCGGCGATCTCATCACCAAGCCAACCGTAGCATGCGGCGACAAACGCGTGCTGGACGTAGTCCATGACTGACAGATGCATGAATGCTTCGATCGCCTCGCCGTACTGATGGGCAGCAAAATGCGATTTCCCAAGATGGCTCCAAAACCGCTCGGGGTGATGGGGATTGAGCCGCATTGCCCGACGGATCCATTCCAGCCCCTCTTCAGGTCGCCCTAGCCACGTCAACAGCTCTCCTTGCTGAACCACGACCAGGTCGTAATTAGGATTGAGGGAAAGGGCGCGCTCCTGGTGATACCGCGCTGTGGTGAGGGCATTGTTGTTTACATTCACCGCAGCCAAAATTCGATGGACGTCGGCGTCGTTGTCATCCAGCGCCAGCGCCCGATCCAACGCGGCAACGATCTCATTCCACACGGCATCCTTGTCTTCGCACCAGCCGTTGACCCAAGCTTGGCCCAGAATGCATGCGCGCCACGCATGGGCGTGGGCATAACCCGCGTCAAGCTTGACCGCACGGTCTATGAGCAGCTGCGCCTGTCGGTTGTCCTGCGGTGTGCTTCTGTGGTGCAGTACCTTGGCGGCGAGCGCGCACTCGTATGCGGCCATATTGGCCGGTTTTGTTCGCCCGAGCCGGTCGCGCTGGGCTGCTTCGACGCGACCAGGTAAAGTGGCCACTATCGCTCCGGTTACCTCGTCCTGTATCGCGAATATGTCGTCAAGCTTCCTATCGTATTTGTCTGCCCAAATATGAGCATCGTTGACTGCGTCGATGAGCTGGACGGTCACCCGCACCCTGTCGCCAATCTTGCGGACGCTTCCCTCCACCAAGTACTGCGCCCCGAGCTTTTCGGCGACTTCCCGTACGTTTACGGCGTGGTTTTTATAGACAAAGCTCGAATTTCGCGAAATGACGAACAGTTCGTGACGGCGGGATAGTTCAGTAATGATGTCCTCTGTCAGGCCGTCGGCGAAGAATTCCTGATCGGGGTCGCCGCTCATGTTGATGAATGGCAGCACAACGATCGAAGGTTTCGCGACAGATCGTTTCGCATCCAGGTCATCCGTTTGACCGGGCAGGGCGGCCACTTCGAGCCCGACACGAAAGAGATGAACCGGTCGGCTTATATTCTTGAGCGTCTTCTCTCCCAAATCCTCGATCGTGACTTCAAGCCGGTCGACTATTTGTGTCGCCACTGCCGCCGTGATGCAGACGCCGCCGACGTCGGCCAACTGCTCGATGCGGGAAGCAATATTCACACCGTCGCCGAAAATATCCTGATCGTCAAAAATAATGTCGCCGAGATTGATCCCGATCCTGAATTCGATCCGCCGATCCTGCGGCACGTCCGAATTGCGCCGCTTCATGCGCTGCTGTATCTCCACGGCGCACTTCACTGCATCGGAGACACTTAGGAATTCGACAAGCATGCCGTCCCCCGTCGTCTTGATGATGCGACCCTTGTTTTTGGCAATCGCGGGGTCCATCAACTCAATTCGGTGGGTTTTCAGGCGGGCAAGCGTGCCTGCTTCATCGATCTCCATCAGCCGGCTGTAGCCTGCCATGTCGGCTGCCATGATCGCGGCTAGTCTCTGTTCCATGTCATCTGCCAAACAAGAGTGACGCACTTTCGCGAGAATCGCCAACCTGGAGTGCGATCACCTCCCGCTTAGGGCGCCTGATATTCGATTTTACCGCACTGCTGGGAAATGGCCATCTAAATTAGCATATGCTTATTATGTAGATGCTGATGCTGATAAAGATGAAGGTGGGGTGGCAATCCGCAATGCCGCTCGCGCGCCCTCGGCGACGGCTCCCCTGTGCTGGTGCAAAGTGCGAAGGGTGACCATTCGCCAACATCGTAGCGGAGCGGCAAGGCGTCGGGCTACCAGAATACGGCGCGACGAAAACGAAAGTAGCGCTCGGCCCATCCGCCGGTCGAAGAGTCAAAAAAAGCAAGCCCGGCGTAAGGGTTGAGCCATGATATTGCCAAATGTGTTGAAGAAGCGGTTGCCCGGGAAATCGGAAACCGTCAACCACCCGTCTTCGCCGATAGGGACAAGCCGGAACGACCTGCGCGATGCGAGACATTCACCTGTCGAAACTCCCGAACGTCTAGGTAGCGACGAAAAAAGTATCCGGCTACTCCACCAGTGCGCGGGCAGCACCGTCAAGCGCAAAACTTTCATCCGGGGCACGAAAGAGGATCGCGCCGGACGAACCGGACCTGCCGAAGCTGGATATATTTCGGGCAGTTGTCGAAGCTCTGATCGACCAAAACTTCGAACCTGCCCGCATGCCGTTCAAAAGGTTGCGGCGGCGCGTGCCGAGATCGATACCAAAAAGGGCGACAAGGAGCCGTGGTCCATGCCGGTTTCGGCAGGATCGGCAAACTCCCTTTCCAGCTCGACGCAGAGCCTGCCGGAATCCAGGACATGGAGAAAGCCCGGCTACCGGAATGAAGAGTGGCCCAGACGTCGCCGTCTCGGTCCACTGCCCCCAAAACCACCATCGGTAGCAGCGGAAAGAAATCCTGTGCTGGTCGACCAGACGATCGCGCACGACGCGGCGCCCGACCTCATCCATTCGTGCTTCGACGCCGAGCCGCGTCTGGTGAGCGATTTCGCCGATGATGCCATGGCGACGCAAACAAAGGCGGGCCTTTCACAGTGATACTCCTCAAGCCGCCAAGCCGACTGGGGTTTTCTGGAAGTCGACAAAGCCGGGCAGCGCCTCGACACGGTTTGGTCAGGCGCGGATGTTTGAATAGTTCTTGAGATCCACGTCGTCCTCCGGGGCGCGGGCTACGTGATGAACGTCAGCGAAGAACGCAGGCCGCGAGATACTCACGGCGACGTCCGGGCAATGACGTCTCTTATAGTTCGAGGCGCTTGAAGGCTTCCGCAGGCGCATCGTTTGATCGCATGAGGGCCTTCATCAACTCAAACATCCACCGTTCCCGCGCGGGATCGTGAAGGGGCGTCTCCTGCCCGGGATCGATCGTCAGATCATAGAGACGCGTTTGTTTCTCAAGCAATGCTCCAGGCCCATAATTGTCGAACATCGGCGATCTTTCGGTCACCGGGACCCGCAGCAGAGGAACATCCTTGGTCCACGAAAACGGCTTGGCTAACGTCGCCCCTGATAATTCTTCCGGCGTGAACGGCCGCGTTATGTGCGTAGGCATAACTGTATACTGATAGATATCCTGCTTCAGGAGATCGGCTGGAAACCTGTGGTAGGTATAGCGGCCATCGGTTACGTTGACCGCGCCGCCGAAATAGCCAAAGATAACCGCATCCTTGGAATTCGGCTTCAGAAGCGATTCTCCCTCTGTCTCAGGCGGAGCATCTACTCCGAATATATCGAGAAATGTCGGCCCGACGTCGATGGACTGGGTCAGCCGGTCAATCCTTCCCGCAGCAGGCTTGCGTGGATCATGGATGAACAAGGGGATGTGTACGATCTCCTCGTACATGTTCATACGGTTCTTGGCCCAAAAATCGTGTTCCCCGAGAAGGAACCCGTGATCGGTTGTGACGATGAGAGCGGTGCCTTTCCACATATCGTGGGTATCGAAGTAATCGAGCAGCTGGCCGAGCAGAAAATCGCATAGCGACACGATCGCGTAATAGTTCGCTCTGAGTTCATCAGCTTCTTCCGGCAGCTCCTCGACCCGTCCATAGCGGGGCCAATCACGGATGGGCCCATTCCATCCGGTTTTGAAGGGTTCCTTGAAGCGCTCCGGCGCGAAGAAGGGTTCGTGCGGATCGAATGTTTCGATCTGTAGGAGCCAGTCATCAGCCTCGCGATTGAGATCGAGAAACTCCAAACCATGCGCAAAGCACTGCACAGAGGGAAAGTCCTTTTCTTGCCTGATGAATTCTCGATTGATCATGTATGGCCCGTACTTGCTGATCGGGCCGCCACCGGTCTGCGCTTCGTGATATTTCTCCCGAAGACGCTCCCAATGGGGCTGCACCATTGCCTTCCACGGATCCGACTCCTGACCTCTCACGAACTCGAAGGTCGTATACCGATTGTGATAGGTCGCGCCGCCGTCTTCCCAATAATGGTAGTGATCGGTGACCAGGTGGCTATGCACGCCCTTCTGCTTGAGAAGCTCTGGAAAGGCATTGTCAAATGGTTCGAGAGGCCCCCAACTGCGATGCAGAAAAGTCAGACGCCCTGTCAGGAGATCCCGCCGTGCCGGCATGCAGGGCAGCGAGCCTACATAATGCTTGTCATAGACCATCGAGCGCCCGGCAAGGCGGTCAAAGTTTGGCGTGGGTATTCGAGATCCGCCGTAGCAGCCGAGCATGTGGCGATTGAGGGAATCGAAGAGAACAAAGACGGTTTTCATTGGCAATCTCCTCTTACGCGGTTGCTCCCGACGACAAGCGCAGCCAGCCCGCGCCTGGGCGGTGCATGGCAGTCTGGCTAGTCCGTCACCGGCGCCAGGTCCTCGATCTCCATGATGAATTCAAATTCCCGGGCAAGCCCCGGCGAATAGGCGACGACCGGGCCGCCTTCGAACAGAAGAGCCGATAACGCGGGCATGGCGACTTTCGCGCCCGCTTCGAAAGCGATCAGTGCGCCTGCGAGCATATCCCATGCGTTCAGATGCCGCTCGTAATAGAGATCAGCCGCACCCTCGGCGACACGTAGGAGGTCGATCGCGGCCGCGCCCATGCGGCGGTAGTCCATGCCGCGCTCATGCAGGCGCCGGGAGACGGAAAGGTGCTCGTCGAAGCTCGTTTTGCGCGAATGGCCGAGGATGCAGATGGCATTGGCCGGATCGCTCGTCGCTGCCGCACGAATGGGTGTCCCCTCGCGAAACGCGCCCCTGCCGCGGATTGCCGAGACAACAGAATCCTTGGCGGCATCGTAAACGACGCCGATCTCCAGGCGGCCTTCGGCGCAAAATGCGATCGAGACGCCCCAGTGGGGGAGGCCTCGAATGTAGTTCGTCGTACCGTCGATCGGATCGACCACCCAGGTCCCAGTGCTGCCGGCTCCGCCGCCGGTTTCCTCACCCACAAAGGTGTCTTGCGGGAACAACCCGAGCAGCCCGTCGCAAATGGCCCGCTCGGCATTGCGGTCGGCGACGGTCACGAAATCCTGCAGGCCCTTGTTTTCGACCTTCAATCCCGAACCCTTTTCCGCGCGGAAGCGGGCCGCCTCGCGGCCAACGTGACGTGCGATTTCTATCGCAGCCGCAGCGCGAGCCTCAAGGGCGGAGAGATCGAATGCGGAACTCATCAGGCAGTCCTTCTCTTGATCAACGAAACGGGCGTGAATTCTACGCGCGCCGTCATATCCGGCTTAGCCATGCGGCTCATCAGCAGGCCGATCGCCTGGTCGGCCTGAAGGTCGCAAGGCTGGCGGATGGTTGTGAGCTCATAGGCAGCCCAGCTTGCCTGGGGGATATTGTCATGGCCGATCACGCGCATGGCGGGCCCGTCTTCGCGGCTGCGGCCCGACATCAGACGGTCAATCACGCCGCAGGCCATGTAGTCGTTGGCGCAGAAGACGCCGTCGATTCCCAAGGAGATGAGCCCGGATGCCGCGTTAAAGCCGCTTTGATAGTCGTTTAGGGCGACGGTGAAGAGCTGCGCCTCGAGGCCGCGCTGGCGGCAGCGGGCAAGGAAGGCCTCGCAGCGGCGGCGTGCCGTGTAGGAGACGGAGGACGCGGCAATTGCGGCGAGACGCTTGGCGCCTTTATCGACCAGGTGATCGGCGGCCAGATTTCCTGCGGTGTGGTCATCGGAAATGATGCGGTCGACAAAGGGAATCTCGTCGCCCTTGTTGATCAGCACGATCGGCACACCCTCGGCGGCGCACTGCTCGCAGATTTCCGTCGGCGGCGCGTCCGATGTCACGATTACGCCGGAGACGGCATAATGCAGAAGCTGACCGATGACGGTCGAGGTATCCGCTTCCTTGGAGGTCGGCAACAGGATCGGACGGAAATTGCGGAAAATGAGCGTACGCGCCAGATGTTCGATCTGAAGCGTGCGGAATGGGTTGTCGAGCCCGGCGGCGACGACGCCGACGAGATCGGAGCGCTTGTTCGTCAGGCTCCGGGCGAGGTAGTTGACGCGGTAGCCGAGCTCCTTGGCCGCTTGATAGACCTTTTCGCGAGTCTTCGGCGAAACGCTCGCATCCGGCGTGAAGGCGCGCGATACGGCCGCGCGCGAGACGCCCGCCACACGCGCCACGTCGAAGGACGTTACTCTGCGCGGACCTTTATCCTTGTCTGCCAAACTTACTTTCCCCACCCGGCACGTTGCGCATCATATCGGGCTGATCCGTGCAGATACCCAGCACCGGCAGCTTCATGATCTCATCGAGGATCGGCCGTCTTTCCTCATGCCACAAAACGATCTCGCGGCCTCGTGCGAAGGCGCGCTCCATCAGTGCCGGGGTGACCAGGTCCTGCGGCCGCTCGCCGGCGCGTTCCCAGCAAAGATGCAAGATATCGGCATCCGCCTCGTCGCCGATGACGTGCGGGTTATCGCCGACGCGAACAAGCACAGACAGCGGATAGTCGCAACCGGCTTGGCGAAGCGCGCGCACCTGTGCGGTGTCGAAGGAGCCGAGGCAGGCGAATCGCTGGCCCTTTTCGAGCAGTTGCTGCCAGCAGGCGAGGCCGCTTCCCGGTGCTTTCAGCTCAACATAGAGCCCGGTCCCGGTCTCGCGGGCAAGGTCGGCGACCGCCTCGAAGGTCGGGACGTCGACGCCGTCCAGTGCGGCAAGCTCGGTTGCCATCATCTTTGAAATACGCTTGCCCACGCCGTAGACGCGCTCGAGATGGTCGTCATGGGAAACGACGACGACGCCGTCCTTGGTCAACTGCGTGTCGAGCTCCCACATTTCTGCCCCGAGGTCCGCCGCCAGGCGGAAGGCGGCGAGCGTATTTTCGCGGGCATACCCGCTTGCGCCTCGATGGCCGATGCACAGAGGCAGCCGGCCCCTGCCGGCGGGCCAGCCGTAACGCTCGAAGAAGGCTGAGAAATCGCGTTGCATCAGAGCCTCCGTCCGTTTTCGTCGAAAATGAACACGTTGCGGCTGTCGATTGCCCAGGTGACCTCGTCGCCGATCTTGATGTCGTGACGGACAGGCTGGATGGAGCGCAGCAGTGGTCCCCCAGCAATCCGCACGTCATAAAGATTTTCCCGGCCCTGCGTTTCGGCGAAGTTCACGACGCCTGTGACCGGCACGTCGCCGGTTGGATTGTAGTGCTCCGGCCGCACGCCGAGCGTCAGCTTGGCGCCATCCGAGGCGTCAACGCAAGCGGGGAGTGGAACTTTGATCTCGCTGCCTGGAATGGAGAAGACACCCTTTGCAGCCACGCCATGCAGGAAGGTGATCGGCGGGTTTCCCAGGAAGCCGGCAACGAAGGCGGTGCGTGGGTCGTTATACATCTCTGCCGGTGTTGCGATCTGTATGATCTCACCTTCTTTCATGATGGCGATGCGGTCGCACATGCTCATGGCTTCCACCTGGTCGTGGGTGACCAGGATCGCGGTGATGCCCGTCTCGCGCTGGATGCGACGGATTTCCGAGCGCATCTCCAGCCGGAGCTTTGCGTCGAGATTGGCGAGTGGCTCATCGAGAAGCAGGACGTCCGGTTTGCGGATCAGCGCGCGGGCGAGCGCCACGCGCTGCTGCTGACCGCCGGAAAGCTCAGAGGGGCGACGGCCCATCAGGTTGCCGATCTGCACGAGAGCGGCGATGCGGTCGACCTCCTTGCGGATGTCGGCTGAGGGTATTGCCTTGACCTTCAGCGGAAAGCCGATGTTTTCGGCAACCGTCATGTGCGGATAGAGCGCGTAGGACTGAAACACGACGCCGACATTACGCACCTGGCTCGGGAGATCGGTAACATCGCGGTCGCCGAAGAGGATGCGGCCCCCGGTCGGGCGATGGATGCCGCAGATGGCAAAGAGCGTCGTCGACTTGCCGCAGCCTGAAGGACCGAGCAGGGCCAGCATCTCGCCGTGGGCCACTTCCAGGTTCATGTTTTCGATGACCTTGGTGGCGCCGAAGCTCTTCGAGAAATTGTCGAGGAGGATTCGCATCAGCCTTTGCTCCCGCCGCCATAGATATTCATGAGATATTTGTGGAAGAATCCGTAAAGCAGCAGCACCGGGATCACGTAGAACACGCCTACCGCCTTGAAGGTGCCGAAGTCGAAATTATTGTCATCGGCGATCAGCCCCGAAAGGTAGACCGACAGCACCTGTACCTGACCGCCTGGGGCCAATACCTGCGGCAGGATGAATTCTCCCCAGCTCGAAAGGAAGGAGAAGAGCGCCAGCGCCATGATCGCCGGACGCACCTGCGGCAGCACGAGACTGCGCCAGACCCGGAAGCGCGAGGCGCCGTCGACGACGCCGGCCATTTCTATCTCCCAGGGCACGCTGTCGTAGAAGCCTTTCATCAGCCATATGCCGAGTGGCAGGTCGATCGCGGCCTTCACAAGGATGACGCCGATCAGTGAATTATAAAGGCCGACCATCTGCAGTACGATGAAGATCGCGATGATGAGTGTGACCGACGGGAAGGCGTGCAGCACCATGACGCCGGCAAGGAAGAAACCGCGGGCAGGCACGTTCAACCGCGATAGCACATAGCCCGCCATGGAAGAGACGAGGAGTACGACGGCCGTCGTGCTCGCCGTGAAGATCAGCGTGTTCAGCGTCACCAGCCAGATGTTCGGCCTTCCAGGCGGCGTCTGCCAAAGGAATGTCCAGTGCCGCAGGGTAAGCGTATCCGGCATCAGCGCGGCCGGTTGCTTGTCGGTGACCGTATCGATGAAGAGATAGGCATACATCAGCACCAGCGGCAGGCTGACGATGGCGAGTGCCAGAATGACCGGCCAGGTGCGGTAGTTCGCCGAGGGCTGGGATTTCTCCGCCATGATCAATCCTCGATGAGCGGCCGCGCAACCAGCGTGGCGTAATTGAAGACACGCAGATAGGCGAGCGACAGGATGATGCCGATAATCACGAGGACGAGCGCCATAGCGGCGCCAAGGCCATATTCCAGATTGCCGGCATAGTTGTTGAGCGCCGTGTGATAGGCGGCAAGCGACCAGACTTCGGTCGCCTTGCCCGGCCCGCCGCGCGTCGAAAGGAGGATTTCGTTGAAGGAGGCAAGCAGCGACAGCGTCTGGTAGCAGGTGACGAACAGGATCGGCCAGCGCATCTGCGGCAGGATGATGTAGCGGATTTGCTGCCAGCGGCTGGCGCCATCCACCTCGCTTGCGAAGAACTGGCTCTTCGGGATCGCCTTCAGCGCCGAGGAAAAGACCAGCATGCCCATCGAAGCACCGATGAAGCCGTTAATCAGCACCACGAAGAGCCAAGCGTTATAAGCGTTGTCGAGAAGATAGTTCTTCGGCGCGTAGCCGAACTTGCCCATGAAGGTGGAGATGAAGCCGGTATCCCAAGCGAGCCATTTCCACATCAGCACGTAGATAACGACGGGCGTGATGCGCGGCAGGAGCCATACGGACCGAAAAATCGTTGCCTGCACGTTCGGCATGTAGTGAGTCCAGATCGCGAGGAGCATGGCGTAGCATGTGTTGAAGAGCACGAGCACAAGTGCGACGTAGAGCAATGTGTTGAAAAGGATCTGCGCCATGTCCGGTGACGAGGCGATGCGCGAGAAGTTTTCCGTCGTCCAGCTCCAGCCGGTATAGGTCGCGCTGGCGAGGCCTTCCTTCTCTTCCGGCGTCATCTTGAAGCCGAACTTGTCGAGCGAGGCGAAAAGGTCCTCCTTGCTCGAGAAACGCAGATTGGCAACGGAGCGGTTGAACTGCTCTGAGATTTGCTTGACGTCACGGGTCGACGGCCGGTCGGTAAGATCCTTGATCATGCGCTCGGCTTCGCGGCGCGAGGAGAAGACCTCACCGAGATGTTTTTCGCGCAGCTCCCTAGCGATGCCAGGCTCAAGCGCAAGGCCCTCGACGCCCTTGATACCCTCTTCGTCGATCGCGTAGCGCGGCTCGGTAAGCTGCTGCACGACCTCCGGCATCTCGTCCTTGAGCGCGATGAGAGAATTTGGGGCGATCTGGTAGGCGCCGCCCGAAATGCCCGTGGCGGTCGTCATGTTCGTGAAGGAAAAGACGGCGGTTAGCACTACCGGCATCAGGAAGAACAGCACAATCATGATCGCGGCCGGTGCGATCATTATGAGCCCGAGCGTTCTGGACGATCTCATGAAAGCCTCCGCAAAATGTCCGGGCGGATGAGGCCGCCCGGAGGCTTGCTTGCGCTTAGCGGATGATGATTTTGTCGCCGAGCGTGCCCTTCAGCTCGCCTTCTACGTCGTTGACGGCAGCATCGACGCTCTTGGCGCCTGTCCAGGAGGCCTCGAGGCCCTTCCACATGATGTTCCAGTAGGTGCCGAAATCGGCATTGTTGGGCATCGCGTTGGCGTAGGGCAGAAGCCGCTCGGTGGCTTCACGCGTCCAGCGGTCGGAGGAGTAGAGCTCGATCTCGGTTTCCGACTTCGAAATGCCGAGATGAGCGGACTTGACCGCATGCAGCACATTGATGCGCGGCTCGGAGGCGATCTTGATCAACTGGGCGGCAATCTCGGTGTCGTCCTTGTCGTGGCCCGAGGTCAGAAGATAGACGAGCGGATGCGTCAGCGTGTTGGCTTTGCCACCTTCGCCGGCTGGGATCAGCGTGAAGATGACGTTGCCGAAAAAGTCCTTCAGGCCTTCCTGGTTGACGTAGCGGGCATAATGCCAGGTGCCGCCGTGCCAGATCCCCGCCTTGCCGGAAGCCACTTCCTTCCACCACTGGTCGGCCGGCATCCCGATATGGTTCTTCTTGGTTACACCGTCCTTTACAGCGTCGGCGAAGAACTGGTACGCGCGCTGCATCGCAGCTTTGTCGAAGACCAGCTTGCCGTCTTGTTCCATCGTCCCGCCGAAGCTCGTGTAAAATTGCCAGAAATCCGGACCGTTGGTGTAGCGCGGGTAGAAGCCATAGCCTGGCTGCACGAGGCCCTTGTCCTGCATCTTCTTGGCGTCTTCCAGCAGGTTCTTCATCGTGTAGCTGCCGTCCTGGACCTTCTGCGGTAGAGCGTCGAGATCAGCATCGTTATAGCCGATCGCCTTCATGTGAGGCTTCCAGAAGAACATCGGGCGGGACTCGGCGTCCTGCGGGATGCCGTAGACCGTGCCGCTGAAGGAGGCAATGTCCATTAGATTTTCATAGATGTTGTTAAGCGGCCAGGAATCGAGGTCGACATAGTCCTCAATCGGCACGACCAGGCCGGACTGTGCCCAGGGGCCAATGTCCTCGTGGCCGGTGACGACGATGTTCGGAGCGGTTTTCGCCTCGGCGGCAAGCGTCATCGCCTGCTTGAAGTCCTCCCAACCGCTATAGGCCTTTTTCTCGACCTTGATCTTGAGTTCTTCGCCCTTGATAGCAGCTTCCCGCTGAAGCTGCTCGGCTGCAATTTCGATTGCATCGAGGCGATAGACGTCGTTTGGGCCAGTGCCGCCGGCCCAGACGGTAACGGTCAGCTCCTTGGCAAAGGACAGGGCGGTCGTCGAGGCTAGGATGGCGGCCGCGACGGTCATGCACTTCAGTGTCGGCAGAATAGTCATCTCTTCATCTCCCCAGAGATTGGTGCGAGCCTCTTGGCGGGCCAATCACCATTGCTGACGGCCGGCCCGGAGATCCCATGAAAAGCGCGAACGGTTTCCGCTCTAGGGGATTTGCGTAACGACCGCGTGACAGATTGAGCACGTGTGCAAAATTATTATGACTCGGCGGAAAAACATTGCAAGCGGCGTTTCGCAGAGGGCCGAATCCGGCTTCGAAACACCGCTCGAATGCGAATGGAACACTATTCGCTGGGGATCGGTCACATCCCGTTTCCCAGTCAGCCGGCTCCAAGCGGGATTCCAGCAGACGCCTTGTGAGTGTTCAACGAAGATGGTCTGCCTGGAGCTTCCCGGTGCTTGTTCTGCGCAATCAAAGACGCATCATCGATTTGTAGTTCTTGATAGAACCTCATGACGATCGAACCGGCGACGGCCCTTCCTTGTATCGAATGGGTCCGCGTTACCTTCGACAGGAGAACAGAATCGCGCTGCGGATGATCCAACCATCCGGTCGCCTTGCCCAGAACCCACCGTTTCGCTGTGGTGCGGCTGTCCTATTCCGGTCATGACCGCTGTCGTGCAAATCTCGTCCGGCAGGTTGGCCAGCCGGGTTTTGCGCAATGGTTGCTATTTTATTGAGAGTCATCAAGCAAAGCTCGGACAAAGCCCGTTTCGGCTACTTCGATCGTTCCCTCGGGCAACTTCAGGACGCGGTCGATGGCGATACCATAGAGCCTGAGGCGATCATCGAGCATCTTCGCGGCCTGCTCGATATTGCCCTCGCGGCTCTTTAGCAGGGCCTCGTGCATCACGCTGCCGAGGGAAAGGCGAAAGAGCAGAAGCATCTCTGCGAAGGCTTCGGGATCTGGTGCATCAAAGAGACCCTCCTCTGTTCCCTCCTGGAGAACATCGGCTAAAAGCGGGACCACGATGCGGGTCACAGCCTGATCGATGCGGTGAAACAGCACAATGTTTTCTGGACGGAAGATGACATCGAATACTGTTCGCAGTTGCGGGGCAAGCTCGACCTTGAGACGCCGCGATCCGGCGAACAACGTGTTCAGTCGTCCCACGGCGTCGAGCGTAGGATCGTCGAGGAGCGGTCGAATCTCTTCAAGGCTTTTGCGGGCAAGGCGGGCGGCAAATGCTTCAAGCAGCGCCTCCTTGGAGGGAAAATAGTGATAGAAGGCGCCCTTCGACACGCCTGCTTCACGAATGATGTCGTTGATCGTGGTATTGTCGTAGCCATGGGTGAAGAAGAGCCGCTGAGCGCAATCCAACAATTCGCCCGAGCGGATTTCTGGGTTTTTTTTGACACGCATGCGGCGCTCGTTTCTGACCAGCGGAGCGGAATTCGATGCTGCGGCCGAATTCTTCAGCTGTATCATAGACCGACGGTCGGTCTGATGCTATAGGGTTCGCAACAGCAGCAGTTCAAGGCAGATGGTGTGAAACCGTTCCGCTTGCTTTCCGTTGTCGTCGCCCTCTCCGTGGCAGGCGGTTTGGCTGCTTGGTACGTTTGGCGCCCCATCCCCGTATCGGTCGTCGTCCCCTCGCGTGGTAGTGCTGCCGAAATCGTCTATGCCAGTGGCGTTGTCGAACCTGTGACTTGGGCAAAAGTCACGCCGCTGGTGCGCGAACGGATCGTCGAGCAATGCAACTGCGAAGGTGCAGCCGTAAAAAAGGAAGACATACTTGCTCGCCTCGATGATAGCGAGGCGAGGGCGGCCCTTGCCGAACTCGAGGCGCGGCTCGCGCTGGCGGAGCAGGAATTTCGGCGCTACAATTTGATGCTGGAAAAAAACACCGCAGCCCAGCAGTCAGTCGACCGGGCAAGCAGTGAGGTGGAGCAGCTCAAGGCGCTGGCCGCCGGCCAAAGAGCGCGCCTTGACAGCTATATCATTCGCGCTCCGATCGATGGTGTCGTGCTACGCCAGGACGGCGAGGTGGGCGAGGTCGCCGATCTCGGAACGGCGCTCTTCTGGGTCGGAGAACAAAAACCGCTGCTCGTGGTGGCCGATGTCAACGAGGAGGATATTCCGCGGCTCCGGCTGGGGCAGAAGGCCCTGCTCAAATCGGATGCCTTCAAGGATCAGACACTCGATGCAACCGTCAGCAGCATAACGCCGAAGGGTGATCCAGTGACGAAGACTTATCGCGTGAAGCTGCGTCTTCCCGACCACACGCCGCTGATGATCGGTATGTCGACCGATGTGAACGTCATCGTCCGCGTCTCGGAAAATGCACTGCTGGTCCCCACGGTTGCGATGCAGACTGAGAAGATCTTCACCGTCGAAGGAAACTCTGCCCGGCTACGTGAGATCAAAACCGGTATCCGCGGCCCGAGTGGTATCGAGATTAGGTCCGGTCTGGATGAAAAGGCGCGCGTGATCTCACCGTTTCCGCAAGATCTGAAGGATGGGGCCTGGGTCACGATAACCGGTGCTGCGAAGTGAGGTTACGATGCGTCTGATTTTCGAGATCGCGGTCACCCATATTGCCGGCCGCGGCCGGCAGACACTTGTTGCCGTGTTCGGCGTTGCCGTCGGCGTCGGCTTTTCCATCGCCATGGCGGCACTCATGCAGGGCGGCCAGGACGATTTTGTGGAACAGTTGATCGATACCATGCCGCATGTCGAGATCAATGACGAGCAGCGAACGGCGCGACGGCAGCCTGCCGAAACCGCATACCATACGACGCAGATCTTCGGACTGAGGCCGCGGGAGGACCGCCGCGGCATCATCAATCCGACTGCCGCGCGCTCCTGGCTCGAGGCATGGATACCCGGCCGGCTTGCACCAGACCTGAAACTGCAGGGTGTCATTCGTTACTCCAGCCGCGAGGTCGGAGCATCGGTGATCGGCATCGAACCGGTCGCCGAGCGCAGCGTTTCGCCTATCATCGGCGATTTCGTGGAGGGAAGTTTCGGAGCCCTTGCGGCAGGCGGGAACAATATCGTGATCGGCGATACGATGGCAAAACGCCTCGGCGCCGGACTGAACGATACAGTTGCCGCGGTTTCGTCCGAGGGACTCACGCGCAATTTCAAGATCGTTGGCCTTTTTCATACCGGCACGACCGCCCGCGATGAGGGCGAAGCTTATGTACTGCTGAAGAACGCGCAGATCCTGAGCGCGCGCACCAACGCCATCAATGAGATCCGCATCAAACTTGCCAATCCCGACGACGCACCGGTGGTGGCGCGCCGGATCGAGGCCGAACTCGGCTACAGGGCCGAGGCTTGGCAAGAGGCCAATGAATCGCTCCTCGAAGCGCTCGTGATCCGCAATGTCATCATGTACACCGTTGTCGCAGCAATCATGCTGGTCGCTGGATTTGGCATCTATAATATTATCTCGACGATTACGCATGAAAAGGCGCGCGACATCGCCATCATGAAGTCGCTCGGTTTTGCCGAGGCGGACATGCGGCGCCTGTTTCTGCTCGAAGGTGTCGCCATCGGGGCCGGCGGTTCGGCGCTCGGTTGGCTGCTTGGCTTCGCGCTCGTCTATGCCTTGTCCCTGGTGCGCTTCGAACTTGCCGCGACAGGCCAGGAAATGACACGCCTGCCGATTGCCTGGAGCATTCTGCATTACCTGATCGCCTCAGGTTTCGCGCTCAGTTCGGCGGCTTTTGCCGGCTATCTCCCGGCTAGGCGTGCTGCAGGCCTTAATCCGGTGGATATCATAAGGGGTGCGACGTGAGCGCCTTGATTGAAGCGAATAACCTCACACGCATCCTGACGGAAACCGTCCCGGTAACGCTGGTCGAGGATGTGTCTTTGACGATCGGTGAGCGGGAATTCGTTGCAATCACTGGACCTTCCGGTTCCGGCAAGTCTTCGCTGCTCTATCTGTTGGGGCTGCTGGACGAGCCGACGAGCGGCAGGCTTTCGATTGGTGGCAGAGATACCGATCCGATGGACCAAAGGGAACGCGCCGAAACCCGCCTCTCTATGCTGGGCTTCGTCTTCCAGTTCCATTTTCTCCTGCCAGAATTCACGGCGCGGCAGAACGTCGAGATTCCGATGCGCAAGCTTGGTCGTTTGAGCCGGTCGGCCATGCAGGCGCGGGCTGAAGAACTCTTGGCATCGCTCGGCCTTGCCGGCCATATCGATAAGAGGCCAGATCAGCTATCCGGCGGTCAACGCCAGCGGGTCGCTGTTGCACGTTCGCTTGCGAATGATCCACCCATCCTGCTTGCTGACGAGCCGACGGGAAGCCTCGACAGTCAAAATTCCGAGCAAGTCTTTTCGATCCTCGAAGGGCTCGTGCGCGAACGCGGCAAGACGGTTATCGCCGTCACCCATGATCTCGATATGGCGGCCCGTATGGGGCGGCGCATTCATCTCATGGACGGCAAAATCGCCGATCCTTGAGATCGCGGTGCGAGCGGATGCATTGGCCAGCCAGCGGCAGCGACGGCCTTCGCGATGAAGCCCAGTCATTGTTCGTCACGGCCTGTTCGATCTAAGGGCGATCATGCGGGCCGACGCCGGTCGAACGAGGTATGCGATTAGACCAAGTACCAAGATCGCCGAAATTGCCCCTCAGGCGGTCGCCACCCCCCAGTGCCCGTAACCGACGCTTGAAGGGGCGATGCGGTGGCAAAGCGGAAAGCCTCGAAGGCGGGAGATATTGTTGCCAGACCCCTCGTTCCTGCATTTGTGCTTCGCGCTGCCGGGTTTCTGCGGTTTCCCATCTTCGTCGCGGCGACTAACATTCGGGTTGGGCTATTTCTCGCAAAGACGCCGAGCGCCATAATAGGGTTGGTAGGTACAGTCGGAAGCGCGGAACGAACGATAACTGCGCGAGCAGGCGGTGATGTTGCAGGACGGTGCGGCATTCTCTTCGCTTGTCATCATTCCTGTATCCGGATCGATCTGCGGAGCAGGCTCAGCCATCGCCGCCTGCATGAATTCCCGCCAGATGCGAGCCGGAAGTGCGCCTCCGGTGACCCCCTTCATCGGCGCGTCATCGTCGTTCCCGACCCAGACACCGGCGACCAGGGCGTCCGTGAAGCCGACGAACCAGGCGTCGCGGTTGTCCTGACTGGTACCTGTCTTGCCGGCCGCAAACATGCCAGGATCGGCGTCGCGGCCAGTCCCACGCTCAACGACCAACTGCAGTAACGCCAGAAGGTCCGGCTGATACGGAGAGAGATCAATAGCCGCCGGCACTTGCGCACCCACGCGGAAGCCTCTGGGCTGGCCAGATGCCTGAAATTCGATAATACCCCACGGCTCGACGGGCGACTTTCCAAGCCGTACCGATGCGTAGGCGCCGGTCAGATCGAGCAAACTCACCTCCGAAGCGCCAAGCGACAAGGCAGGTGCCGTCGTCAGGGCAGCGTTTATGCCGAGCTCCTTGGCTGCCGCGGCGACACTGTCCAGTCCCACCTCCTGGGCAAGGGCTGCGGTGGCGGCATTCAATGAGCGAGCAAAAGCCTCCGCCAGCGTAACCCAGCCGCGGTAACCACCCCCAAAATTTTGGGGCGACCATCCGTTTAACTCAATGGGCCCGTCGAGGACCTGATCCGACAGAGAAAGGCCTTTTTTCAACGCAGCATAATAAACGAACAACTTGAATGTGGAGCCGGGCTGACGCATGGCTGTGACGGCACGGTTGAACTGGCTGGTCTTGTAGTCGTGTCCGCCGACCATGGCGACAACCGCGCCATCGGGCGTCATGGCGACCATCGCCGCCTGCGATGCGCCGCGAGCCTTTCCCTCTTCATCAAGCGCGTGTCTCACCACCCGTTCGGCGATTTCCTGCAGGCGCGGTACCAACGTCGTGCGCACTGTCGTCGAGCCGGGAGAGGAGCCCGCGATCTCGCTCGCTTGTGGCGAAATCCAATCGGCGAACCAGCTGCCGGAGCGCGGCGTCGGTGTCGTCGGGTGCAGTTCGGCAAATTCATTCTTGGCGGCGTCGGCTTCTTGCGGCGTAAGCTTGCCGTTGGCGGCCATCGCGTCGAGCACTGTTGCCGTGCGTTGGCGTGCACCCTCGAAATTGTCGATCGGGTTCAACTGGCTCGGAGCCTTCAGCAGGCCTGCCAGCATCGCCGATTCTGGAATATCGAGCGCACCGATATCCTTGTTGAAATAGATCCGTGCCGCTGCAGGCATTCCCGTAGCGCCGGAACCGAGGTAGACCGAGTTCAGGTACCGCGTCAGGATCTCCTGCTTGCCGAGCTTCCATTCCAGCCAGAACGCGATCACCAGTTCCTGGATCTTTCGCTTCAGCGTTCGGTCGCTTTCGAGATACTGCAGCTTGATCAGCTGCTGCGTGATCGTGCTTCCCCCCTGGACAACCGAGCCTGCCTGAAAGTTCCGTATTAGTGCGCGCGCAATGCCTTTCAGGTCGATGCCGTGGTGATCCATGAACCGGCGGTCCTCGATTGAAAGGACTGCATCCACGAGGTGAGGGGGGAATTGTTCGTACCCTGCATAGGGTCCCTGATAGGGGCCCTGCCGAACAAGAGGTTCGCCGTCCGCCGTTTCCAATACAATGACGGGCTTCATGGAACCATCGGCAATCTCTTGCCACGGCACATCCTTCAACGCCCAAGTCAGAACGGAGGCCACGATCAGCAAGCCCAGCAAAGGAAGGAGCGCGACGAGCCCTTTCCATGACCGCAATTTCAGAGGACGGGCCTTCTTTATGCCGGTCATTCCGGCTCTCATGGCTTTGGAAGAAAGCGATGCAAAAGCCGCCGACAGCCGCCGAAACTTCTCATTGGGCGTTCGAGTGCCAGACGTCTGTTGTCTTTTCTCGATGGTTCCGATGCCCTTTCTCATCCACAAAGGGCTGCTTTGCAAAATCGCACGGAAATCATGACGGAGCGCGGCCCTCAGGTCATGAATGGCGCGTGCGCTTTGAGCAAAGGGCGAGGAAGGGTTCACAGCCTCTTTGGATTGTTTCAGCGGTGATGAAGATCCCGATGGTCCCTCGTGAGCCCCAGTTTCTTCTTCCGCGCCTTCAGCTGGAAATCCTTCGCTCTTCGGCAGCTGCACAGATTCGGCGGCAGTGCGATCACCAATCTGATTTGAGCTACCAGTTTGTTTTGAGGAGTCTGCGGTGCTTGCCATTTCTTACCGGCTGGTTGATTTGAAGCAATTAGCGCGCAATGGAGCGGAGGAAAGAACAACTTTGGCACTGCTGTCGCACGTCTTTTCGAATAGAGGTCCACTTGGGAAAATTGATGAGTGAATATTCTCACATCCGAAGCCAGCCTTTTCATGGCAACGCAATATCAAGTCATCAGCGCGCGTGAGCGGCGTTCGCCCGTCCGGCGTCGGCATCCGGTATGACGATAGCAGCATGGTGCGGATCCATCTCCACCAGCCGTCCACCTTCATCGCGAAGGACCAGCTCCCAATCTGGAAGTTCCTTCCGTTCTGTCGGCCCAGATCGTGCCGGCGCCAGGGTTCCCGACCGGACCGGGTTCGGGAGGCTCAGCGTTTAGAGAGGATTACCTGGGTCCAACACGACATCGGCGTGACGTCCGTCTTGCCCCAGTCAAGGTTTGCAACCGCCCGGTCGGTCATAATCCTTTCTGCCTTTTGCGCCCTGTGCGCCGCACGTCCTGCGGCCTCAGATCAGGCCATATTGTCTCGCCTTATTGCGCAGAAAGGGCAGGCCGTTGCCCATCACCTCTGCCTCGTCCCTGGCGACAGGACGCCAGACTGCGAGACCGTAGGCGACTTCCGCTGGCATGTTGATGAAACTCTCCATAGCAAGGCCGCCTTTGAACCCAATGGCCGCAAGTGCTGTATATATCTCGTCCCAAGGGACGTTTCCGTAGCCGGGCGTGCCACGGTCGCTTTCAGACAGGTGGATATATTTTAGATGTTCGCGCGCCTCGAGGATGCCCGTGGCAGCGCCCTTCTCCTCGATGTTCATGTGATAGGTGTCGAGATGCACGAAGATATTGTCGGCGCCGACGCGCTCGATCATCTCGACTGCTTGCCTTGCGGTATTTATCAAATGGTTTTCATAGCGGTTCACCGCCTCGACGCCGAGCTCGATGCTGCGGGACTTGGCGTGCTTGGCGGCGGCCGTCAGCGCGCGGGCGATATTGTCGTACTCTTTCTCCGTCGGCGGCACACCAGTACGCTCGCCAATGCCGCCGAAGATGACGCCTGATAGCGCCAATGCGCCCATGTCGGCCGCTTTGTCGATCGCGACCTTCAGATACTCGATTGCCGCCTCCGGCCGCACCGACGCCCAGGCGTGCTCGGGCAGCCCGAGCGAGCAGACGGCCGGCAGGCTGTGCTTTTCGAGAAGCGCGCGGGTGTGTGGCGCATCGACGGCGGGTGCGTTGAGGAGCGCAATTTCGATGAAGTCCATCTTGTAGGACACCGCAGCTGCGATCGCCTTTTCGGCGCCTGCCTTGTCCCAGTTCATTGTCCACATGCTGGTATGTACGCCGAAGCCTTGCATCGTCTCATTCCTTTCTGCGCAGAACGGTTCTGAAGTGACCGGCAAGCCAGCGCAGCATCATGACGCCGACGAGCAGGATACCCCACACGGCCGTCGCCAGATGCTGGTTGGCGCCGAGAAGATTGAGCCCGGACGAAAAGAGCTGGAGTACCACCAGCGCTGCGAAGACCGGGATCACGCGGCCGAAGCCGCCGAAGGGATTTACCCCGCCAAGGAAACAGGCGAGAACGGTGATGAGCAGGTAGGACTCACCGTGGCCGACGCGCACCGAGTTGAAGCGTGCCAGCATGATGATACCGGCGACGGCACACATCGCGCCCGACAGCGTATAGACAAGGACGATGACCCTGCGTGTGTTCACGCCGGAATAGCGCGCCGCCTCGATGTTGGAGCCGATCATGTAGGTGTTGAAGCCAAGCCTGGTGCGCGAAAGCAGCACATGCCAGAGCGCGACGCACAGGATGAAGATGAGGAGCGGCAGCGGAATCCCCACCACAGAGCCATGGCCGAACGGTCGCAGGAAGGCCGGAAAGCCCGACACGTCCCCGCCGCGGGTCAAGAACTCGCCGAGCCCGCGCAGGAAGATCATCATCGACAGCGAGACAAGGATCGGGTGAGCCTTCGTATAGGCAATGACAAGACCCATGACGACGCCGCTTGCCGCACCTGCGGCAAGCGCAAGCGCCACGCCGAGCAGAAAGGATCCCGGTCCAGCGTCTACGCCGCCGTTGGCCTGCAGCGTCCAAGCCACGGTGAGGCCTGCGATGTTGGCGGTGAAGGTGATGGCGAGGTTGAGCCCTCCCGTCAGGATCGGCAGCAGCATGGCAAGAGTAAGAAGGCCGAGCTCCGGAAGCTGGAAGGCAACGGATCCGAAGGTGGCCCGCGACAGGAACTGCGGCGAAGCGAGGCCGAAGATCACGACCACCAGCACGAAGGCGACGACCGATCCCGCGATTTCCGATCCCAGGAGGTTGCGAGTCCGCCGGACAAGCGTCGTCATCTGCGCCTCCGCTCGGTCTTCAGGATAGGAAGCAGCTTGTCGATCCGGGAATTCGAGAGTGTGATCGCCACGAGAATGATGGCGCCGATAATCATCTTGAACGCGAAGGGTGAAACGCCCATCAGGTTGAGGCCGTTCTGGGTGATCGAGATCAGCAGCACGCCGAGCACGCAGCCGAGCACTGAGCCCTTGCCGCCACCGAGGCGGGCGCCGCCGAGGACGGCCGCGGCAAGCACATCCAGCTCGCGGCCGTAGAGCGCATTTGGCACGACTTCCTGGGCATAGTGTGCTTGGATCAATCCGCCAATCCCGGCCATGAGCCCCAACCAGCCGAAGGCGATGAACTGCATGGCGCCGATCGAGATTCCGAAGCGGCGCGCCCCCTCGGGATTGTCGCCAAAGGCATAAAGCTGGCGCCCGGTCGTCGTGTGGCGGATCAGGAACCAGGTCGCCGCAACGCAGATTGCCATGACAAGGACCGGAAGGCGGATTTCGGCCCAGCTGCCGTCAGCCATCTCCCGTTCGTAGAGGATGATCCGCTCCGTCCACCAGTCGGGCAGCGTGTAGATTGATACGCCGCGGGTGAAGAACATCAAAAGACCGAAGTAAATATTGAAGGTGGCGATCGTAACGACGATCGAGATGATCTTGAACCGGTGGATGATGAAAGCGTTGAAGGCGCCGAGCAGCGTGCCGATGCCGCCGGCGATCAGCAGCCCGCTTGCCCAGCCTCCGCCACCGACCTGGCCGAGGATGAGAGCGGTCACGTACTGCACGACCGAGGCGGCCACCGCAAACGAGATGTCTATGCCACCCGCGATCAATACGACGAGCAGACCGACTGCGAAGATGATGTTGACTGAACTGATGTTCAAAAGGTCGAAGGCATTGCCGAGCGTAAAGAAACGCGGCGTGGCGAAGGCAAGAAACGCGGCGATCAGAACAATGACGGCGAGCAGGCAGATCTCCGTCGCATGGGTGCGGAAGAGCCTACGCATAGACGGCAGCCTCCATGTCCCTAAGCGATGTCGCGCGCGGATCGTATTCGCCGGCGATCTCCCCCTGCGCCATGTGCAGCACCCGGTCGGCGTTGAAGTAGACCTCGGGCACCTCGTCGGAGATGAGGATGATGGAAAGCCCGCTTTGCGCAAGCCGTGCCACGATGTCGAAGATACCGGCGCGCGCACCGACGTCGACGCCGACCGTAGGTGCGTCGAGGATCAGCAGCTTAGGGTCGGTCGCCAACCATTTTGCGATGGCAATACGCTGCTGGTTGCCGCCCGACAGAGTCGAAATGGCATCCTGCTGCAGCCCAATC
The DNA here is from genome assembly GCF_000816845.1 of Rhizobium gallicum bv. gallicum R602sp. Lineage (NCBI taxonomy): Bacteria > Pseudomonadati > Pseudomonadota > Alphaproteobacteria > Hyphomicrobiales > Rhizobiaceae > Rhizobium > Rhizobium gallicum. The sequence goes on along the minus strand of NZ_CP006880.1, from coordinate 1,316,067 downwards.
TTTATACCAAGATCGGAAATCCAGCGGGCTGCAAGACCGTGCTTCTTACGCTCCGAAATGAATCCGTGGGACAGAATTTTGCGCAGGGAGGAAATCACCAGGTTGTCGGCAATCGATTGCGGCTGGATGAGCCCAAGCGACAGGCGGTCTTCGGAGAGATAGGCAATGCCGGCAGCGATCGCATCCCGATTGGAGGAAAAGCGCACGGGCTTGCCATCAAGCCTGATGGTGCCGCGATCGGGACGGCGCATACCGAAGAGCGTCAGTGCCAGTTCCGTGCGGCCGGCACCCAGCAGACCGGTGATGCCGAGCGTCTCGCCGCGGCGGACGGAAAAGGAGATATTCCTAAACTCACCGCGTCGTGTCAGCCCCTCAACCGCAATGACAGGCGCAGCCCCATCATGCGATTGGGCGCGCACGGCGTGGTCGAAAATCTTGCCGGTCATGAGTTCGGAGATGCGCGACTGCGTCATGCCTTCGGCCGGATAGACGCCGACAAGCCCGCCGTCGCGCAGCACGGTGATACGGTGCGATATTTCCAGCACCTCGGCCAGTCGGTGGCTGACGAAGACGACGGCGACGCCCGAGGCGGAAAGATTACGGACGATCTCAAGCAGATGGTCGGTTTCTGACTGCGTCAGCGAAGCAGTAGGCTCGTCCATGAAGACGACCTTTGCCTCGCCGACCAAGGCTCGTGCGATCGCCACGATCTGCCGCTGGGCGACCGCATATTCGCGCAGCGGCAGATCGACGTCGAGGGTAACGCCGAGGCGCGCCAACACACGTTCGGCGGTGTCGCGCATGGCCTTGTGGTCGACCCGGCGCGGGCGATGGCCGAGGACAGTGTGGAAAGCGATGTTTTCTGCCACCGACATTTCCGGGAAGAGCGCGAGATCCTGCCAGATCACTTGAATGCCGGAGGCTTGCGCTGTGACTGGCGACATATGCGTATAGCGCTGTCCGTCATATTCGATTGCAGCACCGGCCTGCGGGCGATAGACCCCGGTGATGACCTTGATGAGGGTACTCTTGCCGGAGCCGTTTTCACCGGCGAGGCAATGCACCTCGCCCGGCCGCACCTCGAAGGAGACGTCGCGGAGCGCGCGCACACCGCCGAAGGTCATGTTGATGTTCTTCATCGACAACAGAGGTCGTTGGACGTCTGCGCCAGTTGGAGATTCCATATCGCGCCTGCCGTAATGGTCCGCCGGCCATGCTCGCAGTCCACCGAGCCAGCCGCAGCCAGCCCGGCGGTCTGGGAGGTGCCTTCGAAAGGTTTTAGAGGCCCATGGCCGCGAGTTCGTCGACCGTATCCTTGTTGATGGTCACGAGCTGGTCGACGATAATATCATTTCCGGTCGGATTGATCTTCCCAAGGCCTTCGATCTCGTCACCCGCCTTGATCTCCTCGCCCTTCATGAGCTTGTCGGCGAGCGTCACGAAGACTTCGCCGGCCTGTTTCGGATTCCACATGAATCCGCCGGAAATCGCGTCGGCTTTAATAAGTTTCTGGCCCTGGCCCGGTGAGAAGGGGCCGAGTACGAAGATCTCGCCAACCTTGCGGCGCTCTTCCACGGCACGGCCGGCGCCGATCGGCCCCTGGCTGCCGAAGGCGAGGAAGCCTTTGAGGTCGGGATTGGCCGAAATCAGATCGAGCGCAGTCGACCGGCTCTTGTCGGCATCTTCAGCAACGCCGTAGCGCTCGCCGACCACTTCCATCTCCGGATATTTCTCTTTGAGATAGGCAATCGCCGCATCGGCCCAGGCATTGTGCAGCGGCACGGTGAGCGAGCCGACGAAGACTGCATATTTGCCCTTGCCGCCCATCTTCTTTGCAAGAAGCTCGGCATGCGCTTCGCCGAAGCCGTTGGCCGAGGCGAGTTCGAAATTCCAATCCGCGCCCTTTTGACCGGGTGATTCATGCGTGATGACGATAATGCCGTTTTCCTTGGCCTTGGTGAGAACCGGCTCCAGCACTTTCGCATCGTTGGGCACGACGCCGATCACCTTGACGCCCTGGGCGATGAGATCCTCGATGGCGCGCACCTGCAGCGCCGGGTCGGCACTGGTCGGGCCAATCATGAAGGCATCGATACCGAGCGCGGCTCCCTTCTCCTTAATGCCGGCCTCCATCGCATTGAACCACGGGATGCCGCCGATCTTGACGACGACACCGACCTTACCGGGCTCCTGCGCCAAGGCGCCCAAAGCGGCTGCCAGCGACAGCGAAGCCGCGAATGCGGCGACAAGCAATTTCCTCATTTTGTTCCTCCTCCATCGTTTCGAGATGGGCACAGGGCCTGCTGAAGACCGCCGGCCTCCCGTTGCAAGTAACTGGCGAAGAATGTGAATTCCCGCCTCCCTTCGAAGCCGCCTCCTCAAGCGGCACTAGGTTGCACAATCGATATTTCTCTTTGCACAATCGATAGTGCAAAGACTATCGGTCAGAGTTATACTTTCGTCAAGCGGAAACGCCTTTCGCCGCTTCGAAATCGGCACTAAGGAAAATCCGAGGGTTTTTGAATGAAGAACGCCATGAGGAAGAAGGCGACGATCTACGATCTGTCGGTGCTGTCGGGCAGCTCGCCCTCGACAGTCAGCGCCGTGCTGAACGGCACTTGGCGCAAGCGCCGCATCAAGGAAGCGACCGCCGCACTGATCCGCGAACTTGCAGAGAAGTACCAGTATACAGCAAATCGCCAGGCCCAGGGACTACGCAGTTCCCGGTCCGGCCTTGTGGGTCTGCTGCTGCCGGTCCACGACAATCGCTACTTTTCTTCCATGGCCCAGACTTTTGAGGCGCACGTGCGCAGCAAGGGCCAGTGCCCCATCGTCGTCAGCGCCAGCCGCGATCCCCAGGAAGAGCGCGAAACGGCAGCGACGCTCATTTCCTATTCGATCGATGAGCTCTTCATCTGCGGCGCGACCGATCCAGACGGCGTACACGAGGTCTGCGAGAAAGCGGGGCTGAAGCACATCAACATCGATCTTCCAGGCAGCAAGGTTCCCTCCGTCATCAGCGATAACTACGAGGGCGCGCGGATGCTGACAGAAGCGATCATCCGCCAATTCCCGGCAGATAAGCCCCTTGCACCCGAAGAGCTCTACCTCTTCGGCGGCCGCAATGACCATGCGAGCCACGAGCGCATCCGCGGCTTTCGCGCCGTCAAACGCGACCTGCTCGCAGGCGATCCCGATATTTGCATTCAAACAACGGGCTATTCGCCAAACAACACGCGCCTGGCCTTCGAAGCGTTCTACGAGCGGGAAGGCCGGCTGCCGCGCGCTCTCTTCGTTAATTCATCCATCAACTTCGAAGGTTTCCTCCGTTTCATGGCTGGTCATCCGCACGAGACCTTCTCCGACATGGTAGTCGGCTGCTACGACTACGATCCCTTCGCCTCTTTCCTGCCCTTTCCCGTGATCATGATAAGGCAGGATATCGAGAGCATGCTGGCAAAGGCGTTCGAGGTCATGGAAGAGCCGCGTCCTGCACCAACCGTTCACATGATCCGGCCGGAACTTATCAAACCCCGCACGGCGCTGGCCGGCCCGCTCGACGCATTGAAGGACATCGACTGAACGGGCCTTGGCCTTTGGCGTGTGGCCGGCGTCACGGCCACCTTTGCCGGTTTATGGTGCCGTCGGCCTGCTCTTCTTATCGATTTTTCCGGCCGTTACCGCCATTCTGCCAGGCTGGTGGGGCAGCTGCGGATGGTTCTTCCGTATCGGTGGAGCCATTCAGCATGCTCAGGATCGACGCGCCGGAAACCGGCTTTTGCCACCTGACGTGCCACTACTGCGCCCACTCACTTCACCGCGCGCGCTTTCCTTGCCATGATTGCCTTGCAACGTGTGGCCGTTCACCATGCCGATCGACAAACGCACTAGGTGAATGCGACCAGCAATAGGAACGCTGCTCCGGCCGCGATCAAACCCATACCCAGCCAGTTCCTCGTCAATCCCAGAAATCGAACCCCTTGGCTTCTAGGTTCCAGTGTCCGCCCGCTAAGGGATGATTGGTGAGGGTCGCTGAGAGGCCGTCGGCCGAGAGCCTCCCGACACAGGAGGAGTATGCCGCATATGATGAAAATAGCGCCAATCGAGATTGTCCACACAGTCTCCTCCTCTTGATCTCGCCTCATGAAGTACCAAACTTCCGTGGGGCATAACTGTTCCTCTTTGCGCTTCCGAGCATCAATCCGCTGCCGCCGCTCGGAGCTGACGAAGTCAGGGCTGGCGGCAGTCGGCGATTGGCCAAGGTCGTGTTGCTCGCTCGATCAGGAGGATATCAGAACCGTCGCAAGCTGACGGCAGAGCTTGCCCATCGCAATATGGAAAGGCACCTCGTGAGCTTCAGACCACCACGATCGTTCTCGGATCGGCCGAATTCCGCATTCAGCCCTTTGGAATACGAACTTGCCTCGGAGCGAGCCGATGCACTTGGTCGCCAAGGCCGCAAAGTCGAGGCAGCACTTGCAAAACTTGCCGCCTCGACAAAGAGCGATAATCGCACCGCTGATCGAGAAGGCCTCTTGAATGACGCCTCGGAGGCTGTTTGGGCATTGTTCATTCAGCGGGAGATCTGCGGACTCCGCAACGACCGGGACCTCGTCACACGCTATGGGATTCCTGGCGAGGTGCTTGCGAGGGTCGGGGCCATACGGCGATGAACTCATCAGGCTGCCCTCTATTCGACTGCAAAAGACATGTGCGTTCGCAGCACGCGACCGTCATTGCTGGAAAATATAGAGTGTCAGGGAAGCGCAAAGACCAACCATGGGCGCTGCGCAGAACTCGGCTGCAGGAAGTCGTCAATGAAACCACGCAAGGGCGGACCTCCCATGCCCATACAGGAAGCTTCAGCTGACGTCGCTCAGCGGCTGCCGCGGCGATGTATCGCCACGGCCTCCATTAAATATTGCGGGCCGCGAGAATCCAGTCTGCCGCTGCAGAGATATCGTCGACCGTTACAGTTGGCGAAGGCTGAAATCGTGTGTCGTCCCCGCGACGATACTTGCCTGTACGGACGAGCACTGCTTTGGAAAGTCCGGCCTGCAAGGCACCCGCGACGTCCGTTTCCGCGTCGTCGCCCACCATGACGGCCTTTGCTTTCGGACAGTTCATGCTGGCGAGCGCGGACAGGAAGAATTCGGGCGACGGCTTTCCCAGGATAGTGGCACGCCTCTGACTTGCGAACTCCAGCGCCGCGATAAATGCGCCCGCGTCGAGACTGAGTTTACCGTCAACATCCTGGAACGTCCGGTTTGGCGCGAGCCCCAGGAATTCCGCGCCCGTGACCAGCTCGCGAAATGCGGCATTCAGGGTCTGGTAATCGAAAGCCTCGCCGGCGTCGCCGACAACAAGAGCCTTCTGTGGCCCTCCTGCCAGGTCGTGGAAATCCAGCGCAAGATCGGGATGAACCAACAGGTATGGCGATCGATCGTGCTTATCGAGCCACTCGCGCGCGGCTTGCGCCGGGGTGAAGAGCTCATCGCTTGTGGCGTAAAGTCCAAGTCCTGCAAGTCGCTGCAAGAGCGCCTGCTTGTTCGAGCGTGTCGTATTGCTCACGAACCGGATGAGTAGGCCGGCTTCGCGCAAGCGCGCAACAGCATCGGTAGCGCCCGGTATGACTTCCTCGCCGTCATAGATAACGCCAGCGAGATCCAGAAGTACTCCGCTGATCATGGACGGAGAATGAACGTCGAAGCATCATGCGTCAAATTTAGGAATTCGCCGGAGATCTTATCGCGAATCCGTGGGCCGCAAGGAAGTCGCCGACCGGCCACTCAAACCACTGACTTTCGCGACCGACTTGCGCGTGCCGCCTCGTGGCCGACGGTGATATTTGCGTTCTATTTGCGGTAAGGGAAAACGCACGGAATGACGCGAGGATCGTCGTCTTTAAGGCACAGCGCGCTATCCTGACGCGTTCTTCACGCACGCCTGTATTTTGCTATATCGAGCTCATCAAGCGCACGGTCCTTCGAAGAGTTCGAGCTCTCCCGCAACGTATTACCTGGTGTAATCGCTCCGTCATGCTGCAGGAGGGGATGGCGCTACTATGGCTTCAAAATGCCGTCATGCTGGCATGAGATAAATGGCGATGCGTGGCATGATGGGGGCACATCGGAGAGAGATATGGGTACGTCAAAGGATGATCTCGATAAACCAGACTGGCTGGAAGCCGAATTGGCCGATACGCTCGACGAGGACTACGAACTCGAGCTCTCCGAACCGGCGCTGTCGGAAGAAATCCGCAAGATCTATCGCACGTCGCATCCGCCCCCGATGCCGCGTGTCGATTACTTCCGCGCTCTTCTGGCGCTGCAGGCCGAGCTGATCAAATTGCAGGACTGGGTCTCCTATCACAGGGAGAAGGTCGTCGTGATCTTCGAGGGACGCGACTCGGCCGGCAAGGGCGGCGTGATCAAGCGCATCACGCAGCGGCTCAACCCTCGCGTGGTGAGAGTGGTCGCGCTGCCGGCTCCTTCGGACCGCGAGAAAACCCAATGGTATTTCCAGCGTTACGTGCCACATCTGCCGGCCGGTGGCGAGATCGTGCTGTTCGATCGGTCCTGGTATAATCGGTCCGGCGTTGAGCGCGTCATGGGTTTTGCGACCGAAGACGAGGTGGAACAATTCTTCAACGATGTGCCCGAATTCGAGCGCATGCTGGTGCGCTCCGGCATCCGGCTGGTCAAATACTGGTTCTCGATCACTGACGAGGAACAGCAGATGCGTTTTTTGATGCGCATTCACGATCCCCTGAAGCAATGGAAGCTGTCGCCGATGGACTTGCAATCGCGCGTACGCTGGGAAGCCTATACCAAGGCAAAGGAAGAGACCTTCGCCCGCACGAATATCGCTGAGGCGCCCTGGTACATCGTCGAGGGCAACGACAAGAAGCGGGCCCGCCTCAACTGCATCGACCACCTGCTTAAGCAGATTCCCTACGAAGACGTGCCGCATGAGGACATCACGCTCCCAGAGCGCGTTTTTAACCCCGACTACGAACGCAAGGTCCTCCCGCCGGAGCTCTACGTGCCGCCAAAATACTGAGGCTTCCAGCACAATCCACACGACCACGGCAGCGTTATCGTCGCCAAGGGTTGTCACGTGAATCCGGGCACAATTCTGCCCACTGCTTCGGATCCGGCGGGATTACGGGCGTATTGCCAATAGGCGGTGCAGGCTTGACAAGATCTCCGTCGCCGATGGACGGCGGCTTTAGCACGCCGTTGCAATCGGACAATTTCGAGGTATCCAACCCATTCGTAGGTCCTGAATTGCCGTTCTCAAGGGCGCCCGCCCGGTTTTGATGCTGATCTGGCGCCTGGCAGCGATCCGACTGACTGGCGAGCGGTTGGGCAAACGCCAATCCGCACAAAAGTCCGACGGCACATGCGCCGGTACGCTTCGTGCCTTTGACGACATTTTCTTGAATGGAGAGCATGAACCCTCCTTCGTTCGCTGTCGGGGAAACACTTTGAAATATCGAATGTTCCAAATGAGTTCCCGCGGGCGGTCAATCGACGCGAATCGCCCGATTTTGTGCTCGATGGTTTTGTCGCTGCCAACAACGAAGCGCATATGCTGGCGTGACTTAATTGACGGCCACGTCCTGGATACAGTCTCCCATCGACGTCGAGCGAGAGACGGATTCACTATTCGATTGACACCATAAAAGCCGCCGTTCAGGTTCGGCTCCGATGAAACCGAGCTCTACCCCCACGTATTGAAAACCCTGAGAAGGCCAAGACATGACCATCACTCTTTCCGGCAAGACTGTTCTGATCACAGCGGCAGCGCAAGGCATCGGCCGTGCCAGCGCAATCGCTTTTCAGCAGGCCGGCGCCAAGGTTCACGCGACGGATATCAATGCGAATGCGCTGGCAACGCTTGCCGCCGACACCGGGGTGTCGACGCACGAGCTAAACGTGCTCGACGAGGGGGCGGTTAAGGCATTGGTCGCTGAAATTGGCGCGGTCGATGTGCTCTTTAACTGCGCCGGCTTCGTGCACGCCGGATCCATTTTGGAAATGCAGGATGCCGACCTAGAGTTCGCTTTCGACCTCAATGTAAAGGCGATGATCCGCACGATCCGCGCCGTTCTTCCCGGCATGCTGGAGCGGAAGGACGGGTCGATCATCAACATGGCTTCGGTTGCCTCCAGCATCAAAGGTGTGCCGAACCGCTTTGCCTATGGCGTCACAAAAGCGGCGGTGATTGGCCTTACGAAATCCGTTGCCGCCGATTACGTCGCCGAGGGCGTCCGCTGCAATGCCATTTGTCCCGGCACGGTCGAGAGCCCGTCGCTGCAGGATCGCATGCGCGCGCAGGGCGACTATGATGCGGCCCGCGCTGCCTTTATTTTTCGCCAGCCGATGGGTCGTCTCGGCACGCCGGAAGAGATTGCAGACCTTGCCGTCTATCTTGCCGGTGCTACCTATACCAGCGGACAGGCCTACGCGATCGACGGCGGCTGGACGATCTGACCGCCCGGCTTGTTCGGGAGGAACCCATGACGGGCATTACCGGCCTTCGTGTCTTTGATCTTCGCTTTCCCACTTCGCAGAGCCTCGACGGCTCCGATGCGATGAATCCGGACCCGGATTATTCGGCGGCCTACGTTATTCTGGATACGGACGAGCCGGGACTTTCGGGCCACGGGCTCACTTTCACGATCGGCCGCGGCAACGAGATCTGTTGCCTGGCAATAAAGGCGATGGAGCATTTGGTTGTCGGCGCAGATCTTAACCAGGTTCTTGCCAATCCAGGTGGATTCTGGCGGCATCTGACCGGCGACAGCCAGCTTCGCTGGATCGGTCCGGAGAAGGGCGCCATCCACTTGGCGACGGGGGCCATTGTCAACGCTGTCTGGGATCTTCTCGCGAAGCAGGCGGAAAAGCCTGTGTGGCGGCTGGTCGCGGAGATGGCCGCGGAGGAAATCGCGGACATCGTCGACTACCGCTACCTCACCGACGTGCTGACGCGCGAGGAGGCGGTCACAATCCTGAAACGTGCCGAGGCGGGGAAGGCTGAGCGGATCGCAACGCTCGAGAAAGAAGGTTACGCCTGTTACACGACCTCTGCCGGCTGGCTCGGATATGATGATGCAAAGCTGCGCCGTCTGTGTCAGGAAGCGATCGACGCAGGTTTCAACCATGTAAAGATGAAGGTCGGCCGCGATCTCCAGGATGATATTCGCCGTCTGCGTATCGCCCGCGAGGTGATTGGCCCGGATCGTTACCTGATGATCGATGCCAATCAGGTCTGGGAGGTCAAGCAGGCAATCGACTGGGTGAAGGAACTAGCCTTCGCCAAGCCCTATTTCATCGAAGAGCCGACAAGTCCCGATGATGTGGCCGGACACCGGAAAATCCGTGAGGCGGTCCGACCGGTCAAGGTCGCAACCGGCGAGATGTGCCAAAACCGGATCATGTTCAAGCAATTCATCGCCGAAGGCGCGATCGACATCGTGCAGATCGATTCGTGCCGCATGGGCGGCCTGAACGAGGTGCTGGCCGTGCTGCTGATCGCAGCAAAATACCGTCTGCCGGTCTGGCCGCATGCGGGCGGCGTCGGCCTTTGCGAATATGTGCAACATCTGTCAATGATCGACTACGTTGCCGTGTCGGGCAGCAAGGACGGCCGCGTGATCGAGTATGTCGATCATTTGCACGAACACTTCCTCGACCCGTGCGTGATCAAGGACGCAGCCTATATGCCGCCGTCAAAGCCTGGTTTTTCAACTGAAATGAAGGCGCAGTCGATTACCGACTACACCTTCAAGGGCTGATATTTCAGGCAGCGCGCTGCTCTGTGCTCTGAATGGCGGCAAGCTTCCAGTCGCTGCCGGTTCTGCGTACAAAGGTCCAGATTTCGGTGCTTTCGCCGGGGTGGCGATCGTCACCGGAAACGAGGCGGCCGCTATCGCGATCGACCATGGCGTCGATCGACGAGTAGCGCATGGCAAGCGTTGCATAATCCTGACCGTCCTCGCGCCAGGCTTCGGCAATGTCACCCTGCAGCAGTTTGACCTCCGAGACGCGGTTGCGCACGCCGTTGGTGGCATTTTCGCCGAGTTCTTCGGCGAGATAAGACATGGCTTCGGGCGTAGTCAGCTTGCGCAACGTACTATAGTCCTCGGCGCCGTAGGCGGTCTGCACCTTGGTCAGCAGCTCCTCGAACTGATCCAGATCGGCCTGCGCCAATCCGATTTCGTCGCTTGGTCTGTCGTTGCGTGGCTGCGGTTGATAGCCTGCAGCACCTGAGCCGATTGCCGGAATGCTAAACGACGAATTGCTGTTAGACGACATATTGCTGTAGGACGAGGCACTCCGGCCACCTGCCGCACCGTATGACGGCTGGCGTCGATTGGCAAAGAAGCGCATGGCAAGCATGACTGCGCCGAAGATCAGGGCAATCTGCAGCAGCATGCCGAGGAACCCGAAGCCGCCACCGAAACCGTGGCCGAGGAGCATGCCGAGCAGCCCGCCGGCTATCAGGCCGCCTATCATCGAACGGCCAAAGCCGCCGAAGAGACCGCCAGATCGCTGCGCGTTAACAGGCTGTTGGGCGGTAGCGGGGGTCTGTGGGCGCGGCGTCATCGAACGCTCCATCGGCGCGGCCGGAGCAGGCGCGGTGCGTGTGACCGGTGGCGCCTGGAAGGTGCGCGTTCCACGGCTGCCGAATCCGCCAAAACCTCCGGCGCGGCGCGCCTCGGCATCGCTATAGGCAGCAAAAACGGAAGCGCTCGTCAGAACGGCTATCGCCGCAATCTTGGCAAAACGCGAAACGGCACTCTGCATCGTATCTCCTGTCATGCAACAACCATGGCATGTTTGCGAGCTAATATAGGTGTTCTCTTGACAATTTGAAGTTCGCCGCCGCGACTTATTGGCAGACATCGACCCATTTGGCTCTGGTGAGTTCGGCCAGCCGCTCCGTCGCGATACGGACCGCCGAATGCGTGGAACCGGCCGCCGGCACGACTTCGTCGAAACGCTTCAATGAAACATCGCAATAGACTGGAAGTGGGACGGGCAATCCAAAGGGGCAGACACCGCCCACCGGATGGCTGGTGACTTCCAGAACTTCTTCCGGTCCAAGCATGCGGCCCTTGCCGCCGAATGCATCCTTGAATTTTCGATTGTCGAGGCGAGCCGTGCCGCTTGCGACAACGAGCATCGTCTCATCACCGACCCTGAGGCAGATCGTCTTGGCGATCTGCCCCGGCTCGACTCCGTGCGCTTCGGCCGCAAGCGCCACCGTCGAAGAGCTTTCGGCGGTTTCGATGATTTCGATCTCAGGTGCATGTGCGCTGAAAAATGCGCGGACGGATTCAAAGCTCATGGGCGTACAGGACCAGAACGATCGGGATCTAAATGACCTTGGAAAGTATCTGATGCACGAGGAATTTCAATCGCATTTCGAACCTGAATGCACTTGCGAACCGTCCGGTTTTCTGAGCTTCTTTGTCGCGCCGAAAGACATTTAAGGGAGGAAGGCGATGCGGCGCGTTGATTGCCATATGCATTTCTGGACGCTGGCGATGGAGCCTTACTATTCGCTGTGGATGTCGCAGGATGACAAGGTGCTTTATCGTGACTATGGGCCGCGCGATGCCGCTCCGCTCATGGAGAAGAACAATGTCGAGGGCGTCGTTGTCGTATCGGCTGCGTCTTCTGTTCATGAAACCGGCTATCTTCTCGGTCTTGCCGACGGCCGGGATTTCATCAAGGGCGTTGTTGCCTGGCTTGATCTTCTCGCGCCGACGGCCACCGACGACCTTGGGAACTGGGCACGCTTCGCGAAGCTGAAGAGCATCCGTCCCTATCTTCAGGATCTGCCTGAAGAAGATTGGATCCTGAAAAAAGAGCTCGATCCGGCTTTCCGCGCCATGATCGACCATGGACTGCGGTTTGACGCACTGATCAAGCCGCGACATATCCTCAACACGGTGAGGTTTATCGAGCGCTATCCCGATCTGCCGGTGATCGTCGATCATATGGCCAAGCCCGAAATCGGAAGCGGCAACTTTGAACCCTGGCGGCGCGACATGGAACGCTTCCGTGATCTCGACCATGTACATTGCAAGATCTCCGGTATCGTGACCGAGGACGGGCCGGATTGGACGCCGGAGCGGCTTCAACCTTATCTCGAGACGGTGTTCGACATTTTCGGACCCGATCGCCTCGTCTTCGGCAGCGACTGGCCTGTCGTCAATCTCGTCGCGGATTACAGCCGCTGGATCGAGACGCTCGATCGCGCCATGAAGAGCCTGCCCGCCGCCGACCAGCAAAAGATCTGGGCGTCAAACGGTGAGCGATTTTACGGGCTTTGACACGGTCGACATGAAACCTATCGCGCAGCGCTTGTGCGCCCGGTTTCTGTTGCCCATCGGCGCTGTTGTCGACATGAAATGCTCGTTGCAAGAAAGGCTATCATGACTCATCTCTGACCTACTGCCGTTTCGCCTGCCGCGCACTACAGCCGCGGGCGCGCAGCGGGGGGCGATGCTGGTGGCTGCAGATTTCATCATGCAGCGCGTGACCGGCAATCCGATTGCCGGTCTGGAGGTCGCTCCGCATTTTGCGAGATTGATGGGCTTCCCGAAACCGGCGCATCAGCTTGCCACGAGCATCCTCATCGGTGCTACCGTTTTGATCTGCGCCGCGCGTCCCCATCTATCCCATTAGGTTCCCATATGGCTCTTTGCAGCTGATTGGCGGGCCCATATCTGATTTGGCTGCTCAAGGCGGCACGTCTGTAGCGGCTTGAGGTTCATGGGGCACGCATCCTACTCAGTATGCGGGGGTGCGTCGGCGGCCCAGCCCGGATCGGCTCCAAATGGATGATCAATGTAAAACACCCAGGTTCCATCGGGTAGCCGGCGGTGAACTTCCATGCCGTGGTGATGCACTCCGGTCGGTTGGCCGTCGTCGTTTATGCCCTTGATGAGCCACTGCGAACGGGTCATGGCAAAATCTCCGGCGATCGTGGTGTGGTGGGTGACAACATCCATGTGCGGCTTGAGGCCGATATAGGCAGCCATGGTACGGCGGATGCCATCGGCCCCGCGGGCAATCTTGGTCCCGCCGTGGACTTCATCGACCTCGATGATGGAGGCTTCCGGATGATACATCGCCGCCGCCGCTTCGACATCATGAGCGTTGAAAGCGCGGGCGAGCCAGAGGTTGCAGAGTTCAGGGGATGGGGCGCCCATAGACAGTCTCCTTCTATTTCGAGACACTTAAGTGATTTAACTCAACTAACACTGGAGGATTGGATGCTCGCCTTTTCAGGCCGCCACCTGCATTCCTTCGGCTGTCATCGCTGCCCGAACTGTCGGGCGCGCACCGGCGGGGGCCATGAAGTCGCCGAGACGCGGGAAAGCGATGAGATCGACCTTGGTGAAATCGGACCAGCCGGCGACGGTGAAGAGGTAGGCGTCCGCGGCAGTAAATCGGTCGCCCAACAGGAAGGGTCCGCTCCTGGCAAGATGATTCTCGACGAAATCAAGACGCTCGGCGATCTTCCTGAGCGATACGTCCTGCGCCTGAGTTCCATATTCACGGTGAAAACAGCAAGGGGCTGTAAATTCTGTGAAGCTCGGTCGCGATAAAATTCAGCCAGGCCTGGAAGCGATATCGCTCTGGCGAGCCTAGCACCGGAACCAGACCGGCATCCGGCTTGAGGTCGGCAAGAAACTGGATGATGGCGACACCCTCGGTAAGAACCGAGCCGTCGTCGAACTCTAAAACCGGAGCGTAGAGGTTGGGATTGATTGTCACGAAATCCACACCCGCTTCGCTCAGGTGTGGCGTCTTTCGGATATCCACCCGCTCCAAGTTCGAGCGTAACTCGTCGTGCTTCCAGGGCGACGATGTGGGGAGATAGCGCACAGGTTCCGGGGGCGTAGTAGAGAGTTTCACTGCTACTCCTTTCGGTTGAAGTCACGTCTTTTCCCGCGTGCTGTCACGGTTCGACGAGACCCTAGGTCATTCGACAAGCACAAAGATACGCCCAACATTGGTGCAAAGCTCGTTGGCATTTTGCCAGCCTCGTTTGCATCCCTGCAAGTGCGCTATATGTTAGGAACCGCGAGTACCGCGAGTGGAGACTGGAATGGATGACTGGAACGAGCTGCGGCTCGTCTTGGCGGTGCATAGGACGGGCGGTCTTACAGCGACGGCGGGCGCGCTCAGCATCGATCACTCGACCGTGTTTCGACGCTTGAACGCGCTGGAAAAGAGACTTGGCGTGCGATTGTTCGAACGCCTACCGGGCGGATCGTATCAGGTGACGCCTGCCGGCGAACGGATGGCCGCCGCCGCCGAGCGCATGGAGTACGAGATGCTTTCGCTCGATCGCGATCTCGCGGGCCGCGATCATCGGCTCTCCGGCAGGCTGCGCATCACCTCCTCCGAAACACTTGCATACAGCATGCTGACACGGCATATCGCAGCGTTCCGTCAGGCTTACCCTGGCATTGTCGTCGAGCTCTTGATCGATAATCGCGTGCTGAGCCTGTCCCGCCGCGAGGCTGATATCGCGCTCCGTCCGGTCCGTCCGAAGGAGGGTGATCTTTGGGGGCGTAAACTCGCTGACGTCGGCTGGACGCTTACGCATCGCCAGCGGTTCTCGACGCTATCGGCGGACCGTTAACGCGCGGTGAGGATGTGGTCGGGCATCCGCTGATCGGATGGGAAGAACATACTGCCGGGATCGCGGCCGCTGACTGGCTCGGCAGTCGCGCGTCGGGCGTCGGGCGTTGCCTTCGTCTACCGAACGAACAGTCTGGTCAATCAGTTGATCGCTGCCAAAGCCGGGATAGGCGTTGCCCTGCTTCCCTGCTATCTCGGCGACGGTCATCGCGCACTGGTGCGCGCACTTGCTGATCCTATCCCGGAATTATCAGGCGAGCTCTGGATCGTGACCCATACCGACCTGAAAGGGACTGCTCGCGTGCGCGCGTTCTTCGACGTTGTTGGCGAGGGCCTTGTCGGCGAGCGCGCGGTGTTTCAAGGCAAACCGACATAAGGAAGAAAAGCTGTCAATCGCCAGAAGGCTCGCCGCGTTGATTTCGGCAACGTCGAATTGCGCGAGGCGAGCATCCCGGCACCTGTCGCGTCTATGGCGCGCACAGATCTGGCTGGCGTCCAAAACTGCGAGTAGCACTGCCAGCCAGCCTTGCCGCTCATCCAGGGCGGCGCGCGCATGGCCCGCCCCACCATCGACGCTGACCTCGACCTCGATGATGCCGCGGTTTGTGAAGGAAAAGCGGAACGGCTCTCGCCGATCCGCTTAAAAGGTCAATTGCGTCAGCTCTTTAGGCTAGAGATGCGGCCACACTTCCAGGACGCCTCGATGAATCATGTCGAGGGAGACATAAAGGATAATGAGCAGGCCGACATAGGCGATCCAGCGATGGCGGTTGAGCAGGCGGGCGATGATGTTCGCCGCGACACCCATCATAGCGATCGAGAGCGCAAGGCCCAGGATAAGCACGGTCGGGTGGTCGCGTGCGGCACCGGCAACGGCCAGCACGTTGTCGAGCGACATCGACACGTCGGCGACGACGATCTGGGTTGCAGCTTGCATGAAAGTCTTCTTAGGTCCGGTGGACGCTTCGCCTTCCAGACCAATCTCCCCGCCGTTTGCGTGCTGGGAGCGAAGCTCGCGCCACATCTTCCAGCAGACCCAGAGCAGGAGCAGACCACCGGCAAGCAGCAAGCCGACGATGCTCAAGAGCTGAACCGTCACGGATGCAAAAAGAATGCGCAAAACGGTGGCGGCGAGAATGCCGACCAGAATGGCCTTCTTGCGCTGTACGACCGGAAGCCCGGCTGCAGCAAGGCCAATGACGACGGCGTTGTCGCCGGCAAGAACAAGATCGATCGCGATGACCTGCAGGAGTGCAGTCAGGCCCGCAGCAGTAAAGATTTCCATGGAAACGTCCCCAGAATGCCTTTTAGAAGCGTGCTAGTGTCCCCGGAACGCCACGTCAACCATGAATGACGCAGGGTCAAGCAAATGCGAAGCGGGGAAGCCGCTCTGTCCCCAAGTTTTTAGGGACGCGCGTACCAGCAAATTCAGTGCTTCAGCTTGATGATGATCTCCCGGTATTCGTCGGCAATGGCAATCGCTGCCTTTACAACGATCGGACTGATCGATTTGTGATCAATCGCCAGGCGGCAGGTTTCGAAGACGCCGCGTAGTTCGTTTTCGATATCCGAGAGATGGGGATATTTCTGCACCAGAAGATGGGGTAGAATCTTAGCCTTTTCCTTCATAGGTTTGGTTTCATTGGGAAAACTCTGCGGGTCGGCGATCACCTCCCGGATTGCGTCTTCAAGACGCCATGTCGCACCAATCATATCCGTGACTGACACCGTCATATCTTCTCCTGCCCGCGCGCCATTCTTCCGATGGGTATTAAGACGCAATCCTTGTGCCAGATTGACCAAAGTCGCTGCTGGGACGGGACGGCGGTGGCAGGCCGCATTCAGGGCCGGGATTTTGCCCTGACCTTTTTGTTTGTCATTGTTTCTTCTTCTTTGCTTCGTCGTCGACGAGCTCGTACCACATGGCGTTGAGGACGGCGAAGGCGGCCGCCAGCGGCAGCCCGAGCATCCATGCGAAGTACCACATCTTCTTGTCTCCCTCAGTAGGCGTGTCCGCTTTTGTCGGTAACCGACTTTTCGTCGACTTTGCCCCACAGCACTTTGTAGACCCAGGCAGTGTAAGCGGCGACAATCGGCAGAAAGATCAGCGAAACGACGAGCATGATGAAAAGCGTCATATGGCTCGAGGAAGCATCCCAGACCGTCAGGCTTGATCGCGGATCGAGCGAGGAGGGCAGAATGAAGGGAAACATCGAGACGCCGACCGTTGCGATGATGCCGAAGATCGAGAGCTTGCTGAAGAGCAGGGTCGAGACCTCGCGCCTCGCCCGCATTGCCGTAAACGAAAGCGCCGCACCCAGCAAGCCGAGTAGCGGAGCAATCGCCAGCCACGGATAGGTGCTGTAGTTCGCAAGCCACGAACCGTCATGCTGCGCCGTTTTCAAGAGCGGATTTGACGGACCGGCCGGGCTGATGGTGCTGGTGATGCGATAGCCATCAATGCCAAGCGCCAGGAAAAGGCCGCCAAGGCCGAAGAGTACGACAACGCAAAGGGCAGCGATACTTCCATAGTTTCTGGCGCGCTCGGCAACGGGACCGCTCGCCTTCAGCACCAGCCAGGATGCGCCGTGCAGCACGAGCATGGCGACCGAGAGCAAGCCGCAAAGCAGCGCATATGGATTGAGAAGGCCGAAGAATGAGCCTTCGTAAAAAATGCGCATGTCGTCGGCAAAACGGAAAGGCACTCCCTGCAGCACATTGCCGACGGCAACGCCGAAGATCAGCGACGGTACGAAGCCGCCGATGAACAGCGCCCAGTCCCAGTTGTTGCGCCAGCGCGCACTATCACGCTTCGAACGGTACTTGAAGCCGACCGGGCGCAAGATGAGCGCAAAGAGGACCGCGAACATGGCGAGATAAAAGCTTGAGAAGGAAACGGCATAGAGCGGCGGCCACGCGGCGAAGATCGAGCCGCCCCCAAGGATCAGCCAGACCTGATTGCCTTCCCAGACCGGCCCGATCGTGTTGATTGCGATACGGCGTTCCGTGTCGGTCTTCGCGACAAAGGGCAACAGCGTGCCGACACCTAGATCGAAGCCGTCGGTTGCCGCAAAGCCGATCAGCAATACGCCAAGCAGCAGCCACCAGATGACGCGCAGGGTTTCGTAGTCGATGAGTTGATGAAGGATCATGGCGATCACTCCGCTGCTGGTACGAGGGTTTCGGAAATAAGTGCGGCGTCTGGCTCCTCATCCGGATCGGGCCCTTGCCGGATCGCTTTGATCATCAGGCTCATTTCGACGACGATGAGCGTCGTATAAAGTGCGGCAAAGCCGATGATGGTGAGGAGCACCGTGCTTGCCCCCAGGCTGGAAACTGCCATCGCCGTCGGCAGCACCCCTTCGATGACCCAGGGCTGGCGGCCGACCTCGGCCACGATCCAACCCGCCTCGATGGCAATCCAAGGAAGTGGTATGGCGAAAACGGCGACCTTCAGGAGCAGCGGATATTTGTCGAGGTGGCGGCGGGCCGACAGCCAGAAGAAGATCGCCGTCAGGAGGATGAAGAACATGCCGAGCCCGACCATTATGCGGAACGACCAAAAAAGGGTCGGTACATGCGGGATCGTGTCGCGTGCAGCCTGGGCAATCTGTTCATCTGTTGCCTGGCGCGGATCATCGACATAGCGCTTCAATAGAAGTGCATAGCCGAGCTGGTGGCCCAGGTCGTCGAAGGAGCTACGAACCTCCTGTGCAATGCCGGCCGGTGTTGAAGCCGCGCGGATTTGCATCAGCGCATCGTAGGCCTTGATGCCTTCGCGGATACGCGTTTCGGCCTGCTGTTCAAGCTTGTCGATCCCTGGAATTTCGGTGGTCAGCGAGCGTGTCCCGATCAGCCCCATGACCCATGGGATATGGACGGCGAAATGCGTCTCACGCGATTGCTGGTCTGGAAAGCCGAAGGCCGTGAAGGCTGCAGGCGCCGGTTCCGTTTCCCACATAGCCTCGATTGCGGCGAGCTTCATTTTTTGGTTTTCCGTTGCCAGATAGCCGCTCTCGTCGCCGAGTACGACCACCGAGAGAGCTGAGGCAAGTCCGAAGGAGGCGGCCACCGTCATCGAGCGCTTGGCAAGCTCGATATGGCGTCCTCTCAGCAGGTACCACGCCGAGACACCGAGCACGAAGATCGAGGCACAGACGTAGCCGGCAGAAACCGTATGCACGAACTTCGCTTGCGCGACCGGATTGAAGACCACGTCGAAGAAGCTCGTAATCTCCATGCGCATGGTCTGCGGGTTGAGCGCCGAGCCGACCGGGTTCTGCATCCAGCCATTGGCGATCAGAATCCAGAGCGCCGAGAAGTTGGAGCCGAGCGCCACGGCCCAGGTGGCAACCAGATGCCCCACTTTGGACAGCTTGTCCCAGCCGAAGAAGAAGAGGCCGACGAAAGTCGCTTCCAGAAAGAAGGCCATCAGCCCTTCGATCGCCAGCGGCGCACCGAAGATGTCGCCGACATAATAGCTGTAATAGCTCCAGTTCATACCGAACTGGAACTCCATGACGATGCCGGTCGCCACGCCCAGTACGAAGTTGATGCCGAAGAGCGTGCCCCAGAATTTCGTCATCTGCCGCCAGATCTGCCTGCCGGTCATCACATAGGTCGTTTCCATGATCGCGAGCAGCACCGACAGCCCGAGCGTCAACGGCACGAACAGGAAGTGATAAAGCGCCGTCAGGGCGAACTGGAAGCGCGATAGCGCGACGATATCTAGTTCCATTGTTTTTCTTCCCACGGTCCCAGAGGATTCGAACGGGCGCCGCCGGCGTCCGCGGTAAGCGCAGCACTCAATCCGGCCTTAGCCGCTCGAGCGCTCTTTCGAACGCCGCCTCTCCACGGCGCGATAGTTCTGTAATACGACCGTCTTTGATGACTGCGATCTGATCGGCGATCGCAGCCTCCCGGCGGGCATGGCATGCAATGACGAGGGAACGGCCATACGCCCGGTCCTTGAGGCGGGACATGACGTCGCTTGCCGTTGCGCTGTCGAGACCTTCCGTCGCTTCATCGAGCAGCCAAAGCGGCGTGTCGCGAAGGAAGAGGCGTGCAAGCGCCAGACGACGGGACTGGCCGCCGGAAAGACCGAAACCGCCTTCGCCAAGAGGTGTGCCGAGCCCTTTCGGCAAAGCCTCGACTTCCGAAAGCAGACCCGCAGCGACAAGCGCTTCGCGCAACTCCGCGTCGCTTGCCTCAGGCTTGGCGAGCCGCAGATTGCCTTCGAGCGTATCCTGAAAGAGTTCGGTCTTTTGTGTCAGAAGCGTCGCATCGACGCATGCAGCAGTCCCAACGCGCGGCTCAATTTCATCTGCGAGCAGCGACAGCAGTGTCGATTTTCCGGCACCGCTCGGGCCGATGACGGCCAATGCTTCACCCAGCCTCAGTTCAAGGCTGATGGCATGGAGCGCATCTGCGGCGCAGCCGTCATGTCTGACGCTGACCTCCTGCAGACCAAGAGCGATACCGGCTTCAGGGGCACTTCTTATTTGTCGCAACGT
This sequence comes from Rhizobium gallicum bv. gallicum R602sp, assembly GCF_000816845.1. NCBI lineage: Bacteria > Pseudomonadati > Pseudomonadota > Alphaproteobacteria > Hyphomicrobiales > Rhizobiaceae > Rhizobium > Rhizobium gallicum. The sequence goes on along the minus strand of NZ_CP006880.1, from coordinate 1,295,882 downwards.
CTCTTCAGTCAGGCGCGGACCGATCCGCTTGGCTGCGACTAGGACACGGCCGAATTCCAGGGCACCGCGCCGCAGGGCCGTGAAGGGTTCGACGGCTGCAAAGGCGATCAGCAGCCCCAATGCGGCAACCGGTGCAGTGATCGCCTTTACTTCGGCAAGCGCGGCTACCGCAAGAAGCGAGCCGGCGAGCAAGATCGCCGTGCCGAGGCCGAAGGTCAGGGTGACGCCCGTTTCGATCCGATTTAGATGACGATCGGCCCTGGCGGTATAGCGATCGGCTGCGAGAACGGACGCGCATTGCGCTTTTATGCGCGATGCCATCATGAGGTCTGTCTGGCCGGCGGTCAGGTCGATGGCGCGCGAGCGAAGCGCCTCGATGCCGTAAGCGCGGCGCCGCGCAGGCTTGCTGGCAAGGCCGCCTGCGACGATCGGAACCCAGATGCCGGAGCCAAGCAAAACCGCGCCGACCGTGAGCCCGAAGGCGGGGTGCATGATGCCCAGCGTGACGACCGCGACAACCGCGGCACCGATCGCGGCACCTATGGGAACGAGAATTCTAAGGTAGAGCGAATCCAGCGCATCGATATCAGCCGTCAGGCGAAATAGCGCTTTTGAGGGCCGGCGGAGAAGATTGCGTGCGGCATCAGGTGCCGCCCAGCCACGAAAAAGCGTTTCACGAAGCGCCGCCAATATGCCCAGCGTCGCATCATGCGTCGTCATCCGCTCGCCGTATCGCGCAGCCGTACGGCTGATTGCAAGCAGGCGGATTGCGGCTGCCGGCGCAAAGACGTCGAAGGCGACGGCTGTCGCAGAGAGACCGGCAATCGACGCGGCAGTGATGAACCAGCCCGACAAGCCGAGCAGGGCAAGGCCCGCAATGACCGTGGCGGCAGAAAGCAAGGCACCGGCCAATAAACCACGCGGGTTTTCAGAAAAGAAAAGCTTGAGGATCGGCGCCAGGATCCGGATCAGTTTTCTCATTACTCAGCAGCCTCTTGTAAGAACGGTGCATCGATGACGATCCTGCGGTCCATGCGCGCAGCAAGACGCGCATCATGCGTGGCAACGATAAGCGTCCGCTCGCTGGCAAGGGCAATCAGGCTTTCCGTGATCTCCGCAGCAGTCACCGCGTCGAGATGCGCCGTCGGTTCGTCCGCCAGGATGATGCGAATGAAAGGATTGGCGGCCGCCCGTGCGATCGCAAGTCGCAACGCTTCGCCGCCGGAAAGTCCGGCACCGCCTTCGCCGAGTGTCCGCTTGCCGTAGGCGGCCGCAACGCCGTCCAGTCTGGCAAGCGCCAAAGCCTCCTGCAGGACGCTGCAATGTCTGTCCAGCAAGACATTGCTCGCCAAGCTTCCGGCAAATATATGCGGCGACTGGCCGATCCAGGCCATGGTGCTGCGCACGCCCGCATCCACGGGCCGGCCATCAATCAGGACTTCACCCGTCTGAGGCGGTGCCAGACCGGCGATCAGCGCAAGCAGCGTGGATTTTCCCGCACCGCTCGCACCTGCAAGCGCGACATGCTCACCGTCCGTAATCAGACAGTTGAAGCCGGTAAGCGCGGAAGGCCGCAAGCGATCGTAACGGAAGCTGACATCGTTGAATTCAATGTCGAGCCGATCGCGCGGCGCCGGGCCGGTGCTCTCCGTATCTACGATCTCAATGCCGCCGCGCTCGCAAAGGCTGTCGAGTGCCTTTATCGCCGCTTCTCCGGCGGCACGGTCGTGCCAAACGGCGCAGAGTTCGCGCAAGGGTTCGAAAAAGGCGGGTGCGAGAAGGAGTATGAAAAGGCCTTCGGCCAGGCTGAGCTTGCCCGACCATGTCCCGAAGTGAATTTCGCCAAGGAGGCTGAAGCCCACAAAGACCGCGACCATTGCGACGCTGAGCGCAGCAAAGAGCTCCAGCACGGCCGAGGAGAGAAAGGCGATTTTTAGCACCGCCATGGTGCGTGTCTTGAGGTCTTCCGCATCTGCCCGCAGCCGCGTAGCCGTCAGCCCGACTGCATTAAACGAGCGGATCGTGGCCAGTCCACGGAGCCGGTCGAGAAGGAATGCATTGAGCCTGCCTGTTGCAGCGAGCTGCTTTTCGCTGGCGGCCTGTGCGCGCCAGCCGATGAGTGCCATGAAAAGCGGAATAAATGGCATTGCAATGAAGAGCACGAGCGCGGCAACCCAGGAAGTCGCTAGCACGCAAGCAAGGATAACCAGAGGGGTGACGCTCGCTTTGAAGCGAGCGGGAAAAAAGCGCGCGAAGTAGGGAACGACAAGCTCCGCCTGCTCGCCGAGGATGCTCGCAACCTGCCCGGAAGCAGGACGCGTGCCGTCGATCGGCGATCGCCGGGCAAGCGCTGCAACGGCAACCTGTCTCCTCAAACTCAGTTCGGTCCGCGCGCTGTCGAGGGCAATCTTGCCGCCAACCGCGTCAAGCAACGCCTTTGCAATACCGAATACCAGCACAAAAATGGCGGACCAAAGGACATCACGAGGTCCATCGCCATCTGTAATGCCGCCGACGGCATAAGCGAGCAGACTGGCTTGCGGGATCCATAAGAGAGCGCCAGCGGTTTGAAGCGAAGCGGCATGACGAAGCCCTAAGGGCCTGGCCGAGCGGGCCGGCAAGCCAGTTGCTGGCGCTCCGGCTGCATGCGCTTTTCCCTCGTCGAAGAAAGCACTCCCCATCGCGCTAGCTCTTGTTCGCAGGCCGTCGGCCACGGCCGAGTGAAACCACCCGGTCCTTGGCTTCAAGAAGCTTCGTAACCTTTGCTCCCAAAGAGAGTAGCGTTGCGAGGCGCTCTGTTTCAAGTTGTTTCACGTCCTCATACCAATGCGTCAGCTGCTCGATCAGGCCGTGCATTTCGCTCATCCGCTCCTGGGCGAAGCGTTCGGCTTCGCTCGCCGGCCTTTGCATGAGGATTTCACGCAGAACCGAGAGTGTCGGATCGACCTCGCGCTTCTTGCGCTCTTCAGCAAGCGTGCGCAGGATGAGCCAGACATCGTCAGGCGTAGTGAAGAAATCCCTGCGGTCGTCAGGTCTATGCTTCAAAAGTACAAGGTTCCATGCCTGCAGCTCCCGCAGGCTCATCGAAACATTCGATCTTGAGATGCCGAGCGCGTCGACGATCTCGTCGGCGCAAAGCGACGAGGGCGAAACGTAAAGAAGCGCATAGATCTGGCCGACCGTGCGATTGATGCCCCAACGCGAGCCCATCTCACCAAAATGCAGAACGAAGGATTGAACGAGCGGCGGAAGATTCATTGGCGATTCCGTTTTTCTACGATTTCAGAATTTTCTGAAACTACTATACACCGTTTGTCACTGCTCTCAATCGAGCAAACCACGGCTGCGGCAATTTGGTTGCATGGCCGAGCTCAGCCCCACTGGTCACCATGCCCAGACGGAACGCAGGCTCTTTCTGCTGGCCGCGTGCTGTCACGTGATGAAAAGAGAACGGCCGATCTGGGCGCGACTCATGTCGGATGGCAAAATCTCCAGTCGATCACGAAGCGCTTTCGACATGATGATTGCCGCCATCGCCGAGGCCAACCAATGCCTAGCCATCACGAGCAAGATTGCTACACATTGAGCATATTAGTCCGGCTCAAAAAACGATCGAGAAACATAGAGCGCCGAACGGAAGAGGCGGGCTAGGTCCTGAACGCCGCGCGCTTGTCGTATCTTGCAACGCGTGAAAGGAGGTAATCGATCTCTGCCTTTGCCCTCTCCGAAATGCTTCCCGCGGGCTTGCGCTGGGAATCGCTGGCGATCGCGCCGCGCTTTTTGAGAACATATTTGCGTATGGCAAGGCCAACGCCCTGCTGCTGCTCGTAGCGAACGAGCGGCAGATGCGCATCGAAGAGGTCATGTGCCGCCTCCCGGTTTCCGGCCTGCTGGAAATTCACGACGTCGACCAGCATGTCCGGGAAGGCGTAACCAGTCATCGCGCCATCGGCGCCGCGCTCCATCTCGAAATCGAGAAACAATCCGCCGTTGCCACAAAGGATCGAAATATCGCGCATTTCGCTCGCCTTTTGCGCTGCCCGCAACCGGGAAATCTTCTCAAGCCCCGGCCAGTCTTCGTGCTTCAGCATCACGCAGGATGGATGATTGTTAACGATCTTCTGGATGACGCCAGGCGTCATCACCACGGTCAGCGTCAGCGGATAGTCCTGGATGACGAAAGGAATATCCTCGCCGATCGCCTCGACCGCCTGGGCATAGTAGCCGATGATTTGATCGTCCGTCCGAAGCGACGGCGGTGGGGCGATCATGACGCCCTGAGCACCAATATCCATGGCGCCACGCGCAAGCGAGCGCATCGCCGCAAAGCCCGGCGCCGAGACGCCGACGATCACCGGGACGCCGGCGCGCTTCACGACCTGCCGGGTGATTGCAAGCGACTCCTGCGGGTCAAGCTTCGGTGCTTCGCCCATGATTCCGAGAATGGTAAGCCCGCTCACGCCGCACCCGAGATAGAAATCGGTGAGCCGGTCGACCGACACCGTGTCCAGCCGTCCGTCCGGATGAAACGGCGTTGCTGCGATGGCATAGACGCCCGTGGCTGTGTGATCGAGCTTCATTGCGCACTCTCCCTTTTGGCCGGAACTTAGGGGTAGTCATCGTTCCGATCAATTGAAATGCGCCGTTTTCGCAGGGATCCGGTGCAAGTGTAAGAGCGCTGTTGCAGGGCTTGCCGCGCGTGTTTAAGACAGTCCAGCAATTTACGACTCTGGATCTTCTTCATGTTCGATATTTTTTGGCGTGGCATTGCAATGGGGATCGGCGCGACGATCCTCATGGACATTTGGGCAATCGTCCTTTTCCAGGCCCTCGGTCAGGCGCCTGCCAACTGGGCGCCTGTCGGACGGTGGTTCTGGCATCTCGGGCGCGGCAAGGTATTCCACGACAGTATCGCCAATGCAGAGCCCTATCGGCACGAGCTGGCACTCGGGTGGATCGGCCATTATGCCACCGGCATCATCTATGGCCTTGCTCTTGCGGCCATCACGGGGCCATCCTGGCTGGCAGCGCCGACCTTCCTCCCCGCCTGGATCCTTGGTATTGTCACGGTCGGGGCCGGCTGGTTCCTGCTGCAGCCCGGGCTTGGCATCGGCTGGGCCGCGTCGAAGACGCCGAACCCGAACAAGGTGCGCGCGCTCAATCTGATCGCGCATACCGTCTTTGCCATTGGGCTCTACGGCACCGCGCTTTTGATCGCCTAACGGCGCAAGACCGCAAGGAGGCTCAGTGAAGCATATTTACGCGATCGGCATCGGCACCGGGAACCTGGAGCACATGACCATTCAGGCGATCAATGCCATGAATGGTGCCGATTTAGTCTTCATTCCCACAAAAGGTGCACAGAAAGAAGAGCTTGCAGATGTCCGCCGCGCAATCTGTGAGCGGTATCTCAAGCAGGCGGATGGCAAGATCATCGAATTTGCGGTGCCTCTTCGCGAGACGAAGGAGCGCAGCTATGGGCAAAGCGTCGATGAATGGCACGCCGCGATTGCTGCCACCTATCGTCGGCTGATCAGCGATTTGCCTGAGAATGGCACGGCTGCTTTCCTCGTATGGGGCGATCCAAGCCTTTACGACAGCACATTGCGCATCCTGGAACGGGTGCGGGATAAAGTGGAATTCGATCTCACCGTCATCCCGGGCATTACCAGCATTCAGGCGCTTGCCGCCAGCCACCGCATTCCTATCAGTCTCGTCGGCAAGTCGGTGGAGATTACGACCGGCCGAAGGCTTGCCGAAGAGGGGCTTAAGACGGAAAGTACGGTTGTAATGCTCGACGGCATCCAGGCGTTTACGAAGATCGACGACCCGGATGCGGAGATCTTCTGGGGAGCCTATCTTGGCACGCAGGACGAAATCATCCGTGCCGGGCGGCTCGGCGACGTCGCCGATGACATCGTAAGGACTCGGGCCGAAGCGCGCGAACGGCACGGTTGGATCATGGATATCTACCTGTTGCGCAAAGGTCGCGATTTTCAGGATTAGTCCAGAGGATTAGTCCGGGCTCTTTAACCCAAGGGTGCCGCCCCGTAGGGGCATGGATGAAAGGACGAGCCATGGGCCTTGCCGGCGAAAAAGAGATCGACATGGAAGGGCGCGTCATTGCTGCACCAGGCCCGCGCCGAGGCGCCTGTCCGACACTTGCTGCACCCATGGCGACCGGCGACGGCCTTCTTGTACGGTTGCGGCCGGCCGGCGGCGCGCTAACGCCTTCGCAATTGAATATGCTTGCAGCCTCCGCAGCGGCATACGGCAATGGCCTTCTGGAAATTTCTGCGCGGGGAAGTCTGCAAGTCCGCGGCCTGCGGCCGGAAACTATCGGGCGGCTCGCCTCTGATGTTGTTGCGGCTGGGATCCTTGTGCCAGCAGGTCCGCCGATCGAGCTATCGCCGCTGCATGGCATCGACCCGGGTGAGATAGGAAGTGCCGCCGCGATCGAAGCCCGGCTGCGAGATGAGCTCAAGATCGCGCTGTCTTCACCATTTTTGGCCCCGAAGCTCTCAATCATCGTCGACGGTGGAGGATATTTCGGTCTATCCAGCCTTTCGGCCGATATCCGCGTTGTCGCTCTGGACGCGGGCCGCTGGCTGGTCGCCATAAACGGTGATGCAAAGACGGCAAAAACGGTTTGTATCGGTTCAGCGGATGACGTCACCCGGGCGGTTGGGCAATTGCTGGCGATGCTGATGGAAATTGGCAAGAATTCTCGAACGCGCGACATTGGACTGCTTGCATTGCGCGATGTGTTTCCAGCAATGGAAGCGCAATTTGCCACCGGGCCACATGCGGAAATGCCGGGGCCTGGCCTTCATCAGCTCTGCGACCACAGTCGGATCCTTGGCCTCAGACCGCGTTTCGGCCAGATGAAGGCAAGCGACCTGTCAAGATTTCTGGAAGAAACCGAACGCCTCGGTGCAGCGGAAATACGCCTGGCACCGGGCCGCCAGTTCCTCGTGACGGGCTGCAGCACAGAGCACGCGAAGGCCTTGCAGACAGCTGCAAAGGAGTATGGCTTTAGCTCCGATCCGAATGATCCATCTGCAAATATTGCGGCATGCGCCGGGGCGGGCGCCTGCGCCTCTGGCCTTTATGAAACAAGGATGCGGGCACAGCATTTACTGCGGCATTCACCGGATCTTTTCGATGGATCGCTGACGTTTCATCTCTCGGGTTGTTCCAAGGGATGCGCTCATCCGCGACCGGCGCTGGCGCTGACTGGAATGCCGAGCGGTTATGGTATTGTGTTGAGCGGACATGCAGGCGACAGGCCCGATGCAACGATTGCTGGCGGCGAGATTGATTTCGCTATAGAGAAGCTCGCCCGGCTTGTCGGGGAGAACAAGAGCGCTGATGAATCGGCTGCTGCCTGCCTGACGCGGCTCGGCCTCCAGACGATCGTGAAGGCGCTGAAACAGGAATAAGTATGCCAGATTACGATTATATCCGCAGCGGCGAGGCGATCTACGAGCGCTCCTTTGCGATTATCCGCAGCGAAGCGGACCTCTCGCGCTTTTCGCCGGACGAGGCCGAGATTGCCGTGCGCATGATTCATGCCTGCGGGCTGGTCGAAGCCGCCACACATTTCGACTTCTCTGCGGATTTCGTCTTTGCAGCGCGCGGCGCGCTCAAAAAAGGCGCGCCAATCTTCTGCGACGCAGAGATGGTGGCGCATGGAATCACACGCGCCAGGCTGCCACAAAGGAATGACGTGATCTGCACTTTGCGCGACCCGCGCACCCCGAAAATGGCAGAAGCAAGCGGCAACACGCGTTCGGCGGCGGCCATCGACCTTTGGGTCGATCGTCTGGCCGGAAGCGTTGTCGCGATAGGCAATGCTCCAACGGCACTTTTCCACCTTCTTGAACTGCTGCGCGGCGGCGCACCAAAGCCGGCTGCCATCATCGGCATGCCGGTCGGCTTCGTAGGCGCGGCAGAATCCAAGGACGCGTTGGCGGAAAATTCTTATGGCGTGCCCTTTGCGATCGTTCGCGGCCGCCTCGGCGGCAGTGCGATGACGGCGGCCGCAATCAACGCGCTGGCGAGGTCGGGACTATGAGCAGACCCAGCCGTCTGATCGGCGTCGGCACAGGTCCAGGTGACCCGGATCTGCTGACCATCAAGGCAAAGAAGGCGATCGAAGCTGCGGACGTCATCGCTTATTTCGCCAAACAGGGCAGGGCCGGCAACGGCCGAGCGGTTGTCCAGCACCTGATCGGTCCCGAGACAGAACTGCTGCCGCTCTATTATCCGGTTACCACTGAAATCGAAAAGAGCGAAGTGCTCTATCAAAGCCAGATCACCGCCTTCTACGATAGTTCTGCAGCCGTGGTCGCAGCCTACCTCGATGCGGGAAAAACCGTTGCGGTCCTCAGCGAAGGCGATCCGATGTTCTACGGATCTTATATGCACCTGCATGTGCGCCTCGCCGATCGCTATCCTACCGAGGTGATCCCGGGCATCAGCGCCATGTCCGGTTGCTGGTCGCTTGCCGGCATGCCGATCGTCCAAGGCGACGATGTGCTTTCCGTTCTGCCGGGCACCATGGCGGAAGCAGAACTGACGCGGCGGCTTGGCGATACCCAGGCAGCCGTCATTATGAAGGTCGGCCGCAATCTTCCGAAGATTCGCCGCGCTCTTGAAGCGGCTGGGCGTCTCGGCCAAGCCGTCTATGTCGAGCGTGGGACGATGGCGAATGCCGCCATGCTGAAGCTTGCGGAACGGCCGGAGGGTGACGCGCCGTATTTCTCGCTTGTGCTGGTGCCAGGCTGGGAGGCAAACCGATGAGTGGAATCCTGTTTGTCATTGGCACTGGTCCTGGCAACCCAGAGCAGATGACGCCGGAAGCGCATTCAGCCGTTTCGGCATCGACCGATTTCTTCGGCTATGGTCCCTATCTCGACCGGCTGCAGCTCGGCGCCCATCAAAACCGTCACCCCTCTGACAATCGCGAGGAGATGAGGCGGGCAGGGGATGCTTTGACGATGGCGGCAGGCGGCCGCAAGGTCTGTATCGTCTCCGGCGGCGATCCCGGTGTTTTCGCCATGGCCGCGGCAGTCTGCGAGGCAATCGACACAGGTCCGGCGCAGTGGCGTTCCATCGAGCTGGTCGTCGTTCCGGGCATTACCGCAATGCTTGCGGTTGCAGCGCGTGTCGGCGCCCCGCTCGGCCACGATTTCTGCGCGATCTCACTTTCGGATAACCTCAAATCCTGGGATATCATCGAAAAGCGCCTGACATTGGCCGCCAAGGCGGGCTTCGTGATCGCGCTTTACAATCCGGTCAGCAAAGCGCGGCCCTGGCAGCTCGGCAAGGCCTTTGAGCTGCTGCGCGCACATCTGCCGCGGCAGACGCCGGTGATCTTCGGCCGCGCCGCCGGACGCCCCGATGAGCGGATCATAATTCAGCCGCTCGGTGACGCTCACGCTTCGGTGGCGGATATGGCGACCTGCATCATCATCGGTTCGCCGGAAACACGGATTATTTCTGGCGGCGGCAGGCCCGAACTCGTCTATACCCCTCGTTCCATGGCGGGAGGAAACAAGTGACCGATCACGTCGAGCGCTTTCTCGACGGTTTCGACCGCTGCCATGGCGGGCGCGGGCGCACGGGCGATCATGAAGACTTCAATGCCGAGATGACGAGCCGCCACGATTTTCGCGTAGGTCGCCGCGCCGCCGCTATTTTTGGCAACGATCGCATCGATGCGGTGAGAGGCAAGAAGCGCTGCCTCGCCCTCCGCATCGAAGGGGCCGCGATCGAGAATATATTCGACGTTCGCAATATTGAGCGGCGGGGTGACGGGGTCGACGCTACGAACGAGATAGAAATGATGTGCAGCCGCCTCGGCATAATGCGCCTCCTGACGCCCGATCGCCAGGAAGACGCGGCGGGCGACGGGCCCGAGCGCGGCGATTGCCTGCGGAATGTTTCTGCTCGCGGTCCATATGTCGCCCGGCCGCTCGATCCATTCGGGCCGGCGAAGGGCAAGTGCCGCAATCTTGGAAAGTCGTGCTGCGGCGGAGGCGTTGGTGGAGATGCGGGCGGCAAAGGGATGTGTCGCATCGACGAGAAGGTCAAATCCTCCGTCGCGCAGGAAGGAAGCAAGGCCCTCAGCTCCGCCAAAACCGCCAATACGAACGGGTACAGGCTGGATAGACGGTTTTTCCGTGCGGCCGGCCAAAGACAGCAGGATGTCAAACCCGGCCCTCTTGGAGAGCATCTGCGCCAAGGCCCGCGCTTCGCTCGTTCCGCCCAGTATCAGTACGCGGATTTTTGCCATGTCTGATATGCCTAGCCACACCCCGAAACCCTGGCTAACCATTATCGGTATCGGCGAGGATGGTCCAGAAGGACTTGGCGATCACGCCAAGCGGCTGATCCTGGCCGCGCCCGCCGTCTTCGGCGGTGAACGGCACCATGCGCTGATGGGTAATCTGATTGCCGGCGAGAGGCTCGTCTGGCAAAGCCCTTTTGAGACGTCGATCGATGCGATCCTTAGGCGGCGCGGCACACCGGTCGTCGTACTCGCATCCGGTGACCCATTTCTTTTTGGTATCGGCGCAACACTCTCGCGGCATGTGAATGCTGAGGAGATGCGCACCATTCCAGCTCCGTCGGCCTTCAGCATGGCCGCGTCGCGTCTCGGCTGGCCCTTGCAGGAAACCGCCTGCCTCTCGCTTCATGCCCGTTCCATCCATCTCATCCGCCCGCATCTTCATCCCGGACGACGCATTATTGCGCTGACTTCCGACGGGGAGGGGCCCGGGGAACTGGCTTCGCTGTTGTCAAACAGCGGCTTTGGCCATTCACGCATAACTGTTCTGGAGGCACTGGGCGGCGCGCGCGAGCGTATCCTCAGCACGTCCGCAGAAGACTTCCAGTTTCGAGATATCAACCCTCTCAATGTCTGCGCCGTCGAGGTCAAGACAGGAAAAGAAGCTCGCGTCCTGTCTTTTGCCACCGGCCTGGACGACGAACTCTTTGAACACGACGGGCAGATCACCAAGCGTGAAATCCGCGCTCTGACGCTGTCGGCACTTGCGCCGCGCCATGGGGAACTGCTGTGGGATATCGGGGCCGGCTCGGGTTCGATCGGCATCGAGTGGATGCTCCGCGACCCATCACTGAAGACGGTCGCCATCGAGCAATCGCCAGAGCGCGTCAGCCGGATCGCGCGCAATGCTTCAGCGTTCGGCGTGCCCGGCCTTGCCGTTGTCGAGGGAGCAGCCCCTGCGGCATTGAGTGGATTGCCCGAACCTGACGCCATATTTGTTGGCGGAGGCGGCAGCGAACCGGGCGTCATGGATGCCGCAATCGTGTCGCTCAAAAGCGGCGGACGCCTTGTTGCCAACGCGGTGACACTGGAAATGGAGGCCGTGCTGCTTGCCGAACAAGCCAGGCGCGGCGGTTTCCTGACAAGGATCGAGATTTCCCGAGCCGGCCCCATCGGCGCAATGAGCGGCTGGCGCCCGGCAATGCCCGTGGTGCAATGGCGCTGGATCAAGGACTAGAAATGACGGTTCACTTCATCGGAGCAGGCCCAGGTGCAGCCGATCTCATCACCGTTCGCGGCCGCGACCTCATTGGCAGATGCCCGGTATGCCTTTATGCCGGATCGATCGTATCCCCGGAACTGCTCAAATATTGCCCGCCGGATGCGCGCGTCATCGATACCGCGCCGATGTCGCTCGATGAGATCGAGGCGGAATATCTGCGTGCGGCCAGCGCCGGGGAGGATGTCGCTCGTCTGCACTCCGGCGATCTTTCCGTCTGGAGCGCTGTTGCTGAGCAGGTTCGGCGCCTTCAGAAGCATGGCATCGCCTACACGATGACACCGGGCGTTCCGGCCTTTGCTGCTGCGGCCTCCGCACTTGGCCGGGAACTGACAATTCCGGCCGTTGCCCAGAGCCTGGTGCTGACCCGCGTCTCGGGCCGCGCTTCGCCGATGCCGAATGAAGAAACGCTTGCCAGGTTTGGCGCGACGGGTTCGACGCTTGCAATCCATCTGGCAATTCATGCGCTCAGCCAGGTCGTCGAAGAACTGACACCGCTTTATGGCGCTGATTGTCCTGTTGCGATCGTCGTCAAAGCCTCCTGGCCGGACGAGCGCGTCCTGCATGGCACGCTTGCTGACATCGAGGCGAGGGTCGCCATGGAGCCGATCGAGCGCACGGCGATCATCTTCGTCGGTCCAACGCTTGCTGCCCGCGATTTTCGCGAAAGCGCCCTTTATGACGCCGCCTATCAACGGCGGTTCAGGGGCAGGCAATAGCGAGCCGGAATGCCGGCTCGCCATCCACGCTCAGAGCTTTGCCGACAGACAGTTCGGCTGCGAAAGGCTCGAAGGAGAGGGGACCTTTGTCGTGTGCCTGCAAGAGCGCGCATCTGCCCCGCATTGTCGAGGCGGTGGGAGACGTCGACGAGAACTCGAGTGCGGATCGCACATCGGCCGCGCGGTTGATGCATGTCTCGACCACCTCGAAATCCGAGGAAATCGTCGTGGCTTCAGATGGCTGTGATGCTGATCAAATAGCAGGTCGCGGCACCAGCAAGCATCAAAGCGGGGCGGCAATGAGCCTCGATCATCAATACGTCGCCGGCATAAATCATCCCGCTTTCTTCGGCCAACCCGAATGCTGCTTCGCCTTCGTGACACAGTACAAGCGATATTGCGGCCGGTAGAGAGCCGCTCCAACGCCGCTCGATATGCACCCTTTCGACCTTGTGCTTAAAGCCGTCGCGCCGCGTCATGACATTGAGGTCGGTGATCGGCCCCGCGACAAGCTGTGCCGTTACGGCAATGTCGGCTGCAAAAGCAAATGGCGGGCTCTGCTGCGTCAAGCGCAACGGCTCAAGCGCGTCGATCTCCAGCGTCATGCCCCTGCCGGACAGGATTGAAAGTGTGCGGTCGATGCCGGGAAAGATCGAAAACGGTCCGTCGATAGCAACCGTGGCCATGCTGACCCGCCAGTCGAAATCGCCGAGGGTTGCACCCTGCGGGGAAACGGCGACTTCCACTGTCTCGCCGCCGCCGTTCTTCCAGGGCATGCGCCGGTGATTGGCCGCGCGAAGGATCTGCATGGTTCAATCCCCCAAGATCCCCGGCAGCCTTAACCCCTTCTCCTTGGCACAATCGAGCGCGATATCGTAGCCCGCGTCGGCATGGCGCATGACCCCGGTTGCCGGGTCGTTCCAAAGCACGCGTTCGATGCGGCGCGCCGCATCGTCGGTGCCGTCGCAGCAGATGACCATGCCTGAATGCTGCGAATAGCCCATGCCGACGCCGCCGCCATGATGGAGCGAAACCCAAGTTGCGCCGGAGGCGGTGTTCAAAAGAGCGTTCAACAGCGGCCAGTCGGAGACGGCATCAGAACCATCCTTCATCGCTTCCGTCTCGCGGTTCGGTGATGCAACCGAGCCGGAATCGAGGTGGTCGCGGCCGATCACGATCGGCGCCTTCAACTCGCCGCTCTTCACCATCTCGTTGAAGGCAAGGCCGAGACGATGGCGCTCGCCTAGGCCGACCCAGCAGATGCGCGCCGGCAGACCCTGGAAGGCGATACGCGCTCGGGCCATGTCCAGCCAGTTGTGCAGGTGCTCGTTGTCCGGCAGCAATTCCTTCACCTTGGCGTCGGTCCTGTAGATATCCTCCGGATCGCCCGAGAGGGCTGCCCAGCGAAAGGGACCGATGCCGCGGCAAAAGAGCGGGCGGATATAGGCGGGCACAAAGCCGGGGAAAGCGAAGGCGTTTTCGAGACCCTCATCTTGAGCAACCTGTCGGATATTGTTGCCGTAATCGAGCGTCGGAATACCTGCATCCCAGAATGCGATCATCGCTTCGACATGCTCGCGCATAGAGGCGCGAGCCGCTCTTTCGACCGCCTTCGGATCGCTTTCGCGCATCGTTTTCCATTGCGCGATCGTCCATCCTTTCGGTAGATAGCCGTTGATCGGATCGTGCGCTGACGTTTGGTCAGTGACAATATCCGGACGGATGCCGCGGCGGACCATTTCGGGCAGGATTTCGGCGGCGTTGCCGAGAAGACCGACCGATCTGGCTTCGCCTGCCTTGGTCCAGCCGCCGATCATCTCGAGGGCTTCGTCCAGCGTTTCGGCCTTGGCATCGAGATATCGGGTACGCAAGCGGAAATCGATCGAGTCCGGATTGCACTCGACGGCAAGGCAGCAGGCACCTGCCATGACGGCAGCGAGCGGCTGCGCGCCACCCATGCCGCCAAGGCCACTGGTCAGAATCCATTTGCCCTTGAGGTTGCCGCCATAATGCTGCCGGCCCGCCTCGACAAAGGTTTCATAGGTCCCCTGGACGATGCCTTGTGTGCCGATATAGATCCATGAGCCTGCCGTCATCTGACCATACATCGCCAAGCCCTTCTTATCGAGCTCGTTGAAGTGATCCCACGTCGCCCAGTGCGGCACGAGGTTGGAATTGGCGATCAGGACGCGCGGTGCGTCCTTGTGTGTGCGGAAGACGCCGACCGGCTTGCCGGACTGTACCAGAAGCGTCTCGTCTTCGGTAAGCGTCTTCAACGTCGCGACGATGCGGTCGAAATCCTCCCAGGTGCGGGCGGCGCGGCCGATGCCGCCATAGACGACGAGTTCGTTCGGATTTTCCGCCACATCAGGATCTAGATTGTTCATCAGCATGCGAAGCGGCGCTTCGGTCATCCAGCTCTTGGCAATGAGCTCCGGTCCGCGAGGTGCCCGGATTTCGCGGATGTTATGACGGGGATTGGTCATCTCAAATCTCCAGGGACGGAAGGATGTTTTCGCAAACCGACGCGTTCAATGCGCCGCTTGCAACAAGTTCGCTGACGGCTTGCAGATCGCCCGCCATGTAGCGATCGACCTCCAGCGTCGGCACCACATTGCGGATGGCAGCGATCGCCTTTTGCAGTTCAGGGCTGGTCGCAAGCGGTGCGCGTAATTCTACGCCTTGTGCGGCCGTCAATGCCTCGATGCCGATGATGCCGAAGAGGTTTTCGGTCATCTGCAACAGACGGCGTGCACCATGGCAGGCCATGGAAACATGGTCTTCCTGGTTCGCCGAAGTCGGCGTCGAGTCGACGGAAGCTGGATGCGACATCTGCTTGTTTTCGGACATCAGCGCGGCAGAGGTGACCTCTGCTATCATCAAACCGGAATTGAGCCCTGGCTTCTTGGCGAGGAAGGCTGGAAGCCCGTAAGATAGAGCCGGGTCGACGAGTAGCGCGACACGGCGCTGCGAAATTGCACCGACCTCGCAGACCGCAAGCGCGATCTGATCGGCGGCAAAGGCGATCGGCTCCGCATGGAAGTTGCCGCCGGAAACGACGGAGTTGTCGGAAAGCACCAACGGATTGTCGGTCACTGCATTGGATTCGATTTCGAGCGTGCGCGCGACCGAGCGGAGAAGATCGAGGCAGGCGCCATCGACTTGCGGCTGACAACGAATGCAATAGGGGTCCTGCACCCGCTCGTCACCCTCAATATGGCTTTCACGGATAATGGAGCCTTCAAGCAGCGCCCGCAAAGCCGCGGCCGTGTCGATCTGGCCGCGATGACCACGAAGCGTGTGGATATCCGGATGGAACGGTGCCGAAGAGCCCATGGCCGCATCGGTGGACATGGCGCCGGTGATCAGGGCCGCATGGGCGGCACGATGCGCACGGAACAGGCCGGCAAGTGTAAGTGCGGTTGAGGTCTGCGTGCCGTTGATCAGCGCAAGGCCTTCTTTTGCGGCGAGAACGACCGGCGTAAGGCCCGCTTTGTTCAAGGCTTGTGCGCCTGGAAGCCGCTCGCCTTTGAAGTAGGCTTCGGCCTCTCCCATCATCACGGCCGCCAGATGGGCAAGCGGCGCAAGATCGCCCGAGGCGCCGACAGAACCTTTCTCCGGAATGACCGGTATGACGCCCTTGTCGAGCATTGCTTCGATCAGCCGCACTAGCTCCAGTCGCACGCCGGAGGCGCCGCGGCCGAGTGACACGAGCTTCAGCGCCATGACGAGACGCACGATATTTTCGGGCAGCGGCGCGCCCACACCACAGCAATGCGAGAGGATGAGATTGCGCTGAAGTGTGGCGACATCGGCACTGTCGATCTTAATCGAAGCGAGTTTTCCGAAGCCGGTATTGATGCCGTAGACGGGCGCATTGCCGGCGGCGATCTCTGCTATGCGCGCCGCCGCCTTGTTTATGCCGGCATCAAATGCGGGATCGAGTTCTGCCGGTTCGCCGGTCCAGTAAATTTTTTCCAGCTGTTTCAGCGAAACGGAACCTGGGTGGAGAATGATGGTCAACGGTCGATCCTTTCGCCCTTGAAGACACGCGCAAAGAGCGGGTTGAAGCCGATGCGATAGACAAGTTCGGCCAGGCTTTCGATCTCCCAGATGGCAAGATCGGCGGATTTTTCCGCCTGTATTGTTCCCGTTTCGGCAACAATGCCGAGTGCGCGAGCGCCTTCACGTGTGACCCCTGCAATACACTCCTCAACCGTCAGGCCGAAGAGCGTCGCCGACATATTCATCGTCAAAAGCAGGGAGGTGAGAGGTGATGTGCCCGGGTTGCAATCCGTCGCGAGCGCGATCGGAACACCGGCTGCGCGCAGCGCCTTCACGGGTGGTTTCTGTTTTTCATTGATGGAATAGTATGCGCCGGGCAGCAGCACCGCGACGGTTCCGGCTGCCGCCATGGCGACCACGCCGTCATCGTCGAGATACTCGAGATGATCCGCCGAAAGCGCACCATAATCAGCGGCAAGTGCAGCTCCGCCGAGATTGGACAACTGCTCGGCATGCAGCTTCACCGGAAGGCCAAGCGCCTCGGCGCGATCAAAGACAAGGCCGATCTCTTCCGTTGAGAAGGCTATGCCTTCGCAGAACCCGTCGACGGCATCGACAAGGCCTTTGGCGTGTGCCTCATCGAGAGCGGGCAGCACGATTTCGGCTATATAGTCGCGATTTCGGTCCTTGTATTCGGCGGGTGTGGCATGAGCGCCGAGATAGCTCGTCTTGACGCGCACCGGCCGCATACTGCCGAGAACACGGGCAGCCTCCAGCATCTTGACTTCGCCAGCGATGCTGAGGCCGTAGCCCGACTTGATCTCGATCGTCGTCACCCCCTCGCAAAGCAACGTATCGAGGCGGGGCAGGGAAGCTTGCACAAGGCCTTCGACAGAAAGCGCATTCGTCGCCTTGACCGAGGAGACGATGCCACCGCCGGCGCGGGCAATCTCTTCATAGGTGGCGCCGTCGAGGCGCATTTCGAATTCGCGCGCCCGGTTACCGCCATGAACGATGTGGGTGTGGCAATCGACGAGCCCCGGCGTCACCCAGCGGCCCTCAAGGTCGATGATTTCGGCACGTTCGATGACGGAAACCGGCAATTCGCCCTCCGGGCCGGCATAGCGGATTCGGCCGTTTTCCGTGACGATCGCGCCTTTTTCAACAATACCCAGCCCCGGCTGACCCGGATCGAGCGTCGCGAGCCGGCCATTTCGCCAGAGGCTCGGTCTCTGCTCCCGCGCAAAAAGTTTGTTCCCGCTCATCAGCTTTACGCCTTTCCTTAGGTCGAAACATGTATATACATAATAATCGGGTGACAAGTGGAAATTTGGGCGTTTCCATGGAAAAGAAAGATGGAAGGCCCAACAGTAAGGGAAAAGGCGATGACGATACTTCATGCGGCGACTGCGCTCCTGCCTGAGGGGTGGCAAAGCGACGTGCGTCTCACAATTGATGGCGGCCTTATCGCGAAGGTTGAGGTCGGCGCGAAGGCCGAGGTGAGCGACGAGTGCCACAACCTCCTTGTTCCCGCGATGCCCAACCTGCACAGCCATGCATTCCAGCGTGCCATGGCGGGCCTTGCTGAAGTCCGTGGTCCTGCAAATGACAGCTTCTGGAGTTGGCGGGCGGTCATGTACAGGTTCGCGCTTTCGATGACGCCGCAGCATGTCGAGGCCGTTGCCGCACAGCTTTACATGGAAATGCTTGAAGCCGGCTTTTCGCGCGTCGGCGAATTCCACTATCTGCATCATGACAAGGACGGAAGCCCTTATGCCAATATTGCGGAGTTGGCGGAACGCATCGGCGCGGCGAGCGAGACGGCCGGTATCGGCCTGACATTGCTGCCGGTCTTTTACGCGCATTCGAGCTTCGGCGGTGCTGCTCCCCTCGAGGGCCAGCGGCGCTTCATCAACTCGCTTGAGAGCTTCGGAAAGCTGATGGAGCGAGCTCACATGATCGCCCGCAAGCTGGAAGGCGCAAAGATTGGTATTGCGCCACACAGCCTTCGCGCCGTCACGCCTGATGAGTTGGCAAAGCTCCTGCCGCTTGCAGAAGGCGGTCCGGTCCACATCCACGTCGCCGAACAGGTCAAGGAAGTGGACGATTGCATCGCTTGGTCAGGCGCAAGACCCATCGAGTGGCTCCTTGAGCATGCGCCCGTCGACCGCAGCTGGTGCCTCATCCATGCTACCCACATGACCGAGGATGAAACCCGGCGCATGGCCAAAAGCGGATCGGTCGCCGGTCTATGCCCCATCACTGAAGCCAATCTCGGCGACGGAGTTTTTCCAGCGCCGATCTTTCTCGAAGAGGGCGGGCGTTATGGCATTGGTTCGGACTCGAATGTCCAGATTACGCTTGCCGGGGAACTCCGCCAGCTCGAATATTCCGAACGCCTGGTGCTTCAGGCCCGCAACGTGATTGCAGGTACCAACGGCTCGACGGGCCGCACGCTGTTCGATCAGGCGCTTTTAGGTGGTGGTACGGCGCTCGGTGCTGCCGCTGGCCTCGCTGAAGGCAATTATGCGGATATCGTCGCGCTTGATTGCAGCAAGGTGCCTTATCTCGCACATGATCAAATCCTCGACCACTGGATATTCGCCGGCAGCGTCGCTGTCGATTGCCTCTGGGCCGTTGGCCGCAAACAGGTCGAAGGCGGCCGTCATCGCCAGCGTGAGGCGATCAGTCGGCGTTTCCTCGCTGCGATGGGCGAAATGCTTGCCGCCTAAGTCTTTCCTTGCTGGTGCATTCGCAATAGAGCAGGTGGCGCGACGCGGAGAGAATGATGAACGGCAGCAAGGATCCGACCCTGCATCAGCGCATTTTGAGCGAGATCGAAGGTCGCATCGTTTCGGGCGAGTGGCCGCCGGGCTTTCGCATCCCGTTCGAGGTCGATCTCGCTGCGCAATACGATTGCTCACGAATGACCGTCAACAAAGTGCTGACGCAGTTGGCGAAGGCCGGGTTGATCGAGCGCCGCAAGAAGTCCGGCAGCTTCGTCACCCAGCCGCAGTCGCAGTCCGCTGTGCTGGAAATCCACGACATCAAAGCAGAAGTTCAATCGCTGAACTTGCCGTACGCCTATTCGGTCATAAAAAACGCGAGCCGCAAAACAAAGGCGGATGACAAGCTCGATCTTCCGGTCGGCGGTCTCGTTAAAGAGGTCGTTTGCGTCCATTTTGCGGGGACCCGGCCTTTCTGTCTGGAAGAGCGCCTGATCAATCTTGGCAGCGTTCCCGAAGCGATTGATGCCGACTTCGGCGCAATCGCGCCTGGCCCCTGGCTTCTAAAACAGGTTCCGTGGAGCAAGGCGGAGCACAAGATTTACGCGTTTGCGGCTGGTGCTGAGGAAGCCGCAGCACTCGACATTCCCCGCTCTGCGGCCTGCCTCGTCATCGAGCGCCGCACCTGGAGCAGTGCCGGGCCTGTGACGCATGTGCGCCTTACCTATCCCGGCGACCGCCATGCGCTCGTTGCCCGTTTCAGCCCGGCATCCTGAGAATTCGCAGCAGGTCTATTGCGAATCATCCCACAAATAGCGGAAGTAAACATCAAGATGACTTCCGGCCGATAAGATGCGCTACGAAATCGACAATACCCTGCTGAAGAGCCTGCTGCCCGCATTCGCGCTGGCGGAGGATATGCTGGCCAGGCTGGATGAGAGGGTGGCCCGTTCGCCGGTCGGCGCTGGTTTTGCCGAACGCGGCCACTTTTTCGACGCTGCAGGCGCGCTCTGGGTTGCCGGAGAACTCGTGCATGTCGAAGACCTGGTGCTGCATGACGCGCATATGGACAGCCGGACGCCGAGCCACGAGCTGACGATTGCCCATGCCGTGCTGCGCGCACGACGTCGCATCTGGACGGCCGACCCCATCTGGGCGCTGAGTGGCGCCGGATTGAATGTACTTGCCGGCGCCGGTCTAGAAGATGCCGGGCGCGCACCCGAGGCAAGGCTGGCGTCGCCTGAAGAGGAAAAGGACGAAGGCGAAGCGCTGCTGTCGATGGAACTTGCCGAGATCGACGCCGTGCTCGCGCGCTCTCAGCGATTGCTCGACACTCATCTCGGCAGAGGTTCAAAGGTGGAAGAAAGGCCGAAGGAGACGCCTGGCGATCCGCTTGGCCTGTTCGGCGACGATGAATGGGACGAGGCCCAGCGTCTATCCGATTGGCGTGCGGTCATTCCGCTTGCCGAGGAGTTGCCTGCCGCCTTAGGCGCAGCCATCCTTTTCGAGGCCTGGGAGAGAACCGAACCGCTTCGGCGTCAGCACTGGCTGGGCGGCCTTCTGGTTTCAAGCTATCTGCGATCGCGGGGCAAGGTCACCTCTCATCTCTTTTCCTTCTATGCCGGATTGAAGGTAATCCGCCATGAGCGCCGCCGCTCGCGCGATCGGGCGACGCGGCTGCTCGCCTTCCTGGAGGCAATGCGTGAGAGTGCGGCGACCGGCCTGAAGGATATGGATCGTTTATCCCTTGCCCGCACCCAGATGGAACTGCGGTTCAGGGATCGCCGCTCGAACAGCAGCCTGCCGCAGCTTGCGGAATTCGTCCTTTCGCGGCCCATGGTTTCCTCGACGATGGTTGCCCGTCAGTTGCGGGTGACGAGCCGGGGCGCACTCAATCTTCTCAACGAGATCGGCATCCGCGAAATCACCGGCCGCGGACGCTACCGCGCCTGGGGTATCATCTGACACAACGAAGACGGCCGGGCATGTGGCCCGGCCGTCTTTTTTTCAGTGAACGCCCGGCCCGCCATCCTGTCACAGACTACGGACCGAGCGTTCTTGCGCTTCCATTGCCCCCAGAAGCGCAGTCTTTATTCCCGCTCGCCCGTGAAGTTCAGCAGGAGCTGGAAGATGTTCACGAAGTTCAGATAGAGCGAGAGCGCGCCGAAGACAGCAAGCTTCTGGTTCGATTCCTGATCGTGATTTTCCGAAAACTGTTCCTTGATGTTCTGCGTGTCCCAGGCGGTCAGGCCGACGAAGACGACGATACCGATCACCGAAATGGCGAACTGCAGCGCACTCGAACCCAGGAAGAGGTTGACGATGCTGGCGATGATGACGCCGATCAGACCCATGATGAGAAACGAGCCGAAACGTGAAAGATCACGCTTTGTCGCGTAGCCATAGAGACTGGTCGCGCCGAACATCGTCGCGGCGATGAAGAAAGTGCGCGCGATGCTCGTGCCGGTAAAGACCAGGAACACCGAGGCAAGCGACAGTCCCATGACCGCGCAGAACGCCCAGAAAGTCATCTGCGCAGCACTTGCCGACATCGTCTGGATGCGGAACGTGAAGAAGAAGACGAAGGCAAGCGGCGCGAGCATCACCACCCACTTCAAGGGCGACTGGAAGATCGGCACGTAAAGGGCCGGCGTGCTGCCGACGATGAAGGCGACGATCCCGGTGATGACCAGGCCGAGACCCATGTAGTTGTAAACGCGCAGCATATGCTGGCGCAGGCCTTCGTCGAAGACAGCCTGCGAGCCTGCGGCGGTGCCGTAGCCGTATCGCGGATTGTTCGGATTCATGTTAATCTCCTCGGGTTGACACTAGTAGAGCGAACGGGCGAGCCCTTCGGCAGCCCGGTCGAGTTCAAGATCCTTGTCACTGGCAATCAGCGCATAGGCGACCTCGCCGATCTGCCAGTAAGCAGCTTCAGCATTGTCGAGCGCCAGATGGCTGACCGGCTGAACAGCAAACGCGCCGGGCCGCACGGCAAAAAGCGAAAGCCGCTTCCCATCCGGTTCCCGGATTGCCATTTCGACACTGGGGCCGAACTCAGACGGAAAGATCTGGACATCGGAAACCTTCCAGTCTTTCGGGAGCTCCGGCATCGCGATTGCGGTCGCCGCACGAATGTCGTCGGCATTATATTGCGCCGCCGGCTGCGAAGGCATCGTTTCGCGAAGCTTGGCTGTCTGGTAGGCGCGCACCGCATCCTCGACGTAGGGCGGGGCCGGAACGGATGCGGCCACCTCCGTCGCCGTAAAGGCACCAAAGGATGTATGCGCCACCCAGCCTGCCATCACGAGGATGCCGACGGCGGCAATTCGCTGAACCGAATGAAGGATACGGCCGTAAGAAAGACCCCGCTCCAGACGTCGTGCGGCATCGCGGGTCTCGATCCGGCCAAAGGCGTTCTCTCCGGCGAGCGCCAGACGCAGCTCGCCCTTGATGCTGAGATCGGCCATTACCTTTGCGGCAATCGCCGGATTCTCGGAGAGATAAGACTCCACCTGGATGCGGCGTGCCACGTCCAGTTCGCCATCCACATAGGCGTCGAGATCGGCATCGATGATCGGATCAACTGCTTTCATTGCCGTTCCTTCCGATTAACCTCAGGTGTGAGGCACGCGGCGTCGCTGCCTCGAATTCGCGAAGCTGGGCCCGGGCGCGCGCGATGCGCGACATCAGCGTTCCGACCGGAATGCCGAGCGAGGCCGCGGCTTCCTGGTAGGAAAGATCCTCGATCGCCACGAGATGCAGTGCTTCGCGCTGTTCTTCCGGCAGGTCGAAGAAAGCATCACGAACCTGCTGAAGACGCACCGCATGTTCCTGTCCCGCCGGCAGCGACTGGTCTGCCTCGACGGCTGCCTTATCGTGCCTGCGCGTTATGGACCGGTTCTGACGAACCCGGTCGATATGGACGTTGTGGAGAATGGAAAGCAGCCAGGTCCTCAGATTGCCGCCGCGCCTAAAGCTCTGCCGCTTCTCGAAGGCGCGCACCAGCGCATCATGGACAAGATCTTCGGCGTCATCCGAATTGCGCACCAACGCACGCGCATAGCGCCTCAGCGCCGCAAGCTGCCCGATGACGTCGAATGGCCGTTCTGTCCGTTCCATGATTGAGTATACGACTGTCCGTGAGATTTTATTCCAGTTCTTCTGAAGTTTTTTAGCTGATGGAGGAAACTTCTTAGCGAGAACGACGTCACTATCCCGATACGAGGCGATCTTGTCCTGCAGTGGCCTTAAACGCTCACGCAGAGAGCTTTCATCTGTGCGGCGAAGCTCGGTTTCAAGTGCGCGCCGCACGGCCTGCGTCTTGTTGATGCAAGCGCGTCATGTCCGTGCTTGCTGTACGGGAGGCGTCGGCCGCCATCTGTCGCAAGAAACAGATTCCGATGGCCGAAACCGAGGCTCAGATCCGGGAATTTCTGCGGCTTGCAGAGATCGCAGTCGTATCGATAACGGTGACCGAAAATGACATTGCCCTCAGCGCCTTGAAAAAAGGGCCGCCATCGTTCCTAACCGCAACAGTGCGCTCAATCTGGTAGAGGGTTTTCACTATGCGGCGGCAAAGGCAGGCACGATGCCGATCCTGACGAGGGATGCCGGTTTCGCGCTGACCGATCTCACGACAAATGGTCCTGGTGTCTAGACAGTTTTTCCATCCGACAACTCCTCCAGAATTGGACAATCCGGCCGGCCGTTGCCATGGCAGGCATGCACCAGATGCTCGAGCGTCCGGCGCAGGTCCATCAACTCGCGGATCTTGCGATCAATCTCATTGAGCTTACCTTGTGCGATCTCCTTCACATCGGCGCTTGCCCGGCTTTTGTCTTCGTAGAGCGCCAAAAGCTGGCGGCATTCCTCGACGGAGAAACCCAAGCCACGCGAGCGCTGGAGGAAGCGCAGCTTATGGACATCGGCTGCGGCATAGTCACGATAGCCGTTTGCGCCCCTGCCGGGGCTGATCAGGCCGATATCCTCGTAGTAGCGGATGGTCTTCGATGGCAGACCGGACCGGTCCGATGCTTCGCCGATGTTCATCCTCTTGTCCTTTCAGAGTTTCTGGAGCCTCAGTCGCAGCGCGTTGCCGATCACGGAGACCGACGACAGGCTCATGGCCGCTGCGGCAATCATCGGCGAGAGCAGTAGGCCAAAGACCGGGTAGAGCAAGCCCGCGGCGACGGGCACGCCAAGCGCATTATAGCCGAAGGCGAAGCCGAGATTCTGGCGGATGTTGCGCATCGTCGCCTCTGCCAGCCGCCGGGCACGCACGATTCCGTTGAGGTCACCCTTGACCAAGGTAATGCCGGCGCTTTCCATCGCGACATCTGCGCCCGTTCCCATGGCGATACCGACATCTGCAGCGGCAAGCGCCGGAGCGTCATTCACGCCGTCGCCGGCCATTGCAACGACCGCGCCCTTTGCATGGAGTTCGTCGATCAGCGCCTTCTTGCCTTCCGGCAAAACGTCGGCGCGCACTTCATCGATCCCGAGGCTTTTTGCGACGGCGCTTGCTGTGCGCTCGTTGTCGCCGGTTGCCATGATGATGCGCAGCCCGCTTTCGTGCAACGCGCCGATCGCCTCGGCCGTTGTCGCCTTGATGCGATCGGCAACCGCAACGAAACCCGCAAGGCTGCCATCGATGGTGACGAACATTACGGTCTTGCCTTCGTCACGCAAGGCGCGGGTTTTTTCGGCAAGTGGCCCGGGATCGATGCCGAGATCGCTCATCATCGCGGCGTTGCCAAGCGCCACGGCCGTCTTGTCGGCATGGCCTTTTACGCCTTTGCCGGTCACAGCCTCGAAGCCGGTGACATCAACCAGTTTGACGTTCCGCTCTTGTGCGCCGGCAATGATCGCTTCGGCCAGCGGATGTTCGGAACCGCGCTCCAGGCTCGCCGCCAGCAGCAGCAGCCGTTCCTCGCTGATGGCGTCCATCGGTACGACGTCGGTAAGACGCGGCTTGCCTTCGGTCAACGTGCCCGTCTTGTCGACGATCAAGGTATCGACCTTCGAAAAACGCTCCAGTGCTTCAGCATCCTTGACCAGCACGCCCTCCTGCGCGCCCCGGCCGGTCGCAATCATGATCGACATCGGCGTGGCAAGGCCGAGTGCGCACGGGCAAGCGATGATGAGCACGGCAACCGCGGCAAGCAGTCCATGCGCCATCGACGGCTCCGGCCCGAAAATGGCCCAGACGAGGAAGGCAACAATCGCTGTTACAACGACGGCAGGTACGAAGATGGCCGAGACCCGGTCAACTGCGCCCTGGATTGGCGCACGCGAGCGCTGTGCCTTGGCGACCATATCGACGATACGCGATAACATTGTTTCCGCGCCCACGCGCTCGGCCGTCATCACGAAAGTGCCGTGGCGGTTGATGGTGCCGCCGGTGACAGCATCGCCTTTTGTCTTTTCAACGGGGAGCGGCTCACCGGTGATCATCGATTCATCGACAGTTGATTGTCCTTCGCTGACCGACCCGTCGACCGGCACGCGCTCGCCTGGCCGCACCCGAAGCCGGTCGCCGCTTGCGATGTCGTCCACTTCGATGTCCGTTTCGCTGCCGTCGGCACTAAGGCGGCGCGCCGTCTTTGGCGCAAGGTCGAGCAGTGCCCTAATGGCCGAGCCCGTCCGCTCGCGCGCCTTCAGTTCCAGCACCTGGCCGACGAAGACCAGCGCCACGATGACGGCAGCTGCCTCGAAATAGACAGGCACCGTCTCGCCATGGCCCCTGAAACTCATGGGAAAAAGGCCGGGCGCAAGTGTCGCGACGACGCTGTAGACATAGGCGGTACCGACGCCGAGGCCGATCAGCGTCCACATGTTCGGACTGCGGTTGAGGAGTGAGTTCCAGGCCCGGCGGAAGAAGGGCAGGGCCGCCCAGAGCACGACAGGGGTTGCGAGCAAGAGTTCGGTGAAACTCACCAGCGGTTCGCCGATCGCATCGCGCAACGGCAGTCCGATCATCGGACCCATGCCGAGCACGAGCAGCGGAATGGCCAATGCCGCGCTTATCCAGAGCCTCCGCGTGAAATCGGCAAGCTCCGGGTTCGGCCCCCCTTCTGCCGGCGGAATACCCATCGGTTCCAACGCCATGCCGCATTTCGGGCAGTCACCAGGGTGATCGCTGACGACTTCCGGATGCATCGGGCAGGTATATTGCGTGCCCTTGGGCATAGGCTTCGGCCCCTGCCGTTTTTCCTGACGATAGATTTCTGGATCGGCCTCGAACTTTGCCTTGCACCTTGCCGAGCAGAAGTAGAATTTATCGCCGTCGTGCTTCAGGAAATGCTGCGCTGTCGTGCGTTCGACGGACATGCCGCAAACCGGATCCTTCGCCGTCAGATAATCATTCGGAGTGGCTTCGAATTTCTCCCGGCAACCGTCGCTGCAGAAATGATAAGTGTGGCCCTGGTAATTGAGGCTCGGCTTGCCCGCGTGCGGATCAACGGTCATGCCGCAGACGGGATCGCGTGCCACAGCGGCCTTGCCGAGATTGTCCAGGCTTTGGTGAGAAGAGCAATTGCTAATCCCGTGATGATGATGATCTTGTGTATTCATAGGCTTCTCCTTTGCCCGGACAGGCAGTGGATAGGCTTATGAACCTTCCCGCAACTGGAAGGTCAAGCGATAATTTCATGGTCCTCTGTGGTTCCGACAGGTTCGATGAGCGCCACAGGCTGGCTGCCAAGGAGGGTCGAAAGTGGCAGCTCGACTCGCGGATCAAGGGCTTGGCCGGTCAGGAGATCGCAGCGGCGACCTTCAAGGAAGGCCGGCACCTGAATTACCGTATCGTTCCAGAATTCAGGGCCGGCGAACAAAACGCCTGGATCGAGCCAGCCGAGCATCCATCGTGGAACGACGGTCATGACATAGGTTCCGTTCAACTCTCGCGCAAAGGCGACAACATGATCCTTGCGCGCGCCTGACACCTTAAGGGGGACATAGTTGCCTTTCGCAAAAAGCTCCGGCTGCCGCTTTCGAAGATGAAGACCGGTTTGGACGATGCGCTGTTTCAGCGCGGGCACCGTCAGACTTGCAATTGGCGTTCGTTCCGAGAGGCTGGCAAACGACGCCGTCATGTCGACAGGCCTGCGGTTATCAGGATCGACGAAGCTCAAATCCAAAAGCTCGGCCCCTTGATAAATGTCTGGAATGCCGGGCGCCATCAGCTTAATCAGCGTCTGTGAAAGGCTGTTTAGATAACCGGTCTCGATGAAGGGGCGCATGACCGCTCCGAAATCCTCATGGAAGACGAGATTGGTCGATGAAAGCAACGCCGTTGCATAAGCTTTGACCGCTGCCTCGTATCCGGCATGCGGCTCATTCCAGTTCGTGCCGAGCTTTGCTTCACGTATCGCCTTTTCCGCATAGGCCGTGAAGCGCCCGATCAGCGCTTCGGCCTCTCCGTTCAAGAAATCCTCCGGCCATATCCCGGCAAGCGCCTGATAGAGCATCCATTCGACATTCGGTTCCGGCGTCAACCCGCCCGGCAGTTCGATCAGACGGTCGCGGTTCATCTCGCGCCAGCGCTCCACCGCCTGCGCCCAGACATCGGCTCCTTCGCTCAAGGTATAAAGCCTTGCACGCGCATCCTCCCCGCGCTTGGTATCGTGCGTCGATGTCGCCGAAAGCCCGTGTGGATTAAGCTTCGCGCGTTTAAGCATCAGCGCATGGAAAGCCTCGACGCCTCCCGGCTTGATATCCGGGTCGCCGCCGACTTCGTTTACCGCGAGCAACCGGTTGTAGCGATAAAAGTGCGTGTCCTCCATTGCCTTGGCCATGACTGGTCCGCTCAACTGCTGGAATCGGCGGCGGAATTCCTTCGCCGCTGCCTCCCGTACCCCGCCTTTCAATAGCCTTGCCACAACGTCGATCGCTCGCCGGTCGGCAAGCTTTTCAGCGGCGCTGGAAATGACCCTGCTGAGCACGTCCGCATCGCGTGCTTCAAGCGGACCCTTGCTGCCATAGATGCGATAGACGGGAAAGGCGATCAGCGATTCGTGGATAGCTGCCACAATAGCGGCGCGGTCAAGGTCGGGATAAAGCCCATGGACGATCTTCACCAGCCGCGTCGTCTCGCCTTCGAAGTACCGCTCCACCATCAATTGCTTGGCCGCGCGAAGACCAGCAGTAAAATCGGCCATATCCGGGGCAATATTCGCATAGGCGGTACCCAGCTGTTGCAGGCCGCCGCCGTCGACGAAGAGATGGCCGAGTGCCGAAATGAATTCGTAGCCGGTGGTCCCGGCGATCGGCCAGCTTGCGGGCAGTGTCTCGTCATGGCCGAGGATCTTCTCGACGATTATATAGATCTTGGATCCTGTCTCAGCGCGCAACCTTTGCAGATATTGCTTCGGATCGGCCAAGCCATCGATATGGTCGAGCCGCAAACCCTCTACCTGCCCGGACCGAACGAGTTCGAGAACGAGCCGATGGCTATCTTCGAAAACCTGCTCGTCCTCAACGCGCAGGCCGACCAGACCCGTTACTTCGAAAAACCGCCGGTAGCTCAGATGTCTGGCCGCCTCTTTCCAATATGTCAGCCGCCAATGCTGGGCCTGGTGTAGGTTGACGATCAGCTCTTCGTCTATTGCGAGGTCGACCAACGCCGGCTCATCTGCGCTTGCTGGAACAAGATTGGTGCTGTCGGGGTTCAAGGGCAAAAGCGTATCGCAGTAGCCAAGCACAAGTTCGCCGCTTTCCGGATCGCGCTTAAGCCGCAACTCGCCATCAGACAGTGCATCCTTGAACGGCTTGCCGAGGATCGGCAAGGTGAGCCGTTCGCTCCAGTCGATATCGAAATGGCGCGCATAAGGGCTTTCCCGGCCGAGCTTCAACACGCTTCGCCACCAGGGATTCTCCGTCGAGGCGGCCATATGGTTCGGGACAATGTCGAGGATGAGGCCGAGCCCGGCGTCTTTCAAAGCCCGGCTCAAGCGGTCAAAGCCCTGGCGTCCGCCGATTGCCGGCTCGATTTCATTGACATCGGTTACGTCATAGCCATGCGTCGAACCTCTCGTCGCGGCAAAGATCGGCGAAGCGTAAAGATGGCTGATGCCAAGGGCTTTGAAATAGGGCACACATTCGATGGCCCGGTCGAATGTCATGCCGTTGCGGAATTGAATGCGGTATGTCGATGTCGGAAGCATCATGTTCGCCTGCCGTTTCGGAGGAGACGGCCCGGAACGGTGATAACGGTCCCTTTGTTCCCCGCAATTCCAAGGTTTAGTCGATGAAGACACCGACGCTTGCGGCACGGCCCATCGCGTCGATCACCGTCAGTTTCGAGTAGCCGCCACCATCCGGCATCCATTGGTTGGTGCGGCGGCGAGAAAGATCGGGCAGCGGCTTGCCGTTTGCAAGCCAGCGGAACGGCGCCCGGCCGCCGTGCAGTTTCAACATCAATGGCGAGAGATCACCGCTTCCTGCGCCGAGATCGACATGCGCACCCTCCGGTGGATAGACGATCTGCGGTGCCTGTTCGCGGCTGGAGGCAGAAGGCAATCCGCTGGCATTTATCGAGAAACGCCGCTGACTCACCGGCAGATCCGCCTGGGCGACGCGCACTGCGCCAGAGGGCGGGCGTGGCAAAGGTGTGGTTGCAATGCTCGACTTTGCAAAGGCCTCAAACAGGATAGGGGCTGCCGTGCCGTAACCGGTCGACCCCGGCACCGCGCCATTGTCCGGCCTTCCAACCCAGACACCGAGCACATACCGCCCGTCGTAGCCGACTGACCATGCGTCGCGATAGCCGTAGCTGGTCCCTGTCTTGTAGGCGATGCCGCGCTGCGGGGCGCCTGCCGGTGGGATGACGCTGGAAAGAATATCCGAAACATTCCAGACGGCGACCGGCTCCAGCAACGGCTCGCCGTCTATCTTACCGGGCTTTGCAGTTACACCGTCGCCGATTCGAACCGGCTCGCCCTTGTTGGCAAGCGCCGTATAAAGCTGCACGAGGTCTTTCAACGTGATACCTACCCCGCCTAGCCCAATCGCCAGTCCCGGCGCCTCGTTCGGCGGCAGGATGGGACGAACGCCGGCGCGGCGGAAGCGCACCAAGAGCCGCGCCGGGTTGACGGCGTCAAGCAGCCTGACGGCCGGCACATTCAACGAAAGCTGCAATGCCTCTCGCACCGTTACGTCGCCTTGATAGCTCATGTCAAAATTGCGCGGCCGGTAACCGAAGAAGTCGGCTGGCCGGTCCTCGATGATCGTTTCCTGGCTGACCAGCCCCTGCTCGAAGGCAAGACCATAGATGAAGGGTTTCAGTGTCGAGCCGGGCGAGCGGCTGACACGCGTCATGTCGATCCAGCCGGAACGGCTCGCGTCGAAATAGTCCGCCGATCCCACGTCGCCGACGATCTCGCCGGTGCGCGCATCGGCCATCACGATTGCGAGAGATAGTTTCGGACGAAGTTTCATCGCGGCACTTTTCGCCGTCGCTTCGAGCCCTGCCTGTATCTGCTTCTTCAGCGTCGTGCGATGCTCGCGCTCGTTCGGCTTGCTGCGAAGCGCTGCTTCGGCAAGATGCGCGGCAAGGGCCGGGAGCTGCATGCGCGTTGCCGGAACGCCTGTCGCCTCGGCGCGCTCGGCCTCACCCTCGCCGATAACTTCGGCCACGGCGGCGCGCTTGAGCACGCGTTTTCGTGCCGCTTCCGCTGCCACCAGGTTTTTGTCGGGGCGTCGTCGTTCAGGAAGCTGGGGGAGGGCAACGAGGAGGGCAGCCTGCGCCACCGTCAGCCGCTTCGGCTCCTTGCCGAAATAGGCAAGGCTTGCGGCGCGCAGGCCTTCCAGATTGCCGCCATAGGGTGCATGCGTCAGATAAAGATCGAGAATCTCTTCCTTCGAGAGCCGCCGCTCGATCTGGACGGCGCGTATCACCTGCAGGATTTTCGCCGAAAACGAACGTCCGGCGCGCGGTTCGATCAGCCGCGCCACCTGCATGGAAAGCGTCGAGGCGCCGGAAACGATGCGGCCGTTGGTGAGCAGCTGCAGGCCCGCGCGTCCGATCGCCAGCGGATCGACGCCGTGATGCTCGTAGAAGCGCCGGTCCTCATAGGCGATCAGCATGCGCATGAATTGCGGGTCGACATCCGCGACCGTGGTTTTCAGACGCCAATGGCCTTCCGGCGTCGCAAAGGCGCGCAGCAATTGACCATCGGCATCGAGCACTTCGGCCGACACCGCACCGGTCTTTTCGAGCGGCGGCGGAAAGACCCTGTCGGCAGCGTCCAGAACGAAGAAAACCGCGCCGGCAAGAATGAAACCGGCTGCAGTCCCAATCGTGAGCTTGCGCCAGAGCCGCATTATCGTGCTGCGACAACCTCCATCTTGCCGGTCGCCGTACGAGACGAATATTCGGGGCGGTACATATCTTCTACGGTCGCCGCCGGATGGTCATAAACGCCCGGGGTGACGGCCCGCACGATATAGGCGACGTTGATTTCACGGTTGTCGTCCGAAGTCCGGTTGAAGGCCGCCACGAAGCGATCGTTGCGGAATTCGGTGTGCGCCGCCGTCTGTTCGCCGATCCAGTCGAAATTGGTGAGCTGAGCGCTGTCGACCAGGCTGGGATTATCGATCTGGAGGCCGGCAGGCAGCAGATCGGTCATGACGACACGCGACGGCCAGGCGTTGGTTTCGGTCACGTGCAGCACGACCACATAACGCTCGTTCTGCTGCGCCTCACTGATATTCACCGGCTCGCCATCAAGCGTGTAGTAGGTGCGCTCGATGGCAAAGCCGTTGCCGCCGGCAGGCAGCGGGGTGACGGGTGCTGCGACTGTCGTGACGACCGCCGATACCGCATCGGTCATGGCGCTCGTCAGCGTCAGGGGATTGTTGATCAGCGCATCGCCGCTCATCTTCGCCATGTAGGCACCGGTATGCAGCGCGCCGTTGACATCCACCTTCAGGGAATCGTCGCCGCTCTGGATCGCGCGCGCGGCAAGCAGCGTCCAGGCCTGCTCCTGGGTGCTCGTCCACTTGCTGCGGTCCCATTCCCTGCCGACGGCCCTTGCCAGTTCTGGAATGACTGGCGGGACAGGGCGGCTTTCGGCCGCAAGTGCCAGGATAGCCGCACCGTCGCGCAGGATCGAGCCGTAGTCGGTACGCGAAAGATTGACGCGATGAAGGATGGAATCCTCGGTCATCTGCAAAGCGTCGACGAAGATGTTTTTCGAACGTGTCGCATCTCCGTAAAGTGCCAACGCCGCGGCGATATGCGCCTTGGCAAGCGGCGTCGGGAAGTCGTTGATCATCGTATCGGCGTAGTAGCGCAGATCGCTGATCGAGGCCTTCCTGTTGCGGGCAAGAACATAGATTGCATAGGCAATTTGATCGCCTTGCGTCTTGACGGCGACGTCGTAGCTCAGCGCGTTCTGCAGGTTCTCGAGCGCTTGGACGAGCGCACGATCGGGCACGTCGTACTTCTCTTCACGCGCCCGCGTCAGGAAATCCGTGACATAGGAATCGAGCCAGAGGTCGCCCGAATCCGGTCCCCAAAGGCCGAAGCTGCCCGCCGATGCCTGATAGGACAGTACACGATAGATCGCATCCTGGACGCGCTTCTTCACGTCTGCATCGTCTTCGAGCCCGTTCTGTTGTGAAAGCTCGCTGAGATAAAGAAGCGGCAGGGCGCGGCTCGTCGTCTGTTCGGCACAGCCGAAAGGATAACGGTCGAGCGACATCAGCAGGGCGGGAACGTCGAAGGCGGCCGAACGCGTGACGTTGACGCTGACTGAGGCGCCCGGCAATACGCTGTTGGCCAGAAGTTCCTTGTCGACCCTCAGTTTCGCCCCTGGTTTTAAGGCGATGACGCGCCTTTCGGTCACGGGCAGTGACGATGGGCGGACCGGTACGTCGACTGTCTGATCAAGCGATAGTCCGGATGCATCCGACAGGTTGATCGAAACAGCGCCGTTGCCGGGCTGCTTGCCGATCACCAACAGTGTAAAATCGGATTTCGCACCGGCGTCCAGATGGATCGTCCGCGAAACTGCGGCCTCCTCGATGCCGACGGCTTCGTTGCCGGTCAGCTGCAGTTTGAAATCGCCGCCCGGAGCATCGGTATTGGCAATGTCGAGGCGCAGTTCCGCCTTGTCGCCAGGCGCCAGGAATTTCGGCAGGCTGGCGGTGACGACCACCGGATCGCGGATGACGATATCCTTGACCCCGTGGCCGACTCCATCCTTCGACCAGGCAACGGCCATGACACGCGCCGTGCCGTTGAATTGCGGAATGTCGAAGCTGACATTCGCCTTTCCGTCGGCGTCAAGCTTCACCGGCCCGGAGAAGAAGGCGACGAGTTTTTGCGTCGGCGGGCTGCCCTGCAGCGCCACCGCGCCACCATCGCCACCGGTTCTGAGCTTGCCTGTCGCGCCGAGCGAACCGTCAATCAGGCGGCCATAGAGATCGCGGATTTCAAGACCGAGCTGGCGCTGGCCGAAATACCAGTCCTCGGGATTGGGCGCCTCGTAGCGCGTCAGGTTGAGAATGCCGACATCGACGGCCGCAACCGTGACATAAGCATCCTCACTGGCTCCAGCACCCGTTACCGCAAGGCTTATGTTCAGCGGTGCGCGCGGCGGCATCTTTTCCGGTGCATCGACTACGACCTGCAGCGCGCGCTGCTCGGGATCGACCTTCAGCCATTTGATGCCGATCGAACGCATCGGCATATGGCTGTCCTGTGCGTCGCCCGGACGGAAGAGGGTTGCTGTCACATAGGCGCCAGCGCCCCATTCGGCGGTGACTGGGATCTCCACTTCGCCCCCACTCTCCCCGATCGTCGCATTTTTTACGTCAACGAGGTTTTCCGTCCCGGCCGTCACCATCAACTCGCCGCCATAACGGGAAGAAACCTTGAGCTTCGCCGTCTCGCCAGCCTTGTAGCTCTCTTTGTCGAGCGCGATCTCGAGGCCGTCCGGCGTTTCGGTCGAGACCGCCTCCACCATCCAGCCGGCGTCGAATTCGACACTTGATGTCGGGCCATCCGCGTCCGGGCTTTCGACTTCAACTCGGTAACGGCCCCAGCCAACCTGGGACGCTATCTTGCCGCCGTCCACGCCGACATCCGTCGTGCCGCTGGCAACCTGGCGCGCATTGAAAGCGGTTTCGTATTTCCATGCCGTGCCTTCCCGATACCATTGGTATTCGCGCTCAAGGCGTGAAAGCTTCCAGCGCAGGCCCTTCATCTCCAGCTTCCGGCCGTCGGCCGAGACGCCGATCACGTTGAAGCTGGCGATCGAATTCTCGGCTATATCGCCTGAAAATTCAGGCTTGATGCCGATCATCGGTCCCTGATTTTTGATCGGGATCAGCAGCGTGCGCTCCAGCGCCCGGCCGCCGGTTTCTTGCATGCGGATATAGACCGTCGCGTTCAACAACTGCGTGGTTGCGGGAAGATCACCGACCGCAAGATCGGTCGTTGCTTGGCCGTTCTCGTCCAATTCCGGCAGGCCTTCGATCGCCTGGCGGCTTTCCTCGTTCGCCTCCTCGTCAGAAAGACCGAAGACGTAACCCGGGAAAGCTTGGCTTTCGCGCGTCGGCTTGATAACGACATCACCTTCAAGCGTCAGGCCGGCTGCCGGTGCGCCATAGAGATATTTGCCGGTGATATCGATCGTTGCCGGCGTATCGGGACCGATTTCCTTGGCTTCCGTCTTCAGCTCCAGGTCGGTGCGATCGGGGACGAAATCGTCGACGAGGAATGTTCTGGTACCGATCGGCGACCCCTTGGGGTCGGTATGGACGTTCATTGTCCAACTGCCGCGCATGGCATTTTCCTGGATCGGGAGATCGATCACATAACCGCCGACGTCGCTGCTTTGCCGCACGATGCGCCGGTCCTCGACGCCATCGGGACGCATGAAGATGAAGGTCAGCGGCAGCTTTTCGATCGCCCTGCCATCCGTATCGCGAGCAAGGGCGGTGGCATGGACGGTTTCGCCCACCCGATAGATCCCGCGCTCGGTCCAGGTCATGACATCGATGGCCCCGGGCGAGGCTCGTCCCGTCACGCCGCGATCGGACAAGTCGAAGCCTGCCCGCGTCATATCGAGGAAGACGTAGTCGGACGCCCCGTTGCGGGCAGCCAGGACGGCTGGCGTGAGTGCTGCCGTGCCGCGCAGCAGCCCGGCAGTGAAGGTGGCTCGGCCGTTTTCATCCGTCGTCGCGGTGCCCAGAACTTCGTTGTTCTTGGCAAGCAGTTGCAGCTCGACACCGGCGATCGGCTTGGCGGAAGAGAGCGAGCGCGTCAAGACGTTGAGCCCGTCGGTTCCGGCGTAGGTAGTAACGCCGATATCTGACACGACGAACCATTGTGTCGCCTTGGAATCCCACTCGTTTTCCGGCTTGTCGGCAGGCGAGGCGATCAGCACATAGATGCCCGCCTTGCGCGCGGGCAAGGCTTCATCAACGGGGAAGCTGGTAACGACGTCCTTGTTAAGATCGTTGGCGATCTCGATCGAACCCTGCCATACGAGCTCGCCGCTTTCATCTTGAATGCGTTGCGCGCTATAGCCATCGAGCTGCGTCAGGAACTGCGAACTGGTGAGAAGCGGAGCAATAGCGCGATCGCCAATGCGGTAGAGCTTGAGGTTGGCAGTTTCGATATTGACGCTGACGAGCGGAATGCCGCGGCGCGCCGTCGAAGGCAGCACGAAGC
Organism: Rhizobium gallicum bv. gallicum R602sp; assembly: GCF_000816845.1. NCBI lineage: Bacteria > Pseudomonadati > Pseudomonadota > Alphaproteobacteria > Hyphomicrobiales > Rhizobiaceae > Rhizobium > Rhizobium gallicum. The sequence continues at coordinate 1,260,175 of NZ_CP006880.1, read as the reverse complement.
TATCGCCGGTAAAGCGCACCATTTGACTGCGGTCCTTGACGTAGACATCGAGGCTGACGGGCGCATCCAGGACCTCGTCGACGGCAGAGGGAAGGCCGGTGCGGAAACTGATCTTGTAGGTTTCGCCGTGACCCAGGCCCTCGACGCAGATCTGCCTGTCCTTGGCTTCGAGCGCCTTGGGGGCTTGTCCGTTCAGCGTCACAAACGGTGCATAGTCGACCGTCTTGACGAGGGGTTCCGAGAACGTCACGCAGGCACGCGGCGTTGCGCTGTCGGCATCGACATTGTGTTCGGTGATGCGGAAGCCTTGTTCCGACTTGAGCTTGAGATAGGCCGCCTGCACTTCCCTGGAGCTTGCCAGCGCAAGGCTTGCCTTATAGGCACTGAGGGCTGCGCGGAAATTCGAATTCTTGGCGAGTGAGCTCGCAAGCACGGCAAGAGCATCGGCCCGCTTTGAGGCTGTGCGTGTCAGTTGGTAGCCGTTCAAGCCATCGAGAAGTGCCTGGCCGAAGGCCTGGCTGCCAGTGCCGCCGAGCGAATTTGCGGCGCGCGCCGTCTCCAGCCACAGATCGGCATCATCGGGCGTCAGCGCCAGCGCGCGATGAAAAGCGTCGATCGCGCCTGCAAGGTTGTTGGCGGTAAGATCAAGGCGCGCCGTTGCCGTCAGGCTGTCGACGGTCTGGCCCGGCTGAGCGTCGGTGAGCGCCAGATTGGCCTTGAAATCGCGGGCTTGTTGGATGATGTCTTCCGAAAGAAAGGTGAGGCGAGGAGGCGCACCGATATCGGGCTCGCGCGGTCCCGCAGTCGTTTCGACGATCCGACCGGCAATTGCACCTGGAAAAGCGTTCATCGTCTTGAAGTCGGACTTCAGGAAACACCATTTCACCTTCGGGTTATAGGTGAAAGCCCTGCAGCTTTTGTCGCCAATGCATGAGGTTTTGCATTGTTCGAGGGAAACGTTCTGCTCCGTCCGCAGATCGAAGCCGAAGAAGTCGGCATCCTTGATCGTCTGGATATCGCGCTTGGTCTCCGCAGCTGTCGCGGGAAGGCTGGCCGCGATGACTAAAAGAGCAATGGCGGCGGATGCGAAAAACGAGCGTACAGACATAGGTTCCCCCCCGGGCGCTGGCGCTGGATTGGGGCACTCTCCTGCGGCCGAAAAGACTTGTCAATACAACTTCAAATTTAGAGCTGGTTTTTATCAAAGACTTACGCCGATCTTAATGTTTTATTAGTATTAACAATGACTTAATCCAAAAATAATGCGTATCGGCTCGGAACATATGCCGCCGTTGCCCGTTATCCGGCCAAGTTCCGCCGGCCACGGCCGACTGGTGCGAAGTCTTTCGCCTACCCGGGCCGGCAAGGGCGTCTGGCCACCAATCTTTTGCGTAAGCTGGCTACAGGATAACCTCATGAACCAGAGAGTATTGATCGTAGAGGACGAGTTCTTGATCGCCCTCGATCTTGAAGCAACCGTTCAAGCCATGGGCATGGAAGTGACGGGGCTTGCCGCGAATAAGGAACAGGCGTTGCGTTTTGCGCCGACGGCGGACGTCGCTTTTGTAGACGTCAACCTGTCGGATGGTGCGACTGGGCCGGAAATCGGCCGGCGGCTGGCGGAAGACCATGGTGTTGCCGTCGTGTTCATGACAGGCAACCCGGAGATGGTGGCAGGAGGCGTCAAGGGGACGCTCGGCGTCGTCAAAAAGCCGGTCAAGCCGTCCGTCGTCGAGCAGTCGCTGAAATATGCCGTCGCACGCCGCAATGGCGCGCTCGCTGCCGTTCCGTCGCAGATGCTCGTCTTTGCCTGACTCAGCCGCTGACGGCCGCAAGCTCTGATCGCTCGGCGGACGCCTCCATGCCGTAGGCGCGAAGGAACGTCCTGACCGCGTTGCGCGCGGCACTTTCGAGCTGCTCATCGCTCGGCGTTTGCCCGAACAGCATCATGATCTGCAGATCCGCATTCCCGAGAGCGAGGAATTGGCGTGCCGCCACATCGAAGTCTTCGATCTTTAGAGCACCACTGGCGCTCAACCGCGCAAACAGAGCGCCGAGCGCGGAAATGATCCGGCCCGGGCCTTGCTGGCGCCAGGTCTCGAAAAGATGCGGATAGCGCTCACCCTCGTTCTGGACGAGACGGCGCAGGAACTTTCCGTCCTGGTTGCAGATGCAGTTTTTGTTGATCCGGATCGCAAAGGCGACAAGGTCTTCTTCCAAATTGTCGGCATTGACCGGAAACGTTGCCAGCATCGCAAAAATCATCGAATTGGCGCGCTTCAGCACGTCGTCCACGACGGCGACGAACAAAGTCTCTTTCTCGCAATAGTGATTATAGATCGTCTGGCGCGAGACATTGGCCTCTACCGCAATCTCGTCGATGCTTGCCCCTGCAAAGCCCTGGCGGCAGAATACATCCGCGGCCGCTTCCAGTATGGAAGCGCGCTTCTTGAACTGGCCGCGCTGGGTCGGCCCATCCGCTCTCTTTTCGGGTGGCGCGGGATTTTTCATCGCTCTCATGATAATGCGTCTTGACGTTTTAGACAACGCTGTCTAATTTTACACTTGTGTCCAAAATACTTGACACGTCGGTTCGCAGTCACTGGCGCTTCCCCCGAGCGCGTCGCGGGTTGCAGCCGCCCCTCATTTGAACCCTTCGAGAGCAACGCGGCGGAGAGACATAGTCCGCTTCCTTCGCTGCGCATTTATGAAAGATCATCAAAATGACCGCTTCATTCTTTCGCATTGCGCTCATCCTTGGGCTTTTATCAGCCATTGGTCCCTTTGCCATCGACATGTACCTTCCGGCACTGCCTTCGATTGGCGTCGATCTGGGGTCGGATAACCACGTCACCCAGTTGAGCCTTCTGACGTTCTTCATTTCTTTTGCACTGGCCCAGCTGCTTTACGGTCCGCTGTCCGACATGTGGGGCCGCAAGCTGCCACTTTATTTGGGTATCGGCATCTTCACCGTTGCCAGCATCGGCTGCGCGCTGGCGCAAGACATAGAAACGCTGATTGCCTTCCGCTTCATCCAGGGCGTCGGCGGTGCGGCCGGCATGGTCATACCACGCGCTGTTGTTCGTGACATGCACACCGGCATTCAGGCAGCTCGTCTAATGTCGCTTCTCATGCTCGTCTTCTCAATTTCCCCCATTCTTGCTCCGCTGGCCGGCAGTGCGGTCATCGAGTTCTACGGCTGGCGCGGTGTCTTCTGGGCGGTGACTATCGCGGCCCTCATCGGGCTCGTGCTGCTTGCCACACAGCTTGACGAGACTCGCCCGACGAAGGATCGCAAGGGCAGCAGCCTTAGCAGCGCGATGTCTGCCTATGGCTACCTTTTGCGCGACAGGAACTTCCTGACGCTCACCTTCATCGGTGGCCTCGGGATCTCGAGCTTCCTCGTCTATCTCGCCAACTCGCCCTTCGTGCTCATCCAGCACTACGGCCTGACGCCGACGCAGTACAGCTTCGCATTCTCCGTCAACGCCGTGTCCTTCTTCGCCGTATCGCAGGCGACCGGCTGGCTGGGCGAGCGTTTCGGCCTCGTTCGCGTCATGCGCTCAGCCGTCACCTTCTATTGCCTCGTCATGGTCGTGATGGCCGTTGTAATGGCGGCGGGCATCAACCAGCTTCCGGTGATGGCCGTCTTCCTTTTCATCGGATATGGCTTTCTCGGACTTGTCATTCCAACGAGCGCGGTTCTTGCTCTGGAGGATCACGGCCAGATCGCAGGTACGGCCTCGTCATTGATGGGAACCTTGCACTTCGTCATTGCGGCTGTCGCAATGGTGGTCTCCGGCCTGTTTGCCGATGGCACGGCCGTTCCGATGGCGGCAGGCATTGCCGCCTGCGCGCTGCTTGCCTTCGTCCTGACGCAAGCAACGCTCGGCCGCCGCGCCGCCACAGCACCGGCTGAATGACAATTGCGGCCGCGTCCGCAAACGGCGCGGCCAGTTTCATGGATTGAGGAAAAAGGCGTCGCTTTCGCCTGGGACGAGTTCCAGCGGCCAGATCGTGTTGCGCGCGCCCTTCGGATAAAATTTCGCATAAGCGGGCATGGTCGCAAGCAGCGTTTCGGCCAGTTCGACACCGAGATCGCGCAGCGACATACGGAAGCAGGTGAGGGCAGGCTGCAGGAATTTGGCGCGCGGCTCCTCACGGAAGCCGATCACTGCCAGATCGCGCCCCGGAACGACGCCTGCCTCGACCAAGCGTCTGTAAAGGCCAATCGCCATCAACTCGTAGATCAGGATGATCGCTGTCGGTTTGTTGTCCAGGAGTAGCAATTCGTGTCCGGCCTGGTAACCACCTTGTTCGCTCGATTTGACGCGGATGACCAGCTTCGGATCATAAGGGATGCAGTGGCGCTCAAGCGACTGCTTGTAGGCATCGACGAAGACATAGCCGAGATTGATATCGCTCGAGGGTGCTGCGATCGCGATCCTGCGATGTCCCTTGGCCACCAGCCGGTCGACCGCTGATGCCGCCACGCCCTCGAAATCAAGATCTATCCAGGTGTAGTTGCCGCCCGATGAGCTTCGTCCGAGCGCGACGAAAGGAATCTTGGCTTTCACCAGAAGATCGATGCGCCTGTCGATCCGCTGCGTCGCTGAAATGATCATCGCATCGACGACGCGCCGCGCCACCATGCGCTTCAGATATTCATAGGGATCCTCGTCGCTGGGGCAGGGCAGCATCACGAGGTCGAGCTTGTGCCGCGCAAGCACACTCTGCAGACCGCCGGTGAGGCCGAGAAAAAAGTTGTCGCTATTTTCGACGGTTTCCTTGCTGGATTCGATCATCAACCCGATAACGTTGGTCGTGCCCTGCCTCAGGCTGCGGCCGGACTGATTTGCCACATAGCCGAGCTCTTCGGCAGCCGCCATCACGCGCTTGCGCGTTTCCTCGTTGACGTCCGGTTTGTCGTTTAGCGCGCGGGAAACCGTCCCGATCGAAATATCGAGATGCTTGGCAAGCTGTCGGATTCCCTTCATCGGCTGCGTTCTTCCTCCCCGATCAAAACGCGTGATCTCCTCTTATTGCCACAGGAATGCGTTTGCGCAAAGCGGCCGCGGTCCCGCTCGTGGGCGGCAAGTGCAGCACAGACGTCGGATCGGCACGAGGTGAAGATGCCGCATCGCTTTCGCGCTGGCAGCCGACGCCGATGCTCCTCATGACCATGGTCCAGGCAGACGACAGCCCCGGCAGCCAGGCCGCCGGGGCTGGAAGTCATCTTGTGTCGGGCCAGATACTCCAAAATCTCGCCGTCCCGTACGCATCCTCGGCCTCCGGAAGGCCGATATCACGGCGCATACGATCTGACAGCTGGGAGACCTGGTTCACCGTTTGGTGACGCCTCCACGCGGCCAGGGCCAGCGCGCGCGCCGTCCTCCAGACGCCAAATTTCTGGTACAGTTCATCGACCGTCGCCGATAGGGTTTCAGCAACTTCTACTTGTGCTTCACGCATGATTTATCCGTCCCGGCGCGCTCAAGCGGCCAGGTCCTCTCGAAAGTTAAAAAGACACATCGAGGCGGACGTGGAACACACGTCGTCGTTCGGCGTCCGGCTCAATTCAGGTCAAGTTGGGAAATGCCAAAATGGCAGTGATCCGGGGTTTATACAGCCTCGGAGGAATGTCGGCTCGGATTGGATGCACAACGCATCGAGGTCTTGCGAGCCATCCCGCCAGCGGGGCGTATAAACACGAGAATGGGATTCATTTCACGCCTCCTCTGATTAAATTTGCGAGATCGGCTTATATTTGCACAACGGCGGATGTTCAGCAATATTAAATCTTGAATTGTAGCTATCATCGAGAAGTTTGTTGCATAACGGCAACAGGCCATCATGCAACACCTCTAGTTGGTCAGCATCAAGAATGACCTCCGGCGAGCGGCAAAAGTGACGTGTATCGAGCGATGAGGTCAGGGGGTGAAGCTGTCGCGGAAGATAAGTTCCGGAATGACCCTCTCGTAGGCAGGGGGCAATTCCGGGCTGGCAAGCCGACGCTCGACAAGTTCGACGGCGCGCTGTGCCATGACGACCGGATCCTGGCGGAAAGTCGTAAGCCGGTAGCTGAGCCAGGCTGCCTCCGGCACATCATCAAAACCGATCACGGCGACGTCTTGCGGTATCCGCAAGCCGAGCGTCTTTCGGACATGATCCATCAATCCGAAGGCAATCAAATCGTTGGCGCAATAGACAGCATCGGGTCTTTCAGCCCGGGAGAAGAGTTGACGCGCGGCATCGATGCCGCTGTCATAGTCGGAATCCATGCCGCGTCCGACCGAGACCGAAGCGCCGAACTCCTCGGCTGCCGCCAAGAAGGCATGCTCGCGCTCTGCAATGCTGGACGTTGCCGAATGCGACGCTGCAACGGCAAGCCGCCGGCATCCCTTGTCGAAGAAGGCCATCGCTGCGTTGCGGGATGCTTCGGCGTTTCCGGCACTGACATGGTCCGCATCCGGTTCGGTGCGGCCGATGACCACCAGCGGCTGGCCGTTGCGATGCGCGATATCTACGAAGCTCGCGGGTGGGGATCCCGAAAGAATGATGGTTGCTTCGGCGCGATGGCCGATCAACATCTTCTGCGCTGCAAGCAGTTCATCCTCGGTCTGGCCGGTGTTGATCAGGATCGGGATGCTGCCCCGCTTTATCAGCGCCTTTGCGAGTGCTGCGGCCAGATGGGCGCGAAAGCCGATTTCTGGCCGCGTCGCAACGATGCCGACCAGGCGGCTTTGATTTGCAAGGACGCCGCGTGCGAGATCGTTGACATGATAGCCGAGCTCTTCGGCAGCCTTCTGCACCCGCTCGCGGGTGGCCGGCGCAACGCTTGCGCCTGGCGTGAAAGTCCGTGAAACGGCGGAGCGTGAAACGCCAGCAAGCTGTGCGACCTGATCTGCGCTGACAAATCGCATTCGCTCCTTGCGCCTGGTCTCCTTTCCGTCGATCGTCGGGCCGTCCTTCATTGGCATTCCTTTATCCACCGGCGAAGGTGCGTCGGCCGTTAGGAACCGCTTCATCATTAGCATAAAACCTCAAGCATGAGCACGGTCATCACTGCAACCTGAGTGGCCACTGGCGCTTGCCATGCAAACAGTAGTAGGTCGCCGGGTCTGTCCCTTGCGTTTCATCGCTGTGCAATCTGGTTTGGGGTTTGGTAAAATGTCTGTTTGACAGCCAGATGACATGCCCGGCATGACCGTGCTGCATTGCAATATGAATCCGGCTGAGATCGTGCGTTTAAAGCTGTTTTCCGCAGCATTTCGCCCCCGTTTCGCCCTCTATTGACAGCAAGAAACGTTTCCGCTTATTATCGTAAACGTTTACGGGACAGGCAAACGGAGAATTGCCGGACGCGCGCCGCGGGAGGAAATCGTGACATTGAATGCAGTTCTGTGCGGTTGCGGAGCCATGTCCAAAGGCTGGTTGCGCGCCTTAAAGCAAACCCCGGCTCTAGCCGAATCGATCGAGGTCACCGGCCTCGTCGATGTGAACCTGGCTGCGGCCGAAGCGCTCACCTCGGAGTTCGGCCTGAATAAGGCCGCCATCGGCACCGATCTTTCCAGCGTTATTGCAAAGGCGAGGGCGGATATCGTCTTTGACGTCGTCATCCCCGCTGCCCGTTTCAATGTCGTCTCTACGGCACTTAAGGCGGGATGCCATGTGCTGAGCGAAAAGCCGATGGCTACTTCGCTGGCGGAAGGAGCTGCCCTGATCGATCTTGCGGCAGAGACCGGCAAGATCCATGCGATCATCCAGAACCGACGCTTCATTTCCGGTGTTCGCCGCATGCGCCGTTTTGTCGAAAGCGGTGCCATCGGCGATGTGACCGCGATCCATTGCGACTTCTTCATAGCCCCGCATTTCGGCGGCTTCCGCGAGGACATGGACAATGTTCTGCTTCTCGACATGGCGATCCATACCTTCGATGCCGCACGTTTTGTCGCCGGCAAGAAGCCACTCGCCGTCTATTGCGTCGAGCGCAATCCAAAAGGGTCGTGGTATCGTCACGGCGCCTCTGCCAACGCCACCTTTGAATTCACCGACGATGTGGTTTTCACCTATCGCGGCTCCTGGTGCGCAGAAGGCGAGCGTACGAGCTGGGAAAGCCAGTGGCGTCTCGTCGGCTCCAAGGGAATGCTAACCTGGGACGGGGATCAAACATTCCGCGCCGCAGTTGCCGGCGAAGAGACGGGCCTGCTTCGCGGCGTTACGCCCGTCGACGTTCCCGGTGCGGAGCGGGACGAGGAGACGCACGGCCATGCCAGCGTGATTGCCGGTTTCGTGGACGCCATCCGGACCGGCAAGCGGCCGGAGACGGCCAGCAGCGACAACATCACAAGCCTTGCCATGGTCTTCGGCGCGATCGAGAGCGCCAGAACCGGCAAGCGCGTTGAAATTTCAGCATGAGGAATGAGATCGTGAGCAATCCTGCAAAATCCATCCGTGTCGGAACTATGGTCAGCGCGTCCAAGGGTGGCGCCGACAAGCGTATCGGCCAGATCGCCGATATGGGGTTCGAGAGCTTTGAGCCCTTTTTCTGGCAGACGACCAACGGACAGGATCTCGCCGAGCTCGGCAAGCGCTCACTCGACGCGATCGGCGATCGCGACATTACAATTTCGACGCTCGGCATGTTTGGCAATCCGCTGGAAGAAACCGATATCGACTTGCAGACGCTGCAGGGCTGGAAGGACTGCATCGACAATGCCCATCATTTTGGCGCCACCTGCGTTGCCGGCTTTACCGGCCGCATCCGCGGTACACCGCTGACCGAGAGCCTGCCGCGTTACAAGCAGATCTGGAGCGAGCTTGCCAAGCGGGCTGCCGACAAGGGCATCAAGATCGCCTTCGAAAACTGCGCGATGGACGGCAACTGGGCAACCGGTGACTGGAACATCGCGCACAATCCGGATGCCTGGGAGCTGATCTTCAATGAGACGCCGGACGACAATATCGGCCTTGAGTGGGAACCCTGCCACCAGATGGTTTACCTGATCGAGCCGCTGCCGCAGATTCGAAAGTGGGCAAAGAAAATCTTCCATGTCCATGGCAAGGATGCGACGATCCGCTGGGATGTCATCAAGGAGCATGGCATCTTCGGCAAGGAAAAGTTCGTCTTCATGCGCACGCCGGGTTTCGGCGACAGCAACTGGACGGACATCATTTCGGAGCTGCGTCTGGCCGGCTGGTCGGGCTCGATCGATATCGAAGGCTGGCACGATCCGGTTTACCGCGACGTGTTGGAGATGACGGGCCAGGTCTACGCACTGAATTATCTGAAGCATGCCCGGGGCGGCGATTTCGTCGCCGATCCGGTTTGATGATACCGCGCCCGGCAAGGAGGATTTTGCCGGGCAGTCGGGGGTAACCACAAAGGAGGAGAACCATGGCTATCCGCAAATTCGCAGTTCTGGGCGCTTTGGCACTTGCCGGCGTCTCGCTCTTCGGCCTTTCAGCCAAGGCCGAAGACGTTACCATCAGCGTCTGGTCGCTTGATCGCGACATTCAACCGGCGCCCAATCTCGTCAAGGAATTCAACGCGCAGAACAACGGCATCAAGATCGAGTACCGCCTGATCCAGTTCGATGACGTCGTTACCGAAGCGATGCGCGCCTATGCCTCCGGCCAGGCGCCTGACATCATTGCCGTCGATAATCCGGAACACGCGATGTTCGCTTCGCGTGGCGCCTTCCTCGATCTGACCGACATGATCTCGAGGTCGACCGTGATCAAGCCACAGAATTATTTTCCCGGGCCGCTGAAGTCGGTCGAATGGGAGGGGAAATATTATGGAGTGCCGAAAGCAACCAACACGATCGCCCTCTACTACAACAAGGATATGTTCAAGGCGAAGGGCCTCGACCCGAACAAGCCGCCGCAGACCTGGGATGAGCTCGTTGAAGACGCGCGCAAATTGACCGATCCGGCTAAGAACGTCTATGGCCTGGCCTTCTCTGCAAAAGCCAACGAGGAGGGTACCTTCCAGTTCCTTCCCTGGGCCCAAATGGGCGGTGGCGGCTACGAGAACATCAATGCCGACGGCGCTGTCAAGGCGCTTGAGACCTGGAAGACCATTATGGACGAGAAGCTTGCCTCGCCAGATACACTGACGCGCGGTCAGTGGGATTCGACCGGCACTTTCAATTCCGGCAATGCAGCAATGGCGATCTCCGGTCCGTGGGAACTCGACCGCATGGTGAAGGAAGCCAAGTTCGATTGGGGTGTAACGCTGCTTCCGGTTCCGAAGCCAGGCGCGGACCGATCGTCGGCCATGGGCGACTTCAACTGGGCGATCTTCGCAAGTTCCAAGCACCCGGCCGAGGCCTTCAAGGCGCTTGAATATTTCGCCTCTCAGGACGACAAGTTGTTCAAGAACTACGGCCAGCTTCCGGCCCGTTCCGACATCACCATCCCGGTGACCGGCGAAAAGCTGAAGGATGACGCTCTCAAGGTCTTCCTCGAGCAGATGAAATTTGCCAAGCCCCGCGGCCCGCACCCGCAGTGGCCGAAGATCTCCAAGGCGATCCAGGACGCAATACAGGCAGCATTGACTGGCCAGATGAGCGCCAAGGAAGCACTCGACCAGGCCGCCGACAAGATCAAGGCCGTTCTTGGATAATTGGCACCCAGTTAATCGCTTCGTCTTCTCCCCCGCTCCGGGGAGAAGGAGAAACTCAACCATTTCCTCCCGGCAGGGGCTGTCTTCCGCGAGAGCGCCAGGCAGCCCCGTTCGGAGTTATCGGAGGCCCGATGAAGAGGATCCTGATGAGCGTTAAGGACGGCCGCGGTTTCGATATCGTGCTTGTCGCCTTTCCACTCGGCTTTCTGTTCCTGATGGCGGGGCTACCGCTCATCTACAATGTTGTGATGAGCTTCCAAGAGGTTGACATGTTCAGCCTCGGGACCTTCTCGCGCCCCTTCGTCGGCTTCAAGAATTACACGGATATCTTTGCGCAGCCCGAGACGCTGGGGATCCTTTACAACACGCTGATCTTCGTCACCGGCTCGATCGCAGGTCAGTTCCTGATCGGTTTCGGGCTTGCGTTGTTCTTCTGGGTGAACTTTCCCGGTGCGTCGTGGCTGCGCGGTCTCTTTCTCGTGTCCTGGGTCATGCCGGGCCTCGTTGTCGGCGCCATCTGGAACTGGATTTTGTCAGGCGACTTCGGCGTGCTCAATTTCATCCTGCGGGAAAGCGGCATCATCTCGGGAAACATCTTCTGGCGTTCCGATCCGCACTATTCGCTCTTTGCCGTCATCATTGCCAATATCTGGCTTGGCACTTCCTTCAACATGATCCTTCTATCCGTCGGCCTATCGGCCATCCCCGGCGATCTCTATGAAGCTGCAGAACTCGATGGTGCGAATGCCTGGCAGCGCTTCTGGACCATCACTTTGCCGATGATGCGCTCGACGATCGGCGCCATCATCGCCCTTGGCCTGATCTTCACGCTGCAACAGTTCGACCTCTTCGCCGCGATCACCTCTGGCGGGCCGAACAATTCCTCAAATGTAACGCAATACTGGGCCTGGGACTTGTCTTTCCGCCAATATGATTTCGCCAAGGGTGCCACAATCTCAGTCATCATGATCGTCTTCGTCATGATCGCCTCTGTCGTCTATGTCCGCTCGACACGCCATGAGGTGCGCGGATGAGTGATACAAACCGCAACCGGCTGATGTTCGCAATCGCCGTCGCCATGGCGGCGATCTATCTCTTTCCGCTCTACTGGATGTACGTCACGGCGCTGAAAAGCGGCTCGGAGATGTTCGCCACGCCGCCGAGCTTCTGGCCGTCTTCTCCGCAATGGAGCACCTATGCCTATGTCTGGGAGAGCCGGAACATGGGCCGCTATCTCTGGAATTCGCTGGTGATCGCGCTCGGTTCCGTTGCACTCATCACCATTCTCGGCGTTGGCTGCGCTTACGTGCTGGCGCGATATCGCAGCATCTGGGTGGATATTGGCCTGTTCCTGATCCTCATGCTGCAGGTTCTTCCGGCCTCGCTGATGGTTACACCGATCTTCGTCGGTTTCTCGCAGCTCGGCATGCTCAACTATCCGCGCCTTGCCGTTATCATCGCCATTGCAGCAAAAAGCATGCCCTTCTTCGTCGTCCTCGTCCGCGCCACCTTCATGGCCGTGCCGCAGGAATTGGAAGAGGCCGCTCTTGTCGACGGCAATTCCCGCATCGGCGCCTTCTTCAACATCGTCTTGCCGCTGGCGCGCAACGGTATCCTCGTCAGCGCGATCCTCATCTTCATGCAGGCCTTCGGCGAATTCGTCTATGCGAAATCAATAATCCAAGCCGCCGAGCTTCAGCCGGCGAGTGTCGGTCTCAATTCCTTCATGGGACCGAACACGAACGAGTGGAACAACATCATGGCCTACGCCACGATGTATGTAACGCCGATCCTCGCCATTTTCGTTCTCTTGCAGCGCCGCATCGTATCCGGCCTCACCTCGGGAGCCCTCAAATGACCACTCAGATCGAGCTTGCCGGCGTCAACAAGCATTACGGCGCCTTCCACGCTCTCAAGAACATCAACCTGTCGATTGCCAAAGGGACGTTCGTGGCGCTCGTCGGCCCTTCCGGCTGCGGCAAGTCCACGCTTCTGCGGTCTCTCGCGGGCCTTGAAAGCATCTCTGAGGGCGACCTCAAGATCGCTGGGGAGCTGATGAACAACGTGCCGCCGCGCAAGCGCGACGTGGCAATGGTCTTCCAGTCCTACGCGCTTTATCCGCATATGACAGTCGAGCAGAATCTCACATATAGTCTGCGCATCCGCGGCGTCGCCAAAGCCGAGGCGAAGAAAGCCGCCGAGGAAGTCGCCGCCACCACCGGCCTGTCGCATCTCCTGAAACGCTATCCGCGCGAACTTTCAGGCGGCCAGCGCCAGCGCGTCGCCATGAGCCGCGCCATCATCCGTCATCCTAAGGCATTCCTCTTTGACGAACCGCTTTCCAATCTGGACGCAGCGCTGCGCGTCCATATGCGCAAGGAAATCCGTGCGTTGCACGACCGACTTCACGCGACTTCCGTTTACGTTACCCACGACCAGATCGAGGCTATGACTATGGCCGATCATGTCGTGGTCATGCGCGAGGGCGTCATCGAGCAGCAGGGAAGGCCGCTTGATCTATACGACACGCCAGCCAACAAATTCGTCGCCGGCTTCATCGGCTCGCCCGCAATGAACTTTATCCCGGCGATCGTCGGCGAAGATGGCACAAGCCTGACGCTCGACCTCGGCCCGTTGAAGCACAAGCTGACGATCTCCAGCAAACTGCTACCCGGCCGCAGAATAACCGCCGGCATTCGCCCCGAGCATATCGGCATCACCGGCCAGGGGCAGGGCACCTTCGACGTTCCGGTCGCAGTCGTGGAATCCACAGGCTCTTCGACCTTCATCACTGCGGCAACCGGACCAGAACTTACCATTGTCGAAACCGGTCGCGGAAATGCTCGGGCAGGCGATACTATCGGCGTGATTGTCGATCCGGAGAAACTTCACCTCTTTGATGAGACAAGCGGCGTCAGGATCTGACGCCGCCTTTCAAGATTCAGCGTCCGCCTTCCATCTTGCGGTGGCGCTGGTTAATGCCATGCTCACCATAGGGATATTGCCCGGGCGTCGGCGCGCTGACTTCGTTGAGCCTGGTGGTTTCCTCAAGCGAAAGCGCAAAGCTGGCGGCATTGAGATTGTCGGCGAGCTGCTCAGGATTTCGCGCGCCGAGAATGACGGAGGTTACTGCCGGGCGCGCCGCCGTCCAGGCAAGCGCCACTTGCGCCATGCTGACGCCGCGGGCTCTGGCAATCTCCTCGACCGCCCCGATAACTGCCCAGGTGCGCTCCTGCGCATTGCGGGCTTCGAAGGCTTCGCCGCCGCGCGTTGGATTTTCGCCCAGACGGGTTGCGCCGGTCGGCATCTGATCACGCTTGTATTTTCCAGTCAGCCAGCCGCCGCCAAGCGGTGACCAAGGAAGCAACCCCAGGCCGGCATCCTGGCAGGCCGCGACGATTTCAAGCTCGATATCGCGCATCAGCAAATTGTATTGCGGCTGAAGCGTGACCGGCCGTGTGTAGCCGCGCGCCTTGGCAATTTCGGAAGCCTTGGCAATTTGCCAGGCGACATAGTTGGAAAAACCGTAGTAGCCGATCTTGCCCGCTGAAACGGCGTCGTCGAGAAAGCGCAGAGTCTCCTCGATCGGCGTCAGCGCGTCCCAAGCATGCATCTGGTAAAGATCGATATGCTCGATGCCCAAGCGACGGAGCGAGTCGTTAAGCGCCTGGTTAAGATGTCTGCGTGAGAGACCGATATCGTTGGGACCCGGGCCCATCGGGAAGCGGCCTTTGGTTGCGATCACCGCCTGCTTTGCCTCGGTCGGCCGCGTCTTCAGCCAGCGGCCGATGATCTCTTCAGACTTGCCAGCGCTATATACGTCGGCGGTATCAATGAAATTGCCGCCCCAGGCGAAATAATCGTCGAGCAGCTTATAAGAGGCGGGCTCGTCCGCCTCCGCACCAAAGGTCATCGTGCCGAGACAATAGGCGCTCACGATTGTGCCGCTCTGACCGAGTTTACGATAGTCCATGTCAACCTCCTGATACATCAAAGCCGCGACACCAAGGGCGGCCACTGTCTGCGCATCATCGGCACCGATCGTGGCCGTGTGCAGCCTACGCTTCCTCTCCTGCGCAGCTGTCGGGAAGGACAGCGTCGAGAAGACCGTCATGAACGAATAGGTTGATCACGTGAGGTAGAAGCAATGCCGAAAACGCCGCCAGAGAATGCGTCAGGCGCTTCCATCTTTCAAACGGAAGATTTAGATGAGATTGATCAATATGTGTGAAAAATGAGGTTCCAGTGGAACTACGCCAGCTCCAGTATTTTGTTGCTGCGGCAAAAGCCGAGCATTTCACGAAAGCCGCGCAGCGGTTGAACATTGTTCAGTCCGCTCTTTCGAGTTCAGTCCGGGCGTTGGAACAAGAGCTCAATGCGCAGCTTTTCGTCCGCACTACTCGAAAGGTGCGACTGACGGCCGCCGGCAGGGCGCTGCTCGAAAAGGCGGAGATTGTCCTTGAGGCAGCGAAGGACGCACGGGAAGCGGTAGACGCTGTTGCGCAGGCGAAATCGGGCAAGTTGAACCTCGGAACAGTTCAGGGACTGCCGGCATTTGTCGATCTGCCGCTTCTACTTGCCCGTTTTCATAAGCGTCATCCGCATATCGACGTGCGGCTGATACAGGGAGGCGCGGTCCATCTTCTGGAGAAGGTCAGGAACGGCAAACTCGACCTTGCATTCCTGCCCATGTTTGATCCGCCGGCCGACATTGTAACCGTCACCATCGCCTGCGAAGAACTGGTTGTCGTCTGCAACAAATCGCATTCACTTGCCTCAAGCCAGGTTGTTTCACTTGATGAAATTGCAACGCATGCCTTTGTCGAATTCGAGCACGATTTAGGTACGCGCAAAATCATCGATGATCTATTTTTGACGGCGAACATTGATCGCAAGATCGCATTTGAGGTGAGCGATCTCGGCACGTTGATGGAACTCGTCGGACACGGGCTCGGCATCGCCCTCGTGCCGGAATCGGTCGCCTGCAGCCGGGCACAGACATTGAGTGTTTGCCGTCTGAAAGAAGCAGATGCATGCTGGGAGGTTGTATTGGCTTCATCGGCGACATCGGGCGACGCTCTGCCGAGGCGCTTCGAGGAGATCATCGGAAGTGATGCCACCGGCATCGAAGTTTGCCCCGCGCCGGGTGGTGCGTGAATTGCGGATACTGTCGAGGCTGGGCGGCCTATGATCGTCTCGTCATCATGGCCGGAAGTGAGAGAGGGGGATGAACATGAGACGGAAATTCGGTTATGCATTCGGGGCGAGCTTGATCCTGCTCGGATTGCTCTGGATCGGACAAGGTAGCGGGCTCTTCCCGTACCCTTCCTCGAGTTTCATGGTCAATCAAAGTGTATGGGTTTTATGGGGTGTCATAGTCCTGGGGATCGGTGGCATAGCTGTCTTCATCACCCGTAAATTGCGCGGGGACTGATAGGCTGGCTGGCCTAAATTGAGCCCGCCGTCGCAGCAGACAGTTCGTGTGCTCTGTTTTAGCCGATCTGCCGGTGAGGCAATTTGGCAAGGTCAACAAGGACGCAGTTGCCGCTGACAAAATGGCCAACAGAAGGGCCCCAAGCTTTTAGAAATCCGCCCAGTGTTGGACGCAGCAAGTGCCCATCCCGTCAGGAAGCTGAATCCCGTTATATCCATGACTTAAGATCGCTTACCTAAAGTGTCGGTTGAAATATAATCTGAGATGACAGCAACGTTCGTAGGCTTTGACCATGCTTCACACTGCTGCGATTTCGTTTCGCAGGTCGGAGAATCCGGGTACAACTCTCATTTCGAGCGCCTGGGCT
Source organism: Rhizobium gallicum bv. gallicum R602sp (assembly GCF_000816845.1). Lineage (NCBI taxonomy): Bacteria > Pseudomonadati > Pseudomonadota > Alphaproteobacteria > Hyphomicrobiales > Rhizobiaceae > Rhizobium > Rhizobium gallicum. Next base: position 1,243,744 of record NZ_CP006880.1, on the reverse strand, counting down.
TCCTTATTCGGCGACAATGTTGCCCTGATAGTCGAGGGCGATCAAAACAGCCTTGCCGTCCTTCATGCCCGAGGCCATCCAGACGCCTTTGTCGTTGAGTTTTAGGTCTTTAACCTCCGTGTAGCCTGCATTTTCGATGCGATCCTTTGCCTGGGCTTCGGTGAAGCTGTTGGCACCTGCGACGGGGGCAGTCGGGTTCTTCGTGCCTGGTGTTGCGATCGCAGGCGTGTTTCCGGACGGGGAGGGCGCAAATGTCGCCTGGGCCAGCACAGAGAAGGCGGATGTCCCGAGGGCGGTAGCGGCTAGGATGAACGCGCGCATTGTTGTGTTCCTTTTTGGGATCGCCGAGATCCGTGCAAGGAACACCCGGTCGAACTTTAAAGTTCCGGATATTTTTTAGGCGTAAGCGGCATCTTAAGATCCCAATGCATCCCTATGATTTAACGCGCCTTCTTCTGCAGCTGTAACGCAATGCAAACGCATACCTGCCTGTTGTTGAAGCGATTAGGGCCACTCCCCGCAGCCACGAAAAATCAAGCGTCGGCAAGATCATCAACGAAAACAGCACTGATGGAAATTTTTTTGCTGAAATACGCAGAACTGCAAGTGGCCAGCCACTATTCGCGGTGAAGTTCCGGCAAGGATACTCGCCGTAATGACTTTCGACTTTGACATGCTGGTCGGTGGCAGTTGGAACACAAATCCGGAACTTCCCGGCACCTGCGGGATTACTGCGATCAAGCAAGGAGGAACTCGACATGCCAAATCCAGACGAATCCCCAGCAGTTCAGTCCATGAAGCGGGAGCAGGCCCAGCAGCGCAAGCGATCGGGAAAGGGCGAACTCGAGAAAGGGCTTGAGGACACCTTTCCGGCCTCGGATCCCGTTTCGGCCACCCACACCACGGCACCATCTGGAAGAGTGGACGCCGAGGCGGCCGAGCGCGTCCAGCGGCAGCGCGACCCCCAAATGCCCGACGAAAAATCTTCCTTGGTCGATGAAGCGCTCGCTGCAAGTCGAAAGCGGAGCGAGGTCAACCGCGGCGAGATCAAGGCTCTGCGAGCAGAAGTAAGCCGCGTCTCGGAGTCCGCAACAGAGCTCGCCTCCGATACTGCGCGGATCGCGAAAGTTCAGGCGAGAAGCTTTGTTTATGAAATCGAGGAGCATGTGAGGGCAAGACCCCTGACGGCCGTCGGCATAGTTGCGGCGGTCGCCTACCTCTGGGGCGCTACCCGCTGACGCCGTCTTTGGATCTTCGCTTTCTCTTGAAGTTGTAGACCATATCGCGGCTTGGCAGATCGCTGTTACGGGACCGATCAAGCCCCGTCCGGTGCCCATGAGATCATTCTCGGGCTGGAAGAACCGCATGCTCGTAAGTCAGAAAGCACCGCCGGGCGACAAACATTGGGGCATGCATTTTATACGGCTTCCGTTTGCATGATCGTCCCGTGCAACTGTGCTGAAGCCTCGTTATCGTCTGACCGCACACCGGCGCTCGTGCCATTCATTGCCCGTGCATCGACGCGCGCTGCAGCTTCGCGAAGCAATGTTGCAAAAGCGTCAAGCGATACCCTGTCGGCGCGCATAAGCTGCCGGATCAGTGGATCGGTCAATACCTCTGACATGGTCATATCGCGCATAGTTGCCTCCTGATGATGAAAACAATCTAGCCGCGATTGATTACAATCTAATGTAAGCGCGACGGCGAAAAGATGACCACAGACCGGCCGTCAATCATCGGCCGCATTCAACAACGTCGGACTCGCCTATTCTTTTGTCGATGTTGTTGTTGCATAGATATGAATGCACGGCTGTGCAAAAAACCCTTCGTCCGGACCCTTTTGTCATCCCGATGTCACGCGTCAGCGTTAGCTAGCTCCAACAGGCACGCGGTGTGCGACCGCGAAACGAATGGAGTGGGTAATGAACAGACGCGAGTTTCTTATCACGTCGTCGGCCGCAGCAGCTGTTCTGGCTGCGCCGCGTTTTGCCACCGCAGCAGCGAGGACGATCGATCTCTACAGCGGCTCCGATGCCAATATCGTCGACTTCTGGAACAACATCGTCCGTCCGGCTTTCGAAGCGGCCCATCCAGACGTTGCCTTGAAGGTCACTGATGCCGGCGACAATACTGGCCTGCGCGCCATTGCCGATCGAGCCCTGGCCGCCCTCCAGACCAAGACCGATCCGCAGGCAGACATCTTCGAAACATTCGATCCACGCCTGCCGACGGGTGGGATCGACGCCGGTCTTTGGGTCAAGTTCTCCGCAGAGAACGTCGAAGGCTTCGACCGCGTCAATCCGCTGAGCGTCGACAGCGAATATTCGCTTCCCTACCGCGGCTCGCAGGTTCTTCTCGCCTATGACAAGGCCAAGCTCGACCCAAAGGATGCGCCCAAAACCTGGGAACAGCTGATTTCATGGATCAAGGCCAATCCCGGCCAGTTTATCTACAATCGTCCCGACAAAGGTGGTTCAGGCGGCAACTTCGTTCGCCGCGCCATCCATGAGGCCAACGGCCGCGATCCGAAGAAATTCACGATCGACAACTTCTCGGCCGATTACGCCAACCAGACCCTGACGCCTGCCTGGGCGATCCTCAACGACCTTGCGCCGTCGCTCTATGAAAAGGGCGCGTATACGGCCGGCAACACGCAGTCGATCCAGCTTCTGGCGCAGGGCGTCGTCACCATGACGCCGGTCTGGTCCGACCAGGTCCTGCAAGCGATCTCGCAGGGCGTTCTGCCGGAAACGACCGGCCTCGTTCAGCTCGGCGACCTTGCGCTTTGCGGCAATTTCTCGCGCATGACGGTGTTTTCGAACGGCGCACACAAGGACGCGGCCTTGAAGCTCGCCGCCTTCCTGCTGACAAAGGAGATGCAGGAAGCAATCATCACCGAGATCGGTGGTTTTCCGGGCATCTCCTGGGAGCATATCTCCGAGCAACTCCGCCAGAAATATACCGATGTCGTCCCGGCGACGATCCCGACCTTTCCGAGCGGCGATTGGGAGCCTGCCATCAATGACGGCTGGTACCGCAGCGTCGCGCCGGGCATCAGCCGTACCTGATGCGCAGGGAGTTTGCGCTACGATCGCTGGCGCGCTGGCGCGCACCAGCCGCCACGAACGCTTCGGCAGGGCTTCTTCTCGTCGCCGTGCCGGTGCTTCTGCTGGGCTGGCTGATCGTGTATCCGATCATCGCCGCAGTCATCGGCACGGTTTTCGTGCGCCAACCGGACGGCGCTACTGTCTTTTCGCTTGCCTCCTATCGCTTTTTCTTCAGCGATACCTATAGCCTGGCCAATCTCTGGCTTACGCTTTGGACGACACTGGTTTGCGGCCTGCTGCTTCTCGCGACAGGCCTACCGATCGCGCTGTATCTGCGCTTTTCGCGGGGACGGCTCGCAGCCTATGTCCAAGGCCTTGCAATCTTTCCGATGTTCGTCCCGTCGATCATCCTCTCCTACGCGCTTATCCGCACGATCGGTCCGAACGGCACCGTCGACATCCTCCTGAACGCGACCGGCCTGCCAAAGCTGCCGTCTCCATATCTGACGCCCTGGGGACCAGTGATCGGCCTCGTCTGGGACAATCTTCCCCTGACGGTGCTGATGCTGGCGGCCGGATTGGGCAATATCGCCAAAAGCTCGATCGAAGCTGCGCGCGATGTCGGTGCTTCTCCGTTGCGGGTCTTCGCTTCAATTATCCTGCCGCGAATGGGCAATTCGTTTCTGGTCACGGCCTCCTTCGCCATCCTCGGCATCTTTTCGTCCTTCACGCTGCCTTACGTGCTTGGTCCAGCTTCGCCCGAGATGATGGGGCCGTTCATGCAACGCACGTTCTCCGACCTCAACGACCCGCTGAATGCTCTGACGCAAGCGGTGATCACCTTCGGCTTCTGCCTGGTGTTCGGGATCTTCTATGTTCGCTCGATCGCGAAAAACCGGGAGGGCGGTCGATGATCCATGGTACAACTGCCAGTGCGGCAAGGATTGATTGGGTTGGCATCCTGTTTGCGGCGCTGCTGACCCTGTTCATCGCGCTTCCGCTGATTGTTGTCGGAACCTGGGCCTTTACCGAGGTTTGGCGCTATCCCTCTGTCATTCCGCAGCAGTTCGGGTTGCGCTTCTGGTCACAGACGCTATCGCGCTCCGACGTCTGGGAATCGCTTTTTCTCAGCCTTCGGCTGACGGCGACCGTGACGCTGCTGTCGGCCGTCATCTGCCTGCCGGCGGCTTACGCATTTGCGCGCATGACCTTTCCGGGCAGGAACATCCTCTTCCTGTCCTTTCTTGCTTCGCACGCCTTCCCGAAGTTCGGACTGCTTGTCGCGATCGCCGGCATCTTCCTGCAGCTCGGCCTGATCAGCACGTTCTGGGGTGTCGTCCTGATCCAGCTCGTCGGCACCCTCATGCTGATGATCTGGATCCCTGTCGCGGCGTTCCAGAACGTTGACCGGCGCATGGAGGAAGCGGCCCGGGATGCAGGTGCCGCACCACTGCGGGTGTTCTGGTCGATCACCCTTCCGCAGGCTGCACCGACAATTGCGGCTGCGCTTCTGCTCACCTTTGTTGGTACCTTCTACGAAACGGAGGGAGCGTGGCTGATCGGTGCTCCTGAAGTCCGAACCATGCCGGTATTGATGATCACCTTCATCAACAATCAGATCGTCGTGCAGTACGGCGCAGTCCTCTCGGTCCTGTTGTGGGTGCCGTCCTTCATCGCGCTGATGTTTGCCCGCCGTGTCGTTGGAACGGGTGCCTTTGCCCGCGGCTTTGGCGCGTGACGTGCGGATGGGGCATGACCCGAAGAAAGGCTTGAGATGGCACGCTTGACGATCAAAGGGATTTCAAAGGCCTTCGGCGCTTCGTTCGCGGTGCGCGATTTCTCGCTCGATGTCGATGATGGCGAGCTCGTCTGCCTGCTCGGACCATCGGGGTCCGGAAAGTCGACGCTTCTTCGCATGATCGGCGGTTTCGAGCGACCGAGCGCAGGTTCAATTCTCATCGACGCCAAGGATGTTACGACACTTGCGCCGGAGAAGCGCCCGACAGGGATGGTGTTTCAAAGCCATGCGCTCTGGACGCATATGGACGTCTTCAACAATATTGCATTCGGGTTGAGGATACGCAGGCTGCCGAAACCCGAGATCACCGAGCGGGTTGAAAGCGCGCTCGCACTTGTCGGCCTTTCCAACTACGGAAAGCGGATGACGACACAACTTTCGGGCGGGCAGCAGCAGCGCGTGGCGCTGGCGCGCTCGCTCGTGCTCGAGCCGAAGATCCTGCTGCTCGACGAGCCTTTTGCCAGTCTCGACCAGCATTTGCGCGAGCGCCTGCGGGAAGAGGTGCGCGACATCCAGCAGCGCCTGGGCATCACGACCCTGTTTGTCACTCATGGGCAGGACGAGGCACTGGCGCTTGCCGACCGGGTCGTCGTCATGCGGGATGGCGGCACGGAACAGACCGCATCGCCGGACCTCATTTACCGCGAACCGAAGACCGAATTCGTGGCAGGTTTTATCGGCTCCATGAATTTCGTTCGCGTGAAGGTCCGCAACGGGATCAGCGAACATCCGGACTTTTCGCTTACAGTTCCGGTCGAAGACGGCGATCTCGTGCTCGCCTTCCGACCGGAAGCGCTCTCGCTCAGCCGGACAAAGAAGTCAGGCGCCGGAATCGTGCATCGCAGCATCGATTTCGGCACTCACAGGATCGTCGATATCGACCTTGCAGACGGCACGCGGCTCAAGGCCATGACGGCACCGGATGTCGATTGGACAAGGGGCTCCCTTGTGGAACCGGCAGCCACCGCCTATTTCGCCTTTCGTGACAACAAGCTCGTCCATCGGTCGGCCGCCGCCGGCGAGCTGCAAACCGATCGGATGCTCGGACATGTCTGACCGCAGAGGGATTGCCGTCGATACAGGTGCGCACCGGACATGGCTGAAATGGCATCGTGGCCATCGCTTCGCCGGTGACATCTCATTCACGCGCCAGCGGATCGCCGAAGGCATGTTGCTCGGCGCCAGCGTCGAGATAGATCTCATTCGTTTTTGCGGCGAAGGTTTTGCGGTTCTTCACGATGAAACACTCGATCGGGCCACGACGGGCACGGGCCGTGTCGTGAATGCTTCGCAGGAGTATCTGCGTGGCTTGCAACTTCGCGATGATGCCGGCGTGCCGGCAGATCACCCGGTGATGCTGATCGACGATCTCGGGCAGCTTCTTCTTGCGGGCGAATGCGATGAAAATGCCGTCCTGCAGTTGGATCTCAAGGAGGCGTCGGCGAGTATTCGCGACGTGGATATTACCGCCTTTGCCGCAGCAATGTCGCCGGTCGCGCGATCGGTCATTCTGTCTGGAGGCGACGCTGCAGCCGTCGAACGGCTTTCCGGCGCGGTTCCCGACATGCCGATCGGCTATGACCCTTGCTACGACGGGGCGATTGAGCGCTTGATCGAAAGCCGCGACTTCGCAGGCTTCGTGGAAACAGCGCTGAAGGCATCGCCGCGCGCGCGAATGTTCTATCTCAATTACGAACTGGTACTCTTCGCCGACGCTGCAGGTTATGATCTCATTGACGCCTTCCATCGCGCTGGCCGCCGCGTCGATGCCTATACCGTCACGGCAGCCGTTCCCGAAGTCTTGCCGAAGGTTCGCCGGCTTCTTGACCTGAAAGCGGATCAAATCACGACCGACGATCCGGTCGGGCTGGAAGCGCTGCTGGTCAAGCACCTGTAAGTCCCCAGCTCAGTTAAACCCCTGGACAAGCCACGGATGGATCGCCCTATTTGCGGCGAGGATATCGCCGTTTGCCGTGACCGGCCCGCCGGAAAAGGCCGAAACCTGTCCGCCAGCCTCTTCGACCAGAAGGACCGACGCGCCATAATCATGCAACGACAGGCCGTCTTCGAAAAAGCCGTCCAGCCGTCCGCATGCCACATAGGCAATCGAAAGTGCTGCTGAGCCCAGCCGCCGCACACCAGCCGTATTGACCATCAGCCGCTTGAGCGCGGTGAAGTAAGTGTCCTCGCTGACGGCTTTCACTTGTCCTGGAACGGGCAGTCCAGCGCCGATTAGGACGCTTTCGATTTCGGCGTTCTCGATGCAGCGGATCGGTTCGCCGTTGAGATAAGCGCCGCCGCCGGCCTCCGCGCTGAACAGTTCATCCTGCATCGCATCATAGATGACACCAGCCACGATGCGGTCACCTTCGGCGATCGAAATCGTCATGCCGAAATGCGGAATGCCCCATGCGTAGTTTGTCGTGCCGTCGATCGGGTCGATATAGATGACAGGTGTGCTGGCCTCGGCATCACGATTGCCGACGGCTTCCTCTCCTTTGATCGCGTAAGTGGGAAAGGCTTTCGCCACCTCATCGACGATGATCCGCTCGACCGCCACGTCGATTTCCGTCTGGTAGTCACGCGGAGCCTTCGAGACGATCTCGCTCACCAGCCGCCGCTTTAGCGATCTGCGGGCGGTTTGCCCCGCTTTCAGTGCCGTATTTGCCAGGAGCAAAAGCCGTTGCGAGGCCGCCGGTGACAGGCGGGTGGAGACTGAGGACGAGGTCATGAAGAATTCTTATCGAAAGGATGCGCAAATCGTTTGGCCAAAGCTTTCGCAGAAGTGCATGAAGTTTTTGTGACGCGAGAGGGCATGGGATGCAGACAAAATTGTGTTCCGGCGGCCAACAATAGCCGGGACGACGGACTCGTCCCGGCTAACAAAGGCTGTGTCAACGCGCCGTCTCAGATGCCGATCTTGCCGCCGCCGATCTTAGTGATGGCAAGTACAGACGGACGCACTGGCATGTCATCCTTGAAGTCTGGCCACCTGGTGGAAAGATCTTCGTAATAGGATGGGCGGCCATGGCCCGCCCAGTCATCACCGCCGTCCCCGGGATGCTGCACGGCGACGAAAGCCGTTTCGTCATCCGGGGCAAAGAGCGGACCACAGAGCTCGGCACCGACCGGGACGCGGAAGAACAGGCGAGAGGTGGCGCGGGCGTCACCCTCGGTGTCGACAGCCCAAAGGCCGTCAGTGCGGCCGGTGGCCTTGTTGTTATTGCCGTCCGTTGCGACCCAAAGACGGCCGGCCGAATCGACGGCGCAGTTGTCCGGCATGCCGAACCAGCCGTTCTTGGAAGTTTCGGTCGAGAACGTCGCGCCGACTTCGGCAACCGCAGGATCGCCGCACTTTAAGAGAACTTCCCATTTGCCTGAAGTTGCGGAGTAATCGCCGCCATCCTCGGTGATCTCGATGATGTGACCGAAGGCGTTGTCGGGTCGGGGATTTGCGGCGTCCACCTGATCGGCCTTGCGCTTGCTGTTGTTGGTCAGCATGACATAAACCTTGCCGTTGACGGCGTTCGGTTCGATGTCTTCCGGCCGGTCCATTTTCGTTGCGCCGATAATGTCGGCGGCGCGACGCGTCTCGATGAGAACGTCGGCCTGGCTGGCAAAACCGTTTTCGGCTGTCAGCGGTCCCTGGCCGAAGATGAGCGGTAGCCACTGCAACGTACCGTCCTCGGCAAATTTGGCCACGTAAAGCGTGCCCTCATCGAGGAGATCAAGATTGGCGGCACGGTCGTTCGCATTGAACGTTCCCGACGACACGAACTTATAGACATAGTCGAAGCGTTCATCGTCGCCGAGATAGAAGACAACACGGCCGTCCTTGCTGACGATCGATGCCGCTCCCTCATGCTTGGTACGGCCAAGAGCGGTGCGCTTCTTCGGGATCGCGGTCGGATCCATGACGTCGACTTCGACGATCCAGCCAAAGCGATTCGGTTCGTTCGGTTCCTTGGAGAGGTCGAAGCGGTCGTAATAATTGGCCCAGTCGTATCCGCCTTCCGGCACGCCGTAGCGCTTGTAATTGGCGGCTTCCTTATGGCCTTCCGGCAGTTCGCCGGAGAAATAGCCGTGGAAATTCTCTTCAGCCATGATGTAGGTTCCCCAGGGGGTCACACCGCCAGCACAGTTGTTGAGCGTGCCGATGACGCGCGTGCCGGTGGCGTCGGCTGAGGTCTTGACCCGATCATGACCGGCGGCCGGGCCGGTAAGCTGCATTTCCGTGGTAGAGGTGATGCGGCGGTTGTAGCGGCCTTCCGGGACGACCTGCCACTTTCCGTCGACCTTGCGGATCTCGACGATCGTGCCGCCATGCGCGGCCATTTCGACGTCGACCTGTTCCTTGCTGAGCTTGCTCTGGGAGATCTTCCCGTCGACGATCTTGACGATACCGGGAAACATCAGGTGCGGGTTCGTATATTCGTGATTTACGACAAGCAGCCCGTGGGTCGAAGAACCTTCAAGCGGGATGAAGCCGACATAGTCGTTGTTGTACCCGAATTGCCGGCGCTGCGCTTCTGCCGTCTGCTTGGTCGGGTCGAAGGCCGGTGCGTCCGGGAAGAGCGCGTCACCCCAACGCAAAAGGACGTCGGCGTTGTACCCTTCGGCGACGTGATGATTGGCATCCACGCCGGCCTCGACTTCCGGGAAGGAGAAGGCCGAAGCGCCATTCGCGCGCGCCTTTTCCGCTGTCATCAACGCCACAGGGCTGACGGTCGCGGTAATGGCGGCAACTGCAAGCGAACCCTGGAGGAAACTACGGCGCGAAAAGCGCTTGCTGATGATTTCGCCCATGGTCGGATTGAGGCTTGAATTGTGGCCTTCGCCATCTGCGTCTTCAAGTTGCGTCGTGGGGAATATCTTTTGAGAAAGATGTTCGTTCATGGGACTGGCTCCAAAGTTGAGAACGGCCCCCTAGTTTTGGAGCCATTCTAAACTTAGGGCTGGGATATTACGGAAATGCGACAGTTGTCTTACCGCTCGCTCGTAACCGGTCGCGGTCGGTTGGATTTAGTGCCGCGTCATTTTATGCCAGTTCTGGACATCCTTCGCCGTGATCCAGATGCGGCCATCGAAGGCGATCTCGCCATGATCGAATTTCCGGCTTGCAATAAGTTCGAGTACGCTCAGATCCTGCGGCAGCCACCGTGGGTCAGGCGCAGCCTGAACGCCAGCAAGCGCATCTTTCGTCACACACACGGCTTGATGCGTGTCTTCGGCCTTCATGACGATAAGCGCATCGTTGCCGATCAGATTGAACGTATCCGGTAAAGCGATAAGCTGCATTTGCAAACTCCTTGGAGAAGATATCCAGCCCAAGCGCCGCGTGCCTGAAGCTTCAAAGCCTACGCGACATGCTGCCTTGCTATCGCGGAAAAGCAGCGCCCTATTAATAGGCCGGCATGGTTAACG